>NZ_JNIQ01000001.1:1825000-2425000 GCF_000702585.1 Exiguobacterium aurantiacum DSM 6208 | reverse complement strand
AGACATGCGCGTCGACGATTTCCAAGTGTTCGATTATCGCGGCAAGAAGAATTCACGGCAAGAGCTGAATGACTTGCCGAAGGACGCGACCTCATTCGTCTCGTTCCAAGGGACGGACGAGACGTTCCCGCTTCATGAAGGGGATGAGCCGCTCAATCGTTTCGTCGTGTTGCTCGATTTGCCGGATGACGAGTCTGAGCTAGCTGAGCGTTTGCACGAAGGGGTCGAACGTGTGTACTGTGCGTTCGGTCAAGGCGGTGGGTCGTTCTTCGAGAAATTGCCGACACGGGAAGATTTCCGAACATACTACGTCCATATGGCGACGTGCGAACGGAAAAACTTGCGAGAAAACTTGATTCGTTTGTCAATCGAGCGAAAATGGTCAAAAAATACGATTCAATTTATGCATCAAGTATTCTCTGAACTCGAATTTCTTGTTACAATGGAAGACGGACTGCCTGGAGTAAATCCAGAAGCGCCGAAACGTGATTTGACCGAAGCGCCATGCTATAAACGTCGAGTCGGGAAACAACAACTCGAAGAGCGTTACGTCTATGCGTCGTTGGCGGAACTGAAAGAGCGGTTACAAACGTTGCGATCGAACAAGATGCAGGAGGCTTACTCATAAAATGGATTTCAAACAACATATTAAAGAAGTAGCGGATTACCCGAAAGAAGGAATCAGCTTTAAAGACATCACGTCACTCATGCAAGATGGTGTCGCTTATAAAAAAGCAGTGGACGAACTCGTCACGTATGCACAGGAGCGCGGCGCAGAACTCATCGCCGGTCCTGAGGCACGCGGTTTCGTCGTCGGTTGCCCGGCCGCTTACGCGCTCGAGATCGGCTTCGTGCCGGTCCGTAAAGAAGGCAAGTTGCCGCGCGAGACGGTTCGCGTCGCTTACGGTCTTGAATACGGGACAGACATCTTGACGATGCACAAAGATTCAATCAAGCCAGGTCAACAAGTCGTCATATTGGATGACTTGCTCGCGACAGGCGGAACGATTGAAGCGACAATCAAAATGATTGAACAACTCGGCGGTGTCGTCGCAGGAATCGGGTTCTTGATTGAGCTTGATGGCCTCGGCGGACGTGAGCGTCTCGAAGGATACGACGTATTCTCACTCATCCGTTACGAAGATTGATCGAAAGGGAAGCGCTCGCTTCCCTTTTTTGAATAGTTTTTGAGTAAAATAACCCACAACCTTTGACAGGTCGTCAGATTTTTTTGATAATAGTAAGTAAAATTAGAATAGATATGAACGTTTACTACTACCATGCTGCGTCGAATCCGAGACGATTGGGGCGGTTAGAAAAAGGGTGTCGAATGTTATGACCAAAAAACAAATCGTAAGTATTGAGGACCTTCTCGACGCGCTCGGGGAGTATATGGGTGAAGATGATATTGCCGAAGTGAAGCGCGCTTACGAATACGCAAAACTGCATCACACCGGTCAGTTCCGACGTTCCGGCGAACCCTATATCCTCCATCCGGTCCAAGTGGCCGGTATTCTCGTTGATATCGGGTTAGACGCGACGACGATCATCGGGGCACTGCTGCACGACGTCGTTGAAGATACGGACGTCACGCTCAAAGAGCTCGCTGACGAGTTCGGTGTGGACGTGGCCATGCTCGTCGATGGTGTGACGAAGCTCGGTAAGATCAAGTATAAATCGAAAAAAGAAGAGCTCGCCGAGAACCATCGCAAGATGATTATCGCGATGGCAGAAGACGTGCGCGTCATCTTGATCAAGCTCGCCGACCGTCTGCACAACATGCGGACGCTTCAACATATGCCGAAAGAGAAGCAAGTTCAAAAAGCAGAAGAGACGCTCGAGATTTTTGCCCCGCTCGCACACCGGATGGGGATCTCGACGATCAAGTGGGAGCTCGAGGATATTTCGTTACGTTATATCAATCCGCAGCAATACTACAAGATCGTCTCGATGATGAAACAGAAACGCACGGAACGGGAAGCACTCGTCACGTCGGTCATCACGGAAGTGAACGCGGTCCTCGAGGAAGTGAGTATCGAGGCGGACGTGAACGGTCGTCCGAAACACATCTATTCCATCTATAACAAGATGGTGAAACATAAAAAAGAATTCAATGAGATTTATGATTTGATGGCCGTCCGTATCATCGTCGACTCGATTCGTGACTGTTATGCCGTCCTCGGGATCATCCATACGCAGTACAAGCCGATGCCGGGTCGTTTCAAAGACTATATCGCCATGCCGAAACCAAACATGTATCAATCGCTCCACACGACGGTGATCGGACCGAAAGGTGAGCCGCTCGAAGTGCAGATCCGCACGAAAGACATGCACTTCATCGCCGAGTTCGGGATCGCCGCACACTGGGCGTATAAGGAAGGAAAGAACGTCGCGACGAACGGGTTCGATGAGAAGATCGCCCATCTTCGTGAAATTCTTGAATTGCAAAAAGATACGACGGACGCGGAAGAGTTCATGGAATCGCTCAAAGTCGATTTCTTCAGCGACATGCTCTACGTCTTCACACCGAAAGGCGACGTGTTTGAGTTGCCGAAAGGGTCGGTCCCAATCGACTACGCGTATCGCATCCACACCGAGATCGGACACAGGATGACGGGCGCGAAAGTGAACGGACGGATGGTGCCGCTCGACCATAAACTTGAGACAGGCGACATCATCGAGATCATCACGTCGAAACATAGTTACGGTCCGAGCAAGGACTGGCTCAAACTCGCCGTCTCGAGCCAAGCGAAGAACAAGATTCGCCAGTGGTTCAAACGTCAACAGCGCGAAGAGAACGTCGAGAAAGGCAAAGAACTCGTCGAGGTCGAAATCAAGAAACTCGGCTTCGAGCCGAAAGAAGTCATTGACGATCAATCGATTAGCGTCGTCGTCGAGAAGTTCAACTTCGGCAACGAGGAAGAGATGTATGCGGCTGTCGGCTATCACGGCATCACCGCTGCTCAAGTCGCCCACAAATTGACGGAGAAGCAGCGTAAAGAGCCGAAACTCGAGCTGTCTGACGCGATCAACGAGCTGAAAGTGAGTCAATCGCCGAAGAAGAAAACGGCCGAGGCTGGCGTCTCTGTGAAAGGGATCGACAACATGCTCATCCGGATGAGCCGCTGCTGTAACCCGGTGCCGGGTGACGAGATCGTCGGTTATATCACGCGCGGACGCGGCGTGTCGATTCACCGGAAAGACTGCTTGAACATCATCAACGAGCAGCATCCGGAACGTCTCCTCACGGTCGAGTGGGAAGCCGGACAAGCGAAAGAGAAGAACTACAACGTCGATATCGAGATCACAGGCTACGATCGGTCTGGTTTGTTGAACGACGTCCTCCAAGCCGTCTCGGCGACGAACACGAACATCGTCGCCGTCAGCGGACGCGGGGACACGAACAAACAGGCCCGCATCTCGATGACGATCTCGATCCCGAACGTGAACCATTTGCAAAAAGTCGTCGACCGAATCAAACAAATTTCGGACGTGTACTCGGTGAGCCGAGTCATGATGACGTGACGAAAGGAAGATTTCAGTGCGTGTATTGTTGCAACGAGTAAAAGAAGCATCCGTTACCGTCGACGAGGAAATCGTCGGCGCGATTGATGCCGGCTATCTGCTTCTCGTCGGCGTGACCCACGAAGATACCGAGACGGAAGTGAACTGGCTCGCCGATAAAGTGGCCGGTCTCCGTGTCTTTGAAGACGCGGACGAGAAGATGAACTTGTCGATTCAAGACGTCGCCGGCAAAGTGTTGTCGGTGTCTCAGTTCACGCTCTACGGCGATACGTTAAAAGGGCGCCGTCCCGCGTTCACGCAAGCAGCGAAACCTGACGTCGCCGAGACGCTTTACGAAAAGTTCAACGACCGCCTCCGAACGCACGGCCTCGTCGTCGAGACCGGGAAGTTCGGGGCGATGATGGACGTCGCGCTCGTCAATGACGGACCGGTGACGCTCATGCTCGAAAAAAACGCTTGACAGAAGCGGGCGTGATTCGGCATCATGAAGCATATAACCTAACACCTGTGATAAAGAAGAGTACGGTCACCCCACCAGCAAAGAGAGCGATGCCAAGGCTGAAAGCATCGACTGGATGATGACCCGAACGACACTTTGGAGGTGCTTCCTTGAACTCATAGTAGAGGGAGCCGTTTCATCGGGCGTTAACCGATTTCGAGTGGCAGAGTTTCAAGCATTGGCTCTGCAACGAGGGTGGTACCACGGGAAACCTAGACAGGCTCTCGTCCCTTTGCGGACGAGGGCCTTTTTGTATTTTAAGGAGGGAATGTTGATGAAAGCACCACGCGGTACACAAGACCTGCTCCCGGGCACGGTCGAGACGTGGCAATATGTTGAAGAGAAATTACGCGACATCAGTGCCCGTTACAACTATAAAGAGATTCGCACACCGATTTTCGAGACGACGGATTTGTTCACACGAAGCGTCGGCGAGACGACGGATATCGTCCAAAAAGAGATGTTCACGCTCGTGAAAAAGGGCAAGGACGAGTACACGCTCCGTCCGGAAGGGACGGCCTCGGTCGTCCGTGCCTTCGTCACGAACAAACTGTTCGGCAGCCCCGACCAGCCGACGAAATTGTATTACATGGGACCGATGTTCCGTTATGAGCGTCCGCAAAAAGGCCGCTTCCGCCAACTGCACCAATACGGTGTCGAGGCGATCGGCAGCAGTGACCCGGCCGTCGACGCCGAGGTCATCAGCCTCGCCTATTCGATTTACAAATCGTTCGGTTTGAAGAAGATCAAAGTCGTCGTCAACTCGCTCGGGGACGCCGAGAGCCGCAACGCGCACCGTGAAGCGCTCATCCGTCACTTTGAACCGGTCGCGAGTGAGCTGTGCCAAGACTGTCAGACGCGGCTTCACCAAAACCCGCTCCGCGTGCTCGACTGTAAAGTCGACCGCGACCACCCGTCAATGAAGACGGCACCGTCGATCCTTGATTTCTTGAACGCTGAGTCGAAGGCGTACTTTGAGACAGTGCTCGAGCAGCTAGATGCGCTCGGCGTCGCGTACGAGGTCGACCCGACGCTCGTCCGTGGTCTTGACTACTATACGCACACGGCGTTTGAAATCATGTCGGAGGCGGAAGGGTTCGGCGCCATCACGACGCTTTGTGGCGGTGGACGCTACAACGGCCTCGTCCAAGACATCGGTGGGCCGGACATGCCGGGAATCGGCTTCGGAATCGGACTTGAACGCCTCATCCTCGCCCTTGAGAATGAAGGGGTTCTCCCGACGCTTGAGACAGGCCTTGACGTCTTCGTCGTCGCCCAAGGCGGCAAAGAAGTCGAAGTGACGGCGACGCGCCTATTGCAACTGCTTCGCATCGAAGGGTTCAAAGCGGATCGCGACTACCTCGGCCGCAAGTTCAAAGGTCAATTCAAACAAGCCGACCGCTTACAGGCGAAATTCACCGTTATCCTCGGAGACGACGAAGTCGAGCGCGGCTCGGCATCGCTCAAAGTGATGGCGACAGGGGAACAAATCGACGTGCCGCTCTCGGCCGTCGCAGACAAAATTCGTGAACTATCGGAAGGAGCAGCACAATGATTGGACGCACACATATGAACGGCCGCGTGACCGAGTCACTGATCGGCCAAGAAGTACAACTTAAAGGATGGGTACAAAAACGTCGCGACCTCGGGGGTCTCATCTTCATCGACCTTCGTGACCGGACAGGCATCGTCCAAGTCGTCGTCCGCCCGGAAAACGAGGCGGTCCATAAGCTCGCCGAGTCGATCCGCAGCGAGTACGTCTTAGACATTAAAGGGACCGTCCTCGAGCGTGAGAACAAGAACCCGAACATGCCGACAGGGAACGTCGAAGTCATCGCCTCAGAGATCAACATCTTGAATGCGGCGAAGATGACACCGATCCCGATCGGGGACGAGGCCGAGAACGTATCGGAAGACCTTCGACTCAAGTACCGTTACCTCGACCTCCGTCGCCCGGCGCTCCAAGAAACGTTCCGTCTCCGTTCGAAAGCGTCGAACACGATCCGTAACTTCTTGACGGAAGAGGAGTTCCTCGAAGTCGAGACACCGATTTTGACGAAGTCGACACCGGAAGGCGCACGTGACTATCTCGTCCCGAGCCGTGTCCACGGCGGTGAGTTCTATGCGCTCCCACAATCGCCGCAGCTGTTCAAACAGCTCTTGATGGTAGCCGGATTTGACCGTTACTTCCAAATCGCACGTTGCTTCCGTGACGAAGACCTTCGGGCCGACCGTCAACCGGAATTCACGCAAGTCGACATCGAGACGAGCTTCATGGACGTCGAAGACTTGATGGCGATGATGGAATCGATGATGGCACAAGTGATGGAAGCGACGCTCGGTCGCACCGACACGCCAGCCAAATTCGAACGGATGACGCACTTCGAAGCGATGCGCCGTTTCGGTTCAGACAAACCGGACACACGTTTCGGTCTCGAACTGATTGACGTCGCGGACGCCGTCACAGGTGCCGGCTTCAAAGTGTTCGACATGGCGTTAGAATCGAACGGACAAGTGAAAGCGATCAACGTCAAAGGCGAGGCGGACAAATTCTCGCGTAAAGACATCGACAAGCTTCAAGAGTTCACAGCCGTCTACGGTGCGAAAGGACTCGCTTGGCTCAAAGTGACACCGGAAGGCTTGAACGGACCGATCGCCAAGTTCTTCGACGAGACGTACGCCCAGAAGTTGATCGAAGCGACGAACGCGGAAGCGGGCGACCTTCTCCTCTTCGTGGCGTCAAAACCGACTGTCGTCGCCGACAGCCTCGGCGCGCTTCGCGTCAAGCTCGGACATGAGCTCGGACTTATCGATGAGTCGAAGTTCAACTTCCTTTGGGTGACGGACTTCCCGCTCGTCACGTTCGAAGAAGAAGACGGCCGTTTCTACGCCAACCACCACCCGTTCACGATGCCAAACCGTGACGACCTCCATCTTCTCGAGACGGACCCAGCAAGCGTACGCGCCCTCGCGTATGACCTCGTCTTGAACGGGTATGAGCTCGGCGGCGGATCGCAACGGATTTATGAGCGTGACATTCAAGAGCGCATGTTCAAGTTGCTTGGCTTCACAGAAGAAGAAGCGGTCGACCAGTTCGGCTTCTTGCTCGAAGCGTTCGAATACGGTACACCGCCACACGCGGGCATCGCACTCGGTCTCGACCGTCTCGTCATGATCCTTGCGGGTCGTTCGAACCTGCGTGACACGATTGCCTTCCCGAAAACGGCTTCGGCGAGCTGTCTGTTGACACAAGCCCCAAGCCCGGTCGCGGACGCACAGCTCGAGGAGTTGTCGATTCGCACCGCGGTGAAAGAGAAGAAATAAGTGTTCGTTACAAGGACCCGTCAATTGGCGGGTCTTTTTTATATTTCTAAAGAAGGGAAATGATGTTATGATTATGGAATAAATTGTATGTAGAGTAGGGGATAATGATGAAACGAAACAAAAGCATGATATGGGTCGGACTCACGATGGCCGTGTCGGTCGCTTTGTCCGGTTGCTTCGCGGAATCGAAAGCAACACCACAAATCGAGAAATCCATTGATGAGACGGTGACAAAATCAGTTCAAGAACATGACGACACGATTTCGTTGTCTAGTGCCGGGGAAATCGAGTCAGTCGGGGAAATGACGACGTATGACCTGTCGCTATTCTTCGCTGATCAAACACCGATGATCGCACCGGAGCATCTCGTCGACACGCGGATCGTCTATACGTATACGACGGGTGAGGCGACGCATGAAGTGTTCGTCTATGACACGGAACAAGCATCGAACCAATCGATTTACAAAACGTCCAAAACGATTGGCAATCTCGTCGGCATCGATGACGAGTTGGTTTGGCTCGAGTACGACATGGTTGAGGGTGAAGCTTTTGCCTGGACGATCTTTCGGATGAAGATGAGTGAAACGAAGCCGACTGAACTTGACGAAGGCGTCAGCGCGTTTCAGACGTCCCTTCCGCATGTGGTCACTTCAGAAGACAGCTTTATGTGGGTCGACTATGTGGCGTCAGAGGCGGTGACGACATCAAGTTTGGTGCATTATTCGCCGACGGAAGGGTCGGTTGAAACGTTACGGACGTACACGCTCCAAGAAGGAGAGAAACGGGACGGTGAGTACGCATTCGACTACCGTGGCGGTATGAACGGCGGAATTGTCCATCAAAGCCTATTTGATCATGGGGACAAAACGACGAGGCTTGTTTCAGCCGATGGTTCGTTTGACGAAGAGATGGGCGCATTGATTGATTTTGGGATGGGGACTGACTATGTCGCGCTCGGCAAAGAAGGTCGAGCGGAGTTTGTCTCGAAATCCTCTTCCCAAACGTTTGAATATAGAGGATCACAGACAAAGATATCGTTTGATGCGTTTCGTTTCCTAGACGACGATCGGATCCTTTTCCGGGAAGGGATGAATCGGTTGTTGATTGCAGACTTGAGTCAAGAAAGCGTAGCGACGTTACCGAACACGGGCGGGACGACGTCGAAACCGATTTACATCGACGGGTGTGTGGCCTATGGTGTGCTCACAGAGGATGGGTTGATTACGTTTAATACGATTCAAGTCGATTGAAACGTTAAAAGACGTCACTCCGCTTTTTAGGAGTGGCGTCTTTCTGCTTTTTTCTTCTACTCCTCTTGGTCACTCATCTTCTTCGCCGTCTGCTGAAGCGCGAACCCGAACGCGAACAGCGAGGCGATCACGGCCGTCATCGTATAGACAGAGTCCATGAAGGCAAGGTAGATACCGAACAAACCGAGCCCGAAGCTGAGCGCAAACAAAAGAATCAACTTCGGGTGTTTGACAAGCGTCTGCTTCATCGGCTCGGGACGTTCAACTGGCAACCGGTCCCGTCGGTCACGAGCAAATTCGAGTTGAACACTTGGCCGTTGCTCTTCAAGACGAGCGTCCGTTTGTCGTCACGATAGTCGATGATCATGTCTTCGTCGAGGAAGATCTTCGTCCAGTTCTTGATGAGGATCGGGCCGACGTTCGAGTCGATCTCGACGTCTTCCGGCGTCGTCTCGGTCACGTAGCGAATCTCGAAGATGCCGCTATTGCCACAGCCACAACCTTCCGTCTCATAAAACAAGTGCATCTGTCCCTTACGATCGCCTTTTAGAGCGCTAATCCGCTCTTGGGCATGCTCTGTAATTTGTACGTTCATTTGAATCAACTCCTTACTTCTATTATACCTTGCCTGAAAAAAGATTGAAAAAAACGTGCTTCCCATTTTCCACTTCCTGCAAAAAGGCGTAAACTATTTGTTTAGAAGGGGGAAACGACATGATCTCACGTTTTTTTTAGTTATTACCGTCCACATAAGAAGTTATTCATCCTCGATTTCTCGTTCGCCATCCTCGTTGGGCTGCTCGAGCTCGGCTTTCCGCTCGCCGTCCAATGGTTCATCGACGATTTGTTGCCAGGAGGGGAATGGAACTGGATTATCATCATCAGCATCGGCTTGCTCATCCTTTACATACTCGCCATGATGATGCAGTACGTCGTCAACTATTGGGGGCACAAGCTCGGAATCAATATCGAGACCGATATGCGCGAAGAGCTGTTCACCCACATCCATAAACAGTCGTTCCGTTTCTTCGATAACCATAAGACCGGCCATTTGATGAGCCGGGTGACGAACGACTTGTTCGATATCGGCGAAGTGGCGCACCATGGACCTGAAGACTTCTTCATCGCCATCATGACGCTCCTCGGCGCATTCGGGATTATGTTCTCGATTGATCCGCAGCTCGCACTCGTCACGGTCGTCGCCGTTCCGTTCCTCGTCATCATGATCACGTACGCCAACAAGAACATGAATAAGGCGTGGCAGAAGATGTATACGAACATCGGCGAAGTGAACGCCCGCGTCGAGGATAGTGTCTCGGGCGCACGCGTCGTCCAATCGTTCACAAACGAGACGTTCGAGATCAACCGGTTCCAACAAGACAACAACTTCTACCGCGGCTCGAAAATTGAGGCGTACCGGGTCATGAGTAAGTCGCTCGCCGGTATTTACATCACGACGCGGCTCATGACGTTACTCGTCCTCGTCTACGGGGCGTACTTGACGTATCAAGGTCAACTGTCTTACGGGCAGCTCGTCGGGTTCATCCTCTACATGAACTTGCTCATCAAACCGATCGAGAAGATCACGGCGCTCCTCGAGATGTATCCGAAAGGGATGGCCGGATTTAAACGATTCACGCAACTGCTAGATGAGGCGCCGGACATCGAGAACCGTCCGGACGCGGTCGACGTGAAGACGTTGAAGGGGAACATCGCTTTCCACGACGTGTCGTTCGGTTACTCGGACTACCGCCAAGTGTTGACGAATATCGACCTCGACATCGAGTCGGGGACGACGGTCGCGCTCGTCGGTACGAGCGGGGCCGGGAAGACGACGATCTGTTCGCTCATCCCGCGTTTCTATGACGTGACGGGTGGGGCCATCACGATTGACGGCATGGACATCCGTGACATGACGAAAGAGAGCCTCCGTCGTCAAATCGGGATCGTGCAACAAGACGTGTTCTTGTTCGCCGGGACGCTCCGGGAGAATATCGCCTACGGTAAACTTGACGCGACGGATGCAGAGATCATGCATGCGGTCGAGAAGGCGCACTTGAACTCGCTCGTCGAGGAGTTGCAGTATGGCCTCGAGACGCAAATCGGGGAGCGGGGCTTGAAACTGTCGGGCGGACAGAAGCAGCGCATCGCCATCGCTCGCATGTTCTTGAAGAACCCGCCGATCTTGATTTTGGATGAAGCGACGTCCGCGCTCGACACGGAGACGGAAGCGATCATTCAAGAATCGCTCAATGAACTCGCGGCCGATCGGACGACGCTCATCATCGCCCATCGGTTGGCGACCGTGAAGAATGCCGACCGTATCCTCGTCGTCACCGCCGACGGGATCGTCGAAGACGGGACGCATGATGAATTGAGCAATCAAGGCGGCGTCTTCGCAGGCCTGCTTCGCCGTCAGCAATTGTAATATCGGACAGCCACCAGACTTTTTGGTGGCTGTCGCGCGTTAGATGGTTATAGACAAGGAAACGATTGTGACGAGGAGGAAATAGATGATGAAAGCAGTGCAAGTCATCGGTTATGGCGACGTCGACCAACTACAAGTCGTCGACATCCCGGTCCCGGAACCGAAACAAGGAGAAGTGCTCGTACGCGTCAAAGCATGCGGCATCAACAATACCGAGATTTGGATGAGGGAAGGGGCGTACGGGAAGGATAAAGAGTCCGGCTGGCGTCCGGAAGGTGTCCAGTTCCCGCGCGTGCCCGGTTCAGATGTCACGGGCGAGATCGTGAGTGTCGGCAATGGCGTGAAAGAAACGATGATCGGGCGCCGTGTCATTTTATTCCCGTTCACGTCGAGCGGGGCGGACGGAGAAGAACATATCGCAGGTGATATGTCGTTCATCGGTTCCGAGTATGACGGCGGTTACGCCGAGTATGTCGCCTGGCCGGCAGATTTCTGCTACGACATGCCGCTCGACAGTTTCGTCGACAGTGCCGCGTTCACGGTGAGCGGGTTGACGGCGTGGCATATGAATGAACAGATTGAGATTCAGTCCGGACAGACGATCGTCGTCACGGGTGCGAGCGGCGGCGTCGGGCCGTTCAACGTCCAAATCGCGGCGAACGTCCACGGCGCGAACGTGTTCGCCATCGTCGGGGATTTAAAAGATGCGGACAAGTTGAAGGCACTCGGCGCGAGCCGTGTCTTTTCCTATCGTTCCGATACACTCGCCGATGATATTCTCGAAGCGAACGGGGGGGCCGGTCGATGCGGTGCTCGACGTCGTCGGTGACGCGTTGTTCAAGACGGCGCTCGATGTGTTGAAGAACGGCGGGAAGTTCTGTATATCCGGGTCGGCCGGTGGACAACAGACGCACCTTGATTTCCGGACGCTCTACTTGAAGCACATCACGATGTACGGATCGGTGCTCGGGACACGGGCCGAGTTTCAGGCGATGCTCGAGGCGATCAAATCAGGTCAGATGAAACCGGTCGTCGACCGGACGTTCTCGCTTGATGAGGCGCGAGACGCCCAGACGTATTTCAAACAACGGGGCAAGTTCGGGAAAATCGTCCTCATCCCATAACAGAAAAGAGAGGAGACCGGACGTAGACGTCCGATTTCCTCTCTTTTTCATGCCGGGTCGACTTTCGTCCGGTCGATGACCGAGACGAGGCGCCGGAACTGTTCAAGCCAAAACTGGAAGAACGGACCGATCAAGAAGATCGACAGCACCGTCCCGAAGAAGACCGGACCGCCGAGCACCCAACCGATGAGGCAAGCCGTCAGTTCCATCCACGTTCGCATCATGCGCACCGACGTGTTGAAACGATCGGCCAACGCGAGCGTCAACCCGTCGCGCGGACCGGCCCCATACCCGATGGCGACATATAAGCCGGCTCCCATCCCGATAACGAAGATGCCGAGGACGAGCCACCCGACGTTCAAGGCGATGCCCTCAAGCCGAGGCAGCCAGTGATGGTCGAGGATGAGGTTCATGAACACCCCGACAAAGATGGCGTTGACGAGCGTCCCGAACTGGGGGCGGATGCGGTCGAGTATGTACTTGACCAGCACGAGCAACAGCCCGACGAGCAGAATGATCGTCCCGACCGAAATCGGGGTATGGCGGGCAAGGCCGAGATGAAGGACGTCCCACGTTGAGACGCCAAGGTCGGCCGTGATCATCATCGATGAGCCTAGGGCGAGGAGGAACAAGCCGCCCATGAACATTATCCACTTCAACGTGATGCGTAAAGATTGTACCCATACCGCTTGCATGTTTGTCGCCTCGTTTCCCTAAAATGTTCCATCATCATATCACAATCGAGTTTGCGGCAAGAAAAAAACGCCTCAGACATCGTCTGAAGCGTTCGTGATTATTTCTTAGGAGCTGATGATTTTTTTGCTTTGTTCTTTTTATAGTAATCGTAGACGAACGGAGCGACCGCCGTCGCGACTTTGATCAACGTACCGAATTTACCTTTTCTAGCCATAGTGTAGCACCCCTTTCTCTTCTAAAGACATATATTCCACGAGTTGCGGAAATGAAAACATATTCGTTGCAGGTTGGACCGTTCCGTCCTCGTCGTGAGACGTCATAATGAAAGAGGAGGTGTAGCGATGAAGACGATTATTTGGTATGGGAACGATTTGCGAGTCGACGATCACTTGCCGCTTGAAGAGGCGATCCGATACGGTGGCCCGATCGAAGGCCATTACTTTATCCGCCCCGACGAGTTAACTGAAAACCGGTACGGTGTTGTCCCGCTCGGACGACGGCGCCTACAGTTTTTAAATGAATCACTCTCGGACCTGGCCGGTTCACTTGAAGCGTTCGATATCCCGCTCTACGTGCATGTCGGTCACCCGCTGGACGTCCTCGACCGGGATGATCGATTGCTGTTTCAATCGTCGATCGGCTATGATGAGCGTCGACTCGAACGAGACGTCACGATAGGATGGCGAGGTGAGTGGCGGGCGTTTGACGGGTTCACGCTGTATCGCCGCGACGAGATCCCGTTCGAGCGGATGCCGTTTTTGTTCACGGAGTTTCGAAAAAAGGTCGAGCACGATGCCGTCCCGGATCGATTGATTGAACGTGCGCACGCCGACGTCGCGTTGCCGCTTCAGTTTCCGGTCGCTATCGAGCCGGTGGAGACGGATGAGCGTTCGGCGTTCCCGTTCCAGGGCGGGGAACGGGCCGGGCGTGAGCGCTTGGCCCACTATTTAAACGGCCCGGTCCGGACATACAAAGAGACGCGCAACGGGTTTGGGATCGATGATTCGTCGAAACTGTCCGCCTATCTCGCGAACGGGTCGTTATCGCCGCGTCGCGTCTTGCATGAGCTCGAACAACACGAAGCGAAGCACGGAGCGAACGAATCGACGTATTGGCTCTACTTCGAGCTGCTCTGGCGGGAGTTCTTTCAATGGGTCGCACTCGAACAAGGAAAACGACTGTTCCGGGCCCAAGGCATCCGGTCGAAGCAAAAATCGTGGCGTGCCGATATAGACGTGATCACCCGATGGCAACGAGGGGAGACGGGTGTCGACTTCGTCGACAGCTTCATGCGCGAGCTGAACGCGACCGGGTGGATGTCGAACCGAGGCCGTCAAATCGTCGCGAGTTACTTTGCGAAAGAACTCGGACAAGATTGGCGCTTCGGGGCAGCTTATTTTGAATCGATGCTCATCGACTACGACGTTGCGAGCAATTACGGCAATTGGGCGTATCAAGCCGGCGTCGGCAACGATTCGCGCGACCGACGATTTAACATCACGCGCCAACAAGAAACGTACGACCCGACCGGTGCGTTTCGTAACACGTGGTTGTGACGAAACTGTCACGAGAAGTCAGCGTTTCTGATTGACTTCTTTTTACAGACAAGCTATAGTTAAGTCAACAGATGGGATACCTGAGGTGTACGAGAGCCGCCTTCGTTATTTTGAGCCAACACTTTGAATACGGGAGACCGAACTGCCATCCAGATCAACTGCCTCATCACGTGCAGGAGGACTTGTGAAGGGGACGCTAGGTCACCCACCTGCTTAAGCAGGTTCAAAAGCAGGGCATCGTCACGGCACTCCGGGCCCCATCGATTTTATTTGTAAAAACGTCGCTAGACGTCTTTTTTTTGATTATAATTCCGAGTAAAATAGTGCGAGAAATAGAGATAAAGTGGAGGAAGAGTATGTTACACCAATTTTCACGAAATGAGTTGGCCATCGGTCAAGAAGGTTTAGAAACATTGAAAGGGAAGACCGTCGCCATTCTCGGTGTCGGCGGTGTCGGTTCGTTCGCAGCCGAAGCGCTCGCCCGAAGCGGCGTCGGACGAATCGTCCTTGTCGATAAAGACGACATCGACATCACGAACGTCAACCGCCAAATCCATGCGCTCCTGTCGACGGTCGGGCAACCGAAAGTCGAGGCGATGGGGACGCGTCTGCTTGATATCAACCCGGATCTTGAGCTCGTCAAATTGAAGATGTTCTATACAGAAGAAACGTTCGAAGAGTTCTTCGCCCAAAACATCGATTTCGTCATCGATGCTTCGGACACGATCATTTACAAGATCCATTTGATCGTCGAGTGCAAGCGCCGCGGCATCCCGGTCATCTCGAGCATGGGGATGGCCAACAAGATGGACCCGACACGCATTCAAGTCATCGACATCAAAGATACGTCATACGACCCGATCGCGAAGATGGTCCGGACCCGTCTTCGAAAAGAGAAGATTTATAAAGGGGTCCCGGTCGTGTTCTCAGACGAGTCACCGATTGTGACGCGCGAGGACGTGAACGAGGTCGTCGGGAAAAAAGACGCCCCGATTCGTAAAGCGAAGATGCCACCGAGCTCGAACGCGTTCGTTCCATCGGTCGCGGGCCTCGTCGCCGCCGGTTACGTCATCAACGAAATGCTCGAGACGGCCGGTGTCGAGATCAACCGCATCCAAAAATGATAAAACGACGCCGACTCGAGTGAGTCAGCGTCGTTTTTCCCAATAGTCGAGCCGCTTTTGGACTTGTTGCTCGAAGCCGCGGGATGTCGGCGTATAATATTTCGGACGTTTTCGGGCCAAGTTCTCCGGCCAATAGTTTTGGGGGACGAACCCATCCTTCTCGTCATGCGGATATTTATAGCCGGCGCCGTTTCCGAGCTCCCGGGCCCCAGGGCTATGGGCGTCACGGAGATGGATGGGAACAGGTCCGCCTTCCACTGTCCGGACGTGGTGCAACGCCTTGTCGATGGCGGTGATGACCGCGTTCGACTTCGGTGCCGTCGCCAAGTAAAGGACGGCCTCGGCAATCGGGATGCGCGCCTCAGGGAAACCGATGTATTCGCTCGCCCGTGCCGCCGCGTCGACGATGACGAGCGCGTTCGGGTCGCTCATGCCGATGTCTTCGGCCGCATGGACGTAAAGCCGGCGCATGATGAAGCGTGGAGATTCTCCGGCCTCGATCATGACGGCAAGCCAATATAAGGCCGCGTCCGGGTCGGAGCCGCGGATCGACTTGATGAACGCCGAGATGACGTCATAGTGACGGTCACCCGTCTTATCATATTTGATCGCTTTTTGTTGCACCGATTCTTCCGCGACTTCAAGGGTGATGTGAATGACGCCATCGACTTCGGGTGTCGTCAAGACGGCGAGTTCGAGTCCGTTCAACAGGACACGGTAGTCACCGTCCGCCATTTTGATATAATGGTCAACAGCCGCTTCGTCGATTTGGACGGGATAGTTGCCGAACCCTCTTTTGTCGGTAAGCGCCCGTTCTAGGACGACGCGAAGTTCGTCTGATCCTGGCGGTTCGAGCCGAAACACGGTCGCGCGCGACAGTAACGCCGCGTTCACTTCGAAACTTGGGTTTTCGGTCGTCGCCCCGATCAAGATGAGCTTTCCGGCTTCAAGTGCGGGCAGCAGGGCGTCTTGTTGTAACTTGTTGAAGCGGTGGATCTCGTCTAGAAACAGGATGGTCCGCTCGTTCTCGAAGTCGTAACGCGATTCGGCTTCACGGATGACGCTGCGCAGTTCGTCGAGTTTCGCCGTGACGGCGTTCAGCTGGACGAACGTCGCTTTCGTATAGTTCGAGATGACCCGAGCGAGCGTTGTCTTGCCCGTGCCCGGTGGTCCGTATAGAATAATCGTGCCGAGCCGGTCGGCCTCGATGGCGCGACGAAGCAATTTCCCTTCGCCGATGATGTGCCGTTGACCGATGACTTCGTCTAACGTCTCGGGGCGCATCCGATTGGCGAGCGGACCGCTATTCGATTGCTGAAATAAATCACTCATACGTACACATTCCTTTCGACAAACGTTTGTTCGAACAGTATAACAGAAGGAGACACGAAGATGAAAATATCTACAAAAGGTCGTTACGGACTGACGATCATGATCGCCCTTGCCCGTGAGACCGACAACAAGCCACTCAGCTTAAAGAAGATTGCAGCCCGTCATGAGTTGCCGGAACACTACTTGGAACAGTTGATCGGCCCGCTCCGGAACGGGGGCCTCGTCAAGAGTGTCCGCGGCGCATATGGCGGCTACCAGCTCGTCAAGCCTGCTGAAGACATCACGGCCGGAGAAATCATCCGTTTGCTCGAAGGCCCCCTCACGATTGTCGAGGACTCAGAGGCGGACGACGCAGTGAAGCGGAAGCTGTGGGATAAAATCAAAGTGGCGATTGAGACGGTGCTCGATGAGACGACACTCGCCGACTTGGCCGAAGAAGACACGAACGGCTACATGTTTTACATTTAAGGACGAGGTGAACGAAGATGAACTATTTTGACCATGCCGCCACGACTCCGATGCGAAAAGAAGTGCTCGAGGCGATGACGCCATACTTTTTAGAACAGTACGGGAACCCGTCAAGCATCCATGGCATCGGACGGACTGCCCGGGCCGCGCTCGATGAGGCCCGCCGCACGCTCGCCCGGTTCGTTGGGGCGACGCCGAACGAAATCGTGTTCACGTCGGGCGGGACCGAGTCTGACAACTATGCGTTGTTCGGGACGGTCGAGGCGAATGCGCTTAAAGGAAAACACATCATCACGACGAAGGTCGAGCATCACGCCGTCCTTCACGCGATGGAACAACTTGAGCGGGATGGGTTCGACGTGACGTATGTTGACGTCGATGAGACGGGTGCCGTCTCGGTCGAGGCGGTACGCGATGCGCTTCGGGACGAGACGATCCTCGTCTCCATCATGTACGGAAACAATGAGGTCGGAACGATTCAGCCAATCGCCGAGATCGGTGAGCTGCTTAACGACCATCAAGCCCTCTTCCACACGGATGCCGTCCAAGCGCTCGGGACGGAAGCGATTGACGTCAAAGCGCTCGGTGTCGATTTATTGTCGGCGTCGGCCCATAAAATCAACGGGCCAAAAGGTATCGGTTTTCTTTTTATAAAAACAGGTGTAAAATTAGCGACGCGTTCTTTTGGTGGACAACAAGAACGGAAACGTCGAGCCGGCACGGAAAACGTTCCGGGTGCCGTCGGATTCAAAACAGCGGCTGAACTCGTCATGGCCGAACGGACAGAGCGGGTCGCGACATATAAAGCGATGGCGGACGCATTATGCGCTCGTCTCGATGCACTCGGGGTCAAGTATGAGGTGAACGGGGCGAATCGTTTGCCCCACATCGTCAACTTGTATCTTCCGGGCATCGAACTCGAACCGTTCCTCATCATGATGGACATGCGCGGTGTCGCCATCTCGAGCGGGAGCGCCTGCACGGCCGGGTCGATCGAACCTTCGCACGTGTTGACGGCAATGTTCGGGTCCTCGGATCGCACGCAACAGTCGGTCCGCGTCAGTTTTGGACTTGGCAACTCGGTCGAAGACGTGGAGCAGCTCGCCGAACGGCTTTCTGAAGTCGTCTCGACATTCACGAACGGAGTGAGAACATGAATTTACGAACAAAAGCCCCTGAAGAGACGACGGTCGTCGTCGGGATGTCAGGTGGCGTCGATTCATCGGTGACGGCCCATATTTTGAAAGAACAAGGGTACAACGTCATCGGAATCTTTATGAAAAACTGGGATGACACCGACGAGAACGGTGTGTGCACGGCGACAGAGGACTATGAAGACGTCATCGCCGTCGCAAACCAAATCGGGATCCCGTATTATGCGGTCAATTTCGAGAAAGAATACTGGGACCGGGTGTTCGAATATTTCTTGGCTGAGTATCGTCTCGGCCGGACACCGAACCCAGACGTCATGTGCAACAAGGAAATCAAGTTTAAGGCGTTCCTCGACCACGCCCTTCGTCTCGGTGCCGACTTCGTCGCGACCGGTCATTACGCGCGCGTCGATTACGTCGATGGGGAGCACCGTCTTCTCCGTGGGAAAGACGACAACAAAGACCAGACCTACTTCTTGAACCAACTGTCGCAAGACCAGCTCGCACGGACGATGTTCCCGATCGGGCATATGGATAAAAAAGATGTCCGCGTCATCGCTGAAGAGGCGGGTCTCGCGACAGCGAAGAAGAAAGACTCGACCGGCATCTGTTTCATCGGCGAACGGAACTTTAAAGAGTTTCTCTCCGAGTACTTGCCGTCACAACCAGGCGACATGCAGACGCTTGACGGTGTCGTCAAAGGACGCCATGACGGGCTCATGTACTACACGCTCGGTCAACGACACGGTCTCGGGA
The DNA here is from genome assembly GCF_000702585.1 of Exiguobacterium aurantiacum DSM 6208. Classification (GTDB taxonomy): domain Bacteria; phylum Bacillota; class Bacilli; order Exiguobacteriales; family Exiguobacteriaceae; genus Exiguobacterium; species Exiguobacterium aurantiacum. Next base: position 2,405,767 of record NZ_JNIQ01000001.1, on the reverse strand, counting down.
TCGGCGGCGACGGCGATCCGTGGTTCGTCGTCGGGAAGAACGTGGAAGAAAACATTCTTTACGTCGGACAAGGGTTCCATCATGACGCGCTCTATTCAGATGCGTTACTCGCCTCGAAACTATCGTGGACGGGCGCCGTGCCAACTGGTGAGTTCCGGGCGACAGCGAAGTTCCGTTACCGTCAACAAGACGTGCCGGTGACGATCGCCCCGCTCGAAAACGGAGAAGTGCTCGTCAAATTCGATGAGCCGCAACGCGCCATCACACCAGGTCAGGCCGTCGTCTTCTATGACGGTGACATCTGTCTCGGCGGCGCGACGATCGACGAAGCGTATCGAAACGGAAAACGACTCGACTATATCGGATGAGGTGATGACTGTGAACGAAAACGAATTAGGCATCCAAGCGATGCAACAAGGCGAGTTCGAACAAGCGGCCAAGCATTTTAACGCCGCAATCGAAGCCGACTCGTCGGACCCGACCGGCTATGTCAATATGGGAACGCTCTTGCAAGCGATCGGGGATCACGAGCGGGCCGTCGTCTTTTATGACAAGGCGCTCGATCTCGACAACGCGTTCGGCGCGGCCCACTACGCGAAAGGTGCGCTCGCCTATGAGCTCGAACAGCTCGACTTGGCCGAGGCGTCACTTCGCCAGGCGCTCCTCGCCGGGATGAACGACGCGGACTTGCACTTCATGCTCGGATTGACGTACAAGGCGATGGGCGACTTCGTCCGTGCCTTGCCACGCCTCCGGGAAGCCCAGGCGCAATCGCCGGAAGACGTCGAGATTTCGTTCCAGTACGGGCTCGCGCTCGCGCAGAACGAACAGCTCGACATGGCCGTCGAGGCGCTCGAGCATACGCTCGACCTCGACGCGAGCCACACGGACGCGCGCTACAACTTGGCGATCGCCTACGCGTTCCTCGGGGAACAAGACAAGACGTACGCCGAGCTTGAACGTGTGCTCGAACTGCAGCCGGACCACGCCCTCGCCTTTGACGCCAAAGCGAAAATGGACGAGTTGCTCGGAAACTGAACAAAGCGCTCCTCGCAATTGCGGGGGGCGCTTTGTTTTCGTCTTGCGATCAGGAGACGAGTTCTCCGGCGAACCAGACGATCAAGTTCAGCGTCATCAAAGCAAGCGTGCAGGCGAGCACAAAATAGGTCCACAGAACACGCTTCCCTGACTTGGCCCGGCGAACACCATCCATCAAGATGAAAAAGGTCACGCCGAACGAGACGAAAGCCAACGCGGCAAAAGAAGTCGGACGGTCGAGCGTAGGAAACGCTTCAATCATGAAGAAGAGCACGTAACTGAGTAGGGCGAGACAAGTCATGATGACGGGAGCGAAGAAGCGCATCGGCCACATCCTTTTCCATTTTCTCTCATCTTATCATGCGGCTTGCTCGGTATCTACCGAAGTTATAACTGCTTCGTCGTGATTTTCACCGGCTCACCGGCGAACTCGCCATACGCCTCGTCCATGTTTTTCGTATACAGCTCGATGATGTTTTTGCTCGGGTCTTTGAAGTAGACGGAGCGCTCTTTGCCGTTGACGGTCTCATCTTCATCCCACGTCCGCAATTTCGTCGGGATGTCGGACGATGTCAATACATCGAGCGCTTGGTCAAATGAGTCCATCGGCACATAAAAAGCGCAGTGGACGTGCGCACCGCCCTCATCATAGAGTGTGTCCCATTCGGTCACTTCTTCGTTCCGGTTTGCGTCTTCTTTTTCTGTGAAGTTTCGTCTCAGCCAAAGTCCGAGACGGGTGTTGCCGCCAACGTACAGCCACGTTGCCCAAGGTTCATTCGCCTGTTCTTGCGCTTTGCTCGGTTCGGCGTCGTCACCGACCCATTGTTCGACGATCGGGAGACCGAGCTTTCCATGCCAAAAGTCTACGGCTTCGGCCATGTCGGTCACTTCTAGTACGAGTTCACATAGTCCGGTTACCGGGATTCGTTTCGTCATGTGTCATTCCTCCTTCATAGGTTCACTCGAACAGTTCCCCGTTTGATTCGCCGAAAAACGTGCGTAGCCGTCCGAATGTTCGGGAAATGCATAAGGGATAATAGGGAGGAGAGACATCATGCGAATCATCAGTCTAGTCAGCGTCATCTTATTTTTTATCGTCGAATGGTTCATGCTCGGTCGGATGTTCACTGCGATTGACAACCGATTGGCGGCAGGGGAATGGACGAATAACGTCTTTTATCGCGTCATCATCGAATCGGGACGGGCGACGACGACGTTGCTCATCTTGTTTGCGACGTTTTTCGTCATCGGACTTCTTATGCATTGGTTGCTTTCGACGAGTCGGTCGTTCCGCCAGTCGCTTGGCGTCGTCGGCATCGGCTGGATTGTCCCGCTCGTGCTTGCCATGATCGCTTGGGTCGTCCCGAACCCGTACATCCAACTCGGACTTCTCGTCTTGCAAGTCTCGTTCATTCCGCTCATCCCGTTCATCGGTCAAACGTTGCGTCTCGGTCACGTCGTCCTGAACTGGGGGGTTCACGTCGCGGCGAGCGGCCTCGTCCTGTTCATTCAACGTCCCTCGCTCGAGAAGCTGTTCCGGGTCGAGCGGACCGAGCTGCTCGAACGTTTACAAGGCTACGTCAATACAGGCGAACTAGAACGGTTCGAACGGTTGCTGGAACGAGTCGACGTGGCCCAACTCGAGCGCTTGTTCAATACAGTCGACATCGACCAGCTCGAGCGGCTGTTGAATCGGGTCGACATCGATCAATTGATCCGCATCTTTGAACGGGTCAACCTCGACCAACTCGAGCGCATCCTCAACTTGTTCGGTTAGGCCATTTGTTCTCCTCTTCCGAATCGGGCTATAATGGGGGATGGAAAACTAGCTGGGGGTGGCTCACATGATGGCAGCACCTTACGAGTTGACAGGAAAAGTCATCCGCGTCCTGTTTCAATCGGAAGAAGAAGCGCACACGATCGCGCTTGTACGTATAAAAGAAAAAAACTTTGAGACCGACGAGACCGAGATGGTCATCGCCGGTGTCGGTGTCGGTATCGAGAAAGGCGAGACGTATAAGGCGCACGGCCGTCTCGTCGATCATCCACGGTTCGGGAAACAGATGAAGGCGGATTGGATTCGCCGCGTCGTCCCGATGACGAAACGGGCGGCCGTCCGCTTCTTGACGAACGGTTCGTTCCCGGGCATCGGGCAAAAGACGGCGCAAAAGATCGCCGACACGCTCGGTGACGACTGTATCGACCAAATCGTCAAGCATCCGAGCGTTCTCTCAAACGTCGACGGATTGAAAGAGAAACAAGCCCGTGTCATCACGGAACGGTTGAACGTCTTGTATGGCGTCGACCAATTGCTGTTGTTCTTGGCCCCGTTCGATGTGACGCCACGGCTCGCCTCGAAAATTCATAAAGAATATGAGGGCCGGGCGATGGAGACGATCGAGAAGAACCCTTATGCGCTCATGTACGATGTGCAAGGGATCGGCTTCAAGACGGCCGACGCTATCGCGGCGCATTTCGGTATTCAAGGCATCCACCCGGAGCGGATCGCCGCCGCCGTCTTGTACGTGCTCGAGCTCGAGCAAGGGAACGGTCACTTGTTCGTCACGTCGGAGCAACTTCATCGCGAGATGCCGCGTATCATCGGCGGTGACCCGGGCGATGCGCTCGTGTCCGCGCTCGAGACGCTCGCGCAAGACGAACGGATCATCATCGAGGACGGCGTCGTCTATCATCCGCGCGTTTATCGGGACGAACGAAAGGCGGCGGAAGAACTCGCCCGCATCATGTCGACGTCGACGACAGAAGACGTCGACATGGCGACGATCTTTGACGCCGTCGGCCGCGTCGAGGAGATGTTCTCGATCGAGTATGCGACTCAGCAACGCGAGGCGATCGAGCTCGCATTGAAGTCACCGCTCATGGTGCTCACCGGCGGACCAGGTACGGGTAAGACGACTGTCGTCCGAGGGATCATCCATGCGCTCAGTGACGTCTTCGATTGGAAACTTGAACCGGTGCCGAACCAGCCGTTCCCGTTCGTCCTCGCCGCACCGACCGGGCGGGCCGCGAAACGGTTGAGTGATTCGACCGGGCTTCCGGCGTCGACGATTCACCGATTGCTCAAATTTGATGGTAGTTCGTTCCAAGTCGACGACACGAACCCGCTCGTCGGGAAAGTGCTCATCGTCGACGAGGCGTCGATGATCGACATCTTCTTGTTCCGCAGCCTGCTCCGCGCCGTTCCGAACGGGATGAAAATTCTCTTCGTCGGGGACCGGGACCAATTGCCTTCGGTCGGCCCTGGCCAAGTGCTCGCCGACTTGATGGCGACCGATGGGATTCCGGTCGTCCGTCTCGACGTCGTCCATCGGCAGGCGTCCGAGTCGAGCATCTTGCGTCTCGCACACTCGCTGAACGCAAAACAAATGCCGGAGGATTTGCTCGCGGCGCTACCGGATCGACGCTTCTATACGGCGAACCAAGAGACGGCGCTCCAAGCCATTTGTCAGATGGCCGGGGCCGCACTCCGAAAAGGGTATTCGCCGTTTGACATCCAGATTCTCGCACCGACGTACCGCGGTGTCTGCGGCATCGACGGATTGAACGAGGCGCTTCAAAACGTGTTCAATCCAAAGTCGGCCGCCCGTGAAGTGAAGCACGGCAACCGGACGTACCGGAACGGGGACAAAGTGCTCCAACTCGTCAACAACGCCGAGGAGAACGTCTATAACGGGGATATCGGGGAGATCACGAACATCTTCTATGCGAAAGAGAACGTCGACAAAGTCGACAAGATTTACATCCGTTTCGACCAAATCGAGGTCGAGTACAACCGGAGCGAATGGGACCAGTTCACACACGCCTATGCGATCACGATCCATAAGTCGCAAGGGTCCGAGTTCCCGATCGTGCTCATGCCCGTCTTCTTCAACGGCGGGTTCCGTTCGTCCCGCAACTTGATTTACACGGCCGTCACGCGTGCGAAGAAGAGTTTGCTCTTGTTCGGTGACGTCCGGGCGCTCGAGGCGGCGACGCGTGAGGAAGAACCGGTACGCCGGACGAAACTCGTTGAACGGCTCGGCGGCAAGTCTTGACGAACGTATGAACACGTGTGATAATGACGAATAGAAAACTGAAACGATTAAAGACGATGAAAGAACCGAGTACGTCGTCACCGCCTCATCAGAGACATCTTCCTAGGCTGCGAGAAGATGGGGGTCGGCCGACCGAAGCTAGTCTGGAGTCCCCACTCACCCTGGGCGCCTCATCCGCGTTATCGGATGTTCGAGGCACGGCTTTGCCGTGCGAACGAGGGTGGTACCACGAAGCGATGCTTTCGTCCCTTTCCATAGGGATGGACATCGCTTTTTTTCGTTTCGTTTAAACTGAAGGAGGAATTGTTGATGAAACCGCTCAAACCATTAACTGGCGCACAGATTCGCCAAATGTATTTAGATTTCTTCAAATCAAAAGGACATAGCGTCGAACCGAGTGCCTCACTCGTCCCGGTCGAGGACCCGACGCTTCTTTGGATCAACTCAGGTGTCGCGACACTTAAAAAATACTTCGATGGTCGCGTCATTCCGGCGAACCCGCGCATCGTCAACGCGCAAAAATCGATTCGGACGAACGACATCGAGAACGTCGGGAAGACGGCGCGTCACCATACGTTCTTCGAGATGCTCGGGAACTTCTCGGTCGGGGAATACTTCCGTGAAGACGCGATCAAATGGGGCTGGGAACTCCTCACGAGCGACGAGTGGTACGGACTCGACCCGGACCGCTTGTCCGTGACGATCCACCCGGAAGACGAAGAAGCGAAGCAAATTTGGCTCGAGCTCGGTGTACCGGCTGACCGCATCATCCCGCTTGAAGAAAACTTCTGGGAAATCGGGGAAGGCCCTTCTGGCCCGAACACGGAGATCTTCTTCGACCGTGGCCCGTCGTTTGGGGACGACCCGACCGACACGGAACTTTATCCGGGTGGTGAGAACGAACGTTACCTCGAGATTTGGAACATCGTCTTCAGCCAATTCAACCATGACGGGCACGGCAACTATACCGAGCTCCCGCGGAAAAACATTGATACAGGGATGGGTCTCGAGCGGATGGCGAGCGTCATGCAAGACGTGCCGACGAACTTCGACACGGACCTATTCATGCCAATCATCCGTGAGACGGAAAAAATCAGCGGCGAGACGTATCGCGCTGACAACAGTAAAGACGTGGCGTTCAAAGTCATCGCCGACCATATCCGGACCGTATCGTTCGCAATCGGTGATGGGGCGCTCCCATCGAACGAAGGCCGTGGCTACGTCCTCCGTCGTCTCCTTCGACGTGCCGTTCGTTACGCGAAGATGCTTGGGATCGAGCGTCCGTTCATGTACGAGCTCGTCGACGTCGTCGGCGATATTATGGTCGACTTCTACCCGGAAGTGCGCGAGAAGAAAGACTTCATCAAGAAAGTCGTCAAGAACGAAGAAGAGCGTTTCCACGAGACGCTTCATGACGGTCTTGCCATCTTGAACGAAGTTGCGAAAGCGCAAAAAGCGGCCGGGTCGAACGTCATCAGCGGGGAAGACGCGTTCCGTCTCTACGATACGTACGGGTTCCCGCTCGAATTGACGATTGAATACGCCGAAGACCACAAACTTTCGGTCGACGAGGACGGGTTCAAACAAGCGATGAACGCGCAGCGTGAACGTGCCCGCACGGCGCGTGCCGACGTCGAATCGATGCAAATCCAGTCGGGCGTCCTTGCGGACATCACGCTTCCGTCGACGTTCACGGGATACACGAACCTTGAGACGGATGCGAAAATCATCAGTTTGATTCACGACGGCGAGCTCGTCGACGTCGTCGGAGCCGGAGAAGAAGCGCAAGTCATCCTTGACCAAACGCCATTCTACGCGGAGAGCGGCGGTCAGATCGGCGATAAAGGACAAATCGTCGGGTCGGACTTCGTCCTTCATGTCAAAGACGTGTCAAAAGCACCGAACGGGCAGAACTTGCACACGGTCACGGTCACGTCAGGTGTTGCCAAGGCGGAAGTTGCCGTGACGGCAACGGTCGACTTCGATGCGCGTCAAGCGATCATTAAAAACCACACGGCGACGCACTTGTTGCATCGTGCCTTGAAAGACACGCTCGGTGAGCACGTCAACCAGGCCGGTTCACTCGTCACGCCAGACCGTCTTCGTTTCGACTTCTCGCATTTCGGTCAAGTGACGGCAGAAGAGCTCCAGTCAATCGAGCGCCAAGTGAACGAACGCATCTGGGCGTCGATCGGCGTCGACATCGAAGAGATGAACATCGCCGACGCGAAAGCGAAAGGTGCGATGGCGCTCTTCGGTGAGAAGTACGGGGATGTCGTCCGCGTCGTCGCGGCCGGTGACTCGGTCGAGCTTTGCGGTGGTTGCCACGTCGGTAACACGGCCGAAATCGGTCTCTTCAAAATCTTGTCGGAGTCAGGTATCGGAGCCGGCACACGTCGGATCGAGGCGGTCACGGGAGCTGGGGCTTACGAAGTGATGAACCAGCATATCGAGACGCTTGAGTCAGCAGCGAAACTGCTCAAGACAAAACCGCTCGAAGTGCCGACTCGTGTCCAAGCGCTTCAAGCTGAAATGAAAGAACTCGAGCGTGCGAGCGAATCGCTCAAAGCGAAACTCGCCAACATCGAAGCGGCGTCCCTCACGGATGCGATCGAGACGATTCAAGGCGTCCCATTGATCGCTAAACGTGTCGACGGCCAAGATATGGACGCGCTTCGCGGCATGGTCGATGAACTGAAAGGAAAACTTGGCTCAGCGGTCATTATCCTCGGTTCGGCGAACGGTGACAAAGTCAACCTCGTCGCCGGTGTGACGAAAGACTTGAACGACCGTGGCTTCCACGCCGGAAAACTCATCAAAGAAGTCGCGACTCGTTGCGGCGGAGGCGGTGGCGGCCGTCCAGACATGGCGCAAGCCGGGGGCCGTGATGCTACAAAACTGGACGAAGCATTGAAGTTTGCTTCACATTACGTCGAATCACTGGCATAATAGAATGTGAAGTGCAAACGGAAAGAGGTGGATTCTTGTGAGCCAAATGGATCGCACGATGCAATTCAATTTTCCAGAAGATGATAATCGCGCCAACACTCGAGAGACACTGATCACGGTGTACAAAGCACTCGAGGAGAAAGGCTACCAACCGATCAATCAAATCGTCGGATATTTGTTGTCAGGTGACCCTGCCTATATCCCGCGTCATAACGATGCGCGAAACTTGATTCGCAAAATCGAACGAGATGAACTGCTCGAAGAGTTGGTCAAATCGTATTTGAACGATCGTAGAGAGGACTAATATGAAGCGAGTCATGGGGCTCGATGTCGGGTCGAAGACGATTGGGGTCGCCGTGAGCGACCTCATGGGATGGACGGCGCAAGGGGTGGAGACGGTCTACTGGACCGAACCGGACTTTGACGAAGCCGTCCGTCTGCTCAGTCCGATTATCGAGCAGTACGAAGTGAAAGAAGTCGTCGTCGGTCTCCCGAAGAACATGAACGGGACGATCGGGCCACGCGGTGAGGCGTCAGAGGCGTTCGCAGCCGCGCTCACCGAGGCGACGGGCTTACCGACGATTCTCGTCGATGAGCGCCTGACGACGATGCAAGCGGAACGGATGCTCATCTCAGCAGACGTCAGCCGTAAAAAGAGAAAGGCCGTCATCGATAAGATGGCAGCCGTCATGATTTTACAAAACTACCTGGATCGTTCCGGGAAATAAGGAGGAATTACTCATGGCAGAAATCCGTCGTGAAGAAGAAATGTACCGTATTCCAGATGAAAATGGAGACGAGCATTTATTTGCAGAAATTTTCCGTATGACGAGCGACCGCTCGAAAAAGACGTTCGTCGTCCTCGAGCCGGTCGGTAACCCGGAAACAGAAGATGAAGACACAATCGAAGTATACGCATTCGAAATCGAAGAACTTGAAGATGGCGAATTCATCTTGAAGCTCGTCGAAGACGATGACGACTTCGAGGAAGTCATGGAAGCGTTCGACATCGTCAACGACGAAGTCGGTTTAGACTAATACGTGGAGGGGCGACTAGGGGAAACCCTCGTCGCCCATCTTCATAAAAGAAGAACAGGGGAGACACATGCATGAACTATCCATCGATGCCAGATGAGAAGCGTGCACGAAGCCGGATCGTTCGTCGAATCACGGTCATCATCCTTGCTGTCTTTCTTCTTGTCATCGCCACCGGTGCCGCCGTATCGTACGCTTTCGTGAAGCGGTCACTTGAGCCAGTGGACCCGGCTTCGACCGAAACGGTCGAAGTCGAGGTGCCGCTTGGTGCCGGCTCAGGTTACATTGGCGACCTACTCGAAGAGAATGGGCTCGTGAGGAATAGCGCGATTTTCCGTCTTTATACACGGTTTAAAAATGAATCATCGTTCCAAGCGGGGACGTATACGTTGTCTCCGTCACAGTCACTTGACGAGTTGATTGCCACACTGAAAACGGGTAAAGTGATCGTCGTACCGGACATCAAGCTCGTCATTCCTGAAGGGTTCACGATTGACCAAGTCATCAAACGGCTTGCGAATGTCGCAGAGCTCCCAGAGGAAGAGATTTCAGCTCAGCTGAGCGATGAGGAGTATATCCGTTCGCTCGTGGCTAAACATGAGATGTTGACCGACGAAGTGCTAGCGGAAGGGATTTACCATCCGCTCGAAGGGTATTTGTTCCCGGCGACGTATGAGTTTGACAAAGGCGTCACACTCACACAAATCATCGACGAGATGCTGAAGCCGACAGAACAACTTTACTTTGAAAATAAGGCGACACTCGAAGCGGCGGGACGCACGTTCCATGAGACGCTCGCCCTCGCCTCGGTCGTCGAGAAAGAAGCCGTCTCTACAGAAGACCGTCAAGAGATCGCCGGTGTCTTCGAAAACCGCCTTGCTGACGGCATGAGACTACAATCTGACCCGACCGTCTGGTACGGAACGGGGGAGACGTCAATTTTCACATCGTTCAATGACTTACAGAACGACTCGCTCTACAACACGTACAAGTATGCGGGCATTCCGATCGGCCCGATCGCCTCGGTCAGCCGAGATGCGTTCACCGCGACGCTCAACCCGAACGACACGGAGAACGTTTATTTCTACGCGCGTCCTCCACGTGAAGGGTTCCCGAACGGAGAAGTGTTGTTTGAAGTGACGTATGAGGCGCATCAACAAAACGTCAACCAGTACCGACCGGAATGGGAAGCGTTCGAAGCGGCCAACAACAATTGACGGAATCGACCGGAAGCTCTCGCTTCCGGTCGTTTGAATGAATAGAGAGTAAGAGGTGTCAACAAGTGGAACATTCATCCTATGAAGGTTATGTGGAGAATTTGGTCACCCCTCGCTCACCGCTCTTAGCGGAGATGGAGGAGTTCGCCCGCGTTCATCACGTGCCGATCATGGACTTGACCGGGTCGGAAGTGTTGTTGTCGCTCCTCGCGATGCAACGTCCGGCCCGGATCCTTGAAGTCGGAACGGCAATCGGCTATTCAGCGATTCGGATGGCGGAACTGTTGCCAGAGGCGGAAATCGTCACGATCGAACGGAACGTGCGCCGTCACGAAGAGGCGCTGTCGTTCATCGGTCGTTCCGACGTGAAAGATCGAATCACCGTCATCCACGGAGATGCGGTCGAATTGATCGGATCGATTGAAGGACCGTTTGATGCGGTGTTCATCGATGCGGCGAAAGGTCAGTATCAAAAATTTTTTGATGGGTATGGCGCTTTAGTACCAATTGGTGGTACGATTTACAGCGATAATTTATTTTTACGAGGAGACGTGCTGCTCGAAGACGTGTCAGTACTTGACCGCCGCCGTCGTCGGCTCGTCCGTCTCGTAAAAGAATTCACAGAGCAATTGATGGCACGGACCGATTATCATACTGCAATTTTGCCCCTTGGTGATGGCCTAGCAATCAGTCGTAAATTACGATGAGGAGGATTCAACTTTGATGCAACATAAACCCGTCATTATCGGCGTGGCCGGAGGGACCGGATCAGGTAAGACGACCGTGGCCCGCGCGCTCGTGGATGCGTTCAAAGGACAATCGGTCGTCATGATCGAGCAAGACGCGTACTATAAAGATCAATCGGAGATGACGATGGAGGAACGGTATAAGACGAACTATGACCACCCGTTCGCCTTCGACAACGACTTGTTGATCGAACATATCAAGCAGTTGCAGGCACATCAAGCGATTGAAAAACCGGTCTATGATTACGCGGCCCATACACGCTCGGATCAAACGATTTTGATCGAGCCGGTCGACGTCGTCATCGTCGAAGGAATTTTAGCGCTCGAGGACGATCGTCTTCGTGATTTGATGGATATTAAAGTGTTCGTCGACACGGATGCGGATGTCCGGATCTTACGTCGGATGCAGCGTGACTTAAATGAACGCGGTCGCTCGATCGATTCGGTCGTCGCGCAGTATACGAACGTCGTCCGACCGATGCATCTACAATTTTGTGAGCCGACGAAGCGTTACGCCGACATCATCGTCCCAGAAGGCGGCGAGAACTTTGTCGCCATTGACCTGCTCGTGACGAAAATCCGTTGGGTGCTCACGGAACGTAACCGCACTTACTAAATAAATCGTTTTCAATTTATCCCTAGCTGTAATATACTAGGAGACAATGAAGGAGTGACAGAAATGGCTGAAAAACAACACTACATGACGTTAGACGGAAAAGCGAAGATCGAAAATGAATTGAACGAACTGAAGACGGTGCGCCGTAAAGAAGTCGTTGAAAATATTAAAATCGCTCGTGACTTCGGCGATTTGTCGGAGAACGCTGAGTACGACGCAGCAAAAGAAGAACAAGCAATGGTCGAAGGCCGCATCGCCCAACTAGAAGAGATGCTCCGTAACGCCGTCATCATCCAAGATGACGTGGCGGACAACTCGATGGTCGCAATCGGGAAGACCGTGACGTTCTTCATCCAAGCGGATAACGAAAATGAGACGTACACGATTGTCGGTGGCGCCGAGGCTGACCCGTTCACAGGGAAAATCTCGAACGAGTCACCAATCGCGAAAGCGCTACTTGGCCGTACGGTCGGAGACGTCGTGAACGTGCAAACACCAGGCGGCGACATGGTCGTCGAAATTAAAGAAATCAAGTAAGGACAAGCGAGCGACATCCATTTGGAGGTCGCTCGCTTTCTGAGGAGGTAACAGGATGAAAATCGGAATTATCGGGGCGATGGAAGAAGAAGTGAACTTACTTCGCAATGAATTGACAGAACGGACCGACACGGAGATTGCGAACTACCACTTTTATGAAGGGTACCTCGGGAACGTCGAGGTCGTCATCTTGAAGTCGGGCATCGGCAAAGTGAATGCGGCGATCGGGACGACGCTCTTGATCGATAAGTTCAAGCCTGACGCCATCATCAACACTGGTTCGGCAGGCGGCTTCAAAAAAGGGATGAAAGTCGGCGACGTCGTCGTCTCGACGGAAGTTCGTCATCACGATGTCGATGTGACGGCGTTCGGCTATGAGTACGGACAAGTTCCGGGCATGCCGGCCGCTTATCCGGCAGACGGACGTCTCATGGCCGTCTGTAAAGAAGTGATCGAGAACTTGCCTGATGTGAACGTCCACACGGGACTGATTGTGACCGGCGACTCGTTCATCAACGACTCAAAACGTGTCGCGGACATCCTCGGCCATTTCGAAGGCGTCGCCGCCGTTGAGATGGAGGCGGCTCCGATCGCCCAAACGTGCTATCAGTTCGGTGTCCCGTTCGTCGTGACGCGTTCAATCTCTGATAGTGCCGATGAAGAGGCGAACTTATCATTTGACGAGTTTTTAGAGACGGCGTCCATCAACTCGGCGAAAATGGTCATGGCGGTCACGAAACGGCTCGGTCAAGGTGAATAAATGAGAGGGATGCGTTGACATCCCTTTTTCATTGTCTTATATTAGTACCAGATACTAAGAATAGGGGTCATTATTATGAACATTGGAATCATTGGCATCGGTTCGTTCCTTCCGGCTAACCGGGTCACGAACATCGATTTGGAACAACGAATGGATACGAGCGACGAATGGATTCGGACCCGGACGGGGATTGAAGCGAGACATTTGGCCGATGCGGACGTGACCGTCGCCGATATGGCGACACGAGCCGCCGAACGCGCGCTCAAGAGTGCGGGCGTGTCGATTGACGCCATCGACGCCATCGTCTGTGCGACCGCGACGGCACCGTCATTCCCGGCGACCGCCTGTCTCGTCCAAGCGAACCTTGGTGCCAAGCGCGCCGTCGCTTTCGACGTCAGTGCGGCATGTAGCGGCTTCATCTTCGCGATGGACACGGCGAAGAGCTTGATGGCATCAAAAGGCTTCAAACGCACACTCGTCATCGGGGCGGAGAAGATGGGCAACTTGATTGATTGGGACGACCGCTCGACCGCCGTCTTGTTCGGGGACGGGGCCGGGGCCGTTGTGTTAGGGGAAGACGACGTCGCTTCAATCGACTCGATCGTACTCGGCAGTGACGGTATGGGCGGCAAGCATTTATACGAGAACGACGAAGGTAAAATCGTCATGAACGGACGTGAAGTGTTCAAGTTCGCCGTCCGGAAAATGCCGGACATCGTCGTCGAAGCACTCGAGCAGGCGGGGAAGACGATTGCCGACATGGATGTGCTCGTGCCGCACCAGGCGAACCGACGCATTATCGACGCGGCGATCGAACGGTTAGGACTAGCTGAAGAAAAAGTCGTCGTCACGATTCAAGACCATGCGAACACGTCGGCCGCTTCGATTCCTCTCGCGCTCGCCTCAGCGGTGGAGAGCGGGAAAATCGCGGCCGGACAGACGGTCGTCATCGCCGGCTTCGGAGCCGGGCTCACTTGGGGAGCGAGCTGTATCACATGGAATAACGCTAACATCACGGAGGAGATTAGTTCATGAAACGAGTAGTAATCACAGGGTTAGGTGTCGTATCACCGCTAAGCAATGATGTCACGGAAATGTGGGCACGGTTATTGAACGGGGAAAACGCCGTCGACACGTTGACAAAGATCGATATCGACCAGTATCCGGCCAAAGTCGGGGCTGAAGTCAAATCGTGGGATATCAGCCATTTGGTAGAGCCGAAAGAAATCCGCAAGATGGACTCGTTCATCCAATATTCGATTTTAGCAGCGGACGCTGCCCATAAAGATAGCGGCCTCGACGTATCGGCCATCCCGAATCAAGTCGGGACGTGGATCGGGAGCGGCATCGGCGGTGTCGAGACGATCGACAAACAGTCGACCGTCCTTCACGAGCGCGGACCGCGCCGCATCAGCCCGTTCTTCATCCCGATGATGATTCCGAACATGGCGAGCGGTCAAGTATCGATCTATCTCGGGGCGAAAGGACCGAGCAACTGCTCGGTGACGGCTTGTGCTTCCGGGACGAACTCGATCGGGGAAGCGTTCCGCGTCATTCAACGTGGTGACGCGCTCGCCATGTTCGCAGGCGGTGCCGAAGCACCGATCACGCCACTCTCGTTCGCGGGATTCTGTGCGAACAAAGCGTTATCGACGAATCCAGACCCGGAGACGGCGTGCCGCCCGTTCGATGAGAACCGTGACGGCTTCATTATGGGAGAAGGCGCGGGTGTGCTCGTTCTCGAGGAATACGAGCATGCGAAAGCGCGTGGTGCGAAGATTTATGCTGAAGTCGTCGGCTACGGGATGAGCTCGGACGCGTACCATATCACGGCACCATCACCAGAAGCGGAAGGTGGCTCGAAAGCGATGAGCGAGGCGTTACGGGACGCAGGGATTCGCCCGGAGGACGTCCAATACATCAACGCCCACGGGACGAGCACACCGCTCAACGACATGCTCGAGACGAAAGCGATTCGGAACGTGTTCGGGGAACATGCCGACAAACTCGCCGTCAACTCGTCAAAATCGATGATCGGACATCTGCTCGGCGCGGCAGGCGGCGTCGAGGCCGTCATCACGGCGCTTTCGATTCATGAAGGGAAGATCCATCCGACGATCCACTGTGCGTCACCAGCGGCGGATTGTGACCTCGACTACGTTCGAGAAGGAAACCGGGAACTTGATATCCAGTATGCACTGAGCAACTCACTTGGCTTCGGGGGCCATAACGCGACGCTCGCCTTCGCGAAAGTGACAGACTAATAGTAGAAAAAGATGCCAAAAACGGGTAGGGTATAAGGGTTGGTCTAACAGAGAGGAGAATGCGAGATGAAACGATATTTCATCGGTGCCGCCTTGTTAGGTTCAGTCCTTATCCTTTTTTTCATCTTTTGGAACGGACAACGAGACACGGCGCGAGAACTGGCATCACCAGCAGAACAAATCATTACGATTCACGGAGAGACGCTACCGGAGCAACCGAACACGCTGCTCGCCATCGACCCGAGTTCACAGACGATTTTATCGCACTTATATGAAGGATTGTACCGCTTCGGGAAAGACGGGACGGTCGAACCGGGACTCGTGGAAGACATGGAACGCTCAGATGACGGGACGACATACACGTTCACGTTAAAAGACAGCGAGTCATTCAACGGAGAGGCGGTGACGGCCGAGACGTTCGTCGAGCGGTTCCGTATGCTTGCCGACGATGACACGAATTCTCCGTTCAGTTTCTTCTTAGAAGATGTCGTGAACGGAAAGGCGATCAGCCTCGGGACAGAAGAACCGGAGACGCTCGGTGTGCGGGCACTCGATCCATCGACACTTGAAGTGACGCTCGAACGGCCGATGGAAGGATTCGAGGAAATTCTCGCCATGCCGGCTTTCTTGCCTCAAACGGCGATTGGCGAATGGCAGGAACTTGATGGGAACGGACCTTTCCACATTCAGTCAATCGACGCCGCGCAATTGACACTCGTGAAAAATGAACGCTATCATGCTGCGGAAGATATCACGCTTGAAAAAATCATCGTATGGGCCGATGCGGCACTCGGGCAAGAGTCGACCGGTATCCATCCGATCCCATACGGAACGGAAGAAGCCGTCTTCGAGTCGTTCGAAGGAGAAGTCGTCAACGTCCCGCGGAGCGGTGTTTTCTATTTAAAACCGAACGTTGACGAGTATCCGTTTGATGATGTCGAGTTCAGGAAGAGCCTGGCTCTTGTGCTCGACCGGGACGCGATCGCCTCGAAACTCGCGCGGGCCGAGCGGCCGACGGAGCGTTTGCTCGTCATCGATGAGACGGAAACGAACGCCACCCTCGAAGGGGACGCGGCCGAGACGTTCGAAGCGGTGAAAGAACGGTTGCAACAAGAAACAATCGAAATCGAGCTTCTTAGTTTCGTCGATGATGAAGCAAGACAAATTGCCCAGTCGATCAAGCAAGACTTTGAGCAACTCGACGGACTCAAAGTCAACATCGTCGAACTTCCGCTCGGAGAAAAAGTTAGGAAAGAAGTCGCAGGGGACTATGCGCTGTCGCTCTCTGGGTGGCAGCCGGATTATCCCGCTCTCAGCGCTTACTTGACTCAGTTAGAGACGGATAATTATTTAAATTCGAGTGGTTATGCTGACGAGACGTACGATCAATTGATGGCGGACGCCCGGGCGACAGAAGGGTTAGAAGCACGCGATACGAAGTATCGACAAGCCGAACAGCACTTGCTCGAACAAGCTGTCGTTATTCCAATCTATCAAGCTGGAAGAACGTACGCCGTCGATGGAAAATATGCGGAAATCGGTTTTCCAGTCATCGGTCCTTCGTACGTCCTACATTTTTCAGAAGTTTATAAAAAATGAGTAAAAAGCCCGTCTATTTAGGAGGGCACTGAAAAACTTTAAATGCTTTTGAACAGAGGAGCGCCGTCCCGAAAGGGATGGCGCTCCTCTGTTTTCATCGCCCTTCAGCCGCCCTGTCCGGCACGCCGCTTTCCTGGGGCGGGCGTCGAGCCGCATCGCGACAATGTCGCTGCTGGGTCTCGCCTTGCCCGCTGATTCCCCGGGAGTCGGCGTGCCCTCGGGCGGCGCTGTACGTGTGCGTCATTTCGGAATATACTGGCTAAAACAATCAATCTGGAGGCGATACCGATGATGCCTGACCTGCCGAATATGCCGCCGAGCCCGTATACGGCCCTCTATGATCTGTTGATTCCGGCCGATGACGAGCTGCGGCTCATTCACGACCTCGTCCCGTTCGATTTCATCACGGAGATGCTTGAAGATACGTATTGCCATGACAACGGGCGGATGGCCGTCCATCCTGTTCGGATGTTCAAGTATCTGTTCCTGAAGGCGCACTCGAACCTGTCCGACGTCGACCTCGTCAGACGGGCGAGGACCGACCTCGCATACAAATATTTTCTGGACCTCGCACCGGAGGATGACGTCATCAACCCCTCCTCGCTCACAAAGTTCCGCCGTCAGCGCATGGACGACGACGAGCTGCTTGACGAGCTGATCGCACACACGGTTCAGGTCGCGAAAGGGATGGGGCTGCTCAAATCACGGACATTGATTGTCGACGCGACCCATTCCCGTGCCCGGTACGGGCAAAAACCGATCGGGCAGGCGATCATCGAAGAGGCGAAGAGACTCCGCCATGCGTGCTACAAGGAAACCGAAAACGCGAAAGGTCGCTTCCCGGAGAAGGTGGACGAGTCAAACATCGACCAGCTTCTGACGTATGCGCTTGGAGTCGCGGAGACCGTCGAGAGCGGAATGCCGGAACTGATGGCACGCGAACATATCCGAGACCGGGTGAACCGGGTCCGTGAGCTCGCCGAGGATGCGCACGTCGAACTTCAAGTCTCCAAGGATTCTGATGCCCGGACCGGGCATAAGAGCGCCGACTCATCCTTCTTCGGTTACAAGCATCATCTCGCAATGACGGAGGAGGGCATCATCACGGCCGTCATCGTCACATCCGGCGAAGCATCGGACGGTCATCAGCTGGGAAGGCTCGTCCAGAAGAGTCATCGGGCAGGGGCCGAGTTCGACCATATCGTGGGCGACTCGGCCTATTCGAGCCGGGACAACCTGATTTATGCCGCCTCACAGGGGTGCAAGCTCGTCGCGCCGTTGAACCCGCAAGTCTACTCGCCATCACCGAATCGCGTGGAGGGCTTCACCTACAACAAGGATGCCGAACGGTATGTCTGCCCCGCCGGGCACATGGCCGTCCGCAAGACACGGGGCGGGCGAAAGAATGCCGGGACGAACCCTGTCGAGAGCCATTTCTTCGACATCGAACTGTGCAAGCGGTGTCCGTTGCGAAAAGGGTGTTACAAAGACGGGGCCAAATCGAAGTCCTACAGCGTGTCATTGAAATCACGGGAGCACAGTGACCAGCTCGACTATGAGCAAACCGACGACTTCAAGGAGCATCGTCGGAAACGCTTCGCCATCGAGGCGAAGAACAGTCAACTGAAGAACACGCAAGGCCTGGCGCGCAACAAGACGTCAGACCTGAAAGGCATGACGTTACAGAGCGCGATGGCCATCATCGCGGTCAACCTGAAGCGGATAATCAGCCTCCATAAAGAAAAAACAGGATAAGGGCACGGAAAAAGGGCGATTGTCCCGACTTGAGTCGGTCCAATCACCCTTTTTTCTTTTCACGCTCGGATAGAGCGGAGGTTTTTCAGTGCCCTCCTATTTAGGCGGGCTTTTCGACTATGGTAAAAATTTTTTAGAAAAATCAAAATAAATACTTTGCAAAATTATCAGAATATTGTATTATTGCTTCAACGGGATTGTGGTAGCAAATTTTGTAAAGTGAAAAATGACTGAATTTTCTACCATCGTTCATTCTGTTAAACCGAAAAAAATCAGGGGGTCATCGCAATGAATAAGAAAAAAGGTTTTGCTTTAGCAACGTCAGTAACGCTCATCTCGAGTGCGTTTCTAGCAGCTTGCTCGGGTGGGGAAGACACAACAAACAACGAAACAGGTTCAAACGGATCTGGTTCAGAAGGTACGCCGGATGAAGCGCAAGTCCTCAACTTGCTCGAAGGTTCAGATATTCCTTCACTTAACCCGACGCTCGCTACTGACTCAGTATCGTTCAACGTATTGAACAACGTTATGGAAGGTCTTTATCGCATGGACGACGAAGACAACCCAACTGAAGGTGTTGCCGAATCACACGAAGTATCTGAAGACGGTTTGACGTACACGTTCAAAATCCGTGAAGGCGTAACATGGTCAAACGGAGAGCCTGTAACGGCAAACGACTTCGAATACGGTTGGAAAGAAGTACTCAACCCAGACAACGGGTCACAATATGCTTACGTTATGTCAATCATCGAAGGCGCTGAAGCTTACAACTTAGGCGAAGGCGAGCGTGACGCTGTCGGTGTCACAGCTGTCGATGACCAAACACTTGAAGTTAAATTGACAGCTCCGGCTGATTACTTCCTTGGTCTCACAAGCTTCGGCGTATTTATGCCTAAACTTGAGTCGTTCGACCAAGAGCAAGGCGAGAACCTCGGTACGTCTGCAGAGACAACTCTTTACAACGGACCGTTCAAACTCGAAAGCTGGGAGCGCGAACAAGGCTGGAAAATGGTTAAAAACGAAGAGTATTGGGATGCAGAAGCAGTCAAACTTGACGAGATCAACTTCCGCGTCGTAAAAGAAGTCCAAACGGGCGTCAACTTGTACGAGAACGGTGACGTGGACCGCACTGGCTTGACTTCTGAGCTCGTTGCCCAGTTCCAAGACAGCGAAGACTTCTCTACTGTCGTAGAACCTACACTCTTCTACCTCCAATTCAACTCAGCTGTAGAAGCGCTTGACAACCAAAACATCCGTAACGCGATCGATCGCGCATACGATAAAGCAGCAATCTCTGAGACGCTCCTCGCGAACGGATCGATTCCTGCGAACTACCTCGTACCGAAAGACTTCGTAACAGGTCCTGACGGCAACGATTTCCGTGACATCAACGGAGACATCGGTGGCTACGACCCAGAAGAAGCGAAACAACTTTGGGAAGCTGGACTTGAAGAACTCGGTACAGACACAGTTGAGCTAGAGTTCTTGAACTACGACTCAGAGACTGCGAAGCAAATCGGTGAGTTCATCAAAGGTGAGCTCGAGAAGAACCTCGAAGGTATGACTGTCACAATCAAGCAACAGCCGTTCAACAACAAACTTGACCTTGAAAGCAAAGGCGAATTCGAAATGTCGTTCGCTGGCTGGGGCCCTGACTACCAGGATCCAATGACGTTCGTTGACCTCTTCGTCACTGACGGACCATACAACCGTGGTAAGTGGTCGAACGAAGAGTTCGATGCACTCATCGAATCTGCGAAAACAAGCACAGATGCTGAACAGCGTTGGGCTGACCTTGCTGCAGCAGAGAAAATCGTTCTTGAAGAGAGCGCAATCTCGCCAGTTTACCAACGTGGATCGGCTCGCCTCACGAAGCCATACGTGAAAGACATCGTTGAACATGCGTTCGGCGCTGACTACTCGTACAAGTGGGCATTCATCGAAGGTAAAGAATAAGATTACACTTCACCGAGAGAGACAGGGACGCCTGTCTCTCTTTTTTGTGCGTAAAAAAACACCGCTCGAAATGAGCGGTGCGGCAGTTTAACTTTATTTCACTTTGGCGCGCTTACGGCTGAGCCCCATCGCTTTCTCGATTTTCGCGAGGTTCTTGTTGGCGACGGCTTCGGCTTTCTCACGGCCGGCATCCAAGATGGCGTCGAGCTCGGCTGAATCGACGAGCTCATGATAGCGGGCTTGAATCGGTTCGAGCAACGACACGACCGCTTCGGCGACGTCTTGTTTGAACGTGCCGTAGTTCGAGTCTTTATACTTTTCGACGAGTTCATCGATCGGCGTGTCTGTTGCGAGCGAGTAAATCTCGAGCAAGTTCGAGATGCCTGGTTTGTTCTCCCGGTCAAAACTGATGACACCGCTCGAGTCGGTGACGGCACTCTTGATTTTTTTACGGATGACGTTCGGTTCGTCGAGCATCGAGATGTATCCTTTCGCGTTCGCATCAGACTTTGACATCTTTTTCACCGGATTCGTCAAGCTCATGATGCGGGCGCCTTCTTTTTGAATGAGCGGCTCCGGAATCGTGAACGTCTCGTAGTAGCGTTTATTGAACCGTTCCGCCAAATCGCGCGTCAATTCGACGTGTTGCTTTTGGTCATCACCGACCGGGACGAGCTCCGTTCCATAAAGAAGGATGTCCGCTGCCATGAGCGTCGGGTAGATGAAGAGACCGGCACCGACGTTATCGCCACCTTGCGACTTGTCTTTATATTGTGTCATCCGCCCGAGTTCTCCCATCCGGGAAATGCACGTCAACATCCAACCGAGCTGGGCGTGCGCCTTCACTTCCGATTGGACGAAAATCGTCGCTTTCTCCGGGTCGAGTCCGCAAGCGAGATAGAGTGCCGCCAGTTTCCGCGTGTTGTCCATCAATTCGATACGGTCGAGCGGGACGGTGATGGAGTGAAGATCGACGACGCAGTAAAAGGCGTCATGTTCGTCTTGAAGATCGACGAACTGTTTCATCGCCCCTAAGTAGTTGCCAAGCGTGACAACGCCGGTCGGTTTAATGCCTGAAAAGATTTTTGCCATGATTGCACCTCCAAAGAATATAAAAAACCGCGGTCTTCCGCCCGAATAATCGGGACGAATAACCGCGGTGCCACCCAAATTTGCATGATTTCATGCCACTTGAACGCGTTAACGGGCGTGAACCGTCTCGCCGTACTACAAGTTCAGGCGAGCCATTCCAAAGTCCATTCGCTTAAACCACTTCCATCTGCTCGCAGCCACGCAGACTCTCTGGGGGAAGGGGGTTTAACCTACTTGTCTTCTTCACGATGTTTTCCTAGATGCTGTATTCAGTTTAGCATATGGACTAAAAAACGGGAAGGTCAAACGAACGACAAAGCATACGAGACGAGGATGCTCGCGATGCCGACAACAATCCAACGCCGTGCCGCCTGTTTCCGAACCGCCCGTTCCTCAAGTGTCGTTTCTTCGTCTTCTTCATAGTCTGGATCGATCTCTTTCAATTTGGCCCGACGATTTCGTTTGAAGCCATACATGATCCCGTCGAACAGACCCGAGGCGCCCATCTCTGAAAACATGCCGATCGCGAAGACGATCATCCCGCCGACGAACAAGCCGCCGCTCACATGGAACAAAAACGTCTCTGGGCGATAGTACGATACATACGACCAAATCGTGTATGTAATTGTGACAATACATAAAACGATTAATATCGCTCTAAAATTTTTCAATGTGTCAAACTCCTTTCAACTGGATGACCAAAATCAGTCCCTATCCTTCATGGCTCTATGATACTAGTAGTTCTATCCGTCTGGCGAGTGAGAAGTTTGAAAAATGAGAGCGGTTTATCAACTAGTTGACAGTTTGATTAAAAATTTTTTACAATAGCCCTAACGTTCTTTCGTCGGATACTTTATGAAATATTCAGAAAATTAAAGAAAAAAAGTAAGATGTTACGTTCCGACGATGCGCCAAGCCATATAGTTAGAAAGGGGAAAATCACTATGAAGAAAAAATCGATCTTGCTCATGATGACACTCATCTTAGCACTCGGTTCAGTACTCGCCGCTTGCTCGACTGGTGGAGACTCTGACGGCGGTTCGTCTTCGAACGGAGAAAAAGTACTCCGCTTGACGGATACGTCTGATATTACGACAGCCGACCCGGCACTTGCCACAGACGCGGTCGCATTCAACTTGATTGCGAACACGATGGAGGGACTTTACCGCCTAGATAAAGACGGTCAAGCCGTACCAGCGATGGCAGAAGGTGAGCCAGAATTGAACGAGGACGAGACCGTCTACACGTTCACACTTCGTGACGCCGAATGGTCAAACGGTGAGCCGGTCACAGCGAACGACTTCGTGTATGCATGGCAACGCGCCGTCGACCCGGATACAGGTTCACAGTACGCGTACATCATGAGCACACTTAAAAACGCGGACGCAATCAACGCGGGCGATCTTCCAAAAGAAGAGCTCGGTGTGAAAGCGGTCGATGAGAAGACACTCGAAGTCACACTCGAGCGTCCAGATCCATCGTTCCTCTCACTCACATCGTTCGGTACGTTCACACCGATCAACGAAGCGTTCGCAACTGAAAAAGGTTCGGACTTCGCGACGAATGTCGACAACCTTCTATACAACGGTCCGTTCACATGGTCACAATGGGATCGTGAGCAAGGCTACGTCTTAACAAAGAACGACACGTATTGGGATAACGCCAACGTCGCTCTCGACAAAGTCGATGTTCGTGTCGTCAAAGAGACGTCAACAGTCGTCAACTTGTTCGAAGCTGGTGAAGTCGACTACGCCGGTCTCGCCTCAGAACAAGTCGCTGCTTTCCAAGACAGCGAAGACTTCAACACGGGTCTTCGTTCAGCCGTCGGTTACTTCAAATTCAATCACGAAGATGAAGTGTTCGCTGACGTGAACGCTCGTAAAGCGATCGCACGCGCAGTCGACCCGTCTGGGATCATCGACCAGCTCTTGAACAACGGCTCGGTTGCCACAACATCGTTCATCCCGAAAGACTTCATTAAATATGAAGATGGTACGGATTACACAGAAGGTCTTCAATACTTCGAGACGAACACAGACGAAGCGGCAACGCTTTGGGAAGAAGCGACTGGGGGCGAATCGCTCACGATCGAACTTCTTTCATTCGACTCGGAAGTATCGAAACAAATCTCTGAGTACATGAAAGGCCAAATCGAGTCAAACTTGCCAGGCGTGACGGTCAACATCGCCCAGCAACCGTTCAACAACAAGCTCGCGCGTGAAGCGAGTGGGGATTATCAAATGTCATTCGCCCTTTGGGGTCCTGACTATCAAGATCCGCTCACAAACCTTGGGATCTTCACATCGAACAACGGTCAAAACGACATCAACTACAGCTCGGCCGACTACGATCGTCTCATCGACGAAGCGTCAGCTGAAACGTCAATCGATGCCCGTTACGACAAGTTCAAAGAAGCGGAACAACTCTTGATCGAACAAGATCAAGCGATCATGCCGATCTATCAAGCTGGCGTCGCTTACTTGATTCGTCCAAACATCGAAAACTTCAACCGTCAACTATTCGGTGCTGATTACCAGTACAAATACGTCGACATCAACTAAAGAGCGTGGGGGCATGCGACAGCATGTCCCCCGTTTTCTAAAAAAAAATTAGAAAAAAGAGAAAAAACTATTCAAATGTTTTGTTGGTAAAGTATAATGGAGTAACAGTGAAAATTCAGAATACTTTATAAAGTGAGTACTTTGCGATTTTCATGTGCTGTACTAAGAGCCTTGAGATGACGTTTGACCTATTCTTTCAGAAAATTCCTTTCATTTTGTGAATTCAAGAACAGGGAAATATGTCATAGTGATGCTGTTGGTGCAAGCATAGAAATATTTAGAAAAACAGGGGGTTTTTATTTATGGGACGTTATCTTTTGCAGCGGCTGACTTACGGCCTCATCACGTTCTTCTTGATTGCGACGTTCACATTTTTCCTGATGGATCTGTTACCAGGTTCACCGTATCAAAACCAGGAGAAATTGACGGATACTCAAATTCAAATCTTGAACGAGCGTTATGGACTCAATGATCCGCTTCCGGTTCGTTATGCTACTTACATGGGGAACCTTTTACAAGGCGACCTCGGCATCTCGTTCCGTACGGCCAACCGGCCAGTGACGGAATTAATTTTGGAGCGAATCGGTCCATCGGCCCAGTTAGGTGCTCAAGCATTGATACTCGGTACGTTCGTAGGACTATTGCTCGGGATCGTGGCGGCCATTCGTCACAACACGGTCATTGACTATGGTTCAATGTTCGTATCTGTTATCGGGATTTCCGTCCCGTCGTTCGTCTTTGCAGCCCTCCTTCAGTACTATGTGGGCGTAAAGTGGGGCATCTTGCCAGTCGCCTTCTGGGACTCACCGGCCCATACCATCTTGCCGACCATTTCGTTGTCACTCGGTGTGACGGCATCGATTGCCCGTTTCGTCCGGACCGAGATGTTAGAAGTCACCGGACAAGACTATGTCACCCTCGCTAAAGCGAAAGGGCTGACAGGGAATGCGATCGTATGGAAACACATGGTTCGAAACGCGATCATCCCGGCCATCACAATTCTTGGACCGATGACAGCTGCCTTGTTGACAGGGACGTTCGTTATCGAGAAAATTTTTGCCGTGCCAGGACTTGGTGAATTGTTCGTTACGTCGATTACGTTGAATGACTATTCGGTCATCATGGGAACGACTTTGTTCTTCTCGGCGCTGTTCATCTTGATCATTCTACTCGTCGATTTGCTCTACGGAGTCGTTGACCCACGTATTCGTCTTGGGGGGGATAACTGATGATTGAAAATAAAAAGAATTACGAGCAGTTCGACCAAGACATGTTCCAACCTGTCGAGATGAACGAACAGCTCGCTGAACGTATTGCAGGAAAAAGTTTAAACTTTTGGCAAGATGCATGGATGCGCTTAAAGAAAAACAAGGCGGCCATCATCTCGCTATCGGTTATTTTAATTCTCGTCGCTCTCGCGCTCTTTGGACCGATGCTTTCAGGACGCGACGCGTATACGCAAAACATCTCGCAAGCGAAACTTCCGCCAAAAGTCACAGGACTTGAATGGGCCGGATTTGACGGGATGGCCAACCTCGGTGGCCGTGACATCGACTTTTACGAACAAAAGAACGTCGAAGAGAACTACTGGTTCGGTACCGACTACCTCGGCCGTGATCTTTGGTCACGGATTTGGGAAGGGACACGGATCTCGCTCTTCATCGGTCTCGTCGCCGCCATCATCGATACAGTGATTGGTGTGGCGTACGGTGGTATTTCGGCTTACTTCGGTGGCCGCGTCGATAACATCATGCAACGGTTCGTTGAGATTTTGACAGGTGTACCAAACTTGATTTTGATTATCTTGTTCATCTTGATCTTTGACCCAGGGGTCTTCACCATCATCTTGGCGATGACGATCACCGGTTGGATTGGGATGAGTCGACTCGTCCGCGGTCAAATTTTGAAACTGAAAAACCAAGAGTTCGTATTGGCAGCCCGTACGCTCGGCGCTTCAAGCAACCGTTTGATTTTCAAACACTTGATCCCGAACACACTCGGTGCCATCATCATCACACTCATGTTCACGATTCCATCTGCCATCTTCTTCGAGGCATTCCTCAGCTTCATCGGGATCGGACTTCAACCGCCACAAGCGTCACTCGGTACGTTGATCAATGACGGATACAAAGAGTTGCGGACGTTCCCGTACCTCCTCGTCATCCCATCGACGATCATCGTCTTGCTCATGGTCAGCTTCAACTTGCTCGCCGACGGCTTGCGTGATGCGTTCGACCCGAAAATGCGTAAATAATTTAGAAAGAGGGGGACTCGTGCATGGAAACGATTTTATCTGTCCGAGACTTAGCGGTCTCGTTCCATACGTACGCTGGTACGGTACAAGCCGTTCGCAACGTATCGTTCGATTTGAAAAAAGGCGAGACGCTCGCAATCGTAGGTGAATCGGGTTCTGGTAAATCCGTCACATCGAAAGCGATCATGCGTCTCATTCCGAACCCGCCAGGTGAGATCACGAACGGAGAGATCTTGTTCGAAGGGAAAGACTTGGCAAAACTTTCGGAAAAAGAAATGCTTAAAATCCGTGGCCGCGACATCGCGATGATCTTCCAAGATCCGATGACGTCGCTCAACCCGACGATGACGATTTTTAAACAAATCGCTGAAGGGTTGAAACAGCACCAAGGGCTCACAGGGGAAGATGCGAAGAAGCGTGCGCTCGAACTGCTCACACTCGTCGGTATCCCGAACCCTGAGGCTCGTCTCAAGCAGTACCCACACCAATTATCTGGTGGAATGCGTCAGCGGATCGTTATCGCGATCGCGCTCGCTTGTAACCCGAAAGTATTGATCGCCGATGAGCCGACGACAGCGCTCGACGTGACGATTCAAGCCCAAATTTTAGAGTTGTTGAAAGATATTCAACAAAAGACAGGTACAGCCATTATCTTCATCACGCACGATCTTGGCGTCGTCGCGAACATGGCTGACCGCGTCGCCGTCATGTATGCCGGTAAAATTGTCGAAAAAGGAACGGTCGATGAGATTTTCTACGAGCCACGTCACCCATACGCTTGGGGCTTGCTCGGATCGATGCCGCGTCCGACTGACGACCCGAACGAAGCGCTCCCGGCCATCCCGGGTACGCCTCCTAACTTGTTGAACCCGCCGACAGGCGATGCGTTCGCACCGCGTAACCCGTACGCGATGAAGATTGATTTTGAGAAAGAGCCACCGATGTTCCAAATTAGTGACACGCATTACGCGGCGACATGGTTGTTGCATCCGCAAGCACCGCAAGTGACACCGCCACAAGCGATCATCGACTTGGCGCTCAAATATCGTCCAGACAGCGCGTTTGCGAAATCGCTAGTGAAAGGTGGTGCTGAATAATGGAACGTGAAAAATTATTAGAAGTACGAGACCTGAAGCAGCACTTTAAAATTGGTCGAGGCCGCGTCGTTAAAGCGGTCGACGGCATCTCGTTTGATATTTATAAAGGTGAAGTGCTCGGTCTCGTCGGAGAGTCTGGTTGTGGGAAATCGACGACTGGACGCACGATCATCGGATTATATGATGCGACTGACGGAGACGTTATTTTCAAAGGCGAAAACGTTCACGACAAGAAGTCGAAAGCGGAGAAGTTGAAGTTTAACCGTGCGATGCAGATGATCTTCCAAGACCCATACGCGTCGCTCAACCCGCGGATGACGGTCGCTGACATCATCGCTGAAGGGATCGATATCCACGGTCTCGCGAAAACGAATGAAGACCGGATGAACCGTGTCTATGATCTTCTCGAGACGGTCGGTCTCACGAAAGAACATGCGAGCCGTTACCCGCACGAATTCTCGGGCGGACAGCGTCAGCGGATCGGAATTGCCCGTGCCCTCGCAGTCGAACCGGACTTCATCATCGCCGATGAGCCGATCTCGGCACTTGACGTGTCGATTCAAGCCCAGGTCGTCAACTTGATGAAAGAATTGCAACGAGACCGTGATCTCACATACTTGTTCATCGCCCACGACTTGTCGATGGTCAAGTACATTTCAGACCGCATCGGTGTCATGTATCAAGGCCACCTCGTCGAGCTCGCCCCGGCTGAGCTCCTGTACGATAACCCGATTCACGCGTATACGAAGTCACTCCTCTCGGCGATCCCACTTCCGGATCCAGAGCATGAGCGGACACGTAAACGGATCGTCTATGAGTCGAAGTCACTCGGTGCCGTCGGACGTTCGGATGAAGATTCAAGCATCCCGCCGCTCCGTGAAGTCGAGCCAGGACATTTTGTCTCGTTGACGGATGAAGAATACGAAGCGTATAAAGCACAACTCGTGTAACGCGTTTACCCTGAATCTCATGATTCAGGGTTTTTTTGCGCAAAAAAAACACCTTCGGAAACTTCCGAGGTGTCAGGCGTTCGAGATGCGCGGCAAGTTCGAGAGCCGGTCGACGATCGAATCGATGATACGGACGCGGGCGAGCGCATCCTCGATGTCCATCGTCTCATAGTGGTGCAATCCGCCGGGCTGTTCGACGAACGTGTCGGCGTCATGGATGAGTTGCTGGAGTGGGGTGCGCTGAATCCGGCTAGGCGGCAAATAGGAGTCTGTATGAAGTAAAATCATAACAGAGATTTCTTTCGCCCGGGCCGGGTCTTCCCCGAGTCGGATTAACAGTTTGTGGGCCCGTTCGGCCCCTTTGATCGCATGAATATCATTTTGACGATACAAGTCATAGTTCCACTTGCCTTCGGTATACCACTCATAATGGCCGATGTCGTGGAGCAAGGCGGCCTTCGTCGCCAAGTCTGTGTCGAGACCTCGTCGCGTCGCCAATTCGAGAGCGCGCTCGCAGACGTCGACGGCGTGTTTTAAGCCGGATCGTGTCAAATATTTCTGGGTGACCGGGTGCTGCATAATCGTTTCTAAAGTGATTCTCATCATCGCTCTCCTCCTTGGTGATTTCAAAGGTTATTTCTATTAACTATACGGGAATCGGTAAAGAAATGCAAATTTGTAACGTGGGAAATGATGAAAATATTGAAGAATGTGCAACATTTTTCAAGCGGATATGCTATAATTTAATTGTAGATTTAGTGTAAGTTCAAGATTTTCAGATTCAGTAATGGTCGGGCTGTTGCTTAAGGCAGTGGGGGTGAGAGACCATGAAAGAGCGTGACAAAGTGTTGCAACAGAAAAAGAAATTGTTGAAGGAAGTGCTCAAGAAAAAGTTGAAAGACTTACAAGTGAAGCCTGGTAAAGAAACGGTGTCACAACCGGTTTCTCGAATACCAGCTTCCTAGTCGATCAAGGTCGCATCCGTGCGGATGCGTCCTCTTTTCTTACCTCAATGAGAAAGAATATCATTGATGTTTCAATTAATAAGAATTATTATAATTAAGTGGACGAGTTTTTGGGTATACAAAAAGAGTCACTTAAAAAAAGTACGAACATTTGATCAGGGAGGAACGAACATGGTCACATTATATACGTCCCCGAGCTGCACATCGTGTCGCAAAGCACGGGCTTGGCTCGAAGAACATGATATCCCATTTACGGAACGGAATATATTTTCAGAGCCGCTCTCACTCAATGAGATTAAACAAATATTACGTATGACAGAAGACGGGACCGATGAAATCATTTCGACCCGTTCAAAAGTTTTCTCGAAAATTGATGTTTCTGTCGATGCGCTCTCGCTCCAGCAACTTTACGATTTGATTCAAGAATATCCTGGACTGTTACGACGTCCGATTTTGATCGATGAAAAACGTCTCCAAGTCGGGTACAACGAAGATGAGATTCGTCGATTCTTGCCGCGAAAAGTTCGGACGTTCCAACTACAAGAAGCGCAACGGCTTGTCAACGAATGAGAAAGCACGCTGTCTAAGCAGTGTGCTTTTTATTATCTCGTTTTTCCGATAAAATAGGGGTAACAACCCCATCATCTGAAGATTGACACATGTATAAGAGGGTACTATGATAACAAGACAATTTCCCCTCTCCTCCTTAAGGGTCGTAGTAGGAGTGAGGTGAGAAGGGAGTGGACAATCGTGAAAATTGAGCGCATCAATGACAACACCGTCAAATTTTTCATCACCTATGTCGATATCGAGAAACGCGGTTTCGCCCGGGATGAAATCTGGTACAACCGTGAACGTGGTGAGCAGCTGTTCTGGCAAATGATGGACGAGGCGCATGAGCGGGAAGACATCTCGTTTGATGGTCCACTATGGATACAAGTACAAGCTTTTGAAAAAGGACTCGAAGTGACCGTCACGATCGCCAAGAACGTGATCGACGCGGAAGATGATTCAGAGCTCGGCTCACTCTTGCGCTCGGCAATCGATGACGCACGGGAACAACAAAACGTCTTAGATCAATTGAGTGAACTTGATGAACTTGAAGCCGAGCCGGAGGCGTGGGCTCCGCTCGCGATGGACACCGATGATTTCGAATCGATCATCGCTCTCAGCAAACGGGCCGGTGATACGTTGAACAACGTTACGTTGAAACTATTCCATTACGAAAATCGCTACTATTTGTGGGTCGATTTCCCGGACGAGATGGAGCCGGAAGAGGAAGAGAACGTCCTCAGCCTGCTCGCGGAATACTTGTCGTTCAGTACGCAAACCCTCGCTATGCTTGAGGAGTACGGCAAACTCATTCTCGACGGAGATGTATTCGCGAAAGTACGTCACTATTTTTAAACTCAAATCGCCTGTTCAAGTGGACAGGCGGTTTTTTTACCATTTTGATACATAACGAAGAGGTGACTTCATGCTGAAGCGGATTCATTTGATGTTGTCAGACAGTGCTTGGTTCGTCCCGTTCTTATACGGGTTCGGCGGGATCGTGTTGACGTTTTTGACGCAATATTTTGGAGGGTTCTTCCGTGAAATCTTACCGGAAGTGCTGTACTTAGAGAAAGACTCGGCAGCGAACGTGCTGTCCTCGTCGTTCACGAGTTTGATGACGATGATGACGTTCAGTTTTTCGACGATTCTTGTCGTCTTGACGACATACTCGTCCCAGTTCTCGCCCCGGACGGTAAACAATTTTTTGACGAACGCTGCCGCGAAGCATACGCTCGGCCTGTTCATCATGACGACCGTCTATGGCATCTCGAACTTGTTCTTGATCCGGACGGCCGATGATGACGCGGTGCTCGCCTCGGGCGTGAGCGTTCTCCTCGTCATCGGTTCGATTTGGGCGTTCGTCAAGTTCATCCAGACGATCAGCGTCTCGAT
This sequence comes from Exiguobacterium aurantiacum DSM 6208, assembly GCF_000702585.1. Taxonomy (GTDB): domain Bacteria; phylum Bacillota; class Bacilli; order Exiguobacteriales; family Exiguobacteriaceae; genus Exiguobacterium; species Exiguobacterium aurantiacum. The sequence continues at coordinate 2,374,374 of NZ_JNIQ01000001.1, read as the reverse complement.
TCAAGCGGAGCGGTTGTTGTCAGCGCTGCATCGAGAAGCGCTCGCTGTCATCAAGAGCCAGCGAGAGGCGGTCGAGCGTGACGAGGTGAGCATCGTACCGACGCGTTCGGTCCATGCGTTCGAAGGGCAGGCCGTCTACGCCTCGCGGACCGGTTACATCCAACTGTTTGCGAGTGAGAAACAAGAAGACCGGCCGACTAGCTTTGAGTCGGTCGTCGCGGTCGGGGACTTCGTCGCGAAAGGAGATTTACTCGGGTATTGGGTCGGTGGGGAAGCAGATGACGTGGAACTGTTTCAAATCGGAGAAGTCCGTTCGTCCATCCAAGATCCGGCGTTCGTTATCGAGAAGCTGAGTGAGATCGCGTTAAAAGGCGTCTCGCCAGGCATCAATGACCCGAATACGGCCATCCATGCCATCCATTACATCGGGGACATTTTACGCGAGCTCAGCCGGATGCCAGAAGGCGATTTCGTCTTCTCGAACGGGAAGAGCGATTGGCATGCAAAGCGTAAACCGCTTGACGCCACGTTGTTCCAAGCGTTCGCCCCCGTCAAGACGTATGCGAGTCACGACATGTTCGTCATGGCCTCCGTATTCGAAGCGATTCGCATCGCCCGTCTCGAAGCCCATCCGTCCTCATTTCAAGCGTTCGAAGGAATCATCGACTATTTCGAGGACGTGATCGACTGGGACGATATGCACGAACGAGAACGCGCGTATTTGCAAAATCAGCTCATGCGCTCCAGAAAAGTAAACGCATGAAACAAGCAGGCGAGCGCTCGCCTGCTTGTTTGTGTTACGAAAGACTATACCCTCCGTCGATCGTGATGGCTTGACCGTTCAAATAGCTCGACCCGGCGGTCAACAAGAACGTGACGACTGGGGCCACTTCTTCCGGCTTGGCGGCATTGCCCCGGAAATGATGGGTCATCGCTTCGTGAAATTTCGCCTCTCCGCCGTACAGCTTATGACTGAGCGGCGTGTCGACGGGACCGAAACAGAGGGCGTTGAAGCGTACTTTTCCTTTCAACCGATGGGCGAACGTCTTCGTCAAAGCGATGACGGCCGCTTTGGAGGCAGCGTATGGACCGAGCATCGGTGGGAATTTGACGTGACCGACGATAGCGGCGTTGTTGACGACACTCGCCCCGGTCGCGCAGAGCGGCAGGGCGCGTTGAATGAGCCGGTTCGTCGCTTTCACGTTCAAGTCGAACACCTCGTCAAACGCAGACGCCGGTAGTCGTTCCGGTGTCCCGGGGCGGCCGAACGTGGCGGCGTTGTTGAACAAGCCGTCTAGCGTGATGTTTTGGTCCTTCAAACCATCCATCAGCGCCTCGACTTCATCTGGTTCGGATAAATCACATTTTAAAAACGTGATGCGAGGAGAGGCGTCCTCGATTTCTTCGCCTCGTGCCTCGTCCCGTCCGACGCCGAACACGTCATGGCCGTCCTCCGCTAAACGCAAGGCGACGGCACGTCCGATGCCGCTCGTCGCCCCGGTAATGAGAAAAGTACCCATATTTCTTCCGCTCCCCTCTAAATAATGACGTTACGTTGTATAATTAATGATAATACATGACAGAAACGAGGTCAGCTTATAATATGTTGCGACGCATACAAGTACTCTTATCCCTTATTTTGCTCGCAGGACTCATTGCCGTATTATCATATTACTGGAGCTCGCAAGTGATCGGCTTGTTCTCGATTCTAGTCTTTTTGACGACGTTCAGCATTTTGCTCGTCATCTTGCTCGAGAACCGAAATCCGCAGCGGACGCTCATTTGGGCAATCGTCATGATCGGTTTCCCGGTCGTCGGCTTGTTCGCTTATTTCGTGTTTGGACAAAACTATCGCCGGAAACGTATGTTCAAAGAGAAGGCGATGCTTGACGAAGAGACGTACCTCGCTTACCGGCAAAAGGCGATGACGCTCTCGCCGTCCCTCATGTTCACACATGACGATTATGAGAAGCTCATGCATCTGACGTCGTCACTGAATCAGTTGCCGGTCTCGTCGAACACGTACACGCAAATCTTGACGAACGGTGAACAGAAGTTCTCCAAGCTGTTGCCGGCGTTAAAAGGGGCGACACGCCATATCCACCTCGAATACTATATTTTTCGGGAAGACCGTATTTCTCGGGAAATTCAGCGGATCTTGATCGACAAGGCACGATCGGGCGTCGAAGTGAGATTCCTCTATGATGCGGTCGGATCGATTCATACGAGTGGCTCCTTCTTTGATGAGATGCGCCAAGCGGGTGTCCATGTGCAAGCGTTCTTCCCGGTCGTCTTGCCGCTCGTCTCGAGCAAGACGAATTACCGGAACCACAGAAAGGTCGTCGTCATCGACGGGACGGAGGCGTTCACCGGAGGACTGAACGTCGGCGATGAATATTTAGGGGAACATTCGAAGTTTGGTTTTTGGCGCGACACGCATCTGTACGTCAGAGGTGAAGGAGTGTCAGAGCTACAGCTCATCTTTTTACAAGATTGGTACTACATGACCGGGGAACGGCTGTTCACGCCGTTCTATCTCGAGCCACTCGAGACGGTCCGGAGCGCGAGCGGCGGCGTTCAAATCGTCGCGAGCGGGCCTGATGAGCCGTACGAGACGATGAAATCGATTTACTTCGCTTTGATCAACGCGGCGAAGAAGTCGGTTTATATCTCCTCGCCTTATCTCATCCCGGATGAGGACATCATGAGCGCGCTCAAGACGGCATCACTTTCTGGCATCGACGTCCGCATCGTGCTGCCGAGCTATCCGGACCATAAGATCGTCTTTTATGCGAGTCGCTCCTATTATGAGGAGCTGCTCAGCGCCGGGGTAAAAATCTATTTATACGAGGAAGGGTTCATGCATTCAAAAGTCATCGTCGTAGACGATGGGCTCGCGACGATCGGGACAGCAAACATGGACTTTCGGAGCTTTCACTTGAATTTTGAAGTGAACGCGCTCCTCTATAATACGAACTCGGTCCATCAACTGAAACAAGACTTGTACAAAGATTTTGAAGGGTCACACGAACTAGACTTGGCCGCTTTTTCAGAACGGCCATTTCTGATCAAGTTAGTCGAGTCGTTGGCTCGAATGTTTTCACCATTATTATAAGGGGGAAGCGACATGCGATATGCGATCGGTCGGACAGGGGAGTACGTGGACACCCGGATCACGAACCGGAGGCAAATCGAAGCGCTTGCCCCTTTTTCGTGCCCGGACTGTCACGAACGTGTCATCTTGAAGGAAGGGGTGAAACGTCGTCTTCATTTCGCTCACGTCCATTCATGTGGACGCGGAGAATCAACGGGTCACCAACAGGATAAATGGAACGTGAGGCAATGGTTGCAACAACGCGGTTATGCCGTCGACCAAGAAGTGACCGTCGGCGGGAGACGGGCCGATTTGGTGGCGTCAAACGACACCGAGACGCTCATCGTCGAAGTACAGGCCTCGCCGCTCGACGCCGAGACGTACTGGCAACGGACAGCGCATTACACGGGTGCTGGTTTTCAGGTCGTCTGGCTCGCGAGCGGGATGCGGCCAGATCCGGTGCCAGCTTTCTCACCGTGGATGCGGGCTGAACTGGCACGGAAACACGCGCTCTTCGTTCCAGCCGGGCGTCAACTCTACCGGTTCGTCGGCTGTCCGACTTCACTTAGGAGGGGGCAAGGGAATTGGGTCCCGGTAGACAATTTTAACGCCTCCCCGTTTGAGCCGTATTATCGGTTTGACGCTCACCGCTGGACGCAACGTGTCAGGAGGAGCCGCGTCACGCCGCCTTATCCGACCGCCGTTTATCGACGTTTGGTGCTCGAGCGGCTCTATCCGCTCGGGATGTTGCCTTCGCTACTGCCGACGTGTTGCTATTTGCCGCTTCCGGCCCTTTGGGGAATCCACATTCACCCGTTCGATTTTCAAGTCGTCTTATATTTGAATCGGCGCTCGTTCCCGAACGATTCGGTGAAGTGGAGCATAGAGAAGACATGCCTCCAGTTCGGCGTGACCCCGACAAGCGACTTTCTTGAAGTGTTTGAAGTACAATGGAAACAACTCTTGAACGTGTTCGATGTGTCGCCCGACGTGAAGGAGTGGCCCGTGCCGAGGACACTCGAGGCGGCGCTGCAAAGCGATGTTCGATTGTTTCAAGGGTTTCAGCGATTTATGGCGAAATCGTATACAAACTGAGAAAAGGAAGTGGACATATGTCAGACGTACTAACACGACAACAAGTGCCCGTCGAAGAGACGTGGAGCTTAGAGACGATTTATGCCGACGATCAAGCGTGGGAGCAGGATTTTGAAGCGCTCAAAGCGAACGTGCCGGCGCTCATGGAATATAAAGGGAAGCTCGGGGACTCGGCCGACACGCTTTATGCCGCGCTCAGCCTGCGGGACGAACTCTCGCGCCAACTGCATAAACTCTATACATACGCCCATATGCGTTATGACGAGGATACGGCAAACAGCCATTATCAAGCGTTGAACGATCGGGCGGGGACGCTAGCGTCCCAAATTTCGGCGCAACTCGCCTTTATGACACCGGAACTGCTCGCGATCGAGGAAAGTCGGATCGAGGCGTTCATGAACGAGCATGATGAACTCCGTGTCTACCGGCACGCGTTCGATGAGCTCGCCCAAGAGCGTCCGCACGTTTTGACGGAAGCCGAAGAAGCGTTGCTCGCCCAGGCGGGAGACGTGCTCGGGCAATCGAGCTCGACGTTCGGCATGCTCAACAACGCCGATTTGAAATTCCCGAAAGTGAAGAACGAGGCAGGCGAAGACGTTGAACTGACACACGGCCGCTATATCACATTTTTGGAGTCAAGCCACCGCGACGTGCGCGAGACGGCGTTCAAGGCGATGTACGGCACGTATAAAGACTATTTGAACACGTTCGCCTCGACGCTGTCAGGGAGTGTGAAAAAAGACAACTTCTACGCGACGGTCCGAAAGTTTAAAAACGCCCGCCAAGCGGCGCTTCATCATAACGCGATCCCGGAATCGGTATACGACGGGCTCGTCGAAGCGGTGAATGAGCGGCTCGACTTGTTGCACCGTTACGTCGCGCTCCGCAAACGGGCGCTCGGTGTCGATGCGTTGCATATGTACGACTTGTATACACCGCTCGTCAAAGACGTAGAGATGAAAATCTCTTATGAAGAAGCGAAGCGCTTAATGGTCGACGGTCTGGCCCCGCTTGGCAACGAGTACGTTCAAATCGTCAAAGATGGACTCGACTCGCGATGGGTGGACGTCCGGGAGACGCGAGGGAAGCGCAGCGGCGCCTACTCGTCTGGCGCGTACGACACGCAGCCGTTCATCTTGATGAACTGGCAAGACAACGTCAACAACTTGTTCACACTCGCCCACGAGTTCGGGCACTCGGTTCATAGCCATTACACACGGGCGACACAGCCGTATCCTTACGGAGATTACTCGATTTTCGTGGCCGAAGTCGCTTCGACGACGAACGAGGCGCTCTTGAACGACTACTTGTTAAAGACACGTACGGATAAGGCCGAACGTCTATACCTGCTCAACAACCAGCTTGAGACGTTCCGCGGCACGCTGTTCCGTCAAACGATGTTTGCCGAGTTCGAGCATATGATTCACCGGGCGGCCCAAGACGGGATCTCGCTCACACCGGAATACTTGAACGAGACGTACTTGGAATTGAACAAACGTTACTTCGGCGACGAGATTGTTATCGATGAAGAAATCGCTTACGAGTGGGCCCGCATCCCGCACTTCTACTACAACTATTACGTGTATCAATACGCGACGGGCATCTCGGCATCGGCGGCCTTGTCACAGCAGATCATGGAAGAAGGGGAGCCAGCGGTCCGCCGTTATATCGATCAGTTCTTAAAAGCGGGATCGAGCGATTATCCGATCGAAGTGCTGAAAGCGGCTGGTGTCGATATGACGACGAAGGCACCTGTTCTAGCGGCGTTGGATCAATTTGAGTCTGTCCTCGATGAGATGGAGTCGCTCTTGTTCTCATAATCGTCACGTTGCGTGAACATTATGTGACAAAGTGAACATACAGCTTGTCAATACAGACGTTGCTCGGTATATTATAAGTGTGAAATCAATCACAAACCCCTTTATTGACCGTAAACTTTCTCCCGTCTCGACACCTTCCCCGGGTGTTGAGATTGACGCCTCTTGTCCCCGCTTGAGACGTCAAAAGCCCACGGCTCCCCGGCCGTGGGCTTTTTTTCGTTTCGGATTACTTTTTCGTCGCCCAGGCTTGTCCGCTGCAACCGGGTACGGGGCGGCAACGTTGCTGGAGCGACAGCTTTTTCAATTCTCGTTCGATGACCGGCTTCTCGAGTTCTAGGATGAACGCGAGTTCGGTGATCGTCGAGGCGTCGTAATGACCGAGCACTTTTTCGACGTCCCAATCGGTTTCGCGATTCGGGACGTAGCCGAGCAGTTCGGCCATGACGGCTTGATAGACGTCGTAAGGATAGACGCCTTCGATTTTCAGCGCCTCGTCACGCGTGACGAATGTGAGCGCCGGTAGCGTCTCGATTTCCCAGTCTTTTAAAATCTGGTGGTCGACGGCGAGGGCGCTTAACAGTTGGTTGGACTGAATGTCAGCCGCCAGCTCATCGATGTCGAGACCATATTCGGAAAACGAGCGAGCGATTTCCCATAAATCAGCGTCATGCGTCGTTTTGTTCAAAAAAATGTCGTTAATATGCAAGTGACGCAAAAAACGCATCGCATGACGTTTCCCTTGTAATTCCATAGCCTTGATCATCGTGAGAAGGCGAACCTCTTCTTGACATCCGCCAACACAACTCGGAACTGTCGAGACCATTCGAAAACGAATCAGATGACCGTATTCGAGCTCGAGCTTTTTAATGAGTGTCATCACGTGAAGTCCATCTGGGTCCGATATATCCACGAAATAGAATAACTCTAATGGTTTATATGTGACTTGGATAGGAGTTTCTTCCAGTGAGCAGGATGACTCATTACATTGTTCAAGTTCCATTGTGTCGCCTCCTCTCGTAAACAGAATCAAATATATCGTATGCTCATTGTAGCAACGACAAAAAAAGGTTGGCAATGTATCTGCTCAACCTTCACTCCGGCTCATCTTTTCTTCCATGAACCGGACGATTTTATTTTTGGCGGGACGAAGCGGGATGCCGTGTTTGGCGAGCAAGCGCTCAAAGGCGATCCGCCCGGCTGTCTCGTCCGTCACTTCAAATTCTATTTCATAGTCACGAATCTCCAAATAATTACTTTCGTCGAGGACGAGCAACCCCTCTGCCGTCTCGATTTCGGCCCGTTTCGTCTCGAGGCGTCCGAGGTGTTCGAGCGGACCGGTCAGGTTGAATGATGCGAGCGCTTCTTTCATCTGTTCATCGTGAACGATGCCGTACTTGAACAGGTTTTCTGCCGCTTCATCAGTGAGCGGTGCATGCGTCTCGAGCAGTCCGACATCGTGAGGTTGCTTGAGCGTCAGCACGAGACCGGTTTTCTTCTCGCGGATCCGTAAAGCCGCGCCATGGTTGCGCAGTTCAAACGTCGGTGTATCGAAATAGTCGTTCGCTTGCCATTTCACTTGGTCAGCCAGTTGATAAGCGTCGAGCAACGCCTCGTACTCGTCTTTCGTCAACATCGATTTAAATTCAATTTCCACTTCTTGGGTCATTTGTCGTCGCTCCATTCTATGAACAATTGTTCGTTTATGATACCATACTATCGGATACATACGGAAAAAAGCACGAATTTCCGAAACGAACGAAAGTGGTGACAGCCTATGCAATCAATGGATTGGGATCAATTTTTAGTGCCGTATCAAATTGCGGTCGACGAGCTGAAAGTGAAATTCAAGGCGATTCGTAAGCAATACAACTCACAAAACGAGCACTCTCCAATCGAGTTCGTCACGGGACGTGTCAAACCTCTTGGCAGCATCCTAGAGAAGGCGAAACGGAAGCATATCGCCTACGACAACTTGGCGACCGAGATGCAGGACATCGCCGGTCTGCGCATCATGTGCCAGTTCGTCGACGATATCGTCCATGTGCTCGAACTGCTCCACCATCGGACCGACTTTAAAATCGTCGAAGAACGCAACTACATCACGAACCAAAAAGAATCAGGGTATCGCTCGTACCACATCATCATTGAATACCCGGTCCAGACGATTCATGGTGAATTTCCGACGCTCGTTGAAGTGCAAGTGCGCACGCTCGCCATGAACTTTTGGGCGACGATTGAACACTCGCTCAATTATAAATACGACGGAGATATGCCGAAAGAAGTGCAGGAACGGCTACGCCGTGCTGCCGAAGCGGCCTTCTTGCTCGACGCCGAAATGAGCCAGCTCCGAGTCGAGATTCAAGACGCACAGCAAGTGTTCCGGGATAAAGAAATGAACGTCCAAACGGACCAAGACTAGGGGGCAGAGAGTATGCAGTTTGCGATTGTGGCAAGGGGAGACGCGCGTTCGGCTGACATCGCGCGTGAGTTGACGGACAAGTTGACAGCGGCAGGCCATTCTGAGTCGAACGAACCGCGCATCGTCGTGTCGGTCGGCGGGGACGGGACGATGTTGCAAGCGTTCCATGAATATGTAGACCGCTTAGAAGACGTGCTTCTCGTCGGCATCCATACGGGACATCTCGGGTTTTATGCCGACTGGCAACCGGACGAGCTCGATGAATTGACGGACATGATCACGAGCGAATCGTTCGAGCCGGTCTCTTACCCGCTCGTCGAGGTGCTCATCGATTATGAGGACGGGACGACCGAACGGCAACTGGCCATGAACGAGTGCACGATTAAAAACTATAAGCGGACGCTCGTCTGCGACTTGTCGATTCGAGACGACTATTTTGAGACGTTCCGGGGGGATGGGTTGTGCATCTCGACACCGTCGGGATCGACCGCCTATAATAAGGCGCTCGGCGGGGCCATCGTCCATCCGTCGATCGAGGCGATTCAAGTGACGGAGATGGCGTCGATCAACAACCTCGTCTATCGGACGATCGGGTCGCCGTTGCTCTTGCCAAAACATCATCAAGTGAAGATCGCGCCGCACACGAAAACAGAGTTCGAACTGGCGTTTGACCATCAAGAAGCGTTGTCATGGTCGAACGTCCGATCGATCCGCTGTGCGGTCGCGAAAGAAAAAGTGACGTTCGCCCGTTTCCGTCCGTTCCCGTTCTGGAGACGAGTGCGCGAGTCGTTCATTGAAGAAGGGAAGTAACCGATGTACGGATTTACGCTGCATCGCGTCGCGGAGACGAACGTCCCGCTGCGCGATTTTTTAATGACAGACTGTGGGATCTCCCGAAAAATGTTGACCCAAGTGAAGCATGGCGGCCTCATCCTCGTCAATGGGGAACCGCGTACCGTCCGCTATGACGTATTACCGGGCGATGCGGTGACAGTCCATTTTCCAATTGAACGCCCCGCCGCGGCGATGGTCCGCTCAAGCCGTCCGCTCAACGTGCTGTATGAAGACGACTACTTGCTCGCCGTCGACAAACCGCCCGGCATCGCGACGATTCCATCCCGCCTCCATCCGACCGACACGCTCGCGAACGCCGTGCTCGGATATTACGAAAGAATCGGGTTGTCGTCGGCCATCCATGTGATCAACCGGCTCGACCGTGATACGTCCGGCGTCGTCTTGTTCGCGAAATACGCGTACGTCCATCACCGCTTCAGTGAGCTTCAGAAAAGCGGTGGATTGACGCGGACGTACGTCGCGCTCGTCGAAGGCGTCGTCGAGCCGCAAACGATTGACGCGCCGATCGGTCGAGCCGAGCATTCCATCATGGAACGGGTCGTCACCGAGGACGGGCAACACGCTGTGACGCACGTCCGGCAAACTGTCTCGTACGGGGACGTGTCCGCCTTGACGATTCAGCTCGAGACGGGACGGACGCATCAGATCCGTGTCCATTTGCGCCATCTCGGTCATCCGCTCATCGGGGACACGATGTACGGGGGCGACACGCGACTCCCGCGTCATGCGCTCCATAGCCTCGATGCCACGTTCCGTCATCCGTTGACGGACGAACGGGTGACCGTGACGGCCCCGATACCGGATGACTTTCAACAGCTCCTCACTTAAAAATAGCCCCGGCTCGTATGAGCCGGGGCTTGTTGTTTAATCATCATCGAACATATACGTTTTCGATTTCGAGGCGACGTTCATGACGAGGCCGACGGCAATCATGTTCATAAGCAGTGATGTCCCGCCGTAACTGACGAACGGGAGCGGGAGACCGGTGATCGGGAGAACCCCGATCGTCATGCCGATATTCTGGAACACTTGGAACGTGAACATGGCGACGATGCCGGCGACGATATAACTGCCGAACGGGCTGCTCGATTCGAGCGCGATATGGATCATGCGATACAAGAACAAGAAGAAGACGATGATCACGATCGCAGCGCCGATGAAGCCGTAGTGCTCGGCGATGACGGCGAAGATAAAGTCGGTCTGGGACTCGGGCAAGTAGACGAGCCCTTGGCCATATCCGGCCCCGAACATTTGACCAGACCCAATCGCTTGGAGCGACTTGATGAGCTGGAACGCGAGGTCATCAGAATACTCGTACGGATAAATCCAGGCCTGGAATCGGTTTAAGGCATGTCCCGGGAAGATTTTAGCAAGCGTCTCAAACTGTAAGAAGAACAAGTACATGAACCCGCCAATGGCGAGTCCGGCCGCAGTGAACAACCCGAGGAGCCATTTCCAACCGATTCCGGAAACGATAATGACCGCCCCGAGCATCGTGATCAATACGAGACCAATCCCAAGGTCAGGTTGGGTCACGATGAGCCCGAGCGGTGGGAGCGTGACGAGGACGAGCTTCACGAGGAGCCACGTGTCGAGCTGAGACGTCCCGAAGCGCTTGTTATGGTCGTAGATGATCGTCGCCATCGTGATCAGCAAGAACAATTTCATGAATTCAGCCGGTTGGAAACTGAAGCCCGGTAAGTTATACCAGCCGTACGCGCCGTTAATGTTCGGAACGAGCGTCGTGTCGCGGAGCGGGATGAGCCCGCCGAGTAAAATCAGGCCGAGCGCGTATAAGTACCAATGAATTTTTCGAAGCTGTTCGTATTCGATCGTCATGACGACGAGCATCGCGACGAAGCCGATGACGTACCATGTCGCCTGTTGGAATGCGAAGTTGATCCCTTGCAGACGGACCGGAAGCATCGGTTGTGCCGTATAAATTGCGCCGAGACTGATGACCATCAATAGGAAGACGATTGTCAAAAGTGTCGCGTCTAAGCTTTTAAAATATGATTGAATGCGGTTCATGAGGAGTCGTGTCACCCTTTCTATACGTATTTTATATTACAATAACCAAAAAAAATCGCAATACGTTCCGAGTCGGTTGACAAAACAGACACCATTCTGTAATCTAATAACAGATGTTATCACCAGGTACTAAAAAGGGGAGTTTATGATGTCAATCTATCCAACTTTAACGAATAAGACGTATGTCGTCATGGGGATCGCCAACAAACGTTCAATCGCCTGGGCGATTGCGAAGACACTTGACGAGGCGGGCGCAAAGCTCGTCCTGACGTATGCAGCCGAACGCTTCAAAGCTGGTCTCGAATCGCTTGCGGCGGAACTAAAAGGAGAAGCGCTCCTTCTCGAGTGTGATGTGACGAATGACGAAGCGATCGACACGACGTTCCGGTCGATTCACGAGCAGGCAGGCGAGATTCAAGGCATCGCCCACTCGATCGCGTTCGCTGACAAAGAAGCGTTGCGCGGTGAATTTTCAGAGATGACGCGCGGTCAATTCGCTCAGGCGCTCGACATTTCAGCGTATAGCTTGACGGCCGTCGTCAAGGCCGCGAAACCTTATTTCGCACAAGATGCCTCTGTCATCACGCTCACGTACCTCGGTGGCGAACGCGTCGTGCCGAACTATAACTTGATGGGTGTCGCAAAAGCCGCTCTCGATTCGAGCGTCAAATATTTGGCGAACGAATACGGCCCGCACGGCGTTCGGGTCAATGCGATTTCAGCGGGACCGATCCGTACGCTCTCGGCCAAAGGCGTCGGCGACTTTAACAGCATCTTGGCGGAGCTCGAGCAGAAGGCTCCGCTCCGGCGCAACGTCTCGGCAGAAGAGGTCGCTTCGACCGGCTTGTTCTTGTTGTCTAGTATGGGCAGCGGCGTGACGGGCGAAGTCATTCACGTCGACAGCGGCTACCATATTTTATAAGTTTGGGAAAGGGTGCGCCAATGCGCCCTTTTTTGTATTATCGTGGAACGGTTTCGGGTAAGGACTTGTGAGGGAGGGGAAGTCATGGGTCCTTATCAGATTGATTTCACGATCGTCCAATACGGGAATCGCCAAGTCCAACCAACTGAACGGGCAAGCATCGAGCCGGTGACACGCATCAAGCGGGTCCAACGGATTCGGCCTCGGCAAGACGAATGGTTAGAAGCAGAACAACAGAAAAGCCCCGGTCGATTCGTCGACCGGAGCGTTTAATATTACCCGCGGAACCGGAACGTCTCATAGACGTTCCACGTTTCGTTTTCGAGCTCATACATGAGGGCCATCCGAGTGACCGTCTCCTCGAAATGAACTTGTTCCATCCGCATCCGTTCGAGTACGTCGAACAGTTCGGCATCGGCGAGGTCTTGTCCGATTGTAATGTGCGGAAGGAATTCGTATTTCGGCGGCTGATCGAGGACGCCTTCATGCAATTTTTGTTGCAACGTCGCGAGTTCGCGAGTCGGCAACACTTTTAAGTAAAGAACGTTGTTTGTCGGCGCGAACGACCGGGCGCCATCGATTTTCAGTTGAATCGGTTTCGTCGCCTCGGCGACTTGTTGTAAATATTCGAGCACTTTTGGCAAGTCGGCTTCGTCCACCTCAGTCCGCTCTTTGATGGTCACATGTGGTGATATCAAGGCGTACTTCGTATCGTAACGCTTACGATACGAGTTGGCGAAGTCTTGAACTTGTTTTGATGGAAATAAGACTACCCCAATCTTCATTCCAGTTCCCCCTTTATAGTGGTCTTCTCATTTATGATGAACGATTTAACAAGGGAAGTCAAAGCGGGCTTAGTCTTTTTTTCAATTTTTCAGTATAATGGAATCAAGTACGATGAGAGCGTCAGCCGCTCTCGATATGAAAGGATGTGTAGCGGGACCAGTGCCTGCGCAAACTATGAAAAAAGTACCACACTCACGAGACGTCAGAGAGGCCGCCCGGGCCCGTTTAATCGAGCGCGGTGTATCGATTGAATCGATCGGTGAAATCGTCTATCAAATGCAAGCCCCATACTCGCCCCATTTATCGCTAAAAGATTGCATGGACTCGGTCGAGGCCGTGCTTGAAAAACGTGAACTCCAACACGCCATCCTCGTCGGCTCTGAACTCGATATATTAGCCGAGCGCGGGCAACTGTCGGAACCGCTCTTGTCGATTGTCGCCTCGGATGAAGGACTGTTCGGGGTCGATGAGACGATTGCCATCGGAGCCGTCAATACGTATGGTTCGATCGCCGTCACGACGTTCGGTTACTTAGATAAAGCGAAGATCGGGATCATCAAACAGCTCGACACGAAAATGGATGACGGTCAAGTCCATACGTTCATGGATGACCTCGTCGGCGCTATCGCCGCGAACGCATCGGGTCGTCTCGCGCACCGATTGCGTGACATGACCGACTTCGGAGAAGAAGAGATGCGGGAACGAAAAGGACTGTATTGATGAACGGCCGAGCGAAGATGCTAACAATCGCCGGGACGATGGGCTACGCTCTCGTCTCGGTGATTGTCGTTTTAGGAGCGGCCGTTCCGATTGATGACTTCATATATGAGACGGTTGCACCGCTGTCAGGACCGATATTCGCCCATATCACAGAGCTCGGCAGCGTCCGCGTCTTGATCGGGCTCTCGTTTATCGGGATGCTGTTTTGGTTATGGAACGGAGAGAAGATCGAGGCGTTCCGGTTGCCAATCGTCGTCATCGGGACGCTCATGTTGACACAAGCGTTGAAACTCGTCTACGGGATCGAACGTCCGCTCATCGATGCGGCGCTTGACGCCACGACGTATAGTTTCCCGAGCGGTCACGCCTCTGGGTCGCTCGCGCTTTATGGGTTGATTGCGTTTACGATGTATCGCAGCGACAAATCGGTTTGGGCAATCGGCCTCGTCCTGTCTCTCGTCGTTCTCGTCTCATTTAGTCGGGTCATCTTGAACGTCCATTATTTTAGTGATGTCCTTGGAGGATGGCTTGTCGCACTCGTCGTCATCGCCGCCTCGGAGTGGTGGTTAGGGAGGAAACGTAAGTGATACTCATCGTAGAAGTCGGACATTGGTTGTTCATGGACCGCCATGCAGCGGACATGGCTGACGTACCGACGATTTTAGTGGAGAAAGATCAAACCGGGGCCCGGTCATTCACCCCGATGCGCACGTTGTTCCAATTGAAGAAATGGACGGCTGCTAGGCGGTTCATTCCGTTATTGTCATGTGACGAAACGGCTTATAAAGCGTACGAAGTTTTCCATGTCGACGCATTGCCGTCTTACGCCCTTCTTCAAGGTGGGCGCGTCTTGTTGGAACGGAATGAGAGGGACGTCGAGTACGAGGCCGCACTCGCTCAAGTCGATGCGACGTCGGACGAAGCAGTCGTCGCGTTCGCGGTTCGTTATTTACAAGATAAGCTCGGGAACGACGTCATCTTGGCCGCCAACGGGACGGTCCCGGGCGTCACGTATGTTCCGAATGACGTATATGTCGACGGGGACGTCGTCAAGACAGGACAGCAATTGTTCGCCTGGGCCAATGAGAAGGAGAGGGGGAGCGCGACATGAATGAATGGGAACAGCGCTTGCAAGCGTTGCTCGACGGTTCCGTCGAGGAGCTCACGGTTCCGAAAGAAGATTTTTTGACGGTACGCTCGATATTGATCGAAAAAGAATGGCTTTTTCAAGTCGTGGGTGAGGCAAAGCACGGTGGGGTGACAATTTATCGCCGCAACGAGATCAGCCCGACGGCAGAATAAAGGGACGGCGAGGGGGCAGCAGCTCCCTCGCTTTTTTATGTGTACGCATCAGACAGAATTTTTGGAGGACCGACCCGAAAACTCTGTCGTAAACGCTTACATTTTTATGCGTCGCTTGCCGTATACTAAAGCTGTAGGAGGCCTCTACCATGTTATTAAACGAAAAAAGCAAACGGATCATCCAAGTTCTTATGCATGAGAACAACGTGACACTGCAGCTGCTCGCTGTCATGTTGCCTTATTCGAAACGGACGATCGAATACGAACTAGATCGCATTCAAGAGTGGTTGCGCGACAATGATTTTCCTCCACTGATCATCGAGAAGACGTCGATTCAACTTCGTGACGACCCGCGTATCGTCGAACAGATGGAACGCGCCGACCTTGTCTTTTCGGAGGAAGAACGAGAGTTGTTGATTGTGTTCTATACGTTGACGAACCGAGAGTTCTTATCGGCCGTCCATTACCAACAGTTGCTCGATGTGTCCAAGTTTACCGTTCAAGAAAGTTTGAACGGGGTGAAGAAAAGCGCGGCTCACTTTGGACTCGATTTTGCCTACACGCGGCGACTCGGGTACCACTTCAACGGTCACCCTCAGACGTTGGCGCTCTACATGTATCGAGCCGTCGAACGAATGATGGAGCTATCGACGAAAGAACGTCTCGTCAGCACTGTGATCGCGGAGTGGCGAGATGAACTCGACCGCTGGCGAAACAAAATCGAGTCATACGAACAGATGCGTCAATTCCAGTTCGTTGAGAGCCACCGGGAAAAGCTCGCCTATTTCCTCTTGATTGGTCAACGCCTCTCAAGCATCGTGCCGCTCGATGAAGAGGACGTCATTTTAGCGGAAAACACGGATGAATCGTTACGGCAGCATTTTGATCAAGTGCCTCACTTGTGGGTGACGCTCGATATGCTCGTCAAGAGCGGGCCGAAAATGGAAGAAGAGATGGAAGCAGACGTGCAACAGCATTTGGCGGCCGCCATGATGGAAGTGATTGAACGGTTCGAAACGTTGAGCTGTACGTTCATCATCGAGCGGGAAGCGCTTTGCGAAAAGCTCGTCCTTCATTCGAAAGCGACGATGCAACGCGTATACACCGGTCTGGAGGCGCCGAGAGAATTGGAACGGTACGTGATGAAAGAGCACCAAGTATTGAACGTTCTCGTGGAGCGGTCGCTCGATCCGTTCCGTCAACTTTTAGGCAAAGACGTCCCTAAAATCGAAGTGATGTATTACACCCTTCACTTCGCCGCCCATCTTCATCGTCAAGGACAACATCTCGATGAAAAGATGAAAGCGGTCGTCGTCTGCCCGAGCGGGGTCAGCGTCTCGCGTATGCTTGATCACATCTTGAAAAACCAGTTTCCGGAGTTTATCTTTTTGCCGCCGATTTCACAACGGGACGTTGAACGGTTCGTCCCGCTCGTCGACATCGTCTTCACGACCGTGCCACTACCTCGCGAGATCCAGCGGGTGGCCCACGTCATGCTCGTCCCGACATTGCCGACACGGCTTGAACAAGTTGCCTTGAAGCAAGAGGTCGGTCAACGTTTTTTCAACCGAATCTCAGACGAGCCGATTCACATCGACGACGTCATGACCATCGTGAAAAAATATGCAAACGTCACGAATGAAAGGCAATTGAAGCAAGCGTTGCGAATGTTGCTCAATCCGAATCAAAACCCGATGAGGTCAGAGGGGGAACAACCAGTGTTGAATGAATTGATTACGCACGACAATGTGCAGTTATTGGAACGTGCAACTGATTGGAAAGAAGCGATCCGTCTCGCGGCCCGTCCGCTTGAAAGCAACGGGGCGATTGAGACACGATACGTCGAGACGATGATTGACAACGTGGAACAGCATGGCCCGTATATCGTATTGATGCCGGACGTGGCCATTCCACACGCTCGTCCTGAAGACGGGGTCCGCGAGCTCGGCATGAGCGTTTTGAAGCTTACAGAACCGGTCGTCTTTCCGACCGACAAGCCCGTCCGTCTCTTCTTCGTCCTCGCGGCGATTGATCAGACGACCCATTTAAAAGCGCTGGCGCAACTGACGGAGCTGCTCGGTAACGGTACCGATTTGTCAGAAGTATTACACGCCGAGTCGATTGAACAAATGTTACAAGTCATCACTAAATATTCGGAGGAGGAATAAATCATGAAAAAGATTTTAGTAGTATGCGGGAACGGGTTAGGATCAAGTTTCATCATGGAGTTGAACGTGAAAAAAGCGCTCGAACAGATGGGGAAAGAAGCGGAAGTGTCGCACACGGACATTGCCACGGCTCGGACGGAACCGGCGGATATTTACCTCGGCGCAAAAGACATCATCACGACGTTAGATGACGGGACACGGACGATTGTCGCACTTGAGAACGTGATGGATATCGAGCAAATCAAAGCCCAGTTGAGCGACAAGCTTTAACGAACAATTTCGGGACAGGGAGGGGGAATAACGTATGCTTGATTTGATTATGCGGGACATACTGGGAACACCAGCCATTTTGGTCGGTCTGTTCGCATTGATCGGTCTCATGCTTCAAAAGAAAGACGTCGCGTCCGTCGTTTCGGGGACGTTGAAGACAATCATGGGATTTGTCATCATCGGCGCGGGGGCTGGTGTTATCATTGCCGCGCTCGACATCTTTGGACGGATGTTCGATGAGGCGTTCAGTATTCGCGGTGTCATTCCGAACAACGAAGCCATTGTCGCCGTCGCCCAAGACGCGTTCGGCGTCGAGACGGCGATGATCATGGTGTTCGGGATGATCATGAACATCGTCTTGGCAAGGTTCACCCCGTTCAAATATATTTTCTTGACGGGTCACCACACACTCTTCATGGCGAGCTTGCTCGCTGCGATCTTGTCGGTATCAGGCTTAGACGGAGTCGTCCTCGTCGCGGTCGGTTCGGTGCTGCTCGGGCTCTGTATGGTTCTTTTCCCGGCGCTCTTGCAACCGTTCGTCCGTCAAATCACGGGCTCGGACGACTTTGCGGTCGGACACTTCGGTTCACTCGGGTATTTCGTCTCTGGGACAATCGGGAAATATGCCGGGAACAAAGAGCATTCGACGGAACAGATCAAAGTGCCGAAACAACTCGGTTTCCTTCGCGATACGTCGGTCGCCGTCTCGTTGACGATGACGCTCTTGTTCGTCGTCGTCGCCTTGTTTGCCGGTCCGGCGTTCATTGAAAGTGAGCTATCGGGCGGATCGAACTATATCGTCTTCTCGGTCATTCAAGCGATCACGTTCGCTGCGGGTGTCTACATCGTCCTCGCGGGTGTCCGCATGTTGATCGCGGAGATCGTCCCAGCGTTCAAAGGGATCGCCGACAAGATGGTGCCGAACGCGAAACCGGCGCTCGACTGTCCGACGGTCTTCCCGTTCGCACCGAACGCCGTCATCATCGGGTTCTTGGCGAGCTTCACGGCCGGCTTGATCGCCATGTTCTTCTTACCGCTCTTCGGTCTTGCGGTCATCGTACCAGGGCTTGTCCCCCACTTCTTCACGGGAGCGACGGCCGGGGTGTTCGGAAATGCGACCGGAGGACGTCGAGGTGCCTTGCTCGGTGCATTCGCGAACGGATTGTTGATCAGTTTCTTGCCTGCCTTGCTGTTGCCGCTTCTAGGCAACCTCGGATTCGAGAGTACGACGTTCGGTGACTCCGATTTCGCACTCGTCGGGATTTTAATCAGCTGGATCGTCTCGCTGTTCACTTGATGAAATCATCACAAAATAAGCCGTCTCCCTTGAATAAACGGGAGACGGCTTATTTTCGTTACGCGTTCGAAGCCAATTTGATTTTTTGTCGTTTTAGCTTGTGCAACAGCCAAGCGTGGAGCACGTCACAAGAATGGTGAGGGAGGGTCAGTTCCACGAGCGGGTTAGACTGACCGAATATAGTGAAGCGCGAATGGTCCTCGTCGAGCAGCGATACTTGAATATCGGTCGCTTCCTGCAGCGAAATTCGTTGCTCGCCGGCAATAGCATCTTTCAATTTCAGCATTTTTCCATTCGTCGCAAACTTGGTGAACGAAGAAATTCCCTGTACTTTCAGTTGTTCCATTTCGTGTATCTATCCATCCGCGTGATGAATAGATTTTCACCTCGCTTTCTCTATATTGCCTTCCATTCTCCAAGAAGGTTATTCCTAGTATACCGTCCTCGGAATAAAAGAAAAGAGTCAATTTAACGAAAAATTTAGACAATTTGTTATCAAAATTTAAAAATAGTTTTTTATGGCGCCATGAAGCGGTTTAGGACGGGAGGGAGAATGGCGGGATAATAAAAAAGAACCTAAAAAGATTAGGTTCTTTTCGCTTTGATGCCCGGATGACCTTAAAAGCGTTCCACTTCCCATGTGCGGCGTCGATACGTCAGTTGCCCTTTCAACGCGATCGATTCTTTTTTCGCATCAAAATCTTCTTCGAGGACGGACATGTCTTCGTAGCGTCCGGCCACGTAAAAGGAGATCGTGACTTGTCGGTTGAACAAACTGCGTTTCGTATGATCGAAATCAATGATTAACCCTTGCGGGGCCAAGGCGAGCAACTCATCGATGACCGGGAGCGGGATCGGCACGAAGCTGATATTTCGAATGTCACGGTCGAGTTTACTTTGCAAGATGCTCTGCATGAAGCGATTGATCGACGCCCACTCTTTTATGTACAGGCTACTGTGGCGGTCGTTCGCTTCGTTGAAGAAGGCGATCTCGTTTTGGATCGAGTGGAGAAACGGCGTTTTCAACCCTCGTTCCATATGGCTTAAAAACAGAATCTCGGCAATCTCGTGGTCCGATAACGATTCAAGCACATGATAGTCGGTAAAGTCGATGGCGGTGAACGTCGTCTGATTGTTCAAATACCGTGTTGAAAACGTAGCGAGTTCATGCGCCTCGATATAACGGAAACGGGTCCGTGTCGATTGGCGCATCCCTTTGACGTCGGTCCGGCAGATAATCATCGGGCGAGCGAGCGAGAGCGCCTCGGCGACATCGCTCAATGTCACCCCGTGCAGTGTGAAACGTTGCAAATCTTGGTCTTGTTTCATGTAGAACAACTGTTTTGACATAATGATCCCCTCAGTTTGAAGTCGCTATACTTGATTTTACCAAATTCGTTTACAGGACGCCATGTTCGAGAAGGTTCAACTGATGGTTTTTGAGGAAAACAAGCTATAATTGAAGAAAGTAAAAAGAAAGGCGGGTTCAGTATGTGGGGATTGAGAAAGAGTTTTCCGGAGCTCGCTACGAATCGCTTCACGTTGAGAGAATTAGAACCCCGTGATGCGCGGGCGCTCTATGCCATCTTGTCGACGGACGAGGTCATGCGCTATTACGGGTCCGACCCGCTCCTCGCCGTCTACGAAGCGAAAAATGTCATCGCGTATTTTAAAGACCAGTTTCAGCAAGGCAAGGCGATCCGTTGGGCGATTTGTGACCGTTCGACTGATGAACTCGTCGGCACGATCGGATTTCATAATTGGACGCCGCAATATTACCGGGCCGAGATCGGCTTCGAAGTGGCGCGCAGTCACTGGCGTCAAGGTGTCGCCTTTGAGGCGGCGACGGCGGTCATCGAGCACGGCTTCAACGAGTTCAAGTTTCATCGGATTTCGGCACTCGTCGCCCCTGAAAACGACGGATCGAACCGATTGGTCCAAAAGCTCGGTTTCACCAAAGAAGGATTATTGCATGATTATGCCTATAGTCACGGCCGGTTCATGGATTTGACGATGTATCGGTTGTTGCGGGACGAATGGCTGACAAAGGAGGACAAATAATGAGACAAGTCGTATTGTTACACGGGCTGTGCGGGTCCCCGGCGTATTTTGAGGAGTTGGAACCGCTCTTGCAGGCGGACGTCTATGCCCTCACGTTGCCGGGTCATGACGGGCGTGAGGCCGGACCAGAGACGATGGACGAGTTCGCGGATTGGGTCATTGAGGAGATTAGACTTCGAGGGCTTGAGCGGCCGGTCGTGCTCGGTCACTCGTTCGGCGGATATATCGCGACGAACCTCGTCCGCCGTTACGGTGAAGAGCTGTCGGGATTCGGTTTGATTCACTCGACCGCAGCCGCGGACACGGATCAGGCGAAAGAGAAACGCAATCAAGCGATGGAACGGGTCGTCGAAGAAGGCGTCAACCCGTTCATCGATACGATGGTACCGGGCGTGTTCGCCAAAGACTCGGAAGCGACGTTGATCGAACGCGCCAAACAAATCGGCTATGCGATGTCAAAAGATGGGATCCTGTCTGCCCAGCGTGCCATCCGTGACCGCGTCGATGAGACGAAGACAGTGCGAGATACGTTGTTGCCGGGCCTGTTCATATATGGCGATAAAGACCCGAACATGGATGAGGCGCGTGCGTTCATAGGAGCGGATCGTCATACGAAACGGAGTCTGCCGGTCAGTCACATGGGGATGATGGAAGCACCGATAGAGGAAGCGAAATTCATTAACGCATGGCTCGAGGAGGTATCTCATGGAGAAGTTTAAGCTTGTCGCCGTTTCCGGAAGTTTACGAAAAGCGTCTTATAACACGGCTCTCCTGCACTCGATCATCGAGCTCGGGCGTGACCGGTTTGACGTCAGCGTCGAGTCGATCGAGTTGCCGTTGTTCAATGATGACTTGATCGACCCGGACGAGCCGGAAGACGTCGTGGCGTTCAAGCGATCGGTGCGGGAAGCGGATGGGTTTCTCGTCGTGACCCCAGAGTACAATCATAGTATTCCCGGCGTTTTGAAAAATGCGATCGACTGGCTCTCACTCGAACCCGGTTCGCCTCTCGGAGGCAAACCGGTCATGATTGCCGGGGCGTCTCCAGGCATACTCGGGACAGCCCGATGTCAAATTCACCTCCGTCAAGTATTTGCCACAAATAAGGCAAATGTTTTGCCGGGAAATGAAATCTTTATTACGCATTGTAAAGAAAAGATTGGTACTGAAGGGCTGAAGGATGAGAAGTCGATTGCTCAAATCGAGAAAGTGTTATCCGAGTATTATAATTGGATTGAATTTTGGAAGCGCCACGCAAAATCTTAACTTGAACTCCCTTCGTATGTTTGATAGAAATGAATTGTGAAAACAAACACAAAGGGAGCGACAACACATGGAAACGTATATTGAACTGTACAACGGCGGCGAATTAGAGGACCGGGCAGTCATCAATGACGGGATGACGTTCGGGCGAGTGACGATTGTAGAGATGTTCTATCAGACAGGTCACATTTTCGGTTACGTGAAAGCTAACGGGGAGAAGCACTTCTTCCTCGAGCCGATCGCCGAGGACGATACGTTCACAGCCGATGGCGAGACATACTCGCTTCAACAGTTCATTGCCCTATTTTGATGTTTACGACGCAAGCGACTCGCTTGCGTTTTTTTGTTGTTTTCGTCACGATTGGAAGTGAGGTGATGACAATGAAACTAGTAGCAATCGAACCGACGCCGAGCCCGAACAACTTAAAGATCATCGTCGAGCCGGCCTTCACGGGCCGTGGCGTCACATATGACAAAGCGAGCGAGGACATGCCCGACACCATTCGTGACATCGTCGCGCTCCGCGGTGTCAAATCCGTCTACGCCGTCTCAGACTTTTTGGCAGTCGAGCGTCATCCGAAGCATGATTGGCACGATGTCATGAACGAGATTCGACGCGCTTTCGGAGAGGATGTCGAGGAAGTGTCTGTGAGCAAACTGGCAGCGGACTATGAACCGGTCCACGTTTCCGTCCAATTCGTTCTCGACGTGCCGATGCAACTGAAACTCGTCAAAGGGGATGAGGAGAAGCGGATCGGTCTTTCGAAACGTTTCGTCGATGCGGCGATCGAGGTACAAGCGCAAGTGAAAAATGTCATCCAGGACCGACGCTGGGTCGAGCAGGCCCCGCGTTACGGTGAACTAGAAGAAGTCGGGACGGTCGCCCAAGAAGAACTCGAGGCCGCTTATCCTGAGGATCGGGTCACTCGAATCGTCGCCCGAGCGTTCGGCCGCGAAGCGGATTACGAAGCGAATGCGAATCAGCTTCAATCCGATGACTGGAAGACACGACTCGCGTTCTTGGACGAGTTAGACGTCTCGGCAGACAATATGGTCTATTTCCGCCGGGCGCTCGAAGACAAGGTGATGGCGATTCGGCGTCAAGCGGTCGTCATGATCGGGATGTTCGAAGAAAACCGTGAGGAATACGTCACGTATATCGAGCAGGCGCTCGTCGATCCATCGCCAATCGTGCGCCGGACAGCGGGCGACACGGTGTCCGATTGGGCGCTTCCACAATCGCAGCCGTCGATGATCGAGGCACTCAAAGATAAGAGCAAGCTCGTCCGTTGGCGGGCGGCCCGTTTCTTGTTCGACTGCGGCGACGAACAGGCTGTACCGGCATTGAAAATTGCCGAAGACGACGCCGAGTTTGAAGTTTCACTCCAGGCCCGCCTGGCGAAAGAGCGGATCACGAGCGGCGAGACCGCCCTTGGGACGGTCTGGCAACAAATTTCGAATCGAGCGAAATAAATCATTCGACAACGGAACTTCGTCATTTTTTACAAGAATAGGTAAAGGGAGGGGGACAAATTGCGTTCTTCCTCTCTTTTCTTATAGGAAAGAAGTCTCTATTTGCAAACGGCTAGCAATTCATTCCATGGATTCGACATGTTGTCGACTAGGTCGGACGTCCTGTCGAACGATAGGACGTTATTTTTTTGAAAACGTTGTTACACTGAGTATATCTCATATCGAAAAAGGAGCCATACTCATGATGCTTTTTGCAGAAACACCTGAACTCGTAGCCTATAAGGAAGTGGTCGATGGCATCATCACCGTCATCTTTGAGTCAATCCATAGTGAGACGTTCTCGATCTCTGCACAAGTTCGTTCAGACATCGACGTCGCTGACTCGTTGTTCATGACTGGTTTACAACAGTACGCCGAAACACTCCAAGTTTCATAAAAAAGGTAAATAATATTAGGAAATAGATTACAAACGTCTGCACGAACGTATACACTAGTGCTATAGACGTTTTTTTTATTTTTCAGAGGAGAGTGGGATACGTGAAGAAAACTTGGTTGCTCGTCGCGGTCGCGGCATTGCTCATCGTCGTGGCAGCGTGTGGGAAAGAAGAAGAAAATTCGAGTGATGTGGACGGAAATACATCGGCGCCGCCTGCGTTGTTGTCACTTGAGACCGACGTCAGCTATGATGCAGCGTCGAAACAGTTATCAGCGACAGTCTCGATGACGAACCCGAACGAAGAACCGGTCAACGTGACGTTCAATTCGTCACAACGCTTCCAGTTGATGGTCATGAACGGTGAAACGACCGTCTTTGATTACGGCAGCGAGTATATGTTCACAGAGTCGATCATCGAAGAGACGTGGGAGCCGGGCGAGACGAAAGTATTTGACGAGGTGTTCCCGCTCGCGTTGGCGGCCGGAAACTATACGGCAGACTTCGTTAGCCTTGCTCAAGTGGAAGGGGCGCCAGAGATGGCTGTGACCGATCAAGTGACGTTTACGGTCGAAGCACCGGCGACAGAAGCGCCGACCGAAGAACCTTCGGAAGAACCTGCGGAAGAACCGAGTGAACAGCCGAGTGATCAACCAGCCCAGACAGACGGTGAATTCCGTGACGTGTCAATCAAGCGTAACGGCACGTTGATTGAAGTGGCGGGGTACACGACGATCGAAGAGTTTGAATGGAGTGTCTCGGATGGACATACCGTCTTTGCACAAGGGGCGTCACAACCGACAGCGGGCGGATTCACGTTCGGTGTGCTCCTCGACGAAGAACCGACATCAGGACAGTCGCTCTTCCTCGAGCTGACACCAATCGGCGGAGACGTGGCATCGTTCCGAATTCAATAAAGAAGTGACGGGAACCGAGGTTTCCGTCTTTTGGTTTCGGGAATGAAAGAAGTTGACGATAAAGTTTCATTGTCAGACAATGAGACAAACGAATGGAATACGAGGGAGGAACCCATTGATGCAGCAGCATATCATCGAATCAACACATGTGTTACCCAACATTGACCCGGCTAAGGAAGTACGCCGGCGCATCGACTTTTTGAAAGCGTATGTGAGACGGGCCGGGGCGAAAGGCCTCGTTCTCGGTATCTCTGGAGGTCAGGACTCGACGCTAGCAGGAAAGCTTTGTCAGATTGCGATGGAAGAGTTACGTGAAGACGGTGACGACTACACGTTCTACGCGGTCCGTCTCCCTTACGGCGAGCAACACGATGAGGACGACGCGCAGCGGGCGATCGATTTCATCCGTCCAGACAAGGTGTTCACGGTCAATATTAAACCGGCCGTCGACGCTTCGGCTGAAGCGTTCAAACAAGCGACTAGTCTCGAGCTCGGGAACTTCCATAAAGGCAACACGAAAGCACGAGAGCGTATGAAAGTCCAATACGACATCGCGGCGACATACGGGGCGCTCGTCGTCGGGACAGACCATGCGGCCGAATATGTCACTGGTTTTTATACGAAACACGGCGACGGTGCCTGTGATTTGACGCCGCTCACGGGACTCAACAAACGTCAAGGGAAGGCGCTCCTTCATGAACTCGAAGCGCATGAGAGCTTGATTTACAAAGTGCCGACTGCCGACCTTGAAGACGACAAGCCTGGTCTCCCGGATGAAGTCGCCCTCGGTATGACGTATGACGAGCTCGACGACTACCTTGAAGGAAAAGAAGTCGATGCGACGGTCAAAGAGCGGATCGAAACAATTTTCAAACGCTCGCGCCATAAACATCATATGCCGGCCTCGCTCTACGACGAGTGGTGGCAGTAACGAAAAGAGAAGCGGTCCGGCGACCGCTTCTCTTTTCGTTACTTTTTACGTGAGGGCACGAATTGAATGAGCAAGATGAGTGTGAACGCGATCAAGCTCATGAGCGGGATCGTGACGAACCCAAAATAATTCACCCAACGGATGAGACAGTCGTTGCTGCAAAACGCGTTTCCGTTTGGGATGCGTTCGAGTACGACGTGATAAAGGGCAATCGCCCAGCCTGTCCCTGCCATCAATCCGACGAACAGACGGTTGACAGAACGATTCGTGAACATGACCGTCATATAGTAGATGGCGAGCGGATACATAAATATACGTTGGAACCAACATAACTTGCACGGTAAGTAGAGCATGACCTCTGAGTAATATAGGCTGCCGAGCGTCGCGACGGTGGCGACGATAAAGGCGAAATGGTGACGTTGCATCAATGTTCCTCCTGACGACTCAAAATGTATGGGTAAACATGATATGATACAGTGAAGCAATAACGTATCCAGTATACAGGTTTCGAAACGATAGAGGAATAGGTGACGTCATGCAAGTATCAGAAGTGGAAGTGTTAATCGTCCTCGCCGAGGAATTGAATATGCGGAAAGCCGCAGAACGACTTTTTGTGTCGCAGCCGGCGCTCAGTCAACGGCTCGTCACGATCGAGCATCAGTGGGGAAAGAAAATATTCGTCCGCTCGACACGCGGTCTCGCCCTCACCCCGGACGGTGAGAAAATCATCGATTTTGCGAAGAAAATGTATAGCGAAGAGCAAGAGCTGCGAGGAGAGTTGACGGCAAAGCAAGGTGAGGTGTATGGTACGTTAAAGATTGCTGTCGCCTCCATCATGGGGCAATATTGGTTGCCGCGTGTGTTGAAACGGTTCGTCGAGCGCTACCCGTCCGTTCGCGTCAAACTCGTGACGGGATGGTCGAGCGAGATGATGCGCTACATGCTCGAAGAGAATTTCCATATCGGCATCATCCGGGGTAACCCGGACTGGCGCGGCGAGAAGATGCGGCTCTTTTCCGACTCGCTCCATCTCGTCGATATGCGCATGACCGATTTGAAGCAACTTAAAAATAACGAGCGCTCGTTCATCCAGTTCAAGAGCGACTCGACATACTATCAAGAGATATTAGAATGGTGGCAAGAGCGGTTCTCGAGCCCGCCGATGACGACGCTCGTCGTCGACCAGATCGAGACGTGTAAACAGATGGCGCTCCATGGAATCGGCTTTGCCATCCTGCCGGAGTCGACGATTCGAGACGTGGAGGCGATCCATAAAATTCCGCTCACGTCGTCGAACGGGACGCCGCTCATCCGCGATACGTGGATGCTGTCGACCGAATCGATGCTCGAACTGGCGCAAGTGCGGGCATTTTGGGAAGTAGTGGAAGAAGTGACAAAGGAGAGTGTGGAATGAGTTGGGCGATTGATGCAAGAAGACAGTTACATTTGATTCCGGAACGAGGGTATGAAGAGTTCAAGACGCAAGCGACGCTCGAGCAGTTGATTCGCTCGCTCGAATCACCGCGTGTGCACATCTCTCATTGGCGCACCGGGCTGTTCGTCCGTGTCGACGGACTTGTCGGCGAGAAGACGATCGGTTACCGGGCCGATATGGACGGTTTGCCGATCTATGAAGAGACCGGGCTCGAGTTCGCGTCCGTCCACGAAGGGATGATGCACGCCTGTGGGCATGACGTCCATATGGCCATTGCTTTAGGACTCATTAAACGAGCGGTCGAAGAGCCGCTCGACCATCATATCGTGATCTTTTTCCAACCGGCTGAAGAAGGACCGGGCGGAGCGGAACCGATGGCGATGTCCGAGATGTTTTATCATTTCCGGCCCGACGCGATGTTCGGCCTACACGTCGCACCGGAATATCCGGTCGGCACGGTCGCTTCGCGTCCAGGCGTGTTGTTCGCGAGCGCGCGTGAGCTTCACTTGACGATTCACGGTAAAGGCGGACATGGTGCTTTCCCGCACGCCGGTATCGATGCGGTCATCGTTCAAGCGGCGCTCATCATGCAACTGCAAACCATTATCTCACGCAACATCGACCCGATGGGCAGTGCCGTCATTAGTATCGGTAAAGTCTCAGCCGGCACGAAAGAGAATATTATCGCGGAGACGGCGAAACTCGACGGAACGATTCGCGCCTTGTCCGATAAAGAGATGGTCGTCCTCGAGCGCCGGATTCGTCAAGTGATCGCCGGCGTCGAGATGACGTATAACGTTCACATCGACCTCGAGTTCGGTAACCGGTACCACGAGGTCGTCAACGACGAACGGTACTTGTTCCAGTTTGAAGAAGCCGTCGAGGAAATCGGTTATTCGTACAAGACATGCGTCCCGGCGATGACAGGTGAAGACTTCGGATATATGTTGAAACAAGTACCTGGCTTTATGGTATGGCTCGGTGTGAATGACATGGGCTCTGGTCTCCACCAGGCGACGCTCAATCCGGACGAGCGGGCGATCGATGTGGCGATCGAACTGTTCGACCACTTTTTCCGAACGGCTATTATCAAGTGACAGTAGCGGACGATCACGTCCGCTTTTTTTGTTGGCAATGTGTGAAATGATGCTTCCGATGTGAAGAAAAAGGGAATTCAATATGATTGTAAAGCGACGATTTTGTTAAGCTTGCTCAAATGTGAACATTTTGCGAACTCAAGCATTGAGACATTACAGCGCTATATAAAATCATTATGATAAGGTTATCCAATGGAAATCATCATTGATTTGGCGTTTCAGGCATCGGTTTGAAGCGATAGAGAGAGATAGGAGGGTATCAATAGATGTTTCAAGATCCTGTCCTGATGAGTCGGGCGTTAACGGCACTCACACTAGGCTTCCATGTGATTTTTGCCACACTCGGCGTCGGGGTTCCACTTTTAATTTTATTGGCTGAATTTTTAGGGATTAAGAAGAAAGATCCGAAATACACGCTCATGGCCCGACGGTGGTCGCGTGGATATGTTGTGACCGTCGCGGTCGGTGTTGTCACAGGGACGGCCATCGGACTGCAATTATCCTTGCTGTGGCCGAACTTGATGCGTGTTGCCGGTCAGACGATCGCGCTCCCGCTCTTCATGGAGACGTTCGCTTTCTTCTTCGAGGCGATTTTCCTCGGGATTTATTTGTATACGTGGGACCGGTTTAAAAACCCATGGCACCACATGCTCATCGGGATTCCGGTCGCGGTTGGGGCATTGTTCTCCGGTTTCTTCATTACAACCGTGAACAGTTTTATGAACCAACCGGTCGGGTTTGATATCGTCGACGGGAAACTTGCGAATGTGAGCCCGATCGAGGCGATGTTCAGTCCGGCGATGCCGACGAAGATGGCGCACGTATTGACGTCGGCTATTTTGACGTCAGCGTTCATCTTGGCGGCGATTGCGGCAGTACAATTGCTCCGTAGCCATCGCAACAAGCTCGATCAAGCGACAATCGCCTACCATAAGCGCGGGCTTCGTCTCACGATGACGGTCGCATTGATCTTTGCCATCGCGACAGCGCTCGTCGGTGACTTCTCAGGGAAGTATTTGGCGAAATATCAGCCGGATAAGTTGGCGGCTGCCGAATGGCACTTTGAGACGTCCTCCGAAGCTGAGCTCATTTTAGGGGGCTGGCTCGAAGATGACGGTCAAGGCGGATACGAAGTGCGCGGGGCCATCAAGATCCCGTATGCGCTCTCGATTTTAGCGGGTGGTGTCCCGAACTATGAAGTGACGGGCTTGAATGAGTTCGCCAAGGAGGACCAACCGCCGCTCATTGTCCACTACTTGTTCGACGCCATGGTCGGAATTGGGATGTTGCTCGCGCTCATCTCGTTCCTGTTCGTGCTCGGACGGTATATTAAACGGTTGAATCAATTCAGTAAGCCGATGCTTATTGCCATCGCGGCCGGTGGTCCGCTTTCGATGATGGCCATCGAGTTCGGCTGGTTCTTCGCCGAGTTAGGTCGTCAACCTTGGGCGCTCTATGAGTTCATGCGCACGAGCGAGGCGGCGACGACGTCGGCGAACGTCGGCTGGATGCTTGTCGCTTTCGCAATCCTCTACGCGGTTCTTGGCGTGGTCACGGTGCTCGTCTTGACTCGTCTGTTCAAGGACAACCCAGTCGGGAAAGAACTAAAACAATCGGAACATCGCGGTGAAGCGATGTTTGCCGATGAAGTGTGATCGGAGGGTATGACATGCAGATTCAAGAACTAGGGATTGCCGTCTTATGGACGTTCTTATACGGCTATCTCATCGTCGCATCGATTGATTTCGGTGCAGGATTCTTCGCTTTCTATAGCAAGTACACGAAGCGAGACCATATGGTCAACCGTCTGATTGCACGGTATTTGTCTCCGACATGGGAAGTGACGAACGTGTTTTTCGTCTTCTTCTTCGTCGGCATCGTCGGGTTCTTCCCGGACACGGCCTACTACTACGGGACAGCACTTCTCATCCCGGCCTCGGTCGTGTTGATTCTTCTAGCGATTCGCGGTAGCTTCTATGCGTTCGCGAACTACGGTTCAAAAGAGAGCACGTTCTATATGTTCTTATACGGTGCGACCGGTTTGTTGATTCCGGCCTCGATGTCGACCGTGCTCACGGTCAGTCAAGGCGGGTTTATCAACGAGACGGAAGCGGGTGTCTTCTTCGACGGCATGAAGTTGTTCACAAACTTCTACTCGTGGACCGTCGTCACGCTCGCCATCGTCTCGGTGCTCTACATCAGTTCGATGTTTCTCTTGTTCTATGCAGATAAAGCCGGCGATAAGACGGCGATCGGGCTCGTCCGGAAATGGGCGCTATTCTGGAGTGTCCCGACGATTATCGCCTCGGGCCTCGTCTTCTTCGGACTCAAGTCACAAGCGGCTTGGCACTACGAACGGATTTTGGCGGGTAACTGGTGGTGGTTCGCCGCAAGTTTCATCTTCTTCGTCGTAGCCGTCGCGCTCGTCTATTTGAAGCGAAACTACGGTATCGCCTTCCTCATGGTCATGGGCCAGTTCTTTATGGCGTGGTTCGGTTACGGCTATACGCATTTGCCGTATATCCTGTATCCGTACATCGACATTAACGGCAGTGTCGTCAACGAGTCGATGGCAATCGCGCTCGTCGTCGTCTTCATTCTAGGTTTGCTCCTGCTCGTCCCGGCACTTTATTTGTTGCTTCGACTGTTCTTGTTCGACAACGATTACGTGCGAGGGAAGCGCTCGAGCGGCAAAGCGTAAGACCGGGTCTTCCCGGTCTTTTTTTGTGTAGTCTTTTCGGAGGGAATCAGTTACACTGAACGAAGAATCGAGAACAGAACGCGCTGTTAGAAAGGGATGTATGAGGTATGACAGGTGAATTTGCAGTCATTGGGTTAGGACGTTTCGGCGGGTCGATCGTGCGTGAGCTGTCAGCGAACGGATACGACGTCCTCGCCATCGACGCGGACGAAGAACGCGTCAACGAGTTCATGGGAGTGGCGACGCATGCGGTCATCGCGGATACGACAGATGAGAACGTATTGAAGAGCCTTGGGATTCGCAACTTTGAGCATGTCATCGTCGCGATCGGAGAAAATATTCAAGCGTCCATCTTGACGACGCTCATCTTGAAGGAGCTCGGCGTCCAAATCATCACGGTTAAAGCGACGAACGACTACCATGAGAAAGTATTGCGCCGCATCGGTGCCGATAATGTCGTCCATCCGGAACGCGACATGGGTGTCCGGATTGCCAACGGGTTGATGAGCCAGAGCATCTTGGATTATCTCGAGCTGTCAAACGAGCACTCAATTGTCGAGATCAAGGCGTCGGATAAACTCTCGAACAAATCGCTCATCGATTTAGACCTTCGGGCCAAATACGGGGTCAACATCGTGGCGGTTCGCCGCGACGATGACGTGATCATCTCTCCGCAGGCGGACGAGATGATCCTTCCAGAAGACATTTTGATCATCATCGGGAAAGATACCGACCTCGACCGGCTCGAACGAACACTCCGGTCCAGATAAAAACGAGAGGCGTCTGCCTCTCGTTTTGTTTCAAATGAGGTTCATCTTCTTCAGTCCGTACTCAATCCCGTCCTCGAGAATCGACTTCGTCACATAATCCGCGACCGCTTTCGTCTCGGCCCGGCCGTTGCCCATGGCAATCCCGGTCCCGACGTATTGAAGCATCGCCAAGTCGTTCAACGCGTCGCCGAACGCATACGTGTTTTCGAGGCGGTATCCGTTCGCCTCGATGAAGTGCCGGACCCCGTCCGCTTTGCTTGCCCCGCGATTGATGACGTCCATGGCGTGGGGATGCCAGCGAATAAAATCGAACTCGTCATAAGTGTCCACGTAATGATGCTCGTCTTCGGGCGTGCAGTAGAGGAGTGTCTGATACACGTCCTGTTCGACGTGGAAATTCGGTTCATAAGTCGGAATCGGCATATCGAGCTCGCCGAGAGACTGTTCGACGACGTGGTCGTTCGCTTTCGTGGCGACTCCGCGGTGTTGGCCGAGATAGACGAGCGTATGGTCGTTATTCCCGGCATGGCCTGTCAGACGGTCGAGGGCGCTCGTCGGTAACGCGTTCCGATAGACGACTTCCCCTTTATGGACGACGATTTGACCGTTGTAACAGACGAAGCTGTCGATTCCGACTTGTGCCGGGATCGTGGATAGCATCGCCGGGCCGCGTCCGGTTGCGATGAACGTCTCGACCCCGTTCGAACGAAGTTGTTGGATAGCTTTGATCGTCGAAGGGGGGATGAACGTCCCATCGTGAAGGAGTGTCCCGTCGATATCAAAAAAGACGACTTTTTTATCTTCCATTTGACTCACCATGCTTTCTCTGTCTAATTATGAGTTGTTGCTACACTAGAAAGCATAACATGAAATCGAGAAACCGCCCTCAATCTGACGTCTTTAGTGAAATGTTGTCACAATATGAGCTATAATGAAGAAAGAATCTTACGGAACGTAACAAGACTGTGCGAATTACTTATGTTTCACATAGATGAAAAACAACTAATTGGAGTTAGGAGAGATTAAATGAAGTTTGTAAAGAACCACCAAACTGCTGTGTTCGCGTTAGGCGGACTCGGCGAAATCGGGAAGAACACGTACGTCGTTCAATTCCAAGATGAGATTATCGTCATCGATGCCGGCATCATGTTCCCGGAGGACGACTTGCTCGGAATCGACTACGTCATTCCAGATTATACGTACTTGATCAAAAACAAAGACAAAGTCAAAGGGGTATTTATTACCCACGGGCACGAAGACCACATCGGTGGCATCCCGTTCCTCTTGAAGCAAGTGAAGTTGCCGATCTATGCGACGAAACTCGCGCTCGGATTGATCAAAGTGAAACTTGAAGAACATGGATTGCTCCGCGAGGCGGAACTTCACGAGATCGATGAGGACGCGATCGTCAAGTTCCGTAAGACGAGCATCTCGTTCTTCCGGACGACCCACTCGATCCCGAACTCGCTCGGTGTCGTCGTCAAGACACCGCAAGGGAACATCGTCCATACCGGCGACTTCAAGTTCGACTTCACACCAGTCGGCGAACCGGCTGATCTTGCCAAAATGGCAGACATCGGAAAGGAAGGCGTGCTCTGCCTGTTGTCCGATTCGACGAATGCAGAAGTTGAAGGCTTCACGATGAGTGAGAAAGTCGTCGGCGGCACGATCAGCGAGACGTTCCGGAAGGCGGAAGGCCGCATCATCTTCGCGACGTTCGCCTCGAACATTTACCGTCTGCAACAAGTCGTCGATGCTTGTGCCGAGACGGGACGCCACTTGGCAATCTTCGGCCGCTCGATGGACAAAGTCATGACGATCGGGCAAGAGCTCGGTTTCATCAACGTACCAAAAGGTATGATCATTGAAGCCAATCAAATGCGGAACTACGAACCGCATGAAGTGGCGATTCTCTGTACCGGTTCACAAGGGGAGCCGATGGCCGCGCTCAGCCGTATCGCCAACGGGACACACCGTCAAGTGTCAATCATCCCAGGTGACACGGTCATCTTCTCTTCTTCACCGATTCCAGGTAACGCCATCTCGGTCGGGAAGACGATCGATCAATTGTACAAAGCGGGAGCAGACGTCGTCTATGGTAAGTTGACGAACATCCATACATCCGGCCACGGCTCACAGCAAGAGCAATTGCTCATGATTCGCTTGCTCAATCCAAAATTCTTCATGCCGATTCACGGGGAGTACCGAATGCTCGTCAAACACGCCGAGCTCGCCGAATCGGTCGGGATTCCGAGAGAGAACAGTTTCGTCATGGACAACGGTGAAGTGCTCGCCGTCGATGCCGACTCTGCTGCCATCACCGGTAAAATCTCAGCGAACGCCGTCTATATTGACGGAAATGGTATCGGAGACATCGGCAACATCGTCTTGCGCGATCGCCGTATCCTCTCAGAAGACGGGCTCGTCGTCGTCGTCATCAGCATCGATGGCAAGACACGTAAACTCGTCTCAGGACCTGACATCATCTCCCGCGGCTTCGTCTATATGCGCGAGTCGGGCAGTTTGATTCGAGACGGCGAACGTTTGCTCAAAAAGACGGTCGAACAAGGCTTGTCCAATAAGCAGATGAAGTGGTCGGAAATGAAACAACTCGTATCCGACACGCTCACACCGTACTTGGCGCAAAAAACGAGACGGCACCCGATGGTCCTACCGATCATCATGGAAGTATGACCGAACGGGCTGTAGGCGACTACAGCCCGTTTTTTTAGAGAACAAAAACAAGGGGATGATGCGATGAAACAGAAACAGCGTAAAAGAAGTTGGTGGAAGTGGGGCCTCGCCGTATTTTTATTATTATTTCTCGTCACGATGATTTATCATCAAGTAAAACCGCTCCCGGAAGGGGTGTCACGGGCTTCTGAACCGGTCGCGATCTCGGACGATCAAATCGACTTCTTGTTCGATCTGACGTACCAAGGGGAAGACACGGAAGTGAACGAAATGGAGATATTCCAAGACGTGGAACGGTCGATCCGTGAGGCACGGGAATATGTCGTCATGGACTTTTTCTTATTCAATCCTTATTCGAATGAAGACCGTGAATATCCGACCATCACGGCGCGACTGACGACAGCGCTCCTCGAACAGATGGAAGCGTATCCCGATTTGAACGTCGTCGTCATCACCGACGAGATCAACACGACGTATAACGGGCATCCGGCCGACCATCTCGACTTGCTAGAAGAGGCGGGCGCTGAAATCGTCTATACGAACCTCGGCGCGCTCCGCGACCCGAACATTTTATACTCGACTTTGTACCGGATGATGTTTCAATGGTTCGGGGACAGTCAGAACGGTTGGTTGCCGAACCCGATGGCGAGCACAGCGCCAGACATCACGATCCGTTCGTATTTACGGCTCTTGAACGTGAAGGCGAACCATCGCAAAGTCATGGTGACCGAAAATGAAGGGTTCGTCTTGTCGGCGAACCCGCATGACGCGAGCGGCTATCATTCGAACGTCGGCGTCCGGCTCGACGGACCGATTCTTGCCGACATTCTTGAAGGCGAGGAAGCGATCGCCCGGTTCTCGAAAGGAGACGAGGCGAGATTCCCGGACGAAGAGAAATTGGCGAACCTTCGGGAAGAAGACTCGGACGGGCCGATGCAAATCCGTTACGTGACCGAGTCGAAGATTGAAGATGCGGTCATCGACGGCATGGACCAGGCGAAGGCAGGGGAGACGATTTGGGTCGGCATGTTCTATTTGGCTGACCGGGATATCATCCATGCCATCCATCGGGCCGCAGAGCGGGGCGTGTTCGTCAAACTCATCCTCGACCCGAACACGAACGCGTTCGGTCGGGACAAGTCGGGACTGCCGAACTTGCCGGTGAC
Organism: Exiguobacterium aurantiacum DSM 6208; assembly: GCF_000702585.1. Lineage (GTDB taxonomy): Bacteria > Bacillota > Bacilli > Exiguobacteriales > Exiguobacteriaceae > Exiguobacterium > Exiguobacterium aurantiacum. Next base: position 2,338,654 of record NZ_JNIQ01000001.1, on the reverse strand, counting down.
GGCCGAACTGAACACGGTCAATGCTGATCAAATCGAAATCCGGTGGTATGAAGTCGGGGACGAACAGTATCACCCGAAATTGTTGTACGTCGAAGGGGAGCGACAAGTCGTCGTCATCGGCTCCGGCAACTACACGGCGCGCAATATGAACGACTATAACTTAGAAGCCGACGTCGAAGTCGTCGCGACGACCGAGACGGAGTTTATGACTGAAGTCGATGGCTACTTCAAACGGTTGTGGAACAACGAAGCAGGAACGTATACGCTCGCGTACGAAGAGATTCAAACCGATTTGCCGATCGGCAAATATTTGATTTATTGGTTACAGAAGCTGACGTGGACGATGACGTACTAAATGAAAAGCCCGCCTCCATGATGGAGGCGGGTTATTTGGCGTCAATTCGTCTCGACAGGGTTGAACTCGTTCGTGTACTCGTATAAGAATCGGCCCGTATCCCGGAGTACGTCCGTCTTCCGGTGGAGCGAGAAGTGGTCGTACGGAACGGTCTCGGTCGTGATGTTGTTCGTGTACTCCTCGAGCAGGAGTGAACTTGTTGGTTCGATCAAGTTGAACTCCCCGCCGCGCCCGGCGAACGACAACACTTGCACGGAGCGAGGCCACGTCTCGAGTTTGGACTGGAACGCCTGGAGTCCGTCTGACGTCGGTGATAGGTCGCGAATGGCGGCACTCCCTGTGTTGACACCGAAGTTGCTCGCCGACAGACCGAAGTTGGCGAGGCGGGTGCCGCCGAACGGGCTGTCGTACGAGACGAACTTGTCGATCAAATAGTCATCTTGGTTCAAAATATAGTTCGCGGCGGCGACACCGCCCATGCTGTGACCGATCAAGTACATGCGATCGAACGACTTGTTGCGCTCGGATTTATACGTCTCGATCGCCGCGTTCAACCATTTCGTCTGATTGTTCAATGACGCCTCGGCGTCTTCATACTCGATGCGGACGATCGGACGGTTCGAGCTATAGTCGTTGATAACACAGTCGACCTCGCTCTCTGTCGAGACGGTACAGAGCGCGCCGTCCTTGGCGAGGCCGCGCTGCTCCATGAACTGCGAGAAGCGCAAGAACGTCCGGTCGGTCCCGAGCAGCCCGTGCACGGCGAACGTCGGAATGAACTCGTCAGTTTGCGCCGCTTGACGCACCGCCTCGGCTTTCCGTTCCGTCGTCAGCTCTTCCCGGACGGTCACGATGATGATCGATAAGGCGAGAACGATGATGATCACACCGAGCAGACGTGACCGGAGCGACGTCTTGTTCGGGTCCCCGACGTTTTGCCGATATTTTCGCCACACGAAGAAACTGGCAAAACTGAAGACGACGAAGGCGACGACCGTGATGATCCAGGCCTTGACGTTCGGTACATGGGCGACGAGCGTCATGTTGTTTTGCCGGCCGCCGTACACTTGCCATTCGACGTGTTTCATTGAACGCGGGTCGAGCCCGGTCCCATCTTCGACGAACACGCCGGTCGGAACGGTCAAATTGAAGCGGATATCGGCTTGACGGACGTATCGTTCGGCGAGCTGTTTCGGTGACCCGCTCAAATTGACGCCCGGCAACTCGATGCGGTCGAGCCGAAGGTCGAGGTTCGTATTGAGCACGTATGAGTCGAACCAGATGCCATCCTCTTTTTGGACGTCGAACTCCATGTCCGGCGGGACGAGGATACCGGCCGGACCGGTCTTCCATTCTTCTTTTATATTTTGTAGGTCATCGACACTCGCGAACGTCTTTTTCAATACCATGCCTTCATAGTCATCTTCGCTCGAGTAGTCGCGGGTCGCGTAACCGTTATCGTTCGCTTGTTGTTTCCACGTATCCCAATCTAGTCGTAAATTGAGCAGTTTCATCACCGGATGGTCGCGAAACGCATACGTCGTCTCGAGCGTGACCGATTGGTCGTAATGGACGGTGGCATCATATTCGATGCGGACACATCCTCCGATTAAAAGAAATAAAAATGGGAATACTAACAACAGCGCCTTTTTTTTCACATTCGTCACCTCAGATCGGTTCACCGTAAGTCTCAAGTGGATTGGTCGGGTTGATGCGGTCATAGAACAAGACGCCGTTTAAGTGATCGAGTTCGTGCTGGCAGACGATGGCGCGCATGCCACGAAGTCGCAATTTGATCGGATTGCCGTCGCGGTCGAATCCTTCGAGCGTGATGCGGCGATGGCGCGGGACGTTCCCTTTGACGACACGGTCGACAGACAGACATCCCTCACCGCCATTTAAAAACGTCTGTTCGACGGAATGACTCGTGATTCTCGGATTGAAAATCGAGAGCTTGAACGTCTCCTCTTCTTCTGCGAGCAGGACGGTGAAGAAACGGCGATTGACCCCGAGCTGGGGAGCGGCAATGCCGACACCGCCTCGAAGTTCGTATTTTTCACTAATCTCCGGGTCCTGGCTGTTCACGAGGAACGTCTCCATCTCGTCGAGCAACGCCAAGTCTTCAGCCGTTGGCGGTACCGGGACTTCATTCGAACGAAGGCGGAGCCGGTCGTCTCCTTCACGAATCACATCTTTCATCGTTAACATGTACAACTTCCTTTCCAAATTTCGATATGACTCATTATATCATATTTAATGTAGAAAACCTCGAGATGGTACAGAAGGTGAAATGAAAATGATACAGAGACGAAATGAGTGAAAAGATGTGTTCATGTAAGCGTTTTTATAAGGTGAGCATATTTTTTGCGTTATTATAACAACCCGTTCTATACTGTCTAAGAAACGGCAGGAGCAGAATTACTTTCCTGTATCACGTTAATACAGATTGCTTTTTTGGACAGATACACTTAAGATTTGAGGTAGTGTTTGATCACAAAAAAGACAATTGTCTCATAGTTGAAAGGATGAGGTGAAACGAATGAACAACGTTCAGGTACTTCAAAACGTGGAAGAAAACTTCCAAACGTTCCGTATTCTCGACGAGAAGGGCGAAGTCGTCAACCAAGACGCTATGCCCGACGTAACGGACGAGCAACTTCAGGAGCTTATGCGCCGCATGGTCTATACTCGAATTTGGGACCAACGTGCAATCTCACTTAACCGCCAAGGTCGCCTAGGATTCTACGCGCCAGTGGCTGGACAAGAAGCAACGATGATCGGGACGCAATACGCGCTCGACAAACAAGACTGGATCCTTCCAGGCTACCGTGATATCCCACAACTCGTATTCCACGGACTTCCGCTTTATCAAGCGTTCTTGTTCTCACGTGGACACGTGGCGGGTAACCGCATCCCTGAAGACGTTAACGTATTGATGCCGCAAATCATCATCGGGGCACAAATCATCCAAGCAGCGGGTGTGGCAATGGGCCTCAAACGCAACGGCAACACTAACGTCGCCATTACTTACACTGGTGACGGTGGTTCATCACAAGGTGACTTCTACGAAGGCTTGAACTTCGCGGGTGCATTCAAATCACCAGCCATCTTCGTCGTACAAAACAACCGCTTCGCCATCTCGACACCTGTCGAGAAGCAAACTGCAGCTAAAACGATCGCGCAAAAAGCTGTAGCAGCGGGCATCAACGGAATCCAAGTTGACGGAATGGACGTGCTTGCTGTCCTCGCCGCAACGCAACAAGCGCGTAAAGACGCACTTGAAGGAACACCGACGCTCATCGAAGCACTCACGTACCGTTACGGACCACATACGCTCGCTGGGGATGACCCAACACGTTACCGTACAAAAGAACTCGATACTGAGTACCAAGAGAAAGACCCACTCGTACGTTTCCGCCTCTTCCTCGAAGGAAAAAAACTTTGGAGCGAAGACATGGAGAACGAAGTGATCGAGCAAGCGAAAGCTGACGTGAAAGAAGCGATCAGCCTCGCAGACAAAGAACCAAAACAAAAAGTTTCGGACTTCATCAACAACATGTTCGAAGAACTTCCTGCTAACTTGAAAGAGCAGCTCGAAGAATATACTGCAAAGGAGTCGAAGTAAGTTATGGCTCAAATGACAATGATCCAAGCGATTACTGATGCGATGCGCGTTGAAATGAAGCGCGACGAGAAAGTACTTCTTTTCGGAGAAGACGTTGGTAAAAACGGTGGGGTATTCCGTGCTACGGAAGGTCTCCAAGACGAGCTCGGCGAAGACCGCGTCTTCGACACGCCGCTTGCTGAGTCTGGTATCGGTGGTCTTGCAATCGGTCTCGGTCTCACAGGCTTCCGTCCAATCATGGAAGTTCAATTCTTCGGTTTCGTCTTCGAAGTATTTGACTCGGTCGCAGCTCAAATGGCACGTATGCGTTACCGTTCAGGCGGCGCTTACAGCCAGCCGATCACAATCCGTTCACCGTTCGGTGGCGGTGTAAAAACACCTGAACTTCATGCGGATAGCCTCGAAGGCTTGATGGCTCAGACACCTGGTCTTAAAGTCGTCATCCCGTCGACTCCGTACGATGCAAAAGGACTTTTGATCGCGTCAATCCGCGATAACGACCCTGTCGTCTTCCTCGAGCACATGAAGCTTTACCGTTCATTCCGTGGCGAAGTACCTGAAGGCGAATACACGATCGAGCTTGGAAAAGCAGACGTGAAGCGTGAAGGAACTGACGTTTCGATCATCACATACGGTGCGATGGTCCACACGTCACTCAAAGCAGCGGAAGAACTCGAAAAAGAAAACATCAACGTTGAAGTCATCGACCTCATGACAGTGAGCCCGCTTGATATCGATACAATCGTCGAGTCTGTTAAAAAGACTGGCCGTGCGATCGTCGTTCAAGAGGCACAGCGTCAAGCAGGTATCGCAGCGAACGTTGTAACTGAAATTCAAGAACGCGCAATTCTTCACCTCGAAGCTCCAGTGCTTCGTGTGACTGCACCTGACACAGTTTTCGCCTTCGCACAAGGGGAAGACGCATGGTTACCTGACCATAAAGATGTCGTTGCAAAAGTTAAGGAAGTTATCAACTTCTGATCGTGTTCATTTGGCGATGAGGGAGAATTGTCTCCCTCATCGTGTTTACATGATTATTTGATGGGAGGAAAAACCAGTGGCAGTATTCGAATTTAAATTACCAGACATCGGTGAAGGAATTCACGAAGGTGAAATCGTCAAGTGGTTCGTAAAAGATGGGGACACAGTAAAAGAGGATGACATCCTCCTTGAAGTGCAAAACGACAAAGCTGTCGTTGAAATCCCAGCTCCAGTTGACGGGACGGTCAAAGAAGTCAAAGTCTCTGAAGGAACAGTTGCCGTCGTCGGCGACGTGCTCATCACGTTCGATATCGAAGGTGACGCGCCAGCAGGCGAAGAGGAAGCAGCTCCTGAACAGCCAAAAGCTGAAGAGAAGACAGAAGAGACAGTCCAAGCTGACGTGAAAGAAGACGGCCCGCGTGAAGTCCAACTTCACAAATCGGAGCGCGTCATCGCAATGCCTTCAATTCGCAAGTACGCTCGTGAAAAAGGCGTCGACATCCGTGAAGTCAAAGGTTCTGGCGATAACGGCCGCATCTTGAAAGAAGACATCGATGCGTTTGCAAACGGTGAAGCACCAGCAACAGAAGCTACAACAGAGAAAACAGAATCTGTAGCTCCAGCAGCGGCTGCGAAAACGGAAATCAAGCCTTACGAGTCAGCTACACCTGAACTCGAAACGCGCGAGAAGATCCGTGGTATCCGTAAAGCGATCTCGAAAGCAATGGTCAACTCGAAGCACACGGCTCCACACGTTACACTCATGGACGAAGTCGATGTCACGAAACTTGTCGCACTCCGTAAAGAGTTCAAACAAGTCGCGGCTGACCAAGGCGTGAAACTCACGTACTTGCCGTTCGTCGTCAAAGCATTGACTGCTGCAGCGAAAGCTTACCCAGCGATCAACGCGTCAATCGACGATGTGAACGAAGAAATCGTCTACAAAAACTACTACAACATCGGTATCGCTGCTGACACGGACAACGGCCTCGTCGTTCCTGTCGTCAAAGATGCGGACCGTAAATCAATCTACGCACTTGCTACAAACATCAATGAGCTTGCCGGTAAAGCACGTGAAGGCAAACTTGCTGGGGACGACATGAAAGGCGGATCGATCACGATCACAAACATCGGTTCTGCTGGTGGACAATGGTTCACACCTGTCATCAACCACCCAGAAGTTGCGATTCTCGGTATCGGCCGCATCGCTGAAAAAGCTGTCGTGAAAGACGGCGAGATCGTCGCAGCACCTGTGCTCGCACTCTCATTCAGCTTTGACCACCGCCTCATCGACGGTGCGACTGCGCAAAACGCTCTCAACATGGTGAAACGTTTGCTTCAAGATCCAGCACTTCTAATGATGGAGGGATAAGAACATGGTAGTAGGAGAATTCGCACAAGAAACTGATTTGCTTGTCATCGGCGCCGGTCCTGGTGGATACGTCGCAGCCATTCGTGGTGCTCAGCTCGGACTTAAAGTCACGATCGTTGAGAAAGGAAACTTCGGCGGTGTCTGCTTGAACGTCGGTTGTATCCCATCAAAAGCGTTGATCACGGCTGGTCATAACTTCCAGCACGCAAAAGGTCACTCGTCAATGGGGATCACATCTGACAACGTTTCAGTCGACTTCACGAAAGTCCAAGATTGGAAACAATCGGTCGTCAACAAATTGACGGGCGGCGTCAAAGGTCTTCTTAAAGGCAACAAGATTGAAATCGTTCAAGGGGAAGCGTTCTTCGCATCTGAAGACACAGTTCGTGTCATCACAGAAGACAGCTCGACTCCTTACAAATTCAAAAAAGCGATCATCGCGACTGGTTCGACTCCGATCGAGATCCCTTCGTTCAAATGGTCAAAACGCGTCCTTTCTTCAACTGGCGCATTGGCGCTTTCTGAAGTACCGAAGAAACTTGTCGTCATCGGCGGCGGGTACATCGGTATGGAGCTCGGTACGGCATATGCGAACTTCGACACAGAAGTTGTTGTCGTTGAAGGCGCAAGCGACATCTTGTCTGGCTTCGAGCCGCAAATGACGCAAATCGTCAAGAAGAAGCTCAAACAAAAAGGGAACGTCACAATTCACACGAACGCACTTGCAAAAGGCGTCGAAGAAACAGAAGACGGCGTGACTGTTAAGTTTGAAGTGAACGGCGAAGAGCAGTCTGTTGAAGCGGACTACGTCCTCGTCACAGTCGGCCGTCGTCCGAACACTGGCGACATCGGTCTCGAGAACGCGGAAGTGAAAGTCAGCGACCGCGGCATCATCGAAATCGATGACCAGTGCAAAACGTCGAACGAAAACATCTACGCGATCGGCGACATCGTTCCAGGACCACCGCTCGCGCACAAAGCTTCATACGAAGCGAAAGTCGCAGCGGAGGCAGCTGCCGGTAAGCCAGCTTACCTCGACTACTCAGCAATCCCAGCGGTCGTCTTCACTGATCCTGAACTTGCAACAGTCGGTTACACGGAGCCGCTCGCGAAAGAAGAAGGACTTGAGATCACAGTATCGAAATTCCCATTTGCAGCGAACGGTCGTGCTCTCGCACTCGACGAGCCAGACGGCTTCATGAAGCTCATCACGCGTAAAGAGGACGGTCTCTTGATCGGTGCTCAAATCGCGGGAACTGGCGCTTCTGATATGATCGCCGAGCTTGGTCTCGCCATCGAGGCAGGTATGACGGCTGAAGATATCGCGCTTACAATCCACGCTCACCCATCACTCGGTGAGATGGCAATGGAAGCGGCAGAAATCGCAATGGGTATGCCAATCCACGTCGTTAAATAAGAACGAAAAAATCTCTCGCTATTCGTAGCGAGAGATTTTTTTAATGTAATGGACGGTGCGCTCAACTTCTCGAAACCCGACACGTTCGTGAAACTGCTGGCTGCCCGTATTGTCGATTTCAGTGTCCGACGCGAGTTCGCTACATCCGTGTGACAATGCGTACACCGCTGCCGTCTCGATCAGTTTTGTGGCCACGTCATTGTCTCGTTCCGGACCGACGACGTAAATGCCTTCGATGAACGCTGTCGGTTCATCGGTCGCGCCGGGCACGTAATCATAGCGAAAACTCATTTGGCAGAATCCGATCGACTCGTCGGTGACGGCCAGGAAATATCGCATCTTGTCGGAGCGGAGGCCGAGTCGTACTTCAGCCGACAGTTCGGCAACGGACGCGTCCGGCCAAAGTTTGTGCATCAAATGGACTAGTGTTTGTACGTCTCGTGACGTCGCCGTTTTGATTTGCATCACGCAACCTCCTTTTAGGTTTCATACCCCAAGTATAAAGGAAAAATATATAGAGATGTTAGAAAGGAGGGACTACGTCATGGCGTTCGATGAAGAGTTATTATATACTGTCTCCGAAACGAGCCGTGTTCGCTTCACTGGTATTGAGACGGAAATGTCACGCTACGATTTCGGTTTTGTCTATACACATCAATTTATGGGGAAAGTGCTCGTCGTCTGCATGCAGACCGGCCAATCCGCCCTTCTCGACATGCATGCGTTAGAAGAACCGAGACAGCTCTATCCGATGCTTGGCATCGCGTTACGTGATACCGATCATGTGGCCGAGTTTTTACGACTCTGTCTGGAAGAAAAAGATATCAATCATGATGAGGCCGAGAAATCTTCTCTTGAAAAAATGTAAGCGTTTTCTTATAATGGTAAGTAGGGGAAGCAATTCGATCATCATAAGCCACCTTTTCTTTTGATGACAACAAAGCGAGCCGGTCCATGGACCGGCTCGCTTTCGTGTTAACGGATTGCTTTCGTCTGCTGAATCACTTTGATCATTTGGAGTGATTCGTCTTCAAGTCCTTGGACCGGGAGACCCGCTTCGATGTTGGCGGTAATATAGTCGAGCGTCGAGGCCGTGATGAGCTCGCCTGGGATGATGATCGGGATTCCAGGAGGGTACACCATGATGAACTCGGCCGAGATTCGTCCGACAGCGTTCTCGAGCGGGATCGTCTCCGTCTCTTCATAGAACGCATCGCGCGGGCTGAGCGCGAGCGGAGGGATCTCTGGCAGCATGATCGACAACGAGTCGTTGCCAGACCGCTTGTACACCGAGACGACGTCGCGCATGCCGTCGATCAGTGCTTGGATCGTCGATTCGTTGTCAGCGCTCGTCACGATGAACAACACGTTGAGTAGATCAGACATCTCAACTTCGATACGGTGCGTCTCACGTAAATACTTCTCGACTTCAAACCCGGTGATCCCGAGTTCACGGACCGAGACGAGCACTTTTGTCTCATCGAGCGCGTACGTCGACTCAGAGTGGAGTTCGGTATGGCCGTAGACGGACAAGTGAGGCATCTCGTTGATAGCTGTACGAGCCGTTCGTGCGAGCGTCAAGGCACGTTCGTTCATCGCCTCACCTTTCGTCGCGAGCTGACGACGGGCCGCGTCGAGCGAGGCGAGGAGCAAGTATGACGTCGATGTCGTCGTGATCATCGACAGCATCGCGTGAATTCGTTCAGGTGAGACGAGACCACGGCGCACGTTCAAAATCGAGCTTCCCGTCATCGAACCGCCGAGCTTATGCACACTCGTTGCCGCGACGTCAGCGCCTGCCTGCATCGCTGAGAGCGGCAGCTCGTCGTGGAACGGCAAATGGACGCCGTGCGCTTCGTCGACAAGTACTGGGACGTCCTGGGCATGGGCCACAGCGACAATTCGTTCGAGGTCGCCGGCGACGCCGAAATACGTCGGGTTGATGACGAGGACGGCTTTCGTATCCGGATGCAATTCGAGCGCACGCTCGACGGCGCTCGCCGTGATGCCGTGGGCGATGCCGTACGTCTCATCAAACTCAGGGTGAATGAACACTGGATGCGCCCCTGTAAGAACGAGTGCCGACATGACTGATTTATGGACGTTGCGCGGGACGATGATCTTCTCATTCGGTCCGACGACCCCCATGATCATCGCCATGATGGCACTTGATGTCCCTTGAACCGAGAAGAACGTCTCATCGGCCTGAAACGCCTCGGCTGCGAGACGTTCCGCTTCAGCGATGGCTGCTTTCGGATGGTGCAAGTCATCGAGCGGCGCGATGTTGATCAAATCGATTTTGAGCGCGTTCTCCCCGATGAAGTCACGGAACTCCGGGTCCATCCCTTTTCCGCCTTTATGGCCGGGAATGTGGAATGCGATCGGGTTCGTGTCGACGTGCGTGAGCAACGTGTCAAATAACGGTGTCTCGAGCTGAGTAGCAGCTTTAAGTTTCAATAGTAAGCCCTCCTTGGAATCAGTTTGTGTATGAGGTCGGTCTTTCAAATCATGCTATATGTCTTTCCCCAATTATTGTTCGTGAACGGTCATAAAAAACGATGCAACAAAAAAACTATAGAGATTTCCACCTCAACTTGCAATAGTTTTTTTTGTTGATACAATGGGTGTCGAGGTGAACAATATGCAAATCAATTATCCGATCAATCCAGACTGGACGACAGAAGAGCTTATCGACGTCGTCGAGTTTTACAATCAAGTCGCACTCGCGAATGAAAGTGGCGTCGATCGTGAAGCGTTCTTGGACGCGTATCGGTCGTTCAAACAAATCGTGACATCCAAGTCAGAAGAGAAACAATTGAGTGCGGTACACGACGAACAGACCGGATACTCTACCTATCGTACGGTCCAAGCGGCGTTAAAATCAAATACGAAGATTCTAAAGCTATGAATCGGAAAAGCATGAGAGAACAGAATCGTTTTCTTATGCTTTTTTGTTAATTCTTGCAGAAATAGGGTACATATCACTAACAGTTAATTCAGGTTTAGGACTGGTTGAAGTGGGAATATACTCACTAAGATAAAAAATTCAAAATAGTCAGACAATTATCTTTCTTTTTTGAATCTCATCTGATATACTCAATTCAACTTACTAAACCGTAACTTGTAGCCCAACTAAAGGAGTGTGGCATCTCATGAAACAAGTGATCGAGGCATTCAAAAGAAAAGACGCAGAAAAAAGAATTCCGGTGCTGCGCTTAGAGATTGATTACGAATTGGCAACGCTCTTCGATGCGATGGCGTCACAAGATGATGCCACTGTCCAGGCTAGCAAGCATCGGTTAGAGAAGTACCGCCAAGAACTTTTGCGTCTCGAAGCCTGACCCACAACCACCCATTCAACCAGTATTCCATGCGAATACTGGTTTTTGTTTGGTACAATACGTATAGAGGTGATTATCATGCTGGAATGGTTTGCAATCGACTTGATCAAACAAGCGGGAGAATACATTCGACTTCAAATCGATGAGAGTTATCGCATCGAACGAAAGACGGGGAAAGGCGACTTAGTGACGGAAATTGACCGCGCTGTCGAACAGTTGATCGTCGATCGGATCCGTGAAGCGTATCCCGACCATCACATCGTCGGAGAAGAAGGCATTTCCACCGAGCCTGACGACTTGAAGGGGACGGTCTGGTTCGTCGACCCGATTGACGGAACGCTCAATTTCATCCATCAAAAACGGATGTTCGCAATCTCGGTCGCGGTCATGGTCGATGAAGTCATCGAATATGGTTTCGTATACGACGTCATGGCCGACGAGCTGTTCGTCGCTCGTCGAGGTCATGGGGCGACGTTGAACGGCAGAAAACTGACGACCATTCATGAGCATCACGTCCGCGATGCTTTCCTTAGCATGAATGCGACGTGGGTCACACCGAATCAACAAATCGCACCAGAAATCCTCGCGCCCATCGTGCGCGACTCGGTCGGCACACGAGCGCACGGGGCGGCCTCGCTCGAACTCGCCTGGCTCGCCGCAGGTCGTGTCGATGGATATATTACGATGCGAAATATGCCATGGGACTATGCGGCGGGAAAACTGCTCGTCGAAGAGGTCGGGGGACGGGTCGTCTCCTTATATGGGGAGCCGGTCCGCTATGATGGCAAGACGTCGGTGCTCGCCGGCAGCGAGACGTTCGTCAAGGATGTCGTCAAACATTACGTCATCGCCAAAGGGGCCGCTCTAGAAGCGAGACCGGACTTGACGGTAACGTCGAATGAATCGTATGACCGGGTGCGCGACTTGCTCGTGTTGGCGAACCCTCACGAAGAAATGGTGCGGGAACAGTACGAGACGGGCAAGACGTACGAGGCGATGCTCGGGGGAGAGCTCGTCGGGGCTTATATGCTCGTCCGGCGGAACGACGACTTGATTGAGCTCGTCAATATCGCCGTCAAACCCGATCGCCAAAATCAAACGATCGGACAACGAATGCTTCAAGACGCAATCCGTCGGGCCGAACAGACGGGAGCACGGCACATGCTCGTCTGTACCGGCAATTCGAGCATCGTTCAACTTCGATTTTATCAACAAGCCGGTTTCCGTTTCGACTCCGTCGAGCGGGACTACTTCCCGAACCATGGCTACGCAGCGCTCGAAGAAGACGGCCTGCCGTTACGGGACCGCATCTGCCTGACTCGTGAACTGTAAAACAAAGGCCCGGGCGACGTTGCCCGAGCCTTTGTTTTATGGACGTCGATCTGTGAGGATGCGGCGACGCAAATTGATTCCAAATACAGTGGCGACCGCACTTAAAGCGAGACTACCGATAATGATGGCGGCACTTCCTTCGGCGACGCCGACGCCGATGCCGACAAAACCGGCAACGACAGCGATGGCGATGAGTACGAACATGGCTTGCATGGAGATTCCCCCTTTTTTCTATTCTTCTCTATTGTATGCAAAAAGACTGCAAATGGAAACGGTAACAGGCAATATCACTCGACAAAGGTAGTAGAACGTGTGCTATACTCTTTAAGTTGAATAAAAGATGAAACTTTTTTAAATAAGAGAGGACTAACTACATGAACGTAAGAACAAACCTTCGGAACGTCGCGATCATCGCCCACGTTGACCACGGTAAAACAACGCTAGTCGATGAATTGTTGAAACAGTCTGGTACATTCCGGACGAATGAAATGGTCGCAGAACGCGCCATGGACTCGAACGATATCGAACGTGAGCGCGGAATCACGATTCTCGCGAAAAACACGGCAATCGATTATAAAGACACGCGCATCAACATCGTTGATACGCCAGGTCACGCCGATTTCGGTGGAGAAGTAGAGCGAATCATGCGTATGGTTGACGGCGTAATCCTCGTCGTCGATGCACGTGAAGGTTGCATGCCGCAAACACGTTTCGTATTGAAGAAAGCACTCGACCAAGGTCTCCGTCCAATCGTTGTCGTTAACAAAATCGACAAGCCGATGGTCCGCCCACTCGACGTTGTCGACGAAGTCGTCGACTTGTTGATCGACCTTGGAGCAGATGAAGATCAACTTGAATTCCCTGTCGTCTACACGTCAGCAGTCAGCGGTTCAAGTTCGTTCGATCCTGATCCAGAGAAGCAAGAAGAAACGATTACGTACGTGCTCGATACGATTCTTGAGAACACACCGGCGCCAATCGATAACTCGGATGAGCCGCTTCAGTTCCAAGTGACGATGCTCGACTATGACAACTACCTCGGTCGAATCGGTGTTGGCCGCGTGTTCCGTGGAAAAATCAAAGTCGGCGAGTCAGTGTCACTTTGCAAAACGGACGGATCGATCAAACAACTTCGTGTCACGAAATTGTTCGGTTACTTCGGCCTCAAGCGTGTTGAAATCGAAGAAGCTAAAGCGGGTGACTTGATCGCCATCGCCGGGATGGAAGACATCAACGTTGGTGAGACGGTCACGCCGGTCGGTAAAGAAGAGCCACTTCCGCTCCTTCGCATCGACGAGCCGACGCTTCAAATGCGTTTCATGACAAACAACTCACCGTTCGCAGGACGCGAAGGCGATTTCGTGACAGCACGTAAAATCGAAGAGCGTTTGATGAAACAACTGGAGACGGACGTTTCACTCCGTGTCGAAAATACAGATTCACCTGACCAATGGGTCGTTTCAGGACGCGGTGAGCTTCACCTCGGGATCTTGATCGAGAACATGCGTCGTGAAGGCTACGAGCTTCAAGTTTCGAAACCACAAGTTATCATCCGTGAAGACGAAGATGGTACGAAAATCGAGCCGTTCGAACGCGTCATCATCGACGTGCCGGAAGAGTACACTGGTTCAGTCATGGAATCGATCGGTCTCCGTAAAGGTGAACTTGCGAACATGAACACGAACGACAACGGTCAGACGCGTATGGAATTCATCGTTCCGTCACGTGGTCTCATCGGATACCGTAACGAATTCTTGTCAGCGACACGCGGATACGGAATCTTGAACCACACGTTCGAAGAGTACCGTCCGTTCATCTCTGCTGATATCGGTGGCCGCCGCAGTGGAGTCATGGTTTGTATCGAGCCTGGTAAGTCAACGGCTTACTCGATCGGTGCCCTTGAAGACCGTGGGACGATCTTCATCGAGCCAGGTACGGACGTTTACGAGGGAATGATCATCGGTGAATGCAACCGTGACGTCGATCTCGCAATCAACGCCGTCAAAGGGAAACAATTGACGAACATGCGCGCGTCTTCTAAAGACTCGACTCAAGTGTTGAAGCGCCCACGCGTCTTCTCGCTTGAAGAATCGCTCACGTTCTTGAACGATGACGAGTACTGTGAAATCACACCGGAGTCGATTCGTCTCCGTAAAAAAGTCTTGAACAAGAACGAACGCGAGAAAGCAGACAAGCGTCGTAAACTTGGTAAAGAATAAGTGACAAAGGGAGCGCCTAGGCGTTCCCTTTTGTTTTGGATAGTGTAGAATGAATGTGTATGAATTGAAGGGGGATTATCAGCTTGAAAGCTTCTCAAACGATGGACATCACACAAATTGACGTACCGTGGATCGCCTCGCTGTTAGGGGTCGGCACTGACCCGAATGATCTGTCAGTCGGGTTCAACGCGTTGATCATCACGGTCATTGTTTTGACGATCCTTGTGTTCAAACTAGGTTTTGCGAAACAGTTGACGTGGTGGAAGTCACTCGTCGTCTATACGTTGCTCGCACTTGGGGCCGGCACGATGGCGCTCGTCTTCTTCACATGGCCGATTCCAGAAGTGCTCGCCGTCATGGCCGTCGTCTTGGCGATTTATCGCGGACGCCTCTGGTGGAACCGCCGCCAAGGCATCGAATCACATTAAAAAATGGACGTCCCGCAAGTGCGGGGCGTCCATTTTTGGTTACCATCTCCGCTTTTGGCGGAACGATGGATATAAGTTGAAGTGACCGGTCGCATTCCGCTCTGCCGTTCGTTCGGAAATACGTTCTTGGCACGTTTGGCACATATACGTTTTGGCCGGTTTGTTGCGAAGTCGTTTCGCTTCGAACGACCACGAGTCAATCGTTTCGACTTTGTCACAAAGAGAGCACTTTACGCGCATGGTCTCACCTTCCTCTTTCTTGATTATAGCATGATTTCACGATAGAAAAGCAGGGAATGAATGAGGTAAGGGCGAAAGCAATTCATATACCCGTGGAGGAGGGGAGTGTATGGCAAGTAAAGCGATGTTTGAGTTGTCTGACGCGCAACAGAATGCCTTGAACGATATGCCGTTATCGATTTTAGTCGCGTTCGACGAAGCGAAGCGATGGCCGACGACACATGCCATCAGTTGGGTGCAGGCCCCGACGCGACAGACGATTCGGTTCGCCCTGACGAAGAATTCACATTTGATTACGCTATTGCGACAAGAAAAAACAGCGAGTCTCGTCTTTATCGAAGACGGCTCGGCGTACAATGCGACGTTATCTCCGGTCGCCGAATTTGAACCCGGTGTCGTGCCGGCGCTACACCTTCGCTTTTTTGAAGGCCGTGTCGAAGAAGTCCGAAACATCTCATTCTACGGTGCGACGTTCGGACAACCCGAAATCGTCAAGACGTACGATGCAGAAGCAGCAGAAAAGTTGGACCGTGAAGTCAAGGCAAGCTTGAACTCTTGATCACCAACAATTTGCGAGGGGCGGCAAAGTCTATGAAAAAAACATATGTGCTCGATACGAACGTACTGCTACACGATCCGCTATCATTATTCCAATTTGATGAGCACGATGTCGTCATCCCGGCGATCGTCTTAGAAGAGCTCGACGGGAAGAAACGCAACATGGACGAGGTCGGACGTAACGCCCGAGAGACGGCGCGTGTCCTTGACCAACTCCGGACGAGCGGTAAACTCCATGACGGGGTGCCGCTTGAGAACGGCGGCCGGTTGTTTGTCGAGATCGGACATGAGCATACGGTCGACTTCCCGTTCGACGTCATGACGAACGACAACCGTATCTTGACCGTCGCGCTTGGATTAATGAAACAATATGAGCACGACCATAACCGTAAAGTCGTCGTCGTCTCGAAAGATATACTCGTCCGTGTCAAAGCAGACGCCATCGGAATCGAGGCCGAGGACTATTTGACGGACCACATCGTTGATACGACAAACCTTTATGCCGGCTACCGGGAGTTCGAGGTCGACCAGTCGATCATCGACGAATTTTATCAAGTCCGGCAACTCCCGGTGTCGGCGCTGTCTAAAAATCCGCTCTACCCGAACTCGTTCGTCGTCTTGAAAAGCAACGTCTCGAAAGCGAGCGCGCTCGCTGTCGTTGACGCGTTGCAACCGATCGTCCGGCCGTTGTCGCTTGACGCCGAGCACGTCTGGGGCATCCATCCTCGAAACGTTCAGCAGCGGATGGCGCTCGATTTGTTGCTCCGTGACGATATCCCGTTCGTGACGCTTCTCGGCAAGGCGGGGACCGGAAAGACGTTGCTCGCGCTCGCGGCCGGTCTGTCGCTCGTCGAAGACGAGCATCGCTTCAACAAGCTCGTCGTCGCCCGGCCGGTCGTCCCTATGGGCAATGACATCGGCTACTTGCCGGGTGAGATGGAAGAAAAATTGCGGCCTTGGATGCAACCGATTTATGACAATTTAGAGTTTCTGTTCAACGCCAACTCAAAAGATGAACTCGGCAACATTTTGGCCGGCATCAAGTCGATTCAGCTCGAGGCGCTCACATACATTCGCGGGCGCAGCATGCCGGATCAGTTCATCATCATCGATGAAGCGCAAAACTTAACGAAACATGAAATCAAGACGATTTTGACCCGGGTCGGGGAGAACTCGAAAATCGTGCTCGTCGGGGACCCGTATCAAATCGACCATCCGTACTTGGATGAGTATTCGAACGGGTTGACGTACGCGGTCGAACGATTCAAAGGACAGAACGTGTTCGGTCACGTGCAACTCATCAAAGGAGAGCGTTCCTCGCTCGCCCGGTTGGCCGCCGACTTATTATAAAGAAAAACGCCGAGCGGCTGCTCGGCGTCAGATTGTTGACTAACAGAATGTTTTCGCTCCTCCTCTTGGCGCCTCCGCTTTCCTAGGGGCGAGCAGGGAGCCGCATCGCGACGTTGTCGCTGCTGGGTCTCCCTCCGCTCGCTGATCCCTCAGGAGTCTCCGGCGCCGTCGGATGAGCGTCGCGAGAGGCCGCCCCTGGGTGGCCTCTCGTCTTTTTCTGAGGCCTCGACGGCCGATAGAAAAAGCCCCCAATGCGGGCTAAAACCTCGAAAAGCGGGAACTGGTATGTATGGATCGTCACCGCCTCCGAACAGGAAGGGGAATCATCATGTACCGAGCCCATATCGCCAAACGCCATGAACCAATCCGCACCGACGCCTCGCTGGGCCAACTGGTCCCGAAAGACCACCTCGTCCGCAAACTCGACCGCCACATCGACTTCTCCATCGTCCACCGGCTATGCGCGCCACTGTATTCAAACACCGGACAGCCCGGCATCGACCCCGAGATCCTCATCAAGATCATACTGCTCGGCCCGCTGTTCAACATCCGTTCCGTGCGACAGACCATCAAGGAAATCGAGACGAACCTCGCGTACCGTTGGTTCCTCGGGCTCGGGATGGACGAGAAAATTCCCGACCATTCGACGATCAGCCAGGCCTATCGACGCCGGTTCGCCGGCACGGACGTCTTTCGACAAATCTTCGAGGACATCGTGGGCCAGGCCGAAGCCCACGGCTTCATTTCAGGGCGCATCCTGATCACCGACTCGACCCACATCCGAGCCAACGCGAACAAGAAGAAGTTCGACAAGGTCGAGGTCGAGCAGGTCGTCGGCGATGTCGAGGACGAGCT
Organism: Exiguobacterium aurantiacum DSM 6208; assembly: GCF_000702585.1. GTDB lineage: Bacteria > Bacillota > Bacilli > Exiguobacteriales > Exiguobacteriaceae > Exiguobacterium > Exiguobacterium aurantiacum. Next base: position 2,320,581 of record NZ_JNIQ01000001.1, on the reverse strand, counting down.
TCTCGGCCGGGTGAACGAGGAACGGGCCAAACGAGGAAAAAAGCACTGAAGCCCGCGCGACAGAAGAAGAAGCGTCGACTCATCAAGGTGAGCCGGACCGACCCTGACGCGGGCTATATGTACCGTGACCAGAAGCCGGAAGGCTTTTTCTGGCTGGTGCACCGGACGGTGGACGCCAAGCACAACCTCATCGTCGATGTGCACGTCACGCCCGGGAACGTGTCGGACAGCACCGTCTATCTTGACCGTCTCGACTATATCCTCAACCGTTTCGCCTATCCGCTCGAGGCGGGCGCGCTCGATGCCGGGTACTACACGACCGAGATCGCGAAGGCGCTCGTCGAGCGCGGCGTTTTCGGCGTCATCGCCTGGCGGCGGTTCGGTGGGAAGAAGGGGATGTTTCGAAAGACGCGGTTCACCTACCTGCCGGACGTGGACGCCTATCTGTGTCCGGCGAAACAGCACCTCACCTATAAGACGACCGACCGTCACGGCTATCACCAGTACGCGTCCAATCCTGCCATCTGTCAGAACTGCCCGCTCCTCGAGAAGTGCACGTCAAGCCGATCGCATCGGCACGTCATCAACCGCCACATCGATGAGTCCTACCGCGAAGCGGTGAGCGATAACCGTCTGTCCGCATCGGGCAAGCACCTCTACCGTCTCCGGCCACAGACGGTGGAGCGCTCGTTCGCCGACGGGAAGGAGCTCCACGGTCTCCGCTTCACGTTCTACCGGGGGAAAGAGGCGGTGGACCGCGCCAACCTGGTGGCAGCGACCGCACAAAACATGAAGAAGCTGGCCAACCTGTTGGCCGAAAACGACCGTCTACATAGCATTTTTTCAATTTTATGTCGGGCAGAGCGCCTCGAGCTCGTTGAACACAAAAAAAGACGAACCCATTCGCCAGAAGCGAATGGGTTCGTCAACAGCCTGACGCCGAGCGGCTGCTCGGCGTTTATTTAGGTTTCGGATGCAACACTTGGACGTTCGATTTTTCTAAAAAGGCGTTCGTGAGCATGATAAGCCCGGTCACGACGAACAGTGCCGAAAATCCGAAATGGACGACGATTTGGGAACCGAACAGCGGACCGAGCAGGTTGCCCATGAACTGGGCCGACTGGTTATACGAGAAGATCCGGCCTGTCGCGTAGCTAGGTGTATGTTGACGCAGGAGCGACTGCACCGATGGCATGAGGGCGGCGGTCGCAAAACCGAGGCCGAACCGGAGCAAGACGAGCTGAGTCGTCGACGTCACGAACGCTTGCGGGATCAGCAACGTGCTATAGATGATGAGCGCCCAAAACAAGATTCGTTCCGCCCCGTAGCGGTCGGACAGTTGACCGAGCCGCGGGGCTGAGACGAGCGCGGCGACGCCTGGGGCCGATGCGACGAGACCCGCAAGGAAAGCGAGCGATGTCGTGTACGGATTCAGTTCACGAACGTAAAGCGTCAACAGCGGTCCGATCGACTGTGTCGAGAACGTGATTAAAAATGTCGTCAAAAACAAGCTGAGGATGAGCTGGGGATGGCGGACCGAACGAATGATCGACTTCGTTGAATCGAGTCGTTCGCGCGCCACCGGAACGAAATCCTCTTTGATGAACAAGAGTGTGATCAAGAACGTCACAAAGAGTGCGCTCCCGGTAAAGAGAAAAACGGATCGAAGCCCAATCCAGTCAGCGAGTAATCCTCCAATCAATGGACCGAGGAGGCCACCGGTAATGCTACCGGTCGACAAGGTGCCGAGCGCCCAGCCACTTTTCTCTTTTGGTGTTTGTGAGACGACGAGCGTGATCCCGGCTGAGATGAAGCCAGAGACGGCGCCCATGACGAGCCGGAGCCCGACGAGTTGGTAAACGTCTTGGACGAAGCTGATGAGCGTCATGACGACGGCCATTCCGAGGCTGGCCCGGATGAGCATGAGCTTGCGGCCTTTTTGATCAGCGAGGCGACCCCAAAGCGGGGAGACGAGAGCGGCGACGAGGAACGTGGCTCCGAATGCGATCGCCGACCACGTGACGACGTGGTCGGGGTCGGTCACGCCGAGCTGTTCGATAAAGAGCGGCAAGAACGGCAACACGAGGCTCATCGAGGCCGCCGTCAAAAAGCTCCCGAGCCAAACAATCATTAAATTCTTTTTCCACAGTGGCACGGTAAGCGTCACTTCCTTTCTAGTAATCTACATAGGGTATATCTTACACTTTATGAAGTAAAAAGTCGAAAAAAAAAGAGAAGGCCGAGGCCTTCTCAAATCTCATTCCGGACGATGATATGGTCGACGGCACGGATGCATTGATTGTCATACAGTACATAGACCGGACCGTCGGCGAGCACTTTTCCATCTTTTGAGAACTGCAAGTACACGAGTGGCGCGTCAACGAGTGGAATTGTCAACGTCGTCTCCCCGTAAAAGCTGACGTGCGTCGCCGAGGCGAGCGGTTCTGCGTTTTTCAGGAACGGGGCGAACGGCATCGCGAACGAATCGCGAAGTGCCGCATCTTTATCAGCCCGTGACATCGGTTTGTTATGATCGACACGTGTTCCTTGCGTCAAACCGTCGTCCCATGCTTTCCCCATCTTGGCATAGTAGGTGTCATTGTCGTTCTCGGTTTCCCGATCGAGCTCGTCGACGTTTCGTTTCCGGTCGTCGAAAATCCAGACGGTCGGGTCGATCGTCAGTGCGTGACGAACGGCTCCATCTAGCGGAAAAATCATTGGTATTCCCCCTTTACTAACGATACACTGTACATTATACAAGTTTTACAATGAAAAAGGGAACATGCGAGAAACTCGCTTCGAATCTAGACTGTTCATTGAATTATGATGAAATATAATGTACAGTTGAGTTATGACAAACAGTCTGTCATTGTACGGAGGAGGGGTCGTAGTGGCGACAAATTTGGCTGCAGTCCAGCGGGAGCAAGCGCTTCAATTACTTGAGGCCGATGCTGAAAAAATCCGTTGTCTAATCGAAGTGCAGTTAGAAAACCTAAAAATGCCGAAGTGCCCGCTTTATGAAGAGGTGCTTGATACACATATGTTCGGTCTATCACGCCAAATCGATTTCGCGGTCCGTCTCGGACTCATTTCAGACATTGAAGGTAAGGGACTGCTCGATTCATTGGAACACAAGCTATCTGCACTAGCGGAAGCTTCAGAATTATGAACCTTATACTCAAACTGTGCAAGCGGCGCTGTTTGAGTATTTTTTTATAACAGGTTGCGGATTGCTGTACATAAGGAAGTGAAAAGATGAAAACGAGATTTCAGTATTTTGATTTTACGTTGTTTATCGCCGTACTCATGCTCGTCGGGCTCAGCTCGGTCATGATTTACAGTGCGAGCGTATGGAATCGTGGGGACTATGCGAACAGCAGCCTGTTCTACCGACAGCTCATCTATGTCGGGATTGGGATTTTCGCCTATTTGATCGCGACAATGTTCCGCTACGAAAATTTCCGCAAAACCCACATCTTGTACGGTCTCTATTTTGTTACGGTCGTGCTCTTGTTCGTGACGTGGGCGATGCCGCCGCTTAACGGCGCAAGAGCCTGGCTCGTCGTCGGCGGATTCACGATGCAACCGGTCGAGATCGCCAAGTTCGCGCTCATCTTGCTCTTGGCGAACTATTATCACCAACTGTGGAACGATGAATTGAAAGGATTGCCTGGACGGATCGGACGGGCGGCCATCGTGAAGAAAGGGTGGCGGGCCCAAGTCGGGGCATTCTTCTTGATCCCGTCGATCTATTTCTTTCTCCCATACGCCATCGCCATCAACGGCCAGCCGGACCACGGTGGGTTATTCGTCCTCGGAGCGATCATGTTCATGATTTGGCTCGCAGTCGGTGCGCCGCTGCGTATCATCGTCCCGGCGATCCTTGCCGGAATCGGGTTCGTGTACGTGATGTACACATTCTTCTTCACAGAGAATCAAGTCAGTCGAATCAATGTCGTGTTCAACCCGTTCATGGACCCGGAAGGATACGGGCATCAGCTGCTCATGTCCATCATCTCCATCGTCCATGGCGGATTGACCGGTGTCGGACTCGGGAATAGTTATCAGAAATACGGATACTTACCTGAACCGGAGACGGATTACATCATGTCCATCATCGCCGAAGAATTAGGCTTTATCGGCGTTCTCGTCGTGCTCGCTTTGCTCTTCTTCATCGCGTTTCGCGCCATCAACATCGCCAACCATACGGACAATCACTTTGCGATGTTCGTCTCGTTCGGTATCGCGGCCCAATTGATGGTGCAAACCGCCATCAACATCGGGGCGATGTCGGGTTGGTTCCCTGGGACAGGGGTGACGCTCCCACTCGTCAGTTACGGCGGGACATCGCTCGTCATGACGATGGGTATACTCGGCGTGCTCAGTAGCATCTCGATGCGAAATCGGCACCGGGAAGCGACGAGACGCGCGGAAGTCCGGGAGAAGTCAGAAGAAAATGTTCAAAGCTCATCTTTGCATGTCGTAAGGTAATTCTTGTATACCACTACTAAAATGGGGGGATTTAGTTTGAAACCAATTACTAAGTTGCTTGTAGCCAACCGAGGCGAGATTGCCATCCGAGTATTCCGGGCGGCGTCAGAATTAGGGATGCGCACCGTCGCTGTCTATTCACAGGAAGATAGCGGGTCATTGCACCGCTTTAAAGCCGATGAGGCGTATTTGATCGGGCTTGATAAAAAGCCGATCGATGCGTATCTCGACATCGAAGACGTCATCCGGATCGCGAAACAGTCGGGGGCTGACGCGATCCATCCAGGATACGGATTCTTATCGGAAAACATTGACCTCGCCCGTCGCTGCCGCGAAGAAGGAATCATCTTCGTCGGCCCGAACGAATCGCATTTGCATGCGTTCGGGGACAAAGTCCGGGCGCGTCAAAGCGCGATCGCGGCCGGTCTTCCGGTCATCCCGGGATCTAACGGTCCGCTCACGTCTTACGAGGACGCGCTCGCCTTCGCGAACGAGCACGGCTTCCCGCTCATGGTCAAAGCCTCGATGGGGGGCGGCGGGCGCGGGATGCGCGTCATCCGTTCAGAAGCTGAGATGAAAGATTTGATCGAGCGGGCCAAGTCAGAAGCGAAGCAAGCGTTCGGTTCGGACGAAGTGTACATAGAAAAATTGGTCGAACGTCCGAAGCACATCGAGGTGCAAATTCTCGGGGACGACCACGGCAACATCATTCATTTGTTCGAGCGTGACTGTTCGGTCCAACGTCGTCACCAAAAAGTCGTCGAAGTCGCACCGTGTGTGACGTTGTCGGAACAGTCGCGGCAAGCGATCTGTGATGCGGCGGTCCAACTGATGCGTCACGTCGGATACATTAACGCCGGTACGGTCGAATTCCTCGTCACGGAAGACGAGTCGTTCTATTTCATCGAGGTCAACCCGCGTGTCCAAGTCGAGCATACGATCACCGAGATGGTGACCGGGTTCGATATCGTTCAAACGCAACTCATGATCGCGCAAGGGGAGTCGCTCCACGGCGACGTCATCCACATGCCGAAACAAGAAGACATCAAACTGCTCGGTTATGCGATTCAGTCCCGTGTCACGTCGGAAGACCCGGCCAACAACTTCATGCCGGACACAGGGAAAATCATGGCGTACCGTTCACCAGGCGGCTTCGGTGTCCGACTTGACGGCGGGAACGCGTATGTCGGGGCTGAGATTTCGCCATACTACGACTCACTCCTCGTCAAATTGTCGACGCACGGAATGACGTTCGAACAGGCGGCAGCGAAGATGGTGCGTAACTTGAACGAGTTCCGGATCCGTGGCATCAAGACGAACATCCCGTTTTTGATCAACGTGATGAAACATCAGAATTTCATTAGCGGCGATTACAACACGTCGTTCATCGATGAGACACCGGAACTGTTCGTCTTCCCGAAACGGAAAGACCGCGGGACGAAACTTCTGAACTATATCGGGGACGTCACCGTGAACGGCTTCCCAGGCGTCGGTTTGAAAGACAAGCCGATCAGCCGCTCGGTCCGCATCCCGCACGACCTCCCCGCCGAGGCGAAACCGGGAACGAAACAAATTTTGACGGAGCTCGGTCCGGACGGTCTTGCCGATTGGATCAAACGTCAGCCGGAGCTTCTCTTGACCGATACGACAATGCGTGACGCCCACCAGTCGCTGCTCGCGACACGGATGCGGACGCAAGACATTTTGAACATCGCCGAACCGACGAGCAAGCTCATGCCGGAGCTGTTCTCGGTCGAAGCGTGGGGCGGGGCGACGTTTGACGTCGCGTATCGCTTCTTGTCAGAAGACCCGTGGGTCCGACTCATGCGTCTCCGTGAGAAGATGCCGAACGTGTTGATTCAAATGCTCTTACGCGGGGCGAACGCCGTCGGCTATAAAAACTACGCGGACAACGTCATCGAGAAGTTTGTCCATGAAGCGGCATACGCCGGTGTCGACGTGTTCCGTATTTTCGATAGCTTGAACAACATCGAATCGATTCAACTCGCCATCGATGCGACACTGCCGACCGGGAAAGTCGCCGAGGCCGCCATCTGTTACACGGGCGACCTATATGACGGCAGCCGTCCGAAGTATCATTTGCCGTACTATGTCGACTTGGCGAAACAACTCGAGGCGAGCGGGGCCCATATTCTAGCGATCAAAGATATGGCCGGTCTGCTCAAGCCGGAATCCGCGTACGCACTCGTCTCGGCGTTAAAAGACGCCGTTGACTTACCGATTCACTTGCATACGCACGACGCTTCGGGGAACGGGATCTTCACGTACGCCCGGGCGACGGATGCGGGCGTCGATATCGTCGACGTCGCGGCGAGCTCGATGTCTGGCATGACGTCACAACCTTCGGGCGGCAGTTTGATTTATGCGCTCGACCACCACGAACGCCAGCCGAAAGTCGATGTGAAGCATTATGAGGTCATCAGCGACTACTGGCAAGACGTGCGTCACAACTACGAGCCGTTCGAGAGCGACATGCGCGCGCCGCACCCATCGGTGTATGAGCATGAGATGCCGGGTGGCCAGTATTCGAACTTGCAACAACAAGCGAAAGCGGTCGGTCTTGGCGACCGTTGGGGCGAAGTGAAGGCGATGTACGCCCGCGTCAACATGTTGTTCGGCGATATCGTCAAAGTGACGCCGTCGTCGAAAGTCGTCGGGGACATGGCACTCTTCATGGTCCAACACGATTTGACGGAGCAAGACGTCGTCACGCGCGGCCACCAGCTCGACTTCCCGGATTCGGTCGTCGAGATGATGCGCGGCGAACTCGGGACGCCTCCGGGCGGTTTCCCGGCTGATGTGCAACAAGCCATCTTGAAAGGGGAGGCACCGCTCGACGTCCGTCCAGGTAAACTGATCAAGCCGTACGACTTTGAAGCGGCACGGACCGAGTTGTTCGAGAAGTTCGAGCGTCCGGTCACGGACTTTGAGTTGCTCGCCCATGCGCTCTATCCGAAAGTGTACGACGATTACATTAAGCACACGAACACGTACGGTGATGTGTCGGTGCTCGATACGTTGACGTTCTTCTATGGATTGAATGTCGGCGAGACGATCCAAGTCGAAATCGAGACCGGAAAGACGCTCATCATCAAACTCGTTCAAGTGAGCGCGGCGAACGAGGACGGCATCCGTCTCGTCTCGTATGAGATGAACGGGGTGCCGCGTGAAATCGAAATCAAAGACGTCAACGTGAAGTCGGCGACGACGAGCCGTCCGAAAGTGGACCGGTCGAACCCGAAACAAGTCGGTGCGTCAATGCCGGGGTCGGTGTTGAAAGTACTCGTCGAGCCAGGCAGCCGGGTTCACCGCGGTGAACAACTACTCGTCACCGAGGCGATGAAGATGGAGACGACGGTTCAAGCGGCGCAAGACGGAGAAATCAAAGCGATCCATATTAAAGAAGGCGACACACTCCAAAGTGACGACTTGTTAATCGAGTTTGTATAATGGGAAGAAGCATAGCAGAGCTATGCTTCTTTTTTAGATAGGGGAGAGAAATATGAGACGAGTATGTTGGTTCCGGTCAGACTTTCGACTGAGTGATAATCATATGTTACATCGGGTTTTGAAAGACACGGAGGAAGGGGACGAGGTGGCGTTCGTATTTTGGCTTAACCCGAAATACTGCGATCCGTTCGATACGCGGCATGACTATTACTTCTCGACGATGAAGCGTTTTATGGACGACTTAGAAGAGCACGGCCTCGGTCTTCGAGTGATTGTAGCCGAGACGGCGGAGGAGTTCGTCGATCAGCTCGGAGAGGTGGGTGCACTTTATTTTAACGCGGAGTATGTCGAACCGTTCAAACAACGGGACGACAACGTCATCGGGTCACTCGGGGACGACGTGCTCGTCGTCCGGTTGCTCGATCGCCATTTGTTCGCGCCGAACGCTTTCACAAAAAAAGATGGCGACCCGTACAAAGTGTATACACCGTTCAAAAAGGCAGCCTACGAAGAGATGCCGCCCAAACCGTATGAAGTGAATCGTGACCGTTTGAAACGACTCGTCACGACAAAAAACGAAGCCCCGTCTGAACTGAAGAAGCAGTTCGACCGCTGCGAGCGGGAATGGAAAGCGCTCGGGGAGACGGCCGCGAAACGACGGCTGACCGACTTCGTGGACGAACGGATCAACCAGTATGACGAAGACCGCGATATCCCGTCCATCGCCGGGACGAGCCGATTGTCCCCGTATTTGCGGACCGGTGTCTTGTCGATTCGGACCGTCGCCGACGCCGTATTGGCCGCACCGAAGTCAAAAGGACGTGACACGTACTACGATGAACTGTTGTGGCGCGAGTTCTACTATATGATCATGGTCCAATTCCCGGGCCTGAAAGACCGGCCGTTCAACGACAAGTATAAGCACCTCGACTGGGAGGACAACGAGGAACAGTTCGACCGTTGGTGCCGAGGCGAGACCGGCTATCCGATCGTCGACGCCGCGATGCGCCAATTGAACGAGACGGGTTGGATGCACAACCGGCTCCGCATGATTGTCGCCTCGTTCTTGTCGAAGCACCTCCTCATCGATTGGCGTAAAGGGGAGCGTTACTTTGAACGGAAATTGATCGACTATGAGGCCGCCTCGAACGTTGGCGGTTGGCAATGGGCCGCCTCGGTCGGGACGGATGCCGTACCGTACTTCCGTATTTTCAATCCGACGATTCAATCGGAAAAGTTCGACAAAGACGGGACGTTCATCCGAAAGTTTGTGCCTGAGCTGGACCATCTCGACGCGAAGGCGATTCATTTTCCGGACGCGAGCGAGCGGGGTGGCTATACAGATCCGATCGTCGACCATAAGGCGGCACGAGCGCGGGCGCTCGAGCGCTTCAAAGAGGCCCAGTGAATAGAAAAGGACGACCTTCTAGAGACAGAAGGTCGTCCTTTTCTTATAGTCCGATTAACCGATATCTCGCTGAGCGAGTCCGGCGCGCCGTGTACTCCGATACGCATGATACGCCAAATAGGAGATGATGCCGAAGTAGCAAGTGATCAAGAACGCGTGCAACAACGGGACGTACGTGGCGTGTCCCCCAAGGACGATCCACGCCCCGGTGCCGACTTGGAGCAAGATGAAGAATAAAGATGCCCACATGCCGCGTTCGACGAGACGGTTCGTCTCACGACGCGCTAAGTAAAGAACGTATAACGTGTAGAAGACGAGAAGAGCCGCCATGATGCGGTGGCCCATCTGCACCCATGATTCGAACGTCCATACTTCTTGCGCGCAGATCGGCCAGCCGACGCAAGCGTACGTGGCGCCGAGGTGACGGACGTAAGCGCCCGTGTAGACGACGACCATCGTATAAATCGTCAGTCCGTACAAATGAATCTTTAATTTTTCGGATACGGCTTTATGGACCCGTTCCCCTTCGAATAACAGAATCGTCAAGATGAGGAGAGACGCGAACGAGACGAGCGAGATCCCGAAATGGAGCGCGAGAATCGCGTCCGACTGTTGCCAGATGACGGCACCGGCGCCGATGATCGATTGGATCAACATGAAGATGAACGCGAGAAACGCGAACACTTTGACGTCGAACCGGTTTTTGACGACCGCGAACGTCCAGATCGTCAAGGCGATGATGAGTAAGCCCTCGATGCCGGACACGACCCGGTGGCTATATTCGATCATCGTCTCGACGCTCGGGTTTGTCGGGATCAGTTTCCCGTGACAGAGCGGCCAATCGGTGCCGCAACCGTCTCCCGAGTCAGTCTTCGTCACGGTTCCACCCATGATGAGGACGAGCATCATTCCGAGGGTGACAAACCCTGAGAAGAGTGCGAGTTTTTTATGCATTCGTTACCACCTGCTTTTGAGAAAAATCACAACAATTGCGCCTTGTCAGTTCTTATTTTTTTCGCCATACTTATTATACGGCTTTCGTTCCGAAAAACGAAACGGAAAAGCTTGCAATCGCTATCAAAATCGTTATTCTAGTATTAGTAAAGCGAATTTACTGTGATATTTATCACACGTTCGTCACAAAAAACTCGCTATTTTACAAGCATAAACGACGTATTCTTTTTAAAAATATGGTATCTTTGTTATGAGTTAGGTGTACTTTGCTTATATTGTGTTTTTTCTGTGAAAAGAATACGAGGATTTCGTGATTATGTGGGGGGGTCAGTATGACAAAAGTCAACCCAGGAATGATGGCAGAAGTAGAATATACAGAATCCGCCTCATTCCGTGACTATGTTGCTCTCGCAAAAATGGGAATCGTCCGCGCCAATCTTTTATTGGTGTTCGCCGGTTTCTTCGTGGCAGCAACATATCAGAGTGATACGCCGGTACTTTATTTATTTGAAGTCTGGCCACAGCTCTTATTAACTATGTTAGGCAGCGCACTCGTCATTTCCGGGAGTTGTTACCTAAACAACTTCGTGGACCGTGATATCGATTACTTGATGGGACGTACAGACGATCGACCGAGTGTCACCGGTAAGATTTCAGGAGAGCGCATCTTGCTCCTCGGATTGACGCAACTTGCGGTCGGGACATTCATGTTGTTGATCGTGTCGTATGTGGCAGCGGTATTCGGTTTAATCGGGGCATTTTTTTATGTCGTCATCTATACGATGTGGCTGAAACGGACACACACGTTGAACACGGTCGTCGGCAGCATCTCCGGAGCGGTCCCGCCGCTCATCGGTTGGGCAGCCATCGATCCCGCGCTTCACATTGATGCGTGGCTCATGTTCCTCGTCATGTTCTTGTGGCAACCGCCACACTTCCTCGCGCTCGCGATGCGACGTGTCGAAGAATATCGAGCGGCCGGCATTCCGATGCTGCCCGTCGTCAACGGTTTCGCCATTACGAAGCGCCAAATCATTTGGTGGATCGCGACGCTCATTCCGGCATCGCTCCTCTTTATGCACTACGGTACGGTCTACGTCATCATCGCGGCCGGTCTCGGGGGCTACTGGTTGTATCTCGGTTTAAAAGGATTTAAAGCCGAAGATGAGATCAAGTGGGCGAACAAAATGTTCTTCTTTTCATTAATTTATTTAGTCGTGTGGATTGTCGCACTCATGCTGACGGCACTGCCTTCGTCATGACGGCACTTTGATAGTCACACTCACTATATAGAAACCTTTGCACATCATTTTGGGAGAAAGTGGGGATTGTTGTGAAATCATTTAAGAAGCTTCTGTTTGGCATTGTCCCGATGATGATGTTCGCGATCTTATTATCAGGTTGCGGCGTTGAGGGATTGTCTGCATTGAAGCCGATGGGGGAAGGCGCTGAAATTCAGCTCCGGATCATTCTCATCAGTTTGGCAATCATGCTCTTCGTACTCGTCATCGTTACGGTCATTTATGTGTACGTCCTTCTAAAGTTCCGTCGGAAAGATGATTCGATTCCGAAGCAAGTCGAAGGAAGTAGCACGCTCGAATTGATTTGGACAGTCGTCCCGATCATTTTACTTATCATTCTCGCTGTACCGACGATCACGACGACCGTCGAGCTCGCGAAAGCGAAAGAAGCGAAAAAAGAAGAAGAAATCAACGTCACGGCGAACCTGTACTGGTGGGAGTTCGAATATCCGAACGCCGGTGTCGTCACTGGTCAAGAACTCGTTATCCCGACAGGCAAACGTGTCGGCATCAACTTGACGTCTAAAGATGTCATTCACTCATTCTGGGTACCGGCCTTGTCTGGTAAAACGGATACGAACCCAGGACTCGACAATGAGATGTGGCTCCATGCGAACGAACCTGGTACGTTCTACGGAAAATGTGCCGAGCTCTGCGGTCCGTCACACGCCCTCATGGACTTCAAAGTCATCGCCCTCGACCAAGCTGATTACGATCAGTGGCTTGAGGACATGAAAGCGAAGCAAGATGAAGACGCGGAACGCCTCACAGCGAACAACGAAAACCTCACAGTCGGCGAAGCCGTTTACGTCGAAAGCTGCTTGAGCTGTCACGGGGGCGGGAAAGTCGCGCCGAGCTTGACGAACTATGGTGATCGCGAATGGTTGATCGGCTACCTCGAGAACAACGAGGAAGACTTGAAACAATGGATTCGTGACCCGCAAAGTTTGAAACAAGGCGCACTCATGCCTGGCTTCAGTGAAGGCCAAATCAGTGATGAAGAGTTAGACGCACTCGTTGACTTCTTGTACGATCAGAAGCTTGACTAACGGGAAAAGGGGGATTTCACGTGGCACAGACCACTGCATTGCAGCAACCGCGTAAATACAATGGCATCATGGATTGGATTACGACGGTTGACCACAAAAAGATCGGTATTTTGTATTTGTTCTCAGGGATTTTCTTCCTCCTTCTCGGTGGAATTGAAGCGTTACTCATTCGTTGGCAACTCGTTCGCCCGATGAACGACTTCGTCAGCGGTGAAGTGTTCAACCAGTTGATCACGATGCACGGGACGACGATGATCTTCCTAGCGGCGATGCCGATGCTATTCGGTTTCATGAACGCCGTCGTTCCGCTTCAAATCGGGGCGCGCGATGTCGCGTTCCCGTTCATTAACTCACTCGGTTTCTGGTTGTTCTTCTTCGGGGGAGTCATGCTCAACTTGAGCTGGTTCTTCGGAGCTGCACCGAACGCAGGGTGGACGGCTTACGCGCCGCTATCGACCCAGCCGGAAGCGACAGGTGTCGACTTCTACGCGCTCGGTCTTCAAATTTCAGGTTTTGGTTCACTTATGGCCGGGATCAACTTCCTCGTCACAATTTTGAACATGCGCGCACCAGGCATGAAGCTCATGCGGATGCCGCTCTTCACGTGGACGACGTTCGTCGCTTCGGCATTGATCGTCTTCGCGTTCCCGCCACTTACGGTCGGTTTGTTCATGTTGATGTTCGAGCGACTGTTCGGTGCCGTTTACTTCAACCCGGCGATGGGCGGTAACGTCATCATCTGGGAACACTTATTCTGGATTTTCGGTCACCCGGAAGTATACATCTTGATCTTACCAGCATTCGGTATTTTCTCGGAAATCATTCCGACGTTCGCGCGTAAACGCCTGTTCGGTTACACGACGATGGTATTCGCGACGATGCTGATCGGTTTCCTCGGATTCATGGTTTGGGTCCACCACATGTTCACGGTCGGTCTCGGACCGGTTGCCAACTCGATCTTCGCGGTCGCGACGATGGCGATCGCTGTCCCGACCGGGGTCAAAATTTTCAACTGGCTGTTCACGCTATGGGGCGGTCAAATCAAGTTCAACGTGGCGATGCTCTACTCGGTCGCATTCATTCCTTCATTCCTCGTCGGAGGGATGACTGGGGTTATGCTCTCGGTCGCACCGGCTGACTACCAGTACCACGACAGTTACTTCGTCGTCGCCCACTTCCACTACGTTATCGTAGGTGGGGTCGTCTACGGCCTATTCGCTGGACTGTATTACTGGTTCCCGCTCATGTTCAACAAAGCGCTTTCTGAGAAGCTCGGATACTGGCAGTTCTGGTTGTTCTTTATCGGCTTCCACTTGACGTTCTTCCCGCAACACTTCCTCGGATTGTTCGGGATGCCACGCCGCGTCTTCACGTACCTTCCGAACCAAGGATTTGAGACGTTGAACTTGCTATCGACGATTGGAGCCTTCTTCATGGGTGTGTCGACGATCATCTTGCTCATCGCGGTCGTCAAGGCGTTCATGTCGAAAGAAATGGTCAAACCAGACCATTGGGGTGACGGACGTACGCTAGAGTGGACACTTCCTGTGCCGACTCCAGAGTATAACTTCGCCCAAACACCGCTCGTCAAAGGCCTCGACACGTTCTGGCTCGAGAAGATGGCGGGCAACAAACGGGTCTCTGTCTCTGAACCGGTCACAGACATCCACATGCCGAACAACTCGCTCATCCCGTTCTTCATGTCACTTGGATTGTTCATCGCGGGTCTCGGTGCGATCTTCCAAATGGACAACACGGTTCTCGGTTGGTCACTCATCGGATTTGGTCTACTCATGACGTTCGTGTCGATGTTCATCCGTTCATGGATCGACGATCACGGCTACTACATTCCAAAATCACAAGTCGAAGCGGATTTGAAAGCGATTCGTGAGAAAGGAGAACAATAAATGGCACATGCAGTTGAAAAACACCCGGTAACCGGTATTCCGGCCAATCCAGAGAAAGCCACACTGGAAGGGAAAAATAAATATGTGGCCTTCTGGTTCTTCCTCGGTGGAGAGACTGTCCTCTTCGCCTCGCTATTCGGAACGTATGTCGGCCTGTTAAACTCTGGTGCGCCAGAGGAACTCCGTTCGTATAACATTTTTGAGATGGGGCTCGTCTTCTTCATGACGATGCTCCTCCTCACGAGTTCGCTTACGAGCGTGCTCGCGATGATGAACATGAAAGCGAACAATCCGAGCCGTATGAAGTTTTGGTTGGTCGTCACACTCGTCCTTGGGGCAGGATTCCTTGCGGCTGAGATTTATGAGTTCATTCACTACTACCACATCGGTCACACGTTCACGTCGAGTGCGTTCGGTTCAGCGTTCTATACGCTCGTCGGATTCCACGGCGCGCACGTAACGTTCGGTCTGTTTTGGATCGGGACACTCCTCATCCGTAACTGGAACCGTCCGATCGATGTGTACAACGCACCGAAGTTTTATGTGTCGAGTCTATATTGGCACTTCATCGATGTCGTCTGGGTTTTCATCTTCTCGATCGTCTATCTCTTAGGGATGGTGAGCTAACATGGAAAAACGTCCAATGAACGAATCGCACAAGCAGTTAGAGCTCGAAGTGAAAGCAGAGTCGAGACGTGAGTATCAACTTCAATTGATCAGTTTCGCAATGATGATTTTACTCACATTCGTAGCGTTCGGCGCTGTTTACGCTGAACTCATGCCGGTTTGGGCGGCGGGTGGTTTCTTGATCATCCTCGCCATTATCCAAGTGTTCTTGCAGTTGTACATCTTCATGCATATGAACAACCGTGGCAACACGTGGATCGTCGGGATGATGTGGCTCGGTATCTTTGTCGCCATCATCACGGTCGCGGCACTTCGTTTGCTCATTTGGTAAATGTGACAAAGGATTGAACATCTGTGGAAACACAGATGATTCGGTCCTTTTTGCTTTACTTCAAAAATAAAGGAATAGTAATCTTGAAGTGAACGGTTTCATTGTTATGGGAGAGAGAGAAAAGGGGTGAAGGGATGCTCTGGAATATATCAGAGCTACTCAGGCAGTTCGATTGGATCACGTTATGGAGTCCATTGTTCGGATTGCTCATGGTAGGGCTATACGTCCTGTACGCGGTCGTCACAGAGAAAATGGCGAAGCGGGGATACGAGTCGACCACGTTGCTGCAGAAGTTCAGCATGCTATTTGCCATTGTTTTATACTACATCGGATTCGGAAGCCCGGTCGACGTATTCGCGCACATTATTTTCTCGGTGCATATGTTTCAAATGGTGCTCGTCTATGTACTCGCGCCGGCACTCGTCGTGTACGGGTTGCCGTATTGGGTATTTGAAAAACTATTTAGTTATAAAGTAATCGGGCCGACGTTTCGCTTCATGACGAAGCCGCTCATCGCGCTCATCTTGTTCAACGCGTTGTTCACGTTATACCATATGCCATTCATCTTTGATTACGTGTTGACGAACTATGGCGTGCATCGCGTCTTCCACGGCGCACTCGTCGTCTTCAGTTTGACGATGTGGTATCCGGTCATCGCACCGTTCATCTCGGAAGAAGAGGAAGGGTTGTCCGACTTGAAGCGAATGGTGTACATCATCGCGAACGGCGTATTGCTCACACCCGCGTGTGCGCTTATCATCTTCAGTCATAACATCTTGTACGATGCGTACACGGACGTCGAGACGTTCGCGACGGTGCTCGGCTACTGTATGCCGAACGGTGACGTGTCAGGGCTCGATTTGAACGCGCTCATGGGGGCGACGAATAGCGCGCTTGAAGACCAACGCTTCGGCGGGGTATTGATGAAGCTCGGTCAAGAACTCGTCTATGGCTTCTTCTTCGGCTGGACGTTCTTCGGCTGGGTTCGTCGGACGAAGTCACTCGCGCTCGAAGAAGGCATGTCATTCTCACCACAAGAACAACAAGAGAAAAAATGAGTTAAGTCAAAGGGGAAACAACGATGAATTATCTTGCATTGATTAGTGTTTCATTCATTGTGCTCAGTGCGATTTTAGTCGCCATCGGCTGGGTCATCATCGCACGGGATCGCCGTAACATTGAGAAACATAAGAAAGTCATGACAGCCGCAGCGGTGGCCGCCACGACGTTCTTCATTCTTTACGTGTCACGCACCATCTTTGTCGGGAACACGGCGTTCGGCGGTCCGGACAGCATCAAACCATACTATTTGGCGTTCATGATCTTCCACATCTTACTCGCGACAACTGGCGGTGTTCTCGGTCTGATCACGCTGTACCTCGGTTACAAGAACAAAATCGAGAAGCATCGTAAGATTGGCCCGAAAGCATCGGTCGTCTGGTTCTTCACGGCGATCACAGGGGTCACGGTGTACGTTCTCCTCTATGTTGCTTTTGAGCCGGGTGAGACGACGAACGTCTTCCGTGCCATTATCGGAGGGTGACCCAAGAGAGGGGGATGAGGATGAAACGGAACAGTTATATGACGGTCGGTTTGACGGTAGCCGTCTTGGTCGCTCTGGGAGTGGCGTCTTATTTCTTATTCTTTAAACAAGACGACTTGCCGGTCATTCAAGAACCGACACCGTTCACACTCACGAACGCACTAGACGGCGAGACGTACAACTCTGACAATGGGAAAGTAAAAGTGATCACGTTCTTTTACACGAACTGTCCAGACATTTGTCCACTCACGCTTCGGGACTTCATGAAGCTCGAACAAGAGCTGAAAGCGGAAGGGCTATACGGCACGGACGTTGAACTCGTCGCCATCACGGTCGACCCGGAAGTGGATACGGTACCTGTGCTTGAGAACTACGGCGCCGCGTTCCAAGCCGAACCGACGGGGTGGAAAGTGTTGACGGGAGAGAAAGCGGATATTGACCGCATCACCCGCCAGCTACAATTCTATTACTCGAAAGCGAACAGCGGGCTCGTCACACATGCAACGACGATGTATATCGTCGATCGTCACCACGATGTGCGGGCCGTCGCCCAAATGGCGACGACAGGAGATCAACCGGTTGATATCGAATCTATCATGGAGGACGTGAACGTGCTCGTTGCTGAAAAGGAGTGAAGACGATGAACGATACGATGGCTGTCATCGGGAACGATTATTCGTATGGAGATGTGACGATTGCAGAGCGGGCGATTGAGGACTTGATTGCATGTAGTGCAATCGAGTTTGGCTTGGCTGAAGTGAAAGTGGTTTCTTTGTCGAAAGATCGCTACGATTACCAAGTGATCGCACCGCTCTCGCTCGATGATGCGGAACGGTTGTACCGTTACATCCGAGATCAATTCGATTTGTTGCTCGGACAAGTCGACGTGACGTTGAACGTCATCGCGACATGACAGAAGGGAGGCCCGCCAAAGGGTCTCCCTTTTTGTGTACCGGGGCAGATAAAGGGCTTTTGTTCATATTTTCCAATATCGAATTTTGGTATGATATTAGGAGTAGTCACGGTACGCGACTTATAGCTCATCGAGGAGGACAGAGTATGCAAAATAAAGCATTGGTCGTCATTGATATTCAAAATGACATCACGAAGAATTACAAAACGGTCATCGACAATATCAACAAATCAATCGAGTGGGCGGTCGACAATGAAATCCATGTCATCTATATCCGACATGAGAATTTGTCGCCGGGAACGAGAACGTTCAAAACGGGGACTCGTGGGGCGGAACTCGTTCAAGATTTGAAACGGGTATCTGATCACGTGTTCACCAAATATAAGGGCAACGCTTTAACGAGTGAGGCGTTCACAGAGTTTATCCAAAACCACGGCATCGACACGTTCTATATTACCGGGGCCGATGCGACGGCTTGTGTGAAGTCGACTTGCTACAATCTGCGGAAATCAGACTATACAGTCAACGTCCTGTCTGACTGCATCACGAGCTATGACTTGAAGAAGATGAGCAGCATGATCGAATACTATGAAAGTAAAGGCTGTGCCATCATACAGTCGGAAACTTTGACGGTGTGACTGGATGTACATCATGCGTCGTCTAGTTGAGTGAACATATGTTCAAAAGAAAAACCCCCTCGTTTACGAAAGGGGTTTTACTTCAAGTGTCTCAGCGAGTGCGGCTAGGCGGCGTTCACAGTCGCGAACGATTTCTTCCGGGAACTCTTCGTCGTACTCGACGCCGTGCGGATAATAATGTTTCCCGAGAATCGGTGTCAACATTTTCACGACAGCATGACGGTCCTCGATTTGGCCTTCAATGGCATAGACCGGTAAGCGAAGATAGAACGTCTCGCCCGTCGATTGCTTCTCGTATTTCATATCATACGTCGCGCGCTCATAGTCCCAAGCGCCTTCACGGATGAAATGATGATGATCCATGATCGTCTCGAGCAAACCAAAACGGATTTCTTTTCCCTCGATGTGGAACTGCTCAAATTTCATCATAATCCCCCTTTTTCAATAAACCTCATATGTCATCATATCATATTCAAAAACATTGTTGGAATAACGTGTGTTCAAATTGTGAAAAAAAGATGAACGGTCAAACGAGCGTTTCCAAGTATGCTTCGATCTTTTGCGGGAGCCGGACACCGAGTGGCATCAGTCCTTCTGAGCCGAAGAAGACGTTGAACTCTAGGATGTAAAACGCATCGTCAGCGACGATGACGTCAAACGCGGCGTGGTTGATGTGAAGCGTCTTCGCGATGGTGCGCACTTCCTCGACGACGTCCTCCGGGATATCGTCGTACGAGAAATTGGCGCCTTGGGCGACGTTGTTTAAAAACGCCTCGCTGACACGCCAATACGAACCGACGACTTCTTCGCCAATGACGATGATGCGAAGGTCGCGGTCGTTCGGGATATACTCTTGCACGTAAAACGTGTCGTGTCGTTCTACATATTCGAGCCACTCTTGCTCGTTTTTAATGAGCCACACCCCTTGTCCCATCGACGACTTCGCTGTCTTCGCGACGAACGGATACGTGAACTCTTCGAGCACCCGTTCGATCGTGTATGGATTTTTCCCGTAGATGAGCGTCTTCGGGATCCGGTGCGGGAACGTGGCTTTGAAGGCGCGTGTCATCTCGATTTTATCGTGGCCGAGGTGATACGTGGCCGGGGAAGGAAAGATCGATTTGTTCAATCCGTATATGATGGAGTTGACCATCCAATATTCAGGGAACAAGACGAGGTCGGCCCCTCTCACTTTATCCAATTGGTCATAGTAATATTCTGGTTTCGCATAATCGGTCTTAATGCCGGCCGAGCGAATCATGTTGAACGAGATTTTCTTCATCAGGCACCGTGCGGACACGGTGATTCACTTCCTTTCTTTGTAAACGTGTTGCAGTCACGTTCAATTATAAGGCCGATTGCTCACAGAGGGAATCAATTGTGGTAAAATCATGTCAGAAAGGGTGAAAGCCATGATTATTACTGAACAAACGATCGCACTTCTCGATGAGGCCGAAGCGTTGGCTGATTTGATCGAGTCGAGCGGGTCGTTCCAAACATATATCACGACGAAACGAGAGCGTGCCGTCTCGGCGGAAGCGCAGGAAGTCGAACGTGAGTTTTTACGAATGAAAGAAGATTACGAGTACGTGCAACGGTTCGGTAAACATCACCCGGACCATGACCGCATCAAAAAAGAGATGCATCTCGTCAAACGCCGGCTCGACGTCCAGCCTGAAGTGGCCGCCTTTAAAAAAGCGGAACGGAGCTTGGACAAACTGCTTGGAGAAGTGAGCGGGTTGCTCGCGCACTCGGTATCTCCGAAAATCAAAGTCCCTACCGGTAACCCGTTCTTTGACGAAGGTGGCTGCTCGGGCGGGGGAAGCTGCGGCGGAGGAGGCGGAAGCTGTGGATGTGCTGTCTGAATCATTCGAGTTAAAGGGCCGGATCGGACTGGTCGTTTACGTTCAATCGCTCAAACAAGTGAAAGCGTTGCGACGTTACGCGAATTTATATTACGTCTCGAAACGAGAGAAGTACGCCTTTTTATATACGGACTTAGAAGGTCACGAGACGACCGTCGAGACGATCAGTTCGTTGCCGTTCGTCGAGTCTGTCGTACGGAGCGAACGCCCGTTCATCGCCGAGACGTATGCGCCGAAACAGAAATAAACAGAAAAGATGAAGGTGGTGACGCCTTCATCTTTTCTGGTGGAGGAGAAGAAGGATGCGAGTCATTTCAGGAGAACGTAAAGGGACGCGGTTGAAAGCCGTACCCGGGTCGGCGACACGGCCGACGACGGATAAAGTGAAAGAATCATTATTTAATATTATCGGACCTTATTTTGCAGGCGGGGAGGCGCTCGATTTATATGCGGGGAGCGGCGGACTCGGGATTGAAGCGCTCTCGCGCGGGTGTGACCATGCCGTATTCGTCGATAAACAAACGAAGGCCATCCAGACGATTCAAGAGAACCTGCGCGTCACACGGTACGAGCAACAGGCGACGGTCTATCGGCAAGATGCGAAAAGTGTGCTCGAACAACTTGTCGGGTCAGGGCGCGTCTTCAAACTGATCTTCATGGATCCTCCCTACCACGCCGAAGAGCATGAGACGTTCTTGCGTACGATCGAGATGAATCGGCTGTTGACCGAGAATGGTGTCGTCGTCTGTGAGCATGGAAGTGAGGCCGAGCTGCCTGAGCGCGTCGGCCGACTTGAAAAAATAAAAGTGCAGCGCTACTCTGACGTAATCACGATCAGTTTCTATGAGTACGCGTCGACTGAGGGGTGAACAACTATGTCAAAACGTATCGCGATTTGTCCGGGGAGCTTTGACCCGATTACGAACGGCCACTTAGATATCATCGAACGTGCAGCTGCTATCTTTGACGAAGTGATCGTCGCCGTCCTTGAAAACTCGAGCAAGGCGCCGTTGTTTGACGTCGAGGAACGGCTCACCCTCATCCGGGACGTGACGACGCATTTGCCGAACGTCACGGCCGACGCGTTCGGGGGTCTTCTCGTCGAATATGCGGCGAAACGGGAGGCGGCGACGATCGTTCGTGGTTTGCGTGCCGTCTCGGACTTTGAATATGAGCTTCAAATCGCTTCCATCAACAAGAAGCTGAACGAGGACGTCGAGACGTTGTTTATGATGACGAACAGCCAATATTCGTTCCTCAGCTCCTCGATCGTGAAAGAAGTCGCCAAATACGGTGCTCCGGTCAACGAGCTCGTCCCGCTCCAAGTCGAAGCGGCACTGCGGAGGAAGTACGAAACGAGCCGCCAACCATGAAGTCGCTGAAAATCGGTTTCGGCCTGCTCGTCGCCGTCCTCATCTTCTTGTTCGCGCCGTTGCCGTACTATATTACCTATCCGGGTGAGGCGACATCGATTGAACAGTTCATGACAGTCGAAGATGGCGACAAAGAGCCTGGAGAGCTCATGATGGTCACAATCTCGCAACGCCGGGCGACACCACTCTGGCTCGTGGGGAGCTGGTTCACACCGTTCACCGAAGCGAGTCCATCGAGTCGCTACTTATATGACGGGGAAGGCGAGGCGGACTATGAACGGAGACAACAGTTGCTCATGTCATCGTCCCAACAAGCGGCGGTTCAATACGCCTACGACCTTGCCGAGGCGGAAGTGTCCGTCTCGTTCGATGGGATGTATGTGTCGGCCCCGATCCAAGGGTCGCTCGCGGCGAACGTCTTAAAACCTGGGGATGTCATCACGGCAATTGATGGGCGTTCTTTCGTATCAAGGCTCGACTTCCTCGATCGAGTGGCCGCCTATGAGGCCGGCGACGAAGTGACGCTCACGCTTGAACGAGATGGGCGTGAGCGGGTCGTCCATTCGCTCGTGCAACCGCTCGACCGTTCCCAGTCAAGGGTCGGTCTCGGCATTTACGAGCCGTTGCCGGTGCAAGACGTCGTCACGGAACCGTCCGTCACGTTTGAATTGACGAACGTCGGCGGTCCGTCGGCCGGTCTTATGTTCACGTTAGAGCTCTTTGATCAGTTGACGCCTGGTGATTTGGCGAACGGTGAAAAGATCGCTGGGACGGGGACGGTCGATGAGGAAGGCAACATCGGTCCGATCGGTGGGGCGTGGCAAAAAATTGTCGCCGCCGACCGAGCTGGGGCGACCGTGTTTTTCGTGCCAGACGGTCCGAACTACGAAGAGGCGAAAACGTCACTCGACCGGCTTGAGTCCGACATCGAAGTCGTGCCGGTCAAGACGGTCGAGGACGCGATCCGTTATTTGGAGTCGATGAACTGAGGCGTTTGGACGTGTTCGCGGAGCGATTCGTCACCGAGAGGGAGTCGGTACGCCTCGGTGACGCGCGCCTCGAATGCGAGGTCGGGATGGTACTTGCTGAGAAGCGGTACCGTTTTTTTTATATCTTTTAATACGAGCCGGCCGACGCCGTTGAACGCGAGCGGACGGACGTAAGGGACGTCATCGAACCGATCTGGCAACTCGGAGCGCTGAAAGTGGATCAGCACCGAGACGAGCGCCCGTTGGATGGCGGTCCGGGTGTAACGTCGCGTCTGCAACTTCTCGAGCGCCCGCTCAAACGACGGTTCAATCCCGGCCTCGATCAAACGAGGGGACAAGGAGGCGTCGATGCCGACAAGCTCGTCAAGCACCGGCTGGGGTGTCGTCCGCAGCTTGTATTGGAGCACCGGCCAATACGTTGACCAGTGGGCCATCGTACGTTGACGGAACAAGGCACGTGTCGCCAGAGGGACGGCACGGACGATACCTTCCTCAAGATAATGGGCACGGACGCCCGTCGCCGACATGATGTCCGCTAGGCCGGTATCGTGATAACCTGCCCCGAGCCGCTCGACCGTATGGAGCTGAATCGTGCGGGCTGCTTTGGCGTAATGATACGCTAAAATATTGTTAGGGAGTGTCAAGTCAAAAGCGGGATAGAGGGCGGAAAACGCCTCACTTGAAGCTTTCGCGGGTGATTTTCCGCTTTGAAGCGCCTCTTGAAACGCCTGTCGATAGGCCGGAGTCGACTCGACGTCGGCGCTTGCGGCCTGGCAGATGGCCGTGGCGTCACCGCTCTCGCTCCCGAACGACAACGTTTGACAGCCGACGCGTTCGGCGATGGCGACAGCAGCACTTGCGAACCGGTCGGCACGTTGGACGCCGTACCGGGTCGGCAATTCGATGACGAGGT
This sequence comes from Exiguobacterium aurantiacum DSM 6208, assembly GCF_000702585.1. Lineage (GTDB taxonomy): Bacteria > Bacillota > Bacilli > Exiguobacteriales > Exiguobacteriaceae > Exiguobacterium > Exiguobacterium aurantiacum. The sequence goes on along the minus strand of NZ_JNIQ01000001.1, from coordinate 2,296,808 downwards.
CGATCGCCCCCGTCTCGACGGCGGCCCTTGCCCGGCTCCATTTGTCGAAAGCGGCCGGTTCCCCGCGTTGGGTGAACTGTCCGCTCATCACCGCGATGACGGCTTCAGCCCCTGTTTCAAGGCGAGCGGTTTTTGCTTGGAAGAGGTGCCCGTTATGGAATGGATTGTACTCTGCGATGATGGCCGTCTTTTGCATGAAATTACTCCTTTGCATTGTCGATTGGATTGGTGTAAGATGGATAAGTACGCTTTGACAAAGCGCCGTCGTCAACTGCTTTTAGTGTAAAGAAAAAACATTGACAAAACAAGTTGGCCTATCTATAATTCATATTGTTGCAATTGAGGTGATTCGGATGAAATGGTCTATTGCACAGCTACTTAAGCTTCGAAACCAAGGTGACAGTTTTTCCGTTGATGAGACGGTTGAACTTCCGGAGCTGATTCAGCTCCATCCGGATATCCGTTCGATTCGCCCAGTGCATGTGCACGGGGATGCGTCGTTCACATCTAATCAAGTTACATTCAATTTGAAGATTCAAGGTGACCTGACGTTGCCAGATGCGCGTACGTTAGACGATGTCATGTATGAATTCGATATTGAATCGCTCGAGCCTTTCTTTTTGGAGAACGGGCGTTACACGGAGCAATTCGATGACGTCAATTTGCCAGAGGGAAATACGATTGATCTGCGACCGATCGTACGTGAGCTCATCATGTTAGACGTCCCGATGCAAGTTTTCGGGAACGAAACAGACAAAACTCAGGTTGAAGGGGAAGGCTGGGCCCTCGTAGAGGATCAGCTGGACGACCAACCAAAAATTGACCCGCGCCTCGCGGGACTCGCCGACTTGTTCTCGAAAAAAGAGGACGAGAACGGCTAACTTTTCAAGGAGGTGGACAACGATGGCAGTACCATTCCGTAGAACGTCGAAAACTCGCAAACGTCTTCGTCGTACTCACTTCAAACTCAACGTACCTGGTATGAACGAGTGCCCGAACTGTGGCGACATGAAACTTTCACACCGTGTTTGCAAATCTTGCGGACATTACAACGGTAAAGAAGTTACAAGCAAATAATGCTGGAAGAAGCGCTCTCCCTGGAGAACGCTTCTTTTTTTTATGGTCATCGAATCGGAGTATGGTAAAATTTTTATTGGACAATGGAGAAGGAGGGTTGCGCATGCAACCGATCGAACGGATTGGGATTATCGGGAACGGGGCCGTCGGGATGCTGATGGCGTCGTTACTCGCGAAAGACTATACGGTCACGCTGTACGGCCGGGTCGAGGAACCGAGCGTTGTGACGATTGAACGGGACGGAATGACGAACGGGACGGTTGACGTGATTCTCAAACCGGTACGTACTCTTGACGAGACGGAAGCTGACGTCTTTTTCGTGACGACGAAAGCGCATCAAGTCGAGGCGGCGACCGTGCGACTTAGCGGAAACGTGCCCGTATTCATCTGCTCGAACGGCATCAGCCATCTCGACTATGCGCTTGAACGCGGGTTTCATCTCGGGGTCATCGAGCACGGCGTGACCCGTGACGGGAACCGGATTCATCATAGCGGTCTCGGCCGCGTCCGCATCGGTGGGCTGACGGACATGTCGGCCATCTCGTTCGTCGACTCGCCGCTGCACGTCGTATGGGAAGCGGATATCACGCATGTCGTCATCGAAAAACTGTTCGCGAACGCGATCATCAACCCGATCACGGCGCTTTGCCGTATGCCAAACGGTGTGGTCGGGCAACCGCCGTGCCGAGACGTCGCACTCGCGATCTATAAGGAATTGACGTCGTTGTTCGACGAGACCGTACCATATACATATATCGAGTCGATCATCGAGAAGACGGCGAACAACCGTTCATCGATGCTCCGGGACGTGGAGGCGGGACGCCCGACCGAAGTCGACGCCATTTTGACGCCGCTGTTGAAGCGAGCCGAGGATCGCGGCGTTGAACTGACCGTCATCCCGCTCATGCAAAAACTAATTTTAGGAGCGAGCGCATCGTGTTAGTGTATATCGTTTCATTTCCACTCGTCATTTGGTTTATGGTGTATATGACACTTAGAAAAATTATGCCGAAGTCGGTCAATACGTTCAAGCTGGTGTGCGATGCCGGCGTCGTGCTTTGGTTTTATGCGTGTGCGGTTTTGTTGGAGTCGATTGTCGAGACGAATGTCGCTTGGCTCTTGCTCGCCGTTTGTTGCGCTATTTTTCCAATCAATGCGATTTGGCAACGCGTCCGCCACGAGGAAGTCGTGTTCACGAAGATGTTCGTGCACGGTTGGCGATTGTTGTTTTTGTTTCTCGTTCCGGCCCACGCCATCTTGTTTGCGATTGGCATTGCCAAACACATGATTCATTGATCGATCGAAAGGAAGTCGTTATACGTGAGGATAGAGCCGCTTGACGCCATGTATGCCCCGTCGTCTCCGATGCTTCAAATCGAGGACGGGTATACGGATTGGCTTGATTATAAAGGAATGGGCGAGTTGAGACTGCGAGCCGAGGAGCTGGACGGACGTACATATCCGCATTTGGAGTCGCTCGCGGCGATTTTACGTGACCAACAAGCTGCTTACGGTCCATTGTCGGAAACGCTCGACCGAAAGCTAGACGCGCTCGCGTCGGGTGAGGCGTACACAATCGTGACCGGGCAGCAAGTCGGTGTGTTCGGGGGACCGCTGTTTGCGGTGTACAAGCTGTTGACCGTGTTGAAGCGGGCAAAACAAGCAGAAGCGTCGCTCGGCAAGCCCGTCTTGCCAATCTTTTGGATGGCGACGGAAGACCATGATTATGCCGAAATCAATCACGTCCTCATCCCTCAGCCGCTATCCCGGCAGTTTCGTAAAGAGGCGCTCTCGGCCATCCCGCTCGCCGGAAAAGCGTCCGTCGGGGAGCTCGAGTTCGAACGGTTGAAAATCGAACTCGTCCAAATGTTGCAACGCATGCTTGTCGCCGAGGCGGAAACGGAGCATACGTCGTCGCTGTACCATGAACTCGTCGAGCTGTTACAACGCTCGAAGTCGTTCGCTCAATTTTTCGGCAAGATGATGCGGCGCTTCATCGGAGAAGACTTTCTTCTGTTCGACCCGCACCAACCGGATGTACGTGCCCTCGGGCGTGATGCGTTCAAACGGTTGATCGTCGAACACGACCGGCTGCATGCGGCGTTCGCGGACGCGCATAAGGACGGAATGCCTGACGTCGAGCTCAATCGCGAAGCGGCCCACGTATTCTATCATGACGGGACGCGCGAACTGCTCACGAAAGAAGGGGACGCATTCACGACGAAACGGGGTCATCACTTCTCAGAAGCTGAGTTGCTTTCGGAGATCGATGCCCATCCGGAGCGTTTCTCGAACAACGTCGTCTCCCGTCCGCTCATGCAAGACCATTTGTTCCCGACGCTCGCATATGTCTCCGGTCCTGGTGAGATTGCGTATTGGCTTCAACTGAGACCGCTGTTTCACACGTTCGGCTGGAAGATGCCGCTCCTCGTCCCTCGTCTCGGAGCGGTGCTCATCTCGGCGAATGACGAGAAAAAGCTGGCGCAAGAAGGTGTGTCGCTCGACGAATATTTGACGAATCCGCTCCCGGACCATGCGTTCGATGATGAGGCGTTCGATGAAAGTTTGTACGCTTATCGGGCGCTGTCTTCCGCCGTCAGCGAAGAGGCGAGCCGGCGAGGTCAGCGCTTCGGGTCGAGTGCGCTCCACGCCCTCGAACGTTTGGCGGACGAAATGCGGGCCGAGGCGAAGCGGGAACAGTATCGGTTGAATCGGCGTCGGATCCATCTGTCGACGCGTCTGTTGCCGATGGGGGCGCCGCAAGAGCGGATTTGGTCGATGGTGCCGTTGTTGAACCGGCACGGTCTTGACTTGTTCACGCGCTTGTCTGACGCCTATGAGCGGACGGAAGCAGAGCGATGCTTAGTTAAATTGTAAAATAATTACAGGTGTTTCGGACGGTTCCCCGGGCGAACGGGGAATCTTTTTTGTTTGTTACCTTTTTGTTTCCTATTTTCGCTAAAAACGAATGCGGAGCTTGACATTTTTATGATAAAGTAAGTGTAATAAAACAGTTGAAAAATGTAGGGTGAGAGGGTTTTTGTATGTTTGAGCATGAAACGGTTTTAAAAATGGAGTCCATCGAAGGGTTGAACATCAAACCGGACGGGATTTATGTCGATTGCACGTTAGGAGGAGCCGGTCACAGTGAAGAGATTGTCAAACGATTGACGACAGGCCATCTATACGCCTTCGACCAAGATGACGTCGCCCTCGCGCACGCGAAAGAGCGCTTGGCTCCATATGAGGACCGGGTTACGTTCATAAAGAGCAACTTCGTCCACTTGAAAGACGAGCTGCATGCTCGTGGTGTCGCACAAGTCGATGGTGTCTTGTTCGACCTCGGTGTCTCGTCACCGCAACTTGATGAGGCGGAACGTGGATTTAGCTACAATTACGATGCCCCACTTGACATGCGCATGGACCGATCAAACCCATTTTCGGCCTATCACGTCGTCAATGAATGGGCGTTCGGGGACTTGGCCCGCATCTTCTTTACATACGGGGAAGAGAAGTTCTCGAAGCAAATCGCCCGTAAAATCGAGAAAGCCCGTGCCGAAAAGCCGATCGAGACGACGTTTGAACTCGTCGACTTGATCAAAGATGCGATCCCGGCACCGGCCCGACGTAAAGGCGGGCATCCCGCCAAACGGACGTTCCAAGCGATCCGCATCGCGGTCAATGATGAATTGAACGTGTTCGACCGCGCTGTCCAAGATGCGATCGACATGCTCGCCATCAACGGCCGCATCTGTGTCATCACGTTCCACTCGTTAGAAGACCGGATCTGTAAACAAGTATTTAAAGATAAAAGCCAGCACCCGCCGCTTCCGCCAGGGTTGCCGGTCATTCCGAAAGAGTTTGAGCCAGAATTGAAGCTCATCACCCGAAAGCCGATCACGGCCGGCGGCGATGAGCTTGAAGACAATCGACGCGCCCGTTCAGCGAAGCTTCGGGTCGCCGAAAAACAAAAATAGACTGTACGTAGGAGGGATACCTGATGCCAGAAGCTGCCCGCAAGGCTCTGCAGCCTCACGTTTCACCGAATCGAAATCCGATTCCGCAAGAACGACCGATACCTGCTCCAAAACGACGTACGTTGACTTTGTTCGAATCCATCCTGTACCCGACGATGATCGCTTCTGTCGTCTTGTTCGGTGGCATCACGGTGTCGAAACATAATGAAGCGTACAACATCATGCGTGATACGGCCTTGATTACTCAAGAGACGAACACGATTGCCAAAGAGAACGAAGAACTGAAGTATGAGATTGCCCAACTTAGCTCGCCAGAGAGAATCTATGCGATAGCTGAAAAGCTCGGAATGCAGTTCAATGAGAAGAACGTCAAGGTGATTGACTGATGAGCTCTCTACAACAGAGTAAAAAAAGAGTGGCGTGGGTGGCGATTGTTTGCTTCACACCGCTCTTTTTATTTTTTGTCGGTTGGTTTTTTTATCTATCTGTCTTCCAGACGTACAAAGGAGAGAACATGCTCGCTTTCGCCGAAGAGGAACGGTGGAAGGCGGTCAGTACGCTGAAAGCGGAGCGTGGTGAGATCTTTGACCGTTTCGGTCAACCGATTGCCATCAATATTCCGTCGTATCGGGTCGTCGCCGTCTTAAAGCTCGGAGGTGAGCGGGTCGAAGGGAAGACGTTGTTACCGGAAGAATTTCCGGAAGCGGCACGCGAGCTCGCGACCGTCATCCCGATGAACGAGGCTGATGTGTTAAAACGGCTCGAACAGAACGTCGAACGGGGTCAAATTGAGTTCGGTGTTCCCGGACGTGACTTGACGGTCGAACAAAAAGAAGAGATTGAGTCGTTCGAAATTCCGGGGATCACGTTCGTCGAAGAGCCGAAACGGTATTATCCGAATAAAGTGTTCGCCTCAAGCGTCATCGGCTATGCCCAAAAGATTGACCAAAACGGACGCATCGAACTCGTCGGAGAACTTGGGATCGAGAAGTCGTTGAACGATATTTTAAGTGAATCGTACGGCTTGAACCGGTTCGAGAAAGATCTTGCCGGCCGTCCGCTCATCGCGAGTGATGAGCAGTTGCGCATCGAGCCGGAAGACGGGGCGGACGTCCAGTTGACGATCGATCATCGCATTCAACAGCTGCTCGATACGAAGATGGACGAGATGTACGAAGAGTATGCGCCAAAAAATGCGACGGCGATCATCATGGACCCGAAGACGGGAGAAATCGTGGCACTGTCGGATCGGCCGTCATTTGACCCGAACACACGCGAGATCACGTCGTACAGCAACTTCTCCGTCTCGTCTCGATTCGAGCCGGGGTCGACGATGAAGATCTTCACACTCGCCGCGGCCATCAACGAAGGCGTGTTCGATCCGAACGAACTGTACAAGTCTGGTTCCTATACATATGGACGGACGACGTTTAATGATTACAACATTACCGGATGGGGTACGATTCCTATGGTAGAAGGCGTCTGGCACTCGTCAAACGTGGCGTTCTCCATCATGGCTAATGAACGTCTTGGCTTGAGCCGGTATGAAGACTATTTCAACGCTTTTAAATTCGACCAGCGCACCGGTGTTGATTTGCCGGGTGAGGTCAACAGTCAATACGACTTTGAAAGCCCGCTCAACGTGCTCATCACAGCCTGGGGCCAATCGACCGCGGTGACACCGATGCAAATCTTGCAAGCGACGTCAGCCATCGCGACCGATGGGACGATGAAGCAACCGCACGTCATTAAAAAAGTCGTCAACCGGGAGACCGGTGAGACGATTCGGACGACGAATCCGAAAGTCGTCGGGCAGCCGATCACGGCTGAAGCGGCCCAATTGACGCGTGAGGCACTCGACGGGGTCGTCAACAGCGACCTCGGTACCGGTCAACTGTACGCCCTTGAGAATTATCGGGTCATCGGGAAGACGGGGACGGCCCAAATCGCTGAGAACGGTAAATATTTGAGCGGTCAGTACATCCATTCGTTCGTCGCCATGGCACCGGAAGACGACCCGGAGCTCGTCATGTATATCGCCGTCGACCGTCCGAACAGCGACTCGTCGACGACGGGACCGCGCATCATGGCACCGTTATTCAAGGATGTGATGGATGTGGCGCTCCGTTACCGGAGCGTCGAACCTGAGAAGCAAGAGAAGGCGGTCGACGCGTCAACGAAGACGACGGAGTCCTACCTCGACCTCGGTCGTGACGAGGCGGTCACGAAAGCGAAGGCGGCCTCCTTCGCCCCGATTTTACTCGGTGGTGGAGAGGCGGTGTCCGCCCAAAGTCCGGTCGAAGGGCAATCGTACGTCGTCGGCGAACGGCTGCTATTAAAAACCGGAGACACGTTCGCAATGCCGAACTTGTCCGGGTGGTCGCTTCGAGACGTGAAACGTTTGGCAACCTTGTACCAATTGAATTTAGAAATAGACGGGACCGGCTTTGTCACTTCCCAGTCGATCGGGAAGGACAAGCCAGTCAAAACCGGGGCGACGTTGAAAGTGAGACTCGAGTCCCCGTCGAACTAACGCAAAGGGATGAAGAGGGCCTCGGCTCTCTTTTCCTTTGTCACAGGAGGAATAACGATGGAACAATTGACGATTCAAACATTGGCAAGCTGGTTCGGCATCAAGTCGGACGACGTGCGTGAAGTACGGAACGTCGCGACGGATTCACGAGACGATAATCAAGACGGGCTGTTCGTCCCGATCATCGGGGCACGCGTCGACGGACATGATTACATTGATAAGGCGATCGAGCAAGGTGCCATCGTCACGTTTTGGGAAGAAGGACGCAAACAGCCGGAAGGCATCGTGACGATTCCGGTCCCGTCTCCGCTCAAGGCACTCCAAGAAGCGGCAGCCCGCCATTTGGCAGAGATCGATCCGCTCGTCGTCGCCATCACCGGTTCGAACGGGAAGACGTCGACGAAAGACATGGTCGCGGTCGTGCTCGAAGAGAAGTTCAAGACGCACAAGACGGCCGGCAATTTCAACTCGGACGTCGGCTTGCCACTCACAGTGCTCCGTATGCCGCGTGACACCGAGGTGGCCGTGCTCGAGATGGGCATGAACGGCTTCGGGCAAATCGAACTGTTGTCCAACATCGCCAAGCCGGACGTCGCGTTCGTCACAAACATCGGTGAATCGCACGGCGAACAAGTCGGAGGACGCCAAGGCATCGCCAAGGCGAAACTCGAGATTAAAGCCGGGCTGAAACCGGACGGCGTGTTGATCGTCGATGCGGACGAACCGCTCCTTGCCGGAGAAGGTTTCCGGGTCGGGTATGATGCGGATGCGGACGGGAACATCGAGGTCGTCGAGACGACGTTCGACGCGTCCATCTTCCGCTACGACGGTGAGTTGTTCGAGCTGAAAGTGCTCGGGGCCCATCAAATTCGGAACGCCGCGTACGCCATCGCCTGCGGTCGTCAGTTCGGGCTCGACCATGCGACAATCCAACGCGGGCTCGACCGCGTCAAACTGACGACGATGCGGATGGAAAAGCAAATGTTCGGTGACGCCCATTTGATCAACGACGCCTACAACGCGAGCCCGACATCGATGATCGCTGCCATCGAGACCGTGAAATCGCTCGAAGGATTCAGCCGTCGAGTACTCGTCCTCGGGGATATGTACGAACTTGGCGTCGATGAGTTCGAGCAACACGTTCAAGTCGGGCGCGTCATCACGGCCCCGGTCACGGACTGCATCTTGATTGGGGACAAAGCGAAATGGATTCAAGAAGGGATGACGGATGACCGCGTCAACGTGACTTGCGTCGCCACGGTCGAGGAGGCGAAACCGCTCCTTGGCAGTTATCAACGACCACAGACTGTGATATTGTTAAAAGCATCGCGAGGACTGGCGCTCGAGCGTCTAGTTCAATAATAAAGAGTAGTGAGGTACGAACATGTTAATCAGTTTAATCGTCTTAATCAGTTCATTATTGACCGTATTGGTCGTTATGCCGCGGGCCATTCCCGCGTTGCGTCAATTGAAGTTCGGTCAAGAAATCCGCGATGAAGGTCCGGATTGGCATCAAAAGAAATCTGGGACACCGACAATGGGAGGCATCATCATCTTGCTCGCACTCGTCGTCGGCTTCATCGTCTCGCTCATTTTCGGCGATGCGGTAGCGGGCTTCGGGACCCTCTTGTTCGTCACGCTGGCGTTCGGGGTGATTGGTTTCCTCGACGACTACATTAAAGTCGTGAATAAACGAAACCTCGGTCTCACATCGCTTCAAAAATTGATTGGACAAATTGTCGTCTCGGTGTTGTTCGTGTGGTTCCTTTCACTCGGTGCCGGCTTGGACACGACGATTCAAATCCCGTTCACTTCGATCGCGTTTGATACGGGTTGGTTGTACGTCGCCATCGTCATTTTCTGGCTCGTCGGTTTTTCGAACGCTGTCAACTTGACGGACGGCCTCGACGGCCTCGTGTCGTTCTCGGCCATCCCGACGTTCGCATTCTTCGGGATTTATGCGCTCGGGCAAGACGAGGCCGGTGTCGCCTGGTTCGCTTTCAGTGCGGTCGGGGCGCTTCTTGGATTCCTCGTCTTCAACAAGTACCCGGCGAAAATCTTCATGGGTGACACGGGATCGCTCGCCCTTGGCGGCGCGGTCGCGGGACTTGCGCTCATGCTGAAGCTCGAGCTGTTGCTCGTCTTCGTCGGGATCATCTTCGTCATCGAGACGCTCAGTGTCATCTTGCAAGTGCTCTCGTTCAAAACGAGAGGGAAGCGTATCTTCAAGATGAGTCCGATTCACCACCACTTCGAGATGGTCGGTTGGTCAGAATGGCGCATCGTCTTGACGTTCGGTGGAATCAGCTTGATCACGGCATTCTTGTCGTTACTACTCATGTAATGGATGGTGGAACAGATGCAAAAGCAGTGGAAAGGTAAACGCGTCCTCGTCCTCGGCGCTGCCCGCAGCGGACTCGCCGCAGCCGCCTATTTGACGGGTGTGGAAGCGGTCGTGACAATCAATACCGGTTCAGAACCGTCAGCTGATGAACGGACGAAAATCGAGCAGTTAGGAATCAAATCGGTATTTGGTTCCCATCCGCTCGACTTGTTGGAAGACACGGACGTCATCGTCAAAAATCCAGGGATCCCGTACCACATCCCGTTGCTTCAAGCAGCGATGGAACGAGGTATCCCCATCTATACGGAAGTCGAACTCGCTTACTTGGCGACGGACGCGGCGTTTGTCGGAATCACCGGTTCAAACGGGAAAACGACGACGACGACGCTCGTCCACGAACTGTTAAAAGGCGGAAACCGTCCGGTACACGTGGCCGGAAACATCGGCTTCCCGGCAATCGAAGTCGCGTCAAAAGCGAAATCGGAAGACATCATCGTCATCGAGCTGTCGAGTTTTCAATTGATGGGTGTCGAGGCGTTTCATCCGAAAGCGGCGGCGCTTCTCAATTTGTCAGAAGCCCATCTCGATTATCACGGAGACTTTGAATCGTATGCCAACGCAAAAGGGAACTTGTTCCGTAACATGACCGACGCTGACCGGGTCGTCGTGAAACGCGCCGATGCGGAAGTGATGAAACGGGTGCCGGAACAGTTGACGGCGCAAACGTTCGGCTATGAGGTTGGAGATGCATTCGTTGAAGACGGCTGGATCACCGTTCATGGCGACAAGGTCATCCAAGTGTCGGAACTGGCGCTCGGCGGTGCCCATAACGTCGAAAACGTTTTGGCGGCGCTACTCCTCATTGAACCATTCGACATTCCGCGTTCACATATCGAACGTGTGTTGCGGACGTTCGGCGGTGTCGCGCACCGGACTGAGAACGTGGGTCGCATCCTCGGCCGCAGCGTCTACAACGATTCGAAAGCGACGAATAACGTGGCGACCGAAGCGGCGCTCGCTGGATTCGAATCACCGATTGTCTGGGTGTGCGGTGGGCTCGAGCGAGGTGCGGACTTGTCGTCACTCATCCCGGCGATGTCACGCGTCAAAGCGGTCGTCGCCTATGGTGAGACGGCGGAACGGTTCAAAACACTCGGCGCCTCGCAAGGTGTCCCGGCGTTTGCTGTCGGCACGCTCGAAGAGGCGGTACCGCTCGCGTTTGAACAATCGGCAGAAGATGATGTGCTCTTACTGTCACCTGCATGTGCCAGTTGGGATCAATATAAGACGTTCGAGGAGCGAGGCGAGCATTTCGTCGACCTCGTCCGCAAATACGAGGAGGCGAACCGATGAAAGTCATCATTTCGGGCGGGGGAACGGGAGGACACATCTACCCGGCCCTCGCTTTACTAGACACGTTGAAAGAACGCCATCCTGACTTACAAGTGCTCTATATCGGCACGGAGAACGGTCTAGAGGCCGACCTCGTTCCTCGCGCTGGAATTCCGTTCAAATCGATTCGAATCGCCGGTTTGAAACGGTCGCTATCGCTTGAGAACGTCAAGACGGGCTATTGGTTCTTGAAGTCTGTCCGGGAGCTCCGAAAAGAGATGAAGGCGTTCCTTCCGGACGTCGTCATCGGCACGGGCGGCTTCGTCTCCGGACCGGTCGTCTTTACAGCGCAACAACTCGGGATCCCGACCATCCTGCACGAACAAAACAGCATCCCGGGATTGACGAACAAGTTCCTATCGAAAAAAGCGGATCGTGTCGCCCTATCGTTCGCGGGGTCAGAAGCTCATTTTCCGGGGGCGAACGTTCGCGTCATCGGGAACCCGCGTGGCAGTGAAGTATTGAAGACGGTCGTCGATGAGGCGAAAGTCCGGTCCGCCTATGGACTTGATGAGCGTCCGATCGTTGTCATTTATGGAGGCAGCCGCGGGGCAGAAGCAATCAACCGGGCGGTGCTCGAAGCCATCCCTGAGCTGGCCAAAGAGCCGGTGAACGTGCTCTACGTGACCGGGAACGTTCACTACGACACGGTCATCGCGAAAGCCCCGACCGCAGACAACGTCCACGTGTTGCCGTACGTCTACGACATGCCGGAACTTCTCGCCTGTGCGACGCTCGTCGTCTCCCGGGCAGGAGCTTCGACAATCTCTGAGCTCACGGCACTTGGCTTACCGAGCATCTTGATTCCAAGCCCGTATGTGACCGCTGACCACCAGACGAAAAACGCGTCGGCGCTCGTCGAGAGCGGAGCGGCCACATTGATTCGGGAGACGGAGTTGTCCGGCGGCACGCTCGTCGAAGCGATTCGTCACGTCTTAGCCGAGCAGGAACAAATGGCTGCGGCATCGAAACGGTTAGGATTCCCGGAAGCAGCAGAAGCGCTCGTTGAACTCGTGGAAGAAGTAAGCCGCTAAAGGAGAGGGAACATGGAGACACGTCAGAACACCGTCCGTAGTTTAGAAGACCGTATCCCGTATATGAAAGACCAGCGACGTAAGAAGGCGAACCGTCGTCTGTCCGCCATCTTACTCTTGTTCGCCCTGCTCATTGCGCTCGTCGTCTATATGCAGACGTCGGTGTCTGACGTGAAGGCGGTGAACGTGTCCGGCCTCGATTGGTTGTCCGAGGCGTACGTATTAGAGAAAATCGAACTCGACACGAACTCGAAAATCGTCGAAGTCTCTCCGAAGCGATTAGAAGCGACGATCAAATCACTTCCCGGGGTGAAGGACGTCGATGTCGATCGGAGTTGGTACAACATCGTCTCGATCGATCTCGAGGAAGAGAAGATGATTGCCTATTCACGGACGGACGAGGAAGAAGTCGTCGTTCTCGCCGACGGGTCGCTCCACCCGACCGGTCAAATCGATGATCCGGAAAAACTGAAGGACGGACCGCTGTTGCGTGAATTCACCGATGTCGCCGACCTTGAGAAAGTGGCCGGGGAACTCGAACAAGTCGACGATGCGATGCGGGCTCGTATGTCGGAAATCGTCTTCTCGAAACGAGACGGCGAGCCGACGCGTTATGAGATATTTATGAACGATGGCAACACGCTTGTGACACCGACGTTCAAACTCGGCCAAACGGTGTCGAAATACGGTGAAATCTTTGAAAACATCCCGAAAGGACAGCGGGGAACCGTCGTCATGGATGGAGGTTATTATTTCGTCCCGTATGAAAAACCGAAAGAATAATCTGATTTTTTACAGCCCTAATACACGATAGGGCTGTTTTTTTATCGTTTGTAATCGAATTGACACCCCAAAACCGCTTAATTTGTAGGATTCTACCTTTTCTCACTATCTTATTTGTTGTAAACTTAGACGTGAGATATCTTGCCGGACCTAACAATATTTTTGGATATCTGTAATATTGTAACGGAATGTTGGAACAGAAATTTTAGCGCGGAGGTGTTTCCCTGTTGGAAGCGAATGGTTATGTAGCCGCATTAGATATAGGAACGTCAGAAATTAAGCTCGTCGTGGGTGAACTACTCGGGGGAACGCTTAACATTTTGGCGGAGGGATGTGCCCCGTCTGCAGGAGTAAAACGTGGCGCCGTCGTCGACATCGATAAGACGGTTCAAGCAATCAAACAAGCCGTCGAACATGCCGAAGCGGCACTCGGTGACCAAATTCGGTCGGTATACGTTGCCATTGAAGGGGAACATATCCAAATCGCCCCGTGTCACGGAATCGCATCGGTCAAGCGTGAAGACCAAGAAATCACGGATGCCGATGTGATCGAAGTCATCAACTCGGCGCAAGTGATGCGTCTCCCGGATGAGATGAGCGTCATCGATGTCATCCCGTCCTCGTTCACGGTCGACCAGCAGACAGGTGTCGTCGATCCACGCGGCATGCTCGGTTATCGTTTAGAGATGCACGGGAAGATGGTGACGGGCTCGAAGACGATCTTACATAGCATCCGCCGTTCGATTGAACGTGCGGGACTGAAGCTCGACGGCTTCGTGCTCGGTAACTTAGCGCTCGGCATGAGTGCCGCTTCTGTCGATGAGATCGACCTTGGCATCGGCTTGATCGATATCGGTCATGAGAAAACGACCGTCTCCGTGTTCTATCGCGGTGACCTCGTTTACTCATACATCCTCCCTGTCGGTGGCGACCATATGACACGTGACTTGGTGTACAAGCTCAATTGTAAATACCAAGATGCGAAAGTCGCGAAGGAAGAGTACGGGCTCGCCCTAGAAGAAATGGCTGATGCGACCGAAGGCTTCTCGTTCACGAACATTAACGGCGAAGTCGCTTACGAGCCGCAAGCAGAAATTAGTTACGTTTTAGAGGCGAGAATAGAGGAAATGTTTACATTGGTGTTGAATAGAGTGCAAAAGGTAGGCGTCCCGACGCTCAGTGGAGGTTATCTCCTTTGTGGCGGAGCCGCTGCCTTGCCTGGCATCCAAGAACTTGCGACGCGAGTCATGGGTCAGAAGACGAGACTTTACCAACCGTCCTCGATTGGTGTCAGACACCCGAAATACGCGTCTGCCGTCGGCGTCCTCAAGTATGTGCTTATGAGCGACCATCATGTCTCGAAGCAAAACTTGGAGAAGCCGGAGGAGCGTGAGGTCGTTCCGACACCAGATCACACGAATCGTCATCATGATTCTGATGTGGAACCGGAAGCGACAGATCGCGAATCTAAAAATGGATTCGGTCGATTAATGGAAAAACTATTTGGCGTGTAAGCTGATGCTATTAACAATCGGAAATTACGTAGGGGGATACCTGAATGATGTACTTTGATGAGGCGATTGACGCCGTAGCAAAAATTAAAGTAATTGGAGTCGGTGGCGGTGGTTCAAACGCTGTCAACCGCATGATTGAACACGGAGTACAAGGGGTCGAGTTCATCGCAGTCAACACGGACGCTCAAGCGCTCAACATGTCGAAAGCGGACGTGAAACTCCAACTCGGCGCAAAATTGACGCGCGGACTCGGAGCCGGCGCCAACCCGGACATCGGGAAAAAAGCAGCTGAAGAGAGCCGCGAGCAGTTGATCGAAGCGCTCGACGGAGCGGACATGGTGTTCGTCACAGCCGGTATGGGCGGCGGAACAGGTACAGGGGCAGCCCCGGTCATCGCTGAGATTTCTAAAGAAATCGGAGCGCTCACGGTCGGAGTCGTCACGAAACCGTTCATGTTCGAAGGACGTAAACGGATGCAACACGCACAACACGGGATCCAAGCGTTCAAAGAAAAAGTTGACACGCTTATCGTCATCCCGAACGACAAGTTGCTTGAAATCGTCGAGCGCAACACGCCGATGATCGAGGCGTTCCGTGAGGCGGACAACGTCTTGCGTCAAGGTGTCCAAGGGATCACGGACTTGATTGCCATCCCAGGATTGATCAACCTTGACTTCGCGGACGTGAAGACGATCATGACGGAAAAAGGATCGGCGCTCATGGGTGTCGGTGTCGCCACAGGCGAAAACCGCGCCATCGAAGCAGCGAAAAAAGCGATTTCATCACCACTTCTCGAGTCTTCAATCGAAGGCGCCAAAGGTGTCTTGATGAACATCACGGGCGGACTCAGCCTCAGCCTTTATGAGGTCACGGAAGCAGCTCAAATCGTTCAAAGTGCCGCTGATGAAGAAGTGAACTTGATTTTCGGTTCGGTCATCAACGAAAACTTGAACGATGAGATCATCGTGACCGTCATCGCAACTGAATTTGCAGAAGATGTGCAAGGTGCGAACCCATTCCTTCAACAGCCGAAGAAACAACCTGAGGCGGAATCGAAGACAGAGGCGCAACCGAAAGCAACCGAATCTGCACCACAAGATGAAGGGAACTTCCATAGACCGGTCTATGGCGGTGACGTCCCAGACGAGACGATCAACATCCCAGCGTTCGTAAGACAACGCCGTAACTAAAAAATAGGGGGTGCCGGTTCTCGGCACTCCTTTTTTGTAAAAAAGGAGAACGTCATGCGACTGATTCATACATGGGAAACGGAAACGGAACGATACTCGGCTTACGTGACGACCCGGACCGACTGGCACAACGAAGGAAACGTCGGTCTGCACGTCGGGGACGAGCAATCGGCTGTCGTCGATAATCGAAACCGCTTTTTCACCGAGTCCGGCTTGAACTTGGCCGACTCGGTTTGGGCGGACCAAGTCCACGGGAAACGGGTCGCCCTTGTCGATGAGTCGGACCGCGGAAAAGGTGCGTTCGACTACGCTGAAGCGATTCAAGCGACGGACGGATTGGTCACGAGAGCCGAGAACGTCCCGCTCGCCCTCGTCTTTGCCGACTGTGTGCCACTCTTTTTCTGTGCGAAAGCACACGGGGTCGTTGGAGTGGCCCACGCCGGGTGGAAAGGGACGGTCGGCAACATCGTCGGCGCGATGGCGGACGCATTCGCTGAACTTGGAGTGCCGGAAGAAGACATCGACATGTTCGTCGGACCGGCCATCACGTCCGAGCATTACGAAGTCGATCGCCGTGTCCTCGATGCGGTGAAACATGTATCAGAGGCAGCGTATGCGGGCGCGGTCATGAATGAACGAGAGGACGGCCACGCCGAACTGTCGCTCCAACATGTGAACGAGACGCTCGCCGCAGAACGAAATATGGACGTCACGCAATCGAACTTATCGACCGTCACCGATCGGACGTATTTCTCGTACCGTAACGGTGACGCGTCTCGTCGATTTGCCGCCGTCCTTGTCAAGGAGAAGAAATCGTGAGTATAGCCAACAATGTCAAACGAGTAAGACAGACGATCGCCGAACATGAAGCCGGACAGAAAGTGACGTTGATTGCCGTCACGAAATCGGTAGGGTCGGACGTGGCGAACGCGCTCTATGAGGAGGGCGTTCGCGACTTCGGAGAGAATCGTCCGGAAGGGCTGCTCGATAAAGTCGAGGCGCTGCCCGAAGATGCCCGTGTCCATTTTATCGGGAGTTTGCAAACACGAAAAGTACGCCAAGTCATCGGGCGCGTCGCAGCGATCCATTCGCTCGACCGTCTTTCCCTCGCCGAAGAGATCAACAAGCGAGCTGATCGTGTCATCGATTGCTTCGTACAAGTGAACGTTTCTGGGGAAGACTCAAAACATGGGCTTGAAAAAGAGGAAGTCCTTCCGTTCATCGAGAACTGTAAACAGTATCCGCACATACGGATCATCGGTCTCATGACGATGGCACCATTCACAGAAGATGAGGCGGTCATCCGTGACACGTTCCGCGAACTTCGGACGTTACGTGACGATATGGCCGCCCGAGCGTTCGAACATGCCCCGTGCACAGAGTTATCGATGGGGATGTCAAATGACTATAAAATCGCCCTCGAAGAAGGCGCATCGTTTGTTCGTATTGGAACCATACTTGTGCAATAATATATCTTAAGGAGGAATCCGTTATGTCGATCAAAAACAAGATGAAAGATTTCTTCGGTCTCGAAGAAGAACCGAATGCGTATGAAGGAGAAGAGTACGTTGTCGCTGAAACGAAGCAACAACCGGTGACAGAGCAAATCGTCAAATCGGAGGAACGTCCGAAAACAGCGAACAACCTTGTCGCTTTCAACTCGAAGAAAAAAGAACGCTCGAAAGTCGTGCTCGCCGAACCGCGGGTATTCGCCGAGGCACAGGACATTAGCGATCAGCTAAAAGAAAATCGTGCGGTCATCGTCAACCTTCAACGTATGTCGAAAGAACAATCTCGCCAAGTCGTGAACTTCTTATCGGGTGTCGTCTATGCACTCGAAGGAACGATGACGTCGATTGGACATAACACGATTCTATGTACTCCGAACAATATCGAATTGACGGGGTCGATTTCGAATTTGATTTCGGAGGACGAACTCAATAGTAAAGGATGGTAAGTGAATGAATAACGTAGTAGAAGCTTTAGGAAATACGATTGTCACGCTTCTTGGCTATTATAGTTGGGTCTTGATCGCCTACATTTTACTGTCATGGTTCCCGAACGCACGCGAATCGAAGTTTGGACAAATTTTGTCGTATCTTTGTGAACCGTTTTTAAATCCGTTTCGTCGGATCATCCCTCCAATCGGCGGGATGCTCGATATCTCCCCAATCGTCGCCTTGTTCGTACTTCGAATGGCACAAGCGGGAGTGCGAGCGATTTTCGGTCTGTAAATGAGCGTCTTCGATCATTATCGGCCGAGCGAGCGAGCCTTCATCGAGCAAGTGCTCGATTGGGTGCAGCAAGTCGAGGACAACTACTTGTTCAAACTGACAGATTTTTTAGACCCGCGTGAACAACAGATTGTCAAACAAATCGTCGGGAATCGCTTGGCGATTTATGAGGACGGTGGTTTTGAAGGTGCGGAACGGAAACGACTCATTCTCGCACCCGATTACTATGAACTGGATCCGCTTGATTTTGAAATCGCGATTCGTCAAATCGATTATCCGACCAAATTTGTCGACTTGACCCATCGTCAAGTGACGGGCACGCTTCTCAATGCCGGCTTAAAACGGCAAAAGTTTGGAGATGTCGTGTTACATGACGGTGTCGCCCAATTCGCGACGACGCGTGACGCGGCCGGTTTCATCGAGATGAACGTCGATCGTGTCGGGAAGGCACGAATCCGGATTTCGGACGTTGCGCCCGAAGCGAAGCTCGTCGTCCCAGAGACGAAGTGGAGCGATGAATTCGGCATCGTCTCGTCTCTTCGGTTCGACACAGTCGTAAGTGAAGTGCTCGGACTCTCGCGTCAAAAAGCACAAGCGCTCGTCAAACACGGTGAATGTAAAGTGAATCATAAGCCGATTGACGATGCGAGCTTTATCCTCGAGCCGGACGATTTAGTTTCGATTCGTGGGTATGGTCGGGTGAAGCTGATGGCGATTCTCGGCTCGACGAAACGGGAGAAAATAAAAATCCAGTATGGCATCATACGTTGAATTTAGGAGGAAAGTCGAATGGCGTTGACACCGATTGATATTCATAACAAAGAGTTCTCGACTCGTTTTCGCGGGTACGATATCGATGAGGTCAATGAATTTCTAGATCAAATCATCAAAGAGTTCGAACTATTGATTCGTGAGAACAGAAGGTACGAAGAACTCGTCAACGATATGCAAGCTCGCATTGACTACTTCTCCTCGATGGAAGATACGTTAAACAAATCGATCATCGTCGCTCAAGAGGCGGCCGAAGAAGTGAAGACGAACGCAGCCAAAGAAGCGAGTCTCATCTTGAAGCAGGCGGAGCGTGAAGCGCTCGCCCGTGAAGAAGATGCGGCGCGCAAAGAGCAACTCGCCGAGCGAGAAGTCGTCCAAATGCTGAAGAAGGTCGAGCTGTACCGGACACGTTTCCGTGTTCTCGTCGATGCGCAGATGGAGCTGTTGAACAGCACGGAATGGGACACGATCGTCGGCGAACCACCGGTCCAAACGGTTCTTGACGATACGACCGAACTTCCGTATAATGACGACGAAGTCATACCAAACAAACATCACGGATAATACACAATACGTCGATTAGGACACGTCGATAAAGTCATACCTACGAAGCGACTTAGGGAAGGTGCAAGCCTAAGAGAAAGACTTTATTCGGTATCCCCTATGAGTGTCGTGCTGAACGCAGTAAGCACGACCGCCTGACCTCGTTATCGGTCTCCAAGAGCGGTCTCAAACGTTGTTTGAGATTAGTAGGGTGGTACCGCGAGTCGACGAACTCGTCCCTATTTAGGGGCGGGTTTTTTTGTTGGATGAATTATAAAATTAAGTGCAACACCTGAACGTGAACGCAAAAAAAGCCCATAGCGACGGCCTCGTGTAGAATGAAGTCACCACAACACACATTCACACGGAGGAATCGACATGAGCTATACCCATCTTACCACAGCGGAACGCGTGAAAATAGAGACCTACCTGGAGCTCGGGATGTCCGTACGGTCCATCGCGAGACGGCTCGGGCGACAGCCCTCGACCGTCTCGCGGGAGATCAGAAGGAACCCCGGCTACACGGCCGAACGCGCACAGGAGCGCTACGCCAATGCGAAGCGAAACTGCGGCGCCAAGACGAAGCTCGACGACATGATGCGCCGGACGATCATCGAGAAGCTGCGGGCGACCTGGTCCCCGGAACAGATCGTGGGTCGTCTCTTCGACGGGAAAATCGCCTTCTCGACCATCTATCGTTGGATCTATTCGGGGCTGATCGACGTACCGGTGACCGTGCTCCGCCAAAAGGGCAAGCGCCAGAAACCGATAGAGACACGTGGTCGGTTCAACATCGGTCTGTCCATCGCCAAACGTCCGAGAGAGGTGCGCACACGCGAGACATTCGGCCACTGGGAGCTCGACACCGTCGTCTCCGGGCGTGGGAAGTCGAGGGCGTGCGTCGCGACGTTCATCGAGCGAAAGAGCCGGTTCTACATCGCCCTGCCGATCACCGACCGCAGCGCGGCCTCGATGGAGGAGGCGATCCACACGGTCCACGCGGCCTTCCCAGCGGGCACGTTCAAGACGGCGACGACGGACCGGGGCAAGGAGTTCAGCTGTCACGAGCGCGTCCGGGCGACACTCGGCGTGCCGATGTATTTCGCCGACCCGTACTCGTCGTGGCAGCGCGGCAGCAACGAGAACGCCAACGGCCTCCTGCGCGAGTTCTTCCCGAAAGGATCGGACTTCGCGACGGTCGGCCAGGGAGAGATCGTGGACGCGCTCGCCAAGATCAACGGGCGGCCGAGGAAATGTCTCGGCTGGAAGACCGCACACGAGGCCTTCGCGGAGGAAGTGTTGCGCTTAATTTGACAAACCGTCGTTGTCAAAAAACTGAAGGAGGAGTTTCAATGAACTACAAAGACACACTATTGATGCCTGAAACAGATTTCGCCATGCGCGGAAACTTGCCGAAACGCGAACCTCAAATGCAGGAAGCATGGGAGCAGATGGACCTTTATACGCGCGTCCAAGAAAAAAATGCCGGGAAGCCCCAGTACATCTTGCATGACGGTCCTCCGTATGCGAACGGCGATATCCATATGGGCCACGCGCTCAACAAAGTGTTGAAAGATATCATCGTCCGCTTCAAGTCATTGAACGGATATCAGTCCCCGATGATCCCAGGTTGGGACACGCACGGTCTCCCAATCGAGAACGCGCTCCAAAAAGCAGGCGTCAACCGTAAAGAAATGACGGTCGCCGAGTTCCGTGAGAAATGTGCGGCGTATGCGATGGAGCAAGTGAACTCGCAACGCGAGCAGTTCAAACGCCTCGGTCTGTTGGCTGATTTCGATAACCCGTACATCACGCTCCTTCCGGAATACGAAGCGGCCCAAATCCGCTTGTTCGGGACGATGGCTGAAAAAGGCTACATCTATAAAGGTAAGAAACCGGTCTACTGGTCACCGTCTTCTGAATCAGCACTCGCTGAAGCGGAAATCGAGTACTACGACAAGAAATCACCGGCGATTTACGTGGCGTTCCAAGTCGTCGACGGGAAAGGCGTGCTTGAGCCGACTGACCACTTCGTCATCTGGACGACGACGCCTTGGACGATCCCTGCTAACCTCGGGATCGCCGTCAGCGATGAATTGACGTACACGCGTATCGAGCATGACGGCAAAGGGTACATCGTCGCCGACAGCCTCGTCGAAGAAGTGACGACAGCGCTCGGCTGGACGGACGTCACGGTGAGCGGGTCATGGAACGGCCGTGAGTTCGAACATATGACGGCGCAACACCCACTTTACGACCGGACATCGCTCGTCATGATCGGCGACCACGTCACGGCAGACGCAACGGGTCTCGTTCATACGGCACCAGGTCACGGGGAAGACGATTACCGCGTCGGACAAGCCTACGGACTCGACGTCTTATGCCCGGTCGACGACCGTGGTTATATGACGGACGAAGCACCTGGATTTGAAGGTCTCTTCTATGAAGACGCCAACAAACAAATCGGCATGAAGCTTGAAGAGAACGGTTACCTCCTTAACTTGAAATTCATCAAGCACTCATACCCGCATGACTGGCGTACGAAAAAACCGGTCATCTTCCGTGCGACGCCGCAATGGTTCGCCTCAATCAAAGATTTCCGGGCCGATATGCTTCGTGAGATCGAAGAAGTGAACTGGGTACCAGAGTGGGGCATGACACGTTTGTTCAATATGGTCCGTGACCGTGGGGACTGGGTCATCAGTCGTCAACGGGCATGGGGTGTGCCGATCCCGATCTTCTACGCTGAAGATGGGACCGAAATCATCACGAACGAGACGATCGACCACGTCGCCAACTTGTTCCATGAGCATGGCTCGAACGTCTGGTACGAGCGCGAAGCGAAAGACTTGTTGCCAGAAGGGTTCACACATCCGAACAGCCCGAACGGCGAGTTCCGTAAAGAACTCGACATCATGGACGTCTGGTTCGACTCAGGTTCGTCTCATGCGGGCGTGCTTGAACAGCGCGACAACTTGCGTCGTCCTGCTGACCTGTATTTGGAAGGCTCAGACCAATATCGCGGCTGGTTCAACTCGTCACTTTCGACGGCTGTCGCGACGACCGGCAAAGCGCCGTATCGCAACGTGCTCAGCCATGGCTTCGTTCTCGACGGCGACGGCCGCAAAATGTCGAAGTCACTCGGCAACACGATCGCGCCGAACGACCTCGTCAAACAGTACGGAGCTGAAATCGTCCGTCTTTGGGTATCGTCGGTCGACTATCAATCGGACGTTCGTGCGTCTCACGACAACTTCAAGCAAGTGTCGGAAGTATACCGAAAAATCCGAAACACGCTCCGTTTCTTGCTCGGTAACTTGAACGGGTTCGACCCGTCGATGCGTGTCGCGTTCGACGACATGCCGGAAGCCGACCG
Source organism: Exiguobacterium aurantiacum DSM 6208 (assembly GCF_000702585.1). Classification (GTDB taxonomy): domain Bacteria; phylum Bacillota; class Bacilli; order Exiguobacteriales; family Exiguobacteriaceae; genus Exiguobacterium; species Exiguobacterium aurantiacum. The sequence continues at coordinate 2,274,040 of NZ_JNIQ01000001.1, read as the reverse complement.
CTTCATGGCGACGAAATTGAAGCAGTTGCAGACGAAAGTCGTCAAAGCGTACGACACGTTCGACTTCATGGCCGTCTATCACTTGATTCACAACTTCTGTGTCAACGAGTTGTCGTCGTTCTACCTCGACTTCACGAAAGACATCCTCTATATCGAGCGTGAAGATGATGCGCGTCGTCGTGCCGTTCAGACGGTCATGTATGACACGGTCGTCACGCTCACGAAATTGATCGCGCCGATCCTTCCGCATACGGCCGACGAAGTGTGGCAAGAAGTGCCGGCCCAATCGGTCGACAACGTCTTCTTGTCAGACATTGAAGAAGTCGCTCCGCTCACGGAAGAAGAGACGACGTTGCTCGCGAAGTGGTCGAAATTCCTCACGTTCCGCAACGACGTGTTGAAAGCGATTGAAATCGCCCGTGGCGAGAAGTTGATCGGGAAGCCGCTCGAGGCGAAGCTCGTCATCGCGCCGAAAGCAGAGACGAAACAGTTGCTCGATACAATCGACAACGTCCGTCAATTGCTCCAAGTGTCGCAACTCGACTATGCCGAGACTGCCGACGTGGACTATGCGACGGCACAAATCACTGTCGCGAAAGCAGATGGCGCCGCTTGTGCCCGCTGTTGGACATACTCGACGGAGCTTGGGCAAGACGCCGAGCATCCTGAGCTTTGCCCACGCTGTACAGAAGTCATCGCGTAAGCTGGACCGGAGTGGCGTCAGTCCACTCCGGTTTCTTATGACGTGAAAGGAGAATTTGATGAAACGCTATTACGGATTGGCCTTGTTTCTCATCTTGCTTGACCAAGTGACAAAGTGGATCGTCGTCCAGACGATGACGATCGGACAGTCGATCGAACTCATCCCCGGATGGTTATATTTGACGTCATACCGGAATAAGGGCGCGGCTTGGGGCATGCTCGAAGGACAAATGGTGTTCTTTTTCATCGTCACGGCGATCGTCGTCGTCGGATTGATTTACTTTCTGCATAAAGAAGTGAATGGATTCAATCTGCTCGGTTATAGCGTCGGGTTGTTGCTCGCCGGTGCGATCGGAAACTTTATCGACCGCCTGTTCCGAGGGGAAGTCGTCGATTTCGTCGACACATATCCGTTCGGTTACAATTTCCCGATCTTCAATGTCGCCGACATGGCACTCACGTTCGGGGTCATCTTTATGATCATCGGCGTCTTATTTGAAGAAAAACTAAACAAAGAAAGGGGACAAACATAATGGAAACATTCACATTTGTCGCCGAAGAAAAGGCACGTATTGATAAATGGATGAGTGAACGGAGCGACTGGTCCCGTTCACAAATCCAAGACTGGATCAAGGCAGGGGACCTTCTTGTCAACGGTCAAACGGTGAAACCGAACTACAAACTACAAGTCGGGGACGAAGTCGTCGTGACAGTCCCGGAAGCCGTCGAGCTCGAAGTGTTGCCAGAAGACATTCCGCTCGACATCGTCTATGAGGACGAGGATGTCATCGTCGTCAACAAAGCGCGCGGCATGGTCGTTCATCCGGCGGCAGGACATACGTCTGGGACGCTCGTCAACGCATTGCTTTTCCATTGTGACGACTTGTCAGGGATTAACGGCGTCAAGCGCCCGGGCATTGTCCACCGTATCGATAAGGACACGACAGGTTTGCTCATGGTCGCTAAAAACGATTTGGCCCATGAGTCGCTCGCGCGTCAGCTGAAAGACCGCACGATCAAGCGAGAGTATATCGCCCTCGTCCATGGCGAACTCGCCCATGAACTCGGATCGATCGAGGCGCCGATCGGGCGTGACACGAACGACCGCCAGCGCATGACGGTGACGGATCGAAACGCGAAAGAAGCGGTGACCCACTTCCGTCTGCTCGAGCGATATAAAGATTTCACCCTCGTCGAATGCAAACTCGAGACCGGTCGGACGCATCAAATCCGTGTCCATATGCGCTACATCGGCCATCCGCTCGCCGGTGACCCGAAATACGGACCGCGTCGGACGATTCAATTGAACGGTCAAGCGCTCCATGCGGCGACGCTCGGCTTCCATCACCCGCGTACGGATGAGTGGCTCGAATTCGAGGCGAAACTTCCAGCCGACTTCGAGGCAGAACTCGCGAAATTGGACAAAATCGAGAAAACGCGTTGACTTTCAACCGATTCCGATTTATAGTCTAGAAAGCATAACACCTTTAAACCCAGTCCAGAGAGGCTGTGAAAGGATCGTGGCCGCGGCCACTACACGTCGATTATTTGAGGCAGGAGTCTGCCCTCACATATGAAGACTTCCTTTCCAGCCGGATGAGGAAGTCTTCTTTTTTTATACCGTTCAGAGAGGAGGAACACGTGTGAAACACTCTACTATACTAGACGAGGCCGCCATCCGGCGAGCGTTGACACGAATCGCCCACGAGATCATCGAGCGCAACAAAGGGACCGATAACGTCGTCCTTGTCGGCATCAAGACGCGAGGAGAGACGCTCGCCGATCGGCTCGCCCGCCGCATCGAAGAAATCGAAGGGAAGCCGATCGCCCTCGGAAACTTGGACATCACGCTATACCGGGACGACTTATCGAAAAAGTCACTCGACCCGGAAGTGAAAGCGACCGAACTCCCGCACGATATTAACGGCAAGACGGTCGTGTTGATCGATGACGTCTTGTACACGGGACGGACGGTGCGTGCCGCAATGGACGCACTCGTCGACCACGGTCGACCGGATTATATCCAGCTTGCCGTTTTGATTGACCGCGGACACCGCGAGTTACCAATCCGCCCGGACTTTGTCGGGAAAAATGTCCCGACCTCGAAATCCGAACAAGTCGTCGTCAGACTCAGTGAAGTCGACACGACGGACGAAGTATTCATCAAACAACAGTAACACCAAAACCTTTAAGGTGGTCCAGAGAGGCCAGGAAGGAGAACCACATATGAAACCAATCCTCAACATCCACGAGCGTCCTGCTCACTTGCCACAATGGCTGCTCTTCAGCCTTCAACACGTCTTCGCCATGTTCGGAGCGACGATTTTAGTCCCGATTTTGACAGGACTGAACACATCTGTCGCCCTCGTCGCTTCCGGAGTGGCCACGCTCTCATTCCTAGCCATCACCCGATTCAAAGTCCCGACGTATCTCGGGTCAAGTTTCGCCTACATCGCGCCGATCATCGCAGTCAGCCAACAATGGGGCGTCGAAGCCGCACTGTTCGGCGGCATCATCGCCGGTTCGGTTTACGGTGTCGTCTCACTCATCATCTATAAGACGGGCGTGCGTTGGCTGTTGCGGCTCTTGCCGCCGGTCGTCGTCGGCCCGGTCATCATGGTCATCGGCCTGTCGCTCGCACCGGTCGCCATCGACATGTCGATGAACCAAGACGGAGCGTATAACGGCACGTTCGTCACGATCGCCTTGCTCACGCTCGGCATCACGATGGTGGCGATGACGAAATTGAAAGGGGTATGGGGCGCCGTCCCGATCCTCTTCGGAATCGTCGGCGGCTATGCCATCGCAGCCATGTTCGGGATCATCGACTACTCGGCTATCGGACAAGCGAGTTTGTTCCAACTGCCTGACTTCACGATGGTATTCGTCGATTACATGCCGATGTGGCAAGTCGGGGCTCTCCTCGCGATCGTCCCGGTCGCCCTCGTCACGATGACAGAGCATATCGGCGACCAGATGGTCACGTCGAAAATCATCGGACGCGAGACGATGAAAGACCCAGGCCTGCACCGTACGCTTCTCGGCGACGGTGTCGGGAAAGCGGTCGCGTCGGCGCTCGGCGGCCCGCCGTGTACGACGTACGGTGAAAACAACGGCGTCATGGCCATCACGAAAGTGTACAGTGTGTACGTCATCGCCGGTGCAGCACTCATGGCGATCAGCTTCGGCTTCCTCGGCCACGTCGAGGCGTTCATCTCGACGATCCCGAACCCGGTCAAAGGCGGCATCTCGATCCTGTTGTTCGGTGTCATCGCCTCGAACGGGCTACGGACGATGGTCGAGAGCAAAGTCGACCTCGCCGAGAAACGTAATTTGATCATTGCCTCGGTCATCCTCGTCGTCGGACTTGGCGGGGCGATGGTCCAACTCGGCAGCTTCCCGGTCCAAGGGATGGCGCTCGCGACAATCGTCGGCATTCTCTTGAACGCCTTCTTGCCAAAAGAAGAGACGAGTGCGGAAGCCGATGAGCAACCAACTGAAGAAACTCGACAAGCAAGTAACTTTTAATTCGATCCCGTGAGGTCGGCAAAGTGAAGGCTCGTTTATTTGGGTGTAGTCTACCCAAATGAAGGCGTCCCTTCACGTAGGTGAAGAGGCGCCTTTTCTCTTTGCCTTCTACGAAAAAGGAGGAGACGAACATGAACTTGATCAAACAACAACCGAAACATTTTGTCAGTCTGGATACGCTCACGTTAGAAGAGATCATGGGAATGATTGAGGAGTCGCTGCGCTACAAACAAGGTGACATGCCCCCACTGTTTGATGGGAAGACGGTCGCGAACTTGTTCTTTGAAAACTCGACGCGGACGAAAAATTCGTTTCAAATGGCCGAGCGACATTTGAAGATCCAAGAGATCCCGTTCGACGTGGCAACGTCGTCGGTGACGAAAGGCGAGACGCTCTACGACACGTGCAAGACGCTCGAGGCGATCGGTGTCGACGCCCTCGTCATCCGTCACCCGGAGGATGGGTACTATCACGAGCTCGTCGAGAAGCTGTCCATCCCGGTGTTGAACGGAGGAGACGGCAGCGGGGAACACCCGTCGCAGTCGCTGCTCGACCTCGTCACCATCTATGAAGAGTACAAAACGTTTCAAGGCTTGAACGTCGCCATCTGTGGCGACCTCGTCCATAGTCGTGTCGCCCGGTCGAACGCATCGGTATTGAAACGACTCGGCGCGAACGTCGTCGGCTGTAGCCCGACCACGTGGTGGGACGAGTCGATGGGACTCGTTCATCGCGACATTGACGACGTCTTGCCAGACTGTGATGTCATCATGTTGCTCCGCGTCCAACACGAACGCCACATCATGGGTGACATATTCTCGAAAGAAGACTATCACGCCCGCTTCGGCTTGACGGTCGAGCGAGTCGGCAGAATGAAGCCGAGCGCGATCATCATGCATCCGGCCCCGGTCAATCGGGACGTCGAGATCGCGGGCAGTTTGATTGAACATCCACAGTCGCGTATCTTTCCACAGATGACGAACGGGGTATATGCACGCATGGCCATCTTACAACGAGCATTAGGGGGACAATTATGATACTTCAACGAGCAACTTGGTATGACGGGAACATGAAACGGACAAGTGATGTATTGATCGAGGACGGCATCATTCGTTCGGTCGACTATGATGGGCCGACGAACGGTCACGACTTGATCGACGCGAGCGGGAAGCTCCTCATCCCAGGACTTGTCGACGTGCACGTCCATTTGCGTGAACCGGGCGGTGAGAAGAAAGAGACGATCAAGACAGGGACCGAGGCGGCAGCGGCCGGCGGCTTTACGACGATCTGCGCCATGCCGAACACACGCCCCGTCCCGGACGACCGGGCGACGATGGACGATTTGTTGACGAAAATCGAACAAGACGCCGTAGTGCGCGTGCTGCCATACGCGGCCATCACGAAGCGACAGCTCGGAACCGAGCAAGTTGACATGGCATCACTCGCGGACGCGTTCGCGTTCACGGATGACGGTGTCGGCGTCCAAGCAGCGGCGATGATGCGCGAGGCGATGCGCGAGGCGAAACGGCTCGGGAAAGCGGTCGTCGCACACTGCGAGGATAATACGCTCAAGGCCGGTTCGGTCCACGAAGGCCGGTTCAGTGAAGAACATGGTATCCAAGGCATCCCGAGCCTCGCCGAGAGCATCCACATCGCCCGCGACGTCTTGATCGCCGAAGAGACCGGTTGCCACTATCACGTCTGCCACGTCTCGTCTAGGCAGTCGGTCCGTGTCATTCGTGACGCCAAACGAGCGGGCATTCACGTCACGGCCGAAGTGACGCCGCACCACCTCGTCTTGTGCGAAGATGACATCCCGGGTCTGGATTCGAACTTCAAGATGAATCCGCCGCTCCGGAGCGCAGACGACCGGGAGGCGCTGTTAGAAGGATTGCGCGACGGGACGATCGATATGATCGCGACCGACCATGCCCCGCATACGGCAGAAGAGAAAGCGGAAGGGATGGAACGGGCGCCATTCGGTATCACCGGGTTCGAGACCGCGTTCCCGCTCCTGTACACGACGTTCGTCAAAACGGGGCAGATGGAAGAGGCGGCGCTCATCGAGTGGATGACGAAGCGGCCGAGTGACGTGTTCGGTTTGCCTTACGGGATAATCGGTGTCGGCCGAGCAGCAGACCTCGTTCTCGTCGACACGAACACGGTGCGCCAGGTCGACCCGGCGACGTTCCGTTCGAAAGGGAAGAATACACCGTTCGCAAGGAAAGAACTGACAGGATGGCCGGTCATGACGATCGCGGCCGGAGAAATCGTATATAAGGGGAGATTCGATGAAACGAACATTATGGCTTGAGGACGGGACGACATTTGTTGGGAAGGCGTTCGGCGCTGATGTCGAGACGAGCGGGGAAGTCGTGTTCCAGACGGGGATGACCGGGTATCAAGAGATGTTATCCGACCCGTCTTACTGCGACCAGCTCATCGTGTTGACGAATCCATTGATCGGGAACTACGGGGTGAACCGAGAAGATTTCGAGACGACCGTCCCGATGGCGAAAGGGCTCATCGTCAAAGAAGTGTGCGAGACGCCATCAAACTTCCGCTCGACGGCGACGTTGTCGGAAACGCTCAAGCGCTTCGGGATCCCGGGACTAGAAGGCATCGACACTCGGATGCTCACGCGCCATCTTCGTTCACGCGGGGTCATGCGCGGCGTCATGGTCGACGGGGAATCGACGTGGGCGACCGTGGCGAGCCGGTTCGGAGACGAGCTGCGTACCGATCAAGTCGAACGTGTGTCGACGAAACGGGCCTACGTCACGACAGGAAGCGGACCGCGCATCGCCCTCATCGATTTCGGGGCGAAGCTCGGCATCATGCGTGAACTCGTGAAGCGCGACTGTGAAGTCGTCGTCTTGCCGCACGACGTGACGGCCGAAGAAGTGATGCGCTACGAACCGGACGGCGTTATGCTGTCGAACGGACCGGGTGACCCGAAAGACGTCCCGACGGCTCTCCCGCTCATCGAGACGCTCATGCCGAAACTACCGATTTTCGGGATTTGTCTCGGCCATCAATTGATTTCGCTCGCGGGCGGTGCGAATACGTTCAAACTCCCGTTCGGCCATCGCGGCGCCAATCATCCGGTGCTCGAACTTGAGACCGGTGCGGTGACAATCACCTCGCAAAACCATGGATACGCGGTCGAGGAGTCCTCACTCGCACACACCTCGCTCATCGTCACGCATCGGGCCGTCAACGATGGGACGGTCGAAGGTGTGAGACACTTGCATCATCCGACGTTCTCGGTCCAATACCATCCGGAAGCGGCACCGGGACCTTACGATGCCAATGACTTATTCGACCGTTTCATGACACTCGTCCAAGAAAACAAACAGAAAGTAGGAATATGACATGCCAAAACGACCAGATATTCAGAAAATCCTTGTAATCGGATCCGGCCCGATCGTCATCGGACAGGCGGCAGAATTTGACTATGCTGGTACCCAGGCGTGTCTAGCGTTGAAAGAAGAAGGATACGAGGTCATCCTCGTCAACTCGAACCCGGCGACGATCATGACCGATCCGACGACGGCAGATCGCGTCTACATCGAACCGCTCGAACCGGAGTTTGTCGAGCGTATCATCCGGCAAGAACGTCCCGACGCGCTGCTTGCGACGCTCGGTGGACAGACGGGGCTCAACTTGGCGATGGAACTTGACCGCCGCGGCGTGCTTGAAGATTGCGGTGTCGAACTGCTCGGTACGAAATTGTCGGCCATCGAACAAGCCGAGGACCGTGAACAGTTCCGCGATTTGATGTATAAACTTGGACATGGTGTGCCTGAAAGTGAGATCGTCCAGACGCTCGAGTCGGCTTGGGGATTCGCCGACCGGATCGGTTACCCGATCATCATCCGCCCGGCGTACACACTCGGAGGAACCGGTGGTGGGATCGCCCATGACCGGAATGAATTCGAACAGTTCGTCGAATCAGGACTGAAAGCGAGCCCGGTGACGCAAGTATTGCTCGAGAAGTCGATCGCCGGCATGAAAGAAGTCGAATACGAGGTCATGCGTGACTCGAGCGACCAAGCGATCATCGTCTGTGCGATGGAAAACTTTGATCCGGTCGGGGTCCATACGGGCGACTCGATCGTCTTCGCCCCGACGCAGACATTGTCAGACCGCGATTACCAGATGCTCCGCAGCGTCTCGCTCGACATCATCCGCGCCCTCGGCATCGAAGGCGGTTGTAACATCCAGTTCGCCCTCGACCCGGACAGCTTCACGTATTACGTTATCGAGGTCAACCCGCGTGTCTCACGCAGCTCGGCGCTCGCTTCGAAAGCGACAGGCTATCCGATCGCAAAGCTCGCTGCCAAAGTAGCGGTCGGCTATAAGTTATCGGAATTGAAAAACCCGGTGACGGAAACGAGTTACGCCTCGTTCGAACCGGCGCTCGACTACGTCGTCGCCAAAATCCCGCGCTTCGCGTTCGATAAGTTCGAGACCGCCGACCGCCGTCTCGGCACGCAAATGAAAGCGACCGGGGAAGTGATGGCGATCGGCCGTAATTTAGAAGAAGCGCTCTTGAAGGCCGTCCGCTCGCTCGAGCTCGGGACGGAAGACTTGGCCATGCCACGGCTCGCGGAACTGAGTGCGAATGAACTCGATCGCGAGCTGACGACGCCGACCGATGAGCGATTGTGGATGCTCTACGAGGCGCTCCGCCGCGGCTATTCGACGGAACAGCTGCATGAGCTGACAAAGATCGATCGCTTCTTTTTAGCGAAACTCGATCGAATTTGGCAACAAGAAGAGACGCTCCGGCGTGAGCCGCTCTCGAAAGAGCGCCTCGCCGAAACGAAACGACTCGGCTTCAGCGACAAGATGATCGCCCGGATCGTGAACGAGAGCGTGGAGACGGTCACGTCGCTCCGGAACGACTGGGGCATCCGGCCGGTGTATAAGATGGTCGATACGTGTGCCGCCGAATTCGCCTCGGAGACACCGTACTTCTACGGGACGTATGAAGTCGAGAACGAAGCGGTGAAAACGGACAAGCCGTCCATTCTCGTCCTCGGCTCCGGCCCGATCCGCATCGGCCAAGGTGTCGAGTTCGACTACGCGACCGTCCACTCGATTCAGACGATCCGTGACGCAGGGTATGAAGCAATCATCATCAACAACAACCCGGAGACGGTGTCGACCGATTTCTCGATCTCGGACCGACTCTATTTCGAACCGCTCACGACCGAAGACGTGCTCGAGGTCATCGAGAACGAACAACCGCTCGGCGTCATCGTCCAGTTCGGTGGCCAGACGGCCATCAATTTGGCGGCTTCACTTGAAGCGGAAGGGGTACAAATTTTAGGGACATCGCTTGAAGACATCGACCGTGCCGAAGACCGGAAAGCGTTCGAAGCGACGCTCTCGGCCGAACAGCTTGCTCAACCGCCAGGCAAGACGGCGGTCACGGTCGAAGAAGCCGTCGCCTGTGCCGAACTGCTCGGCTATCCGGTGCTCGTCCGCCCGTCTTATGTCCTCGGCGGCCGAGCGATGGAAATCGTCTATGAGCGCTCGGAGCTCGAACGGTACATGCGTCACGCCGTCGTCGCCTCGAAAGACCGCCCCGTCCTCATCGATCGCTACTTGACGGGAATCGAGATCGAAGTCGATGCCATCTGTGACGGGACGGACGTCTACATCCCGGGCATCATGGAACATATCGAGCGGGCCGGGGTCCATTCGGGCGATTCGATCGCGGTCTATCCGCCGCAACGGTTGAGCGCAGAGTTGAAACAAAAAGTCGTCGACTATACGATCAAACTCGCCAAGGCGTTCCGAATCAAAGGGTTGCTCAACATCCAGTTCGTCTACGCTGACGATCTATACGTCATCGAAGTTAACCCGCGGGCGAGCCGGACCGTCCCGTTCATCTCGAAAGTGACGGGCCTTCCGGTCGCACGCATCGCCACGCAAACGATTCTCGGGACGAGTCTTAAACAACTCGGTCTCGGGACCGGCCTGCATCCGGAAGCGGACGCGATTTCGGTCAAAGTGCCGGTGTTCAGTTTCGCGAAATTAAAAGAAGTCGACCCTTCACTCGGACCAGAGATGAAATCGACCGGTGAAGTCATGGCGACAGACCGGACGCTCGAAAAAGCGCTGTATAAAGGACTCGTCGCTGCCGGGATGACGATCGCCTTGAAAGGCAACGTCCTGTTGACCGTCGCCGATCAAGACAAGGAGGAAGCGCTCGACATCGCGCGTCGCTTCAACCGACTCGGGTTCCGCTTGATGGCCACGTCCGGGACGGCACTTGCGCTCTCGGCAGATGGATTGCCGGTCCATCCGGTCGGTAAAATCAATGAGGCCGGAGAGACGATGCTGAGCGTCATCGAACGGGGTGAAGTCGACATCGTCTTGAACACGACGACGCGTGACGCCCTCGCGACGAAAGACGGCTTTATCATTCGTCGGGCCGCAGCCGAGCAAGGGGTACTCTGTCTGACATCGCTCGACACGGTCACGGCGCTGCTCCAAGTCATCGAGAGCCTGTCGTTCCAAACGACGAGCCTGCCGGCGTTCACGACTTTCGGGGTGACCGTATGAGACAGTTCGCAACGGTGCTCTCAAATCATCCGATCGCAAAAGGGGCGATGGAGATGAAAGTGTCGGTCGACACGAACGAGATTGCGCCCGGAACGTTCTTTCACGTGAAAACGTCAGAGCTGCTCCGGCGCCCGCTCTCGGTCGCGAATGTCGAAGGGAACGTCGTGACGTTCTTGTATAAAGTCATCGGGGCGGGGACGACAGACCTCGCCGCGCGTCGCGCCGGAGACAAGCTGGACGTGCTCGGACCGCTCGGCAACGGCTTTCCGCTCCAACAAGCCGGAAAACGTGTCGTCCTCGTCGGTGGGGGCATCGGGGTGCCGCCACTGTATTATACGCGGCGCATGCTCGCCGCCCGCGAAATCGAGACGGTGGCGATTCTCGGGTTTGATACGAAAGCGAGCATCTTTTATGAAGACGCGTTCTGCGAGCTCGGAGAGACGATCATCACGACGGTCGACGGAACGTATGGGGAAAAAGGGTTTGTGACGGGGCCCCTCGCGCAGGTTGATGCCGATGTGTTGTTCAGCTGCGGTCCAGAACCGATGTTGAAGGCGGTCGCCGCATCGCACATCGAAGAGCGGTATATCTCGATCGAGAACCGGATGGGGTGTGGTATCGGGGCTTGTTTCGCCTGTGTGTGCCAAGCTCCAGACGGCTACGTCAAAGTATGCAGTGACGGACCGGTATTTCGTGCGGAAGAGGTGACGCTATGAGACTACACGTTGACTTGCCAGGTTTACGATTGAAAAACCCGATCATGCCGGCGTCAGGCTGTTTCGGATTCGGGGAAGAGTTCGCGAAACTCTATGATTTATCTATCCTTGGCGGCATCATGATCAAGGCGGCGACGGGTGAGGCACGGTTCGGTAACGGCACGCCCCGGGTCGCCGAGACGGCGCAAGGGATGCTCAACGCCATCGGCTTGCAAAATCCGGGCGTCGAGTCGATCATCGACTCGAAATTACCGTTCTTGTCGACGTTTGATACCGAGATTATCGCCAACGTCGCCGGGTCGACGCCTGAAGAATACGTCCGTGTCGCGCGTCTGCTGAGCGCGGACCCGACCATCAAAGCACTCGAACTGAACATCTCGTGCCCGAACGTGAAGTGTGGCGGGATGCAGTTCGGGACCGACCCGGTCATGGCGGCCGAACTGACCCGCCTCGTCAAAGCGGCGTCATCCAAACCGGTGTACGTCAAGCTGTCACCGAACGTCACGTCGATCACTGACATGGCGAAGGCGGTCGAAGCGGCCGGGGCCGACGGGATCACGATGATCAACACGCTCGTCGGGATGCGGATCGACGTCGCGACCGGGCAACCGATTTTAGCCAATCGAATCGGTGGCTTGTCCGGCCCGGCCGTTAAACCGGTCGCCATCCGCATGGTGTATGAAGTCGCCCAAGCCGTCGATATCCCGATCATCGGAATGGGCGGCGTGCGGACGGTCGACGATGTGTTGGAGTTTATTTACGCTGGCGCCTCGGCCGTCGCGGTCGGAACGGCCAATTTTGAGAATCCGTACGTCTGTCAGGAAATCATCGAAGCGTTACCTGACCGGCTTGACGAGCTCGGCATCGATCACATTTTAGACATCAGGGGGAAAGCTTATGAACAGACTGTATCTCGCGCTTGACGTCGAAACGGGCGCGGACGCGTTTCGTTTATTGGAACGAATCGAACAGAAGCCGGCCGTCAAAGTCGGGATGGAGCTGTTCTACCGTGAAGGCGGACAATTTGTCGAACGGCTCGTCGGCGAAGGGTACCCGGTCTTTTTGGACGTCAAAGTCCACGACATCCCCGAAACGGCGCGGCGGACGCTCCGCCAAATCGGTCGCCTCGGTGTCGAACTGACGAACGTCCACACACTTGGCGGCGAGACAATGATGCGCTACGCGTTAGACGGGTTACGCGACGTGACCGACACGACGAAGTTGATTGGTGTCACCCAGTTAACGTCGACCGATGAACGAATGCTCGCGGATGAGTTGCACATCAGCGGGGGGCTCGAACAGGCCGTCCTTAGGCAGGCGGCGATGGCACACCGCGCCGGACTCGACGGTGTCGTTGCTTCGGTGCATGAATCCCGCGCGATTCATCAAGCGCTCGGTTCTTCGTTTTTGACCGTGACGCCGGGCATCCGGATGAGTGAGACGGCGGACGACCAAGTGCGCGTCGCCACGCCTCAGGCAGCCCGTGACGCCGGCGTATCCGCCATCGTCGTCGGCCGACCGATCACCCGCTCCGTTGATCCGAACGCCGCTTATACACATTACCTAGAGGAATGGAGTCGAACGTATGAAACAAATCGCTGAAGCATTGTTAAAAATTGAGGCCGTGACGCTGTCGCCGGATAACCCATACACATGGTCGAGCGGACTGAAGAGTCCGATTTATTGTGACAACCGCTTGACGCTTAGCTATCCCGAGGTTCGTAACTTGATCGTCGACGCGCTCGTCGAAGAGATTCGATTGCTCGACGTCGATGTCATCGCGGGGACGGCGACAGCAGGGATTCCGCATGCGACGCTTGTCGCCGATCGTCTCGGTTTACCGCTCGTCTACGTCCGGTCGAGCGCGAAAGGGCACGGCAAAGGGAATCAAATCGAGGGCCGGTTCGAACCGGGGGCTCGTGTCGTCGTGATCGAGGATTTGTTGTCGACCGGGGAGTCGAGCATCAAGGCCGCTCGGGCGGTCGAGAAAGCGGGCGGAGAAGTCGTGAAGATTCAAGCGATCTTCTCATACAGCCTGAGCCGTCTCGCCATCAATCTGTTGGAGTCCGGTTTCAGCGCCCACGCGCTGACGACCCTATCGGATTTGCTCGACGTCGCCGTCAAGAAGCGGATCATCAGTAAAGAAGAAGCTGCTTCATTGCATGACTGGCGAACTGATCCGACAGGTTGGAACGAACGCGTCACATCATGATCCACCCTTCTAAGAATCCACCTTCGGGCGGATTCTTTTTCTATGCGCACCATGGGATACTGAACGTGTTAGAATAGGGAAAGCAGATGAAGAAGGAGATAGATATGGCGTACTCTAGAATGAAAGGGAAGTCGTGGAAAGCCCGCTTTCAAGACATCCCGAAGCATCGTAAAATCACGTTCGGTCTCGTTTTCCTCGCCCTCCCCGTCCTCTTTTTTGTGAACTTATTCGTATTTAGCGACGTGTTGGCACTCGGGGACAAATACGAGGACCGCTACCAAATGAAGAAGCTTCGGCTTGAGACGGCACACGGCAATGTCGAGTTCGTCCGCAGCACGAATGAAAAAGTGCAAATCGAGGTGCTGCAGACGAACTCGAAGGAACGGACAGTAAAAGTGAAGGCGGTCGGGGATACGATTTCGGTCGTCGAACGGTTCGGCCGCTTCAGCCAGTTCGGCAGCCGACCGAGCGAGTCTCCGTCACGCTATAAAATACGCGTCGCCCTGCCGAGCTCGATGACATCGATTGATGTGACGGCCGAACAAGTGACGGGACAAGGTTTGATCGCGAAGTCGATCGTCTTGGATGCGAATGCGGTCAACTTGACGAAAGTCGAGTCGGACCGACTCCGCGTCGAGACGCGGAGTGATGTGACGCTTGAGACGGTCCGGGTCGTGCAAGCGGATATCCGTTCTTACCGCGAGGCGTCCGTGCGCGACATCGTCGTCAATCAGGCGTTGACCGTTCAAACCGAGGCCGGGGCGCTCACGTTCGAGCCGCGACATGCGACCGGGCAAGTGAACGTTAATACGGGTGGCAGTGTGACCGCGGCCGACCGTTATAACGAAATTGGCGGCGGTGTGTATCAGCTGTCAAACTCGAATCGACCGACGATCCATTTGATTGCTGAGACAGGGAAGGTTGAATTGAAATGATAGATAAGCGATACATCCCGAAAGTCGGACTCCGGACGTTGAAGACGGGCATCGCCGTCGCGATCACGATCGCATTGTCGTGGTATGTGTTCGGAATTTATTCGGGCATGGGCGCCATCGCCGCGGTCGTCGCGATGCAACCGACCGTCAAACGTTCCTCGAAAATCGTGTTCAGCCGTATTTTCGGGACGATGGTTGGACTGATGTGCGGCTTGCTCATCGTCTATGCGTTCGGCGTGAACCCGATCTCGATCGGTCTCGCCGTCATCGTCGCCTTGACGCTGAACACGACGTTCGACAAGACGCACATGTCGACGTACGCGGCGTTCGCCATCGTGCTCATGCTCGAGAACCCGACGACCGACTTCTTTCACTACGCGTGGACGCGTTCACTGTTGACCGCGGTCGGCGTCTTCGTCTCGCTCGGCGTGAACTATGCGTTCTTGCCGCCACGTTACGAAGACCGGCTCCTCGGCGAGATTCGCAAGACGTCGGCGTATATGTTCCATCATTGGCGTGAACTCGTCGGGTCACCGGGTGAGCTGCTCGAGACACGGGCCCGGATTCTCGGGCATCAAGAACTTCATATGATGCTCCAAGAAGATATGAAAGTGACGAACGTGAAGCTGAAGCATTTGACGATCAAGCAGTATCGGCTGTTGATCCATCTCGAGGACAAGCTCGTGCTCTTGCTTGAGAGCCTAGCGGAACATCGCGAGGCGCTCTTATTGATGGACGAGGAAGAGCGGAAGGCGTTCGAGTCCGAGTTTTTATACTTACTCGCGCATCACCACGACATCTTGTACACGTGTGACAAGCCGTATTCGCTGTTCACGTTGCCCCATGAAGATTTATCCGTATCTGAAATTTTACACGGGCACTTGCTCGACTACCATGAACAGCTTGAGTTGTTCAAACATGACCCGAAATAAACGAAGGCCCCGTCAAGCGACGGGGCCTTCGTTTATGATTGCCTGATAAAGAGCTCGTCCTTTCGGCGCCACGGACGAGCGACCACTCAACGTTATCTCTTGGCGGAAGATGAGAGATGCCACGCTCGATGATGCCCGAGCGGCACCCGAACTCCTAGGGGAGAGCGATGCAAGGATGACCCCGTAAAGTGCGGGACGCACTGCGGAGGCATCCGCATCGCCCCAGGAACGGAGGGTGCCGGCGGAGGGGATAGGAAGCATCGATTTATACGACATCCACAATCAAGGCCACGTCGCATGACGTGGCCTGAACTCATTGCTGGAGTGATTTGACGAGCCGCTCATCCGGCGTGACGTACACCGTCTGCTGATCCGTATAGATGACGAACCCGGGCTTGGCGCCGCTCGGTTTTTTCACGTAGCGTGCTTTCGTGTAGTCGACGGGAACACCGCTCGAGGCACGGGCTTTCGAGAAGTAGGCCGCGACCGTCGCCGCTTCGAGGAGCGTCGTCTCATCCGGGTCGGTCGAGCGGATGATGACGTGTGAGCCTGGGATATCTTTCACGTGGAGCCAAATCTCATCACGACGCGCGAACTTGAACGTCAAGTGGTCGTTTTGCGTATTGTTCTTGCCAACATAAAACTCGGTACCGGTCGATGACGTATAGCCTTCGAGCGCGACTTTTGCCGTTTGTTTTTTCTTCTGGCGCTTTTGGCGGATATAACCGCCCTCGGCCAGTTCTTCGCGAATCTCGATGATATCACGAGGGGAGGCGACATCGAGTTGGGCGACGAGCGTCTCTAAATAACTGATTTCGGCCTCGTTCAACTCGATTTGCTTTTGTACCTCGACTTTGGCGACTTTTAGTTTGTTGTACTTCTTATAGTAACGTTGCGCGTTCTCATTCGGTGTTTTGAGCGGGTCGAGCGGGATGTCGATCATGGCGCCGTCTTCATCGTAGTAGTCGACGACGTGGGCGACTTTCATCCCTTTCTCGAGTTGGAACAAGTAGGTCGTCAAGAGCTCGCCATATTTTTGGAGCTCATCGGACCGTTCTGTCGCTTTCAAATCTTCAAGCAGACGCTTTCGTTTCAACTGGTTGCGCTCGAGCTCAGACTTGAGCAGACGCTCGACGTCATGGGCCTGCTGCTTGACGCGGTCCCGGTTCGCTTTCTCGTAGAAAAAGCGATCGAGCACTTCCTTGCTCGTGTCGTACGTCTCTTCAGACGTGACGTCCCCGAACGTCAGGCGAAGCGGGGCGAATCGTTCTTTGCCAGAGGCGAGCTGTTGAAACACGTACGGCCCCGTGAGGTCATCGATTACGCTCTTGAACGCCGTCTCGATGCTCGCTCGGTTCGGTACGTTGGCCCGGTGCACGATCTCTTGGGCGACTTGAGGGCTGAGCCCGGAAAAGTGAGCGACGAGCTGTTTATCGAGCTTGCCTGCGTTCCAGTCGATTCGTTTCAATCCGTCCTCCCGCCCAGTGAGCGGATCGGCTTTGTCTTGCGCGGGTGGCAACAAATAGTCGCTTCCCGGCATGATCGTCCGATACGTGTTTTGTGACGGGGGCAAGTGCTTGATCGCATCCAAGATTTTACCGTCCTCATTGGTCAAGATGACGTTCGAGTGACGTCCCATCAATTCGATATATACTTTCTTGTTCTCTTCGTCGCCGAGTTCGTTGCGCGAGCGAATCGAGAAGACGATGACCCGGTCCCGTCCGATTTGCTCGACGGCCGTAATGAAGCCGCCCTCGATATGTTTCCGGAGCATCATACAAAACATCGGAGGCTCTTGCGGGTTTTTAATCGAGGTATCCGTCAGTTGAAGCCGCGCGTACATCGCGTTCGCCGAAACGAGCAACTGCACGCTCTGCCGGTTCGACCGCACTTGAATCATCAAGTCGAGCGCGTACGGTTGGTGGACGCGATTGATTCGTCCGCCGACGAGCGCCTGTAATTCTGTCACGACACGATATGTCATTAATCCATCATATGCCACTAGTCTCATCACCTTTGTTCTTTTTCTGTCTCTACGTTATCAGATTACCGGAAAATATGGTACGATGAAGTAGGAAATCCGAACTTCTTCTTGCCGTAACAATCGATTGACTGCTATTATTATGAAATGTGATGTTAGAAGATGGAGGGCAATGCATTGAATTTTAAAGAACGAGGATTATTAATCGTCTTGTCCGGTCCAAGTGGTGTCGGCAAAGGCACGGTCTGCCGTGTGCTCCGCGAGGAAGAGGATAACAACCTTCAGTATTCGGTGTCGGCGACGACGCGGAAACCACGCGAAGGAGAAGTCGAGGGAGTGCATTACTTCTTTAAGACGAGAGAACAGTTTGAAGACATGATCGAGCACGACCAGCTGCTCGAACACGCCGAGTTCGTCGGGAACTACTACGGGACGCCGGTCGAATGGGTACGCGAGACGCTCGAGGGCGGTAAGGACGTCATTTTAGAGATTGAAGTCCAAGGTGCTTTCCAAGTGAAAGAACGTTTCCCGGAAGCCGTCTTTTTATTCTTGGCCCCGCCAAGCCTGCAAGAACTTCGTAACCGTCTCGTCGGCCGAGGTACAGAATCTGAAGAAGTCATCAAGCAACGTTTGCTCGTCGCTCGTGAAGAAATTGAATTGATGGACGCATACGATTACGTCGTGACCAATGATGAAGTCGAGAAAGCGATCGATCGTATTAAAGCGATCGTGACGGCCGAGCATTGCAAACGTGAACGTGTCGCATCTCTCTATAAAAAAGCCATGATGGAGGTCATTTAATGTTATACCCTTCGATTGATGCCTTACAACGTACAATCCCGTCGAAGTATACGATCGTAACGGTCGCCGCGAAGCGGGCCCGCCAAATCCAGGACGGAAAAGCTCCGAAAATCACCGCGCCAAAATCGTATAAGCCGGTCGGACAAGCGCTAGAAGAACTGTTTTCGGGTGACACGACAATCATCGTGAACGAAAAAAACAACGGATGAATGGTGACCCAAGTCGTTTGCGACTTGGGTCTCATTGTCTATAAAGGGGAGAATTGTGAATGGTGAACGATCGGAACATCTTGCTTTGCGTGAGTGGTGGCATCGCCGCCTATAAGGCGTGTGCACTCACATCGAAACTCGTTCAAGCGGGTGCGAACGTCCGCGTGGCGATGACGCAGTCAGCTGAACAGTTCGTCGGGAAAGCGACGTTTCAAGCGCTCAGTCGCAATCCGGTGTATACGGACGTGTTCGAAGAGCACGATCCGACGAAAATCGCGCATATCGACGTCGTCGACACGAGTGATTTGATCGTCGTCGCCCCGGCGACGGCGAACATGATCGCCAAGCTCGCCAATGGGATCGCCGACGACTTCATCACGACCTCGATCTTAGCGGCAACATGTCCGGTCATCGTCTCACCGGCGATGAACGTCAATATGCTCGACCATCCGGCGACACGACGTAACATCGAGACGTTGAAATCATACGGTTACCAAATCATCGAGCCGGGTGTCGGCAACCTCGCCTGCGGTTGGATCGGCGGGGGACGTTTACCGGAACCGGAAGACTTGTTGCGCATTATCGAGAGCCAGTTCGTCCCGAAACATCTGCTCGGAAAACGGGTGCTCGTGACAGCGGGGCCAACGGTCGAACGCATCGACCCGGTCCGCTTCCTGTCGAACGATTCGTCAGGAAAGATGGGCGTCGCCCTCGCCGAGGCGGCCCGAGATATGGGGGCGGACGTCACACTCGTGCACGGTCCGTTGCAAATCCCGGTCCCGGCCGGCGTGAGGGCCATCCCCGTTGAATCGAGTGCAGATATGCTCGAGACAGTGCTCGGCCATTTCGACACACAACACCTCGTCATCAAATCGGCGGCAGTCGCCGACTACCGCCCGAAAACGGTCCACGCCGAGAAACATAAAAAAGTGCACGGACCGTTGACGATCGAACTCGAGGAGACGACCGATATTTTGAAGACGCTCGGGATGAAGAAGACGCACCAAGTGGTCGTCGGCTTCGCCGCCGAGACGGAGCAGTTAGAGACGCATGCCCGGGACAAACTCGAGAAAAAACGCGTCGACTACCTCGTGGCGAATCACGTGGCGACGCCGGGCATCGGGTTCGGGGCAGAGGAGAATGAGGTCACACTGTTTCGTGCGGACGGATCCACGCTCCGTCTACCGCGACAATCGAAACAGAAGTTGGCGCACGAGTTGCTGCTTCAATTTAAGGATGCGATCCAATGATTGCCCATGTCCACGTCGATGCGCCGGTCATCACGATCGACCGCCCGTTCGACTATGAGGTACCGGTCCAGTTCGAATCGCTCATCGAGCCAGGAATGCGCGTCTCGGTCCCGTTCGGTTCTCGGCGTCTGCTCGGCATCGTGACGGGTGTGTCCGCCGGAACGAGAGAAGGGTTGAAACCGCTCGAGGCGCTGTTGGACGAGACGTCTTCGTTGACCGAGGAGCTGCTCGACTTGTCGACGCACGTGAAAGAGACGACGCTATGTTTTCGATCGTCGGCTCTCCTCGCGATGCTCCCGGCCGCGTTGAAAGTGAGTTACGATAAAGAAATCAGCGGCACGGCTCTGCCGGAAGGTGTCCGTGCCGGCACACATTTATCGGAATATCCGAAAGACGTCCAATCCGTCATTTTAGAACGTGCGAAAAAAGGCGAGTTGACGTTGTCGCCCGTCCTCAAAGAGAAACGGACGGTCAAAACGGACCTCGTCATCGAGCTCGTCGACGCGGCGGTCGTCCCGGCCCGTGCGAAGAAACAGCTTGAAGCGATTCGATTGTTAGAAGAGGTCCCGCGCATGTACTGGTCTTCGCTCCGTCAAATCGGGCTGTCCCGTTCGCAACTGCAAAAGCTTGAGTCGCTCGGCGCCGTCCGTGTGACCGAAGTCGAATTAAATCGCGATCCGTACGCATTGATTGAACAAGTGTCCGAGACGGTCGAGTTGAACGACAGTCAAACGGTCGCCGTCAAAGCGATTCGCGAAGCGGAAGCGGGGGAGACGCTATTGTTGCACGGTGTGACCGGCAGCGGAAAGACGGAAGTGTACCTCGAAGCGATCGGACGTGTCGTCGACGAAGGGCGACAAGCGATTTTGCTCGTCCCGGAAATCAGTTTGACTCCGATGATGGTGAAACGGTTCAAACGACGGTTCGGTGACCGGGTCGCCGTTCTGCACAGCGCCCTTTCACAAGGCGAAAAGTATGATGAATGGCGGAAAATCAAACGCCGTGAAGTCGATGTCGTCGTCGGCGCGCGTTCGGCCGTGTTCGCACCGCTCGAACGAATCGGCCTCATCATTCTCGACGAAGAGCATGAGACGACGTATAAACAAGAAGAAAACCCACGCTATCACGCCCGAGACGTCGCGATTTGGCGAGCCCGCTACCACGGTTGTCCGGTCGTGCTCGGCAGCGCCACCCCATCGCTCGAGACGTATGCCCGCGCCCAGCGAGGCGTGTACCGTTATTTACATTTGAAAGAACGATACGGCGGAGAGATGCCGCCGGTCCATATCATTGATATGCGGCGCGAGCTCGCCCGCGGGAACACGACGATGTTCTCGGAAGATTTATTTGTAGCGATCAATGACCGCATCGCGAAAAAAGAACAGTGCGTCATCTTGCTCAATCGCCGTGGCTTCACGACGTTCGTCATGTGCCGGGATTGCGGCGAGGGACTCACCTGTCCCCACTGTGCGGTCAACTTGACGTATCATCAGCACGGCGACCGTCTGAAGTGCCATTATTGTGGCTATGAGATGGGCATGCCGTCGAAATGTCCAACGTGTGACAGCAAGAAAATCAAACAGTTCGGCACCGGCACACAAAAGATCGAGACCGAGCTGTTGAACCGGATCCCGGACGCCCGAATCATTCGGATGGACCAAGATAC
This sequence comes from Exiguobacterium aurantiacum DSM 6208, assembly GCF_000702585.1. GTDB lineage: Bacteria > Bacillota > Bacilli > Exiguobacteriales > Exiguobacteriaceae > Exiguobacterium > Exiguobacterium aurantiacum. The sequence continues at coordinate 2,252,529 of NZ_JNIQ01000001.1, read as the reverse complement.
GACGTCACGGAAAGGGTCGCACGAGCAGCTACTCAAACGGTTCGAGGACGGGGAAGCCGATATTTTGCTCGGAACGCAAATGATTGCCAAAGGGCTCGACTTCCCGAACGTCACGCTCGTCGGGGTGCTCGCGGCCGACGCCACGCTCGGCATGCCGGATTTTCGGGCGACCGAGCGCACGTTCCAACTCGTGACCCAAGTCGCCGGTCGCGCCGGACGAGGCAAATTGCCGGGCGAGGCGTACGTCCAGACGTACAACCCGGACCATTACGTCATCGAGACGGCGAGCCATCACGACTTCGAATCGTTTTACGAACAAGAGATGAAGCTGCGGCAAGTCGGGAGCCATCCGCCGTACTGGTACATGACGCTCATCACGGTTGCGGCTGAAAATCCGCTCGTCGCCCAAACCGAGGCGGAGCAGTTCGCCGAAGACTTTATGAACGCTCACGTCGAACAGTCGCGGTTGAACGGGCCGATGCCCGCCCCGTTGTCCAAACTTAAAAACATGTACCGCTATCAACTGTTCATCAAGACGAAACAACCCGAGGCGCTTTATCCGGTGCTCGCCATGCTTCAACAAGCGCGGGCGAAAGCGATCAGCAAGAAAGAATATCAACTGAGTATCGATGTTAACCCATACGTATTCATGTGAGGTGGAATGAAATGTATAAAGTAGTAGAAGTACCAAACGAGATTTTACGTGTCGTTTGTGAACCGGTGACGAAATTCGATAAGAAGTTGCGCCAGACGGTCGACCGGCTGTTCGATACGATGTATGAGTATGACGGAGTCGGCGTTGCGGCCCCGCAAGTGAACTTGAATCAACGGCTCGCCGTCGTTCACACCGATGATGAGACGGGACCGCTCGTCTTGATCAATCCAGAGATCGTCGAGACGTCTGGAAAAGAAGTCGGACTTGAAGGTTGTCTGAGCATTCCTGGTGAATTCGGGTTTGTCGAGCGCCACGAGACGATCGTCGTCAAGACGCAAGACATGAAAGGACGCGAGCAACACGTGAAGGCGAGCGGCTTTTTCGCCCGCGCGATTCAACATGAGATCGATCATTTGGACGGCGTGTTGTTCACCGATAAATTGGCCGTCCCGCGGAAAGGGACCGACCAACGTATCGTCTTCATGGGCACGCCGACGTTCGCCGTTTCCGTACTTGAGCGCTTGCTCGAAGAAGGATACAATGTCGTAGGTGTCGTCTCACAACCGGACAAACCGGTCGGACGTAAACGAGAGTTGAAGCCGACGCCGGTGAAAGAATGTGCGCTCCGCCACGGCATCCCGGTGTTGCAGCCAGAGAAAGTCCGCACCGATTATGCGGACATTTTAGCGCTCGAACCGGACTTGATCGTGACGGCGGCGTACGGGCAAATCGTCCCGACCGAGCTGTTAGAGGCCCCGACCCATGGCGCCATTAACGTCCACGCCTCACTGCTCCCGAAATATCGGGGCGGGGCGCCGATCCATCAAGCGATCCTTGATGGAGAGAAAGAGACAGGCGTGACAATCATGTATATGGTGGATAAGCTCGATGCAGGTGACATGATCGCGAACACGATCGTACCGATCGAACAGACGGATACGGTCGGGACGCTGTTTGAGAAGCTCGCGGTCGCCGGATCGGACTTATTGATTCAAACGTTGCCGGCTTTCCTCGAAGGTTGGATTGAAGCGGTACCGCAAGACGAGCGTGACGTCACGTTCGCCCCGAACATCAGCCGGGATCGGGAACAGTTAGACTGGTCTCAACCGGGCGAAGCGATCTTCAACCACATTCGAGGCATGAATCCGTTCCCGACGGCCTACACATTGATTGCAGGCGAACGGGTGAAAGTGTTTTCGAGTGAGAAGACGACCGGGACAGGTGAACCCGGAACGATCGTCCGGTTAGAAGACGACGGTTTCGTCGTCGCGACGGGCGATGCGGTCGCGATCAAAGTGGTCGAGCTTCAACCGGCCGGTAAAAAACGGATGGACGGTTCCACGTTCATGCGCGGCGCAGGACAGAAGTTACAAGTCGGCGACCGATTAGGAGGATAAATCATGAATGTCAGACACGCAGCGCTAGAGACGCTGATTAAAATTGAACAAGGTGGGGCTTACTCGACGATCGCGGTCAACGAGTTGCTGAACCAAAAGAAATTGGCGACGAAAGATGTCGGCTTATATACCGAGCTCGTCTATGGGACGCTCGGGCGAAAACGGACGCTCGACTACATTTTAGAGAAGCGAATCCACAACCCGAGAAAGCTCGACCGTTTCGTCTTGCCGCTTCTCCGGATGAGCGTGTATCAACTGTTTTATCTCGACAAAGTGCCGGACCGGGCCGTATTGCACGAAGCAGTTGAGATCGCGAAACGAATGGGGCATTCCGGCACAGGGAAATTTGTGAACGGTGTGCTGCGCAACGTCATCCGTGACGGGTTCCCTGATTTGAGTGGACTGCCTGACGCCGAGCGCATCGCCGTCGAGCATAGCCATCCCGACTGGCTCGTCGCGGACTGGATTGAGACGTACGGTGTCGAAGCGACGGAAGCGATGTGTAAACTAAACAACGAACCGGCTCCGGTGACAGTTCGGGTCAACCGAAAACGTGCCAGCGTCGCAGAGATGATCGAACGCCTCGCTGACGTCGGTGTTGTCGCGATACCGTCAGTCTTGTCGGCAGACGGGCTCGTCATCGAGTCAGGAAACGTCCATCAGACGTCATTCATCGACATCGGACTGTTGTCGATCCAAGACGAGAGTTCGATGATCGTCGCCGACGCGCTCGATGCCGAGGCGTCGTCACACGTGCTCGATGCATGCGCGGCACCAGGCGGGAAAGCGATGCATACGGCCGAACGGATGGACGGCGGGACGCTCGTCGCCCTCGACTTGCATCCGCATAAAGCGAAATTGATCGAACGTCAAGCGAAGCGTCTACACATCGATGGAGTGACCGCACTGGCCCTCGATGCACGCGGCGCCGGTGACAAGTTCGAGCCGGAAAGCTTTGATCGCATCTTGCTTGACGTCCCTTGTTCAGGTCTTGGCGTCATTCGCCGGAAGCCGGACATCAAATGGACGAAAGAGAAAGCCGCGCTAGCCGGATTGCCGAAAGTGCAACGTGAAATTATTGATGCCGTCTTGCCTCTCTTAAAACGAGGTGGTACGCTAGTGTACTCGACATGTACGATCGACCCGTCTGAAAATGAAGAGCAGGCCGACTACATTTTGTCGAACGGATTGACGTGGGATGAGACACTCCGTGATCGTCTTCCAGAAGTATTACGGCCGATGGTGTCATCGGACCGCGCTGAACTCAAATTACTCCCGACGACGTTTGGGACGGACGGCTTCTATATTGCCGCCTTCAAGAAAGAGGTATAAACCATGAATCCAAAAGCAGTTGAAAAAAATCCATTGGTCGGCGCTAAGCCGTCGCTCTACTCATTGACGTACACGGAACTCGAACAATGGCTCGTGGAAGCAGGAGAAAAACCGTTCCGGGCGAAACAGTTATACGACTGGATGTACGTCAAACGTGTGACTTCGTTCGAAGATATGACGAACTTATCAAAACCGCTCCGCGAGAAACTCGATGCGGCGTTCCAGTTGACGACGCTAAAAGAACTCGTTCGTCAAGAGTCAAAAGACGGCACGATCAAGTTCTTGTTCGAACTCCAAGACGGCTATTCGATCGAGACGGTGCTCATGCGCCATGAATACGGTAACTCGGTCTGTGTCACGACACAAGTCGGCTGCCGTATCGGTTGCACGTTCTGTGCCTCGACGTTAGGCGGGTTGAAACGTAACCTAGAAGCGGGTGAAATCACGGCCCAAGTGCTTGATGTGCAACGTGCGCTCGATGCGAGCGGCGAGCGGGTCGACTCGGTCGTCGTCATGGGAATCGGGGAACCGTTTGACAACTATGACGAATTGATGCGTTTCCTCCGTACGATCAACCACGACGATGGGTTGAACATCGGATCACGTCACATCACCGTCTCGACGAGCGGTATCGTTCCGAAAATCTACAAGTTCGCGGATGAAGGGATGCGCATCAACTTCGCCATCTCCCTTCACGCTCCGACGACAGAGATTCGGACGCGTCTCATGCCGATCAACCGTGCTTACAACTTGGATAAATTGATGGAAGCCGTCAATTATTATACGGAGAAGAGCGGTCGTCGCATCACGTTTGAATACGGTCTGTTCGGTGGCGTCAACGATACGGAAGAACACGCGCATCAGCTTGCCGACTTGTTGAAAGGCGTCAAATGCCACGTCAACTTGATCCCGGTCAACCACGTGCTCGAGCGCGACTACGTCCGGACGCCGCGCAGCCAGATTTTTGCCTTTGAAAAAGTGCTCAAAAACCGAAAAGTGAACGTGACGATTCGTCGCGAGCAAGGTTCGGACATCGATGCGGCTTGTGGGCAGCTTCGAGCGAAGGAGCGCGAACAAGAAACGAGGTAATGGGAGAGATGGAATTAGCCTATCGTACCGATCGTGGGCAGGTGAGGGCGCAAAATGAGGATGCCGTCTTGATTTTAGGGGACGAGCATGCCGGCATCGCCCTCGTCGCCGACGGGATGGGCGGGCATGAAGCCGGAGAAGTCGCGAGTCAGCTCGTCATCGAGCAGTTTCGTCGCGCTTTTCCGACGCTTCCGGCCACGCCGATGGAGATGGAACAATGGTTCCGCGACAATGTGGAACTGGCGAATGAACAAGTGCTCGCGTTTTCGAAACAGTCGAACCTTCTCATGATGGGGACGACGATCGCAGGCGTCTGTTGGCACGACGAGACGATCGTCATCGTCCACGTCGGTGACAGTCGCGTCTATGCGCTTCGTAACGGAGCGTTGTCACAGTTGACCGAGGACCATTCCTACGTCAACGTGTTGAAACAGCTCGGTGAGTTGACCGAGGAAGAGATGCGCGTTCACCCGAAACGAAATATCATCACGCGTGCCATCGGATCGAATGAACACGTCGAACCTGATTTGCAAGTGTTGGCCGAACCTGAGTTTGACACGATCTTGATCTGTACGGACGGGTTGACGACTCATTTGACGGACGAGGACATTTTGCGCGTGCTCGAACGTCCGCTTTCTGCTGACGTCAAAGCGGATCAATTGATCGATCAAGCGAATCGATTGGGTGGGAGCGACAACATCACTGTCGCCATCGTCCAGTTTACAGATAGAAAGAGAGGATGAATCCGATGCGAAGCGGAGAACGAATCAACGATCGTTATCGGATCGAACAGCAAATCGGCAGCGGCGGCATGGCAAATGTCTATCGGGCTCACGATGAGATTTTAAACCGAACCGTCGCCATCAAAGTGTTACGATCTGAATTCTCACATAACGAACAGTTCATCAGACGGTTCGAACGAGAAGCCCATGCGGCAACCAGCCTGAATCATCCGAATATCGTCGCCATCTATGACGTCGGAGAAGAAGAAGATTTGTATTACATCGTCATGGAACATGTCGATGGGATGACGTTAAAACAATATTTGCAGGAAGAATACATATCTGTCGAAGAGGCGTTACGCATCATGGGACAGATTTGTGATGCGATTGACCACGCCCACGCGAATCGGATCATCCATCGGGATATCAAACCGCAAAATATGATGATTGACCAGAACGGGAACGTGAAAGTGACCGATTTTGGCATCGCCGTCGCCATGTCGAACGCGACGCTCACCCATACGATGTCGGTGCTCGGTTCTGTCCATTACTTCTCGCCAGAGCAAGCGCGCGGGAAGTTCGCTGATGAAAAATCAGACATCTATTCGCTCGGGGCGGTTCTATACGAGCTCATCACCGGGCGGGTCCCGTTCATCGGAGAGACACCGGTCGCCGTCGCCTTGCAACATTTACAAGACGACCCGATCCGACCGATGGATTTGAACCCAAAAATCCCACAAGCGCTCGAGAACTGTATCATGCAGGCGCTCTCGAAATCACCGGCGGCACGACATGCGTCGGTCGCGGCGTTCAAAAAAGATTGTCTGACGTCGCTTGACCCGGAACGGGCGAATGAGCCGAAGCGGGTGAACGCCGAACAAGATGCGTTCGATCAAACACTCGTCATGGCACCGGTCGTCCCGGACGAGCCGAAAGTCGTCGCCGAGCAACCGGTCAAACCGGTCGAACCAAAAGCTGAACCACCGAAGCAGAAAAAGCGGAAGTGGTGGTTGTGGTTGCTCCTCGCGCTCTTGCTCATCGGCGGGGGGATCGGCGCTTACGTCGTCGCTGATGAAATGTCGCGCGCTGTCGTGCCGGACGTTGTCGGCATGACAGTCGGTGACGCGACGACGGAACTTGAATCGTCCGGTTTTGTCGTCGACGTGACCGAACGGGCGAGTGATAACATCGAGGCCGGGAACGTCATCTCTCAAAACCCGCCATCCGGGCGTAAGCCGAAACGAGGCACGACGGTCACGCTCGTCGTCTCGGCCGGTAAAGAGACGGTTCAAATGCCGGACGTCGAAGGATTGTCGCAATCAGCGGCGGAACGGACGTTGAAAGATTTAGATTTCACGGATATCGACATCCAAAAAGAAGCGTCTGAGACGGTCGACAGCGGGGACGTCATCTCGCAGTCGCTCGCGCCAGGCGAAGAAGTCATTCCGTCCGAAGTGACGGTCACGCTCGTCGTGTCGACGGGTAGCAATAAGATTGAGCTCGCCAACTTGGCCGGGTATACGTTCGAGGAAGCGACGACTTACGCGGAACAGAACAACTTGAAGATCGTCAAGCGAGACGAATATTCGACGAGTGTGCCGGCAAATCAAATCATTCGGCAACTCCCGACGGCCGGTACGGCCGTTGACCCGGGCACCGAGCTGACGGTCATCGTCTCACTCGGGGTCGAGCCGACCGATGCGTCGATCGAACGTGAAGTGAGCGTCGAGATCGAGCCGCCGGCAGAAGGGGAGACGGCTGAATCCGTCGAGGTCGTCATTCGTACGGTCGATGCACGTGGTGAGATCGAGGTGCTCCGTGATAAAATAACGGAGACGACGACATACTCGTACACACTCGTCATCGCCCCAGGCGAAGTCGGAACAGCGACGATCGAAGTTGACGGCGAAGTCGTCCGGACCGATTCGGTGACCTACGCACAAGCTAAAGATTCACAATAAAGAGGTGGCGTGCGCGTCGCCTCTTTTTCTAAGGAGGAAACAGGATGAAAGGAACAATCATTCGCCTGCAGGGCGGGTTTTACGATGTTATGACCGAGGCGAAGCAAGAGATTCGTTGCCGTGCCCGTGGAAACTTTCGAAATCGTAACATCTCACCTGTCGTCGGGGACGACGTCGACATACAAGACCAAGGGGACGGCACCGGTTATATATTGGCCGTCGATGAACGGTCGAACCATCTCGTCCGTCCGCCGATCGCGAATATCGACCAAGCGTTTCTGTTGTTCTCAGTGAAGGAACCTGCATTTTCGTTCCATTTGCTCGATCGGTTCCTCGTCTTGATCGAATCCAAGCAAGTCCATCCGATCATCGTCTTGACGAAGATGGACCTGCTCAAAGAAGAAGAGCGTCCCGCCATTACCGCGGCCGCTGCGTTATACCGCTCAATCGGTTACGAGGTCATCGAGACGTCGACCGAGGACGGCGCGGGGATTGAAGCGATCCGTGCCTTGTTCCAAGATAAGACGAGCGTGTTCGCCGGCCAGACAGGGGTCGGCAAAAGTTCACTCCTGAATGCCGTCGCGCCAGAGCTTGAACTTGCCACCGGGAAAATCTCGAAATCGCTCGGTCGCGGAAAGCATACGACCCGCCATGTGACGCTCATTCAACTGGGGGGCGGACTCGTCGCCGATACGCCAGGATTCTCAAGTCTCGAGTTCCCGCAAGAACTTGAAGTCGAAGAGATGCGTTGGTGTTTCCCTGAGTTCGTCGAGCGCCATGATGATTGTAAATTCCGGGGTTGTGCCCATTTGAACGAGCCGGGTTGCGCCGTCAAGGCGGCGGTCGAGACTGGAGAAATCGCTTCCACCCGTTATGAGAATTATGTTACGTTTATGGCAGAGTTAAACGATAGACAACGGAGGTACTAACATGATTAAAATTGCACCATCGATTTTGGCAGCGGACTTTGCAAATTTGGAGGCGGAAGTGAAAGCTGTTCATGAGGCGGGCGCGGACTATATCCATTTTGACGTGATGGACGGTCAATTCGTCCCGAACATCTCGATCGGATTGCCTGTACTTGCGAGTTTACGTCAAAAGACAGACATGATTTTAGACGTCCACTTGATGATTGACCAGCCGGAGCGGTTCGTCGAAGACTTCATCAAGGCCGGAGCGGACATCGTCACCGTCCACGTCGAGGCGACGAATCATTTGCATCGCGTCCTGCAACAAATCAAGGCGGCCGGGGCGAAATGTGGGGTCGTCTTGAATCCGCACACTCCGATCAGTTCGATCGAGCACGTCGTACAAGACGTCGATATGGTGCTTCTCATGACGGTGAACCCGGGCTTTGGGGGTCAGGCGTTCATCGAATCGGTCGTCCCGAAAATTGCCGCTCTAAACGAAATGCGTTCTGCCCGCGGGCTCGATTTCGAAATCGAGATCGACGGCGGGGTGAACGCGAAGACAGCGAAATTGTGCATCGACGCCGGGGCCGACGTCCTCGTCGCCGGTTCGGCGATTTACAACGAGCCGAGCTATAAAGACGCGATTGATGGCATTCGCAACGCATCTCGTGTATAATCGTTCATAGAACAACAAATATTGTCGCAAGGGGTGTCACATTCTGTGGCTGAGAGGCATACGCTAACCCTTTGAACCTGTTCCGTTCACACGGACGTAGGGATGTGGCGAAAATGCACGTTGCGAATCCAAGCAGCATGGCGTTTACGTCATGCTGCTTTTTGTCGTTCTCATTTGAAGAAGGGGGAATTAGAAATGAAACAAAAATTGAAGTTGCAAGCATTGATCGAGATCTCGCTCTTTTCGGCGCTCGCGTTGATCTTTGACTTGCTCATGCCGTACCGGATGCCGCAAGGAGGCTCGATCACACTCGTCATGTTGCCGATCTTCGTGATGGCGTACCGGCACGGGTTGAAAGGCGGTCTCGCGACCGGCGCTCTCGTCGGGACGCTCCAACTGCTGTTTGGCGCCTACATTTTCACGCCTGTCCAGTTCTTAGTCGACTACACGTTTGCTTATGGCCTCGTCGGTATGGCCGGTGTGTTCGCCGGGCAAGTGAAACGAGCTGCCCATGACGGCACTAAAAAGACGCTCGTCTTTTACTTGATTCTCGGTGCCTTGCTCGGATCGCTTCTCCGTTACGCGGCTCACGTCTTGTCAGGGATCGTCTTCTTCGCCCAGTACGCGGAAGGACCGGTCGTCGCCTATTCGCTCGGCTATAACATGACGTACATGCTCCCGTCGTTCTTGATTGCGACAATCGTGCTCGTCCTCTTGTTCACGACGGCACCGCGCTTCGCGACGCTCGCGACACGGGACGTTCGCTGATGCGGGTGTTGGTCGTGGCGGCCAGTCCGTCACCTGTTCCGTCCCTCCCGCGCGACGTCGATTACGTCATCGGCGTCGACGGAGGCTACGAGACGCTCCTCACCCATGGGATCGAGGCTGATCTCATCGTCGGTGACTTTGATTCTTTGACGGGTCCGGTGCCGACTGAGGCGGTTCGGTATCCGTCAGAGAAAGATGTGACCGACCTCGAGATCGCCCTCGAGGCGGCACGGGGCCATGGCGCCACGGAAATACTCGTTTACGGTGCACTAGGCGGTCGGCTCGACATGACGCTCGGGAATATCGGGTTGCTCGAGGCTTACCCGGAGATGTGTCTTTATGCCGACGGCCAAGTCGTCTCTCTCGCACGGGAGGGCCGACACGCGCTTGCGCGGCGTGATGACCATTATTTGTCGCTCATTCCATGGAAGCGGGCGAACGTCACGATCCGTGGCGTCAAATATCCGCTCGACCGCCACCATGTCGTCAGCCACGAGGCGTTGACGATCTCGAACGAATGGGAAGCGGAAACGGCGGAATTGATCGTCCATGACGGTACGGTGTTAGTCATGTATGTAAAAAAATAAGCACAAAAAAATCCCATCGGCGCATGCCGCTGGGATTTGTTTCGTTCGTGTATAAGATTATACGCGTTCAACGAGACCAGATTTAAGAGCGCGAGCTGAAACCCAAACGCGTTTCGGTTTACCGTCAACGAGAATACGAACTTTTTGTACGTTTACACCCCAAGTACGTTTTGTCTTGTTGAGTGCGTGCGAACGGTTGTTACCTGACTTAGGTGATTTACCTGTTACGTAGCATTTACGTGCCATGCGTTTCCCCTCCTTTTTTATGTGGGTTCGTCCTAATAGACACTCGTTTATATTAGCACGGCTTTTTTCCCGATGCAACTAGAAAATAATAGTATGACAAGAAAAAAACTTGACATTACTGGTAAGGATTTTAATAATGAATGAGGGTTACAGCACAATTGACCGAGTTTAGGAGCAGGTCCTTTAAATAACTAGGTGGATATTGTAGAATGTAGTGAAGGAATCATTCTGAATGAAGGAGGCTACTCCATATGGCAATTGATATGAAGACAACATATGGCAATATTGACATTACGAACGATGTCGTGGCAACACTAGCAGGCGGTGCTGCGATGGAATGTTTCGGCGTCGTCGGCATGGCGTCACAGGCTCAATTGAAAGATGGAATCGCAGAACTTTTGAAGCGTGAGAACTATGCGCGCGGTGTCGTCGTACGTCAAGATGGTGAAGACGTACATATCGACATGCACATTATCGTGAGCTACGGGACGAAAGTGTCAGAAGTCGCATACAATGTGCAAAGTCGTGTGAAGTATACGCTCGGTGAAACGTTAGGATTAAACGTTTCGTCAGTAAACATATTCGTCCAAGGCGTTCGGCTGACGAATGACTGACGGAATCGGAGGAGGATTTGGTGTGGGTTTACAACGTTTAGATGGATTGGTGCTCGCGAACATGATCGCAAACGGAGCAGCCAACTTGAGTCAAAATGCGGATTACGTTGATTCGCTCAACGTGTTTCCGGTCCCAGACGGGGATACAGGAACGAACATGAACTTGACGATGACGTCAGGGGCGAAAGAAGTCGCTGCGCTCGAAACGGCGAACGCCGCTGACATATCGGCGAAATTCGCGCGTGGATTGCTCATGGGAGCCCGCGGGAACTCAGGCGTCATTTTGAGCCAATTGTTCCGCGGCTTCGGCAAGGCGATCGAAGGAAAGGCAGAACTAACGACAGTCGATTTTGCTGAAGCGCTCAAGCGCGGTGTCGATACGGCTTACAAAGCGGTCATGAAGCCGGTCGAGGGGACGATTTTAACTGTCGCCCGTGAAGCGGCGGACGAGGCGCTCGTAGCGTCTGAATCGACAAGTGATTTCAACGAATTCATGGAGCGGATCGTCGCCGAGGCGAAAGCGTCGCTCGACCGGACGCCGGACTTGTTGCCTGTCTTAAAAGAAGTCGGCGTCGTCGATTCTGGTGGTCAAGGCCTTCTCGTGATTTACGAAGGGTTCCTCGCGACACTCGAAGGGAAAGAACTCGAAAAGCCGCACGCCCCGGTCATGGATGCGCTCATCGAAGCTGAGCATCACGCCCATTCCGCTCAAGGATTCATGTCGACCGAAGACATCGAATTCGGCTACTGTACAGAAATCATGGTCCGGTTCCAAGACGAGAAACTGAAAGATACTCCGTTTGATGAAGACGTGTTCCGCAACGAACTGTCTGAACTCGGGGACTCGCTTCTCGTCGTCGCGGATGAAGAATTGCTCAAAGTCCACGTGCACGTGGAAACACCGGGCGATGTCATCACGAAAGGACAGCGATTCGGCGAACTCGTCGCGGTCAAGATCGAGAATATGCGTCAACAGCACTCGACGATTCTCGAAGAAGAGCACGGCGCGAATCAACATGGCGTTCAACCAACTGCCCCGACGGCGACGGCACCGAAGCCGAAAGCACCGTATGCGATCGTGACGGTCGCGATGGGTGAAGGCGTCAGTGAATTGTTCCGTTCACTCGGAGCGGCGCACGTCATCGAAGGCGGCCAGACGATGAACCCGTCGACGGAAGATATCGTGAAAGCGGTCGAAGCGGCCAACGCCGATCACGTCTTCATCTTCCCGAACAACTCGAACATCATCATGGCAGCTGAACAAGCGGCGTCCGTGGCGCCATGCGGCGTCTCGGTCATCCCGACGAAGACGGTACCGCAAGGTCTCGCGGCAGCGATCGCCTTCAACCCGGAAGCCGACGTGGACACGAACGAGTCGGTCATGAAAGCGGCAGCGTCTGCGGTCAAGTCTGGACAAGTGACGTATGCTGTCCGTGATACGAGCATCGACGGCATCGAGATTCGAAAAGATGACCATATGGCCATCGCCGAGAAGAAAATTGTCGCCTCATCGGGCTCGAGCCTCGAAGCGGCGAAAAAGCTCGTCGATGCGCTCATCGATGCCGATGACGAGATCGTCACGATTTTGACAGGTGAAGGTTCGTCGGCGGAAGACGTCGAAGCGCTCTCAGCTTACATCGAATCGAAGAACGACGAGATCGAAATCGAGGTCCATGACGGGAAACAACCGCTCTACTCCTATATTTTTAGTGTGGAATAAGCTGTATCTCGGCCCTACCTTCTGTATAATGAAGGTAGGTTTTTTTTGAAAGGGGGAAATGCGATGAAATATCGCAGTGTGTTTGATATTATCGGTCCGGTCATGGTCGGACCGTCGAGCTCGCATACGGCTGGAGCGGCGCGCATCGGTCTCATGGCCGGCAAACTGTTCGGACGTCAGCCGCGTCTCGCTCGGATCACGTTTTACGGCAGTTTCGCGGACACGTACCGTGGCCACGGGACCGACGTCGCCATCGTCGGCGGGATCATGGGGTTTGACACGTTCGACCTGCGCATCCCGCAGGCGCTCGACATCGCCAAAGAACGAGGCATCGACGTCGTCTTCGAGACGAGCGATGCGCTCACGGACCATCCGAACACGGCGCGGGTCCATTTAGAAGACGCGGATGGGACGTTTGAAATCGTCGGGATTTCCATCGGCGGCGGGACGATTGAGATTACCGAATTGAACGGTTTTCCGCTCAAGTTGTCTGGCGGCGGTCCGGCACTCGTCGTCTTGCATCATGATCGCTTCGGGGCGATCGCGGCCGTGACGGGCATTCTCGCCAAGCACGAGTTGAACATTGGCCACATGGAAGTGAGCCGTCACGAGAAAGGCAAACAAGCGCTCATGGCGATCGAGATCGATGAACATTTATCAAAAGACGTGTTAGCGGAGATTGAGCGGTTACCTCAAATTGAGCGGGTAGCCATCTTTGGAGAATAAGGAGAATCGACTATGTTTAAATCAGTAGAAGAATTGGTCCGGTCGGCTACGGAACGAGGGGTCCCGATCTCAGAAATTATGATCGAGCAAGAAGTGCACGTCAGACGCTCGACACGTGAAGATGTGTTCGGGATGATGGAGCGGAACTTAGAAGTGATGGAAGAAGCGGTCGAACGGGCGCTGCAAGGTGTGACATCTGTCACCGGACTCACCGGCAACGATGCGGTGCTCATGCAGGACTACGTTCGGTCCGGGAAGTCGCTCGCCGGCGATCTGATTTTAGACGCGGTCGCCAAAGCGATCGGGACGAATGAAGTGAACGCGGCGATGGGGCGGATTTGTGCGACGCCGACGGCAGGGAGCGCTGGCGTCGTGCCAGGGACGCTCTTCGCGGTGAAAGATCGTCTCGAGATGGACCGCGAGGCGATGGTCCGTTACTTGTTCACCTCGGGAGCGTTCGGGTTCGTCGTGGCGAACAACGCCTCGATTTCGGGTGCGGCCGGAGGCTGTCAAGCCGAAGTCGGGTCAGCGACCGGGATGGCGGCGGCCGCGATCGTCGAAGCAGCCGGTGGGACGCCGGAGCAGTCGGCGACGGCTTTCGCCATCGCGTTGAAAAACATGCTCGGGCTCGTCTGTGACCCGGTCGCGGGACTCGTGGAAGTGCCTTGCGTGAAACGAAACGCCATGGGTGGCGCCAACGCGGTCGTCGCGGCCGACATGGCGCTCGCGGGCATCACGTCGCGCATTCCTTGCGACGAGGTCATCTCGGCGATGCATGAGATCGGCCAAATGATGCCGACAGCGCTCAAAGAGACGGCGCGCGGGGGGCTCGCCAACACGCCGACGGCACGTCGTCTCGAGAAAAACATCTTCGGAGCGAAAGAAAATGTTGAAAAGTGAGTCGCTGACGACGCTCAAAGGGGTCGGGCCGGAGATGGCCAAAAAATTAGAGGCGATGGGTCTCGAACGAATCGAGGACGTGCTAGAGCACGTCCCGTTTCGTTATGAGAATTATAATAGCGGGACAGTGACGACGGCCGTCCATGGCGACCTCGTCAAATGGAGCGGGACCGTTCAGGCCGAGCCGCTCGTCCGCTATTACAGCAAAGGGAAAAATCGCCTGCAGTTCCGACTGTTGCTCGAAGAGCGCTACGTCGTCCACGTGACGATGTTCAATCGGGCGTTTTACAAAGACAAGCTCACCCTCGGCTCGACCGTGACGGTCAAAGGTAAATGGGATATGAACCGGATGACCATCAGCGCGACCGACCTCGAGTTCGGAGAGCTGTCGGACGGGTTGCAGCCGATTTATTCATTGCGGTCCGGTCTGACCCAAAAAAACTTCAGCCGTATCGTCAAGCTCGCGTTCGACCAGACGCCGACGTTTGATGACCGGTTACCGGAATCGATCCGCGAACGTTATCGGTTGCAAGACCGAGCGTCGATGCTGAAAGGAATGCATTTCCCGGAATCGGTCGACGCTTATAAACAAGCCCGCCGCAGCTACGTGTACGAGGAGTGTCTGCTTTATCAACTGAAGTTGCAGGCGTTTCGCAAAATGGAGCGCTCGGGGAAAGGGCGAGCACTCAGCCTCGACAAACAGCAACTGAACGAGTTCGTCAAACGGCTCGCTTTTCCGCTCACAGGGGCCCAAACGAGAGTCATTCGCGAGATTGTCGACGATTTAGAGAAGCCCGAACGAATGAACCGATTGTTGCAAGGGGATGTCGGGAGCGGGAAGACCGTCGTTGCCGCGATCGCCTTGTATGCGACAGTACGCGCCGGCTACCAAGGGGCACTGATGGTCCCGACGGAAATTTTGGCCGAACAGCACGTCACCTCGCTCCAAGCGTTGTTCGAGCCGTACGGCATGCGCGTCGCGTTGCTGACGAGCTCGGTGAAAGGAAAAGCGCGGACGGAATTGCTCGCGGCCATCAAAGCGGGGGACGTCGACATCATCGTCGGTACACACGCCCTGATCCAAGGACCGGTCGAATTTTCAAGCCTGCACTTGGCCATCACCGATGAACAGCACCGGTTCGGGGTCGAACAACGGAAGATGCTTCGTGACAAGGCGGACCTCGCCGACGTCCTTTATATGACGGCGACACCGATCCCCCGCACGCTCGCCATTAGCGCGTTCGGGGAAATGGATGTGTCGACGATCGATGAGATGCCGGCCGGACGCAAGCCGATCGAGACGTACTGGGCGAAGCCTGACCAAATCGACCGTGTCCACGCGATGGTCGAGCGCGAACTTGCGCTCGGTCGCCAGGCGTACGTCATCGCGCCGCTCATCGAGGAGTCAGATACGCTCGAGGTGGAAAATGCGACCGCTTTGTATGAATTATTAAATGAACGCTTCCGACAGTATGCGGTCGGTCTCATGCACGGGAAGCTATCAAGTGCCGAAAAAGACGAGGTCATGAAGTCGTTCTCAGAGAACGCGCTACAAATCCTCGTCTCGACGACGGTCGTCGAGGTCGGAGTGAACGTGCCGAACGCCTCGCTCATCATCATTCATGACGCCGAGCGGTTCGGGCTCGCCCAATTGCACCAATTAAGAGGACGGGTCGGGCGTGGTGCGCATCAGTCTTATTGCCTGTTAGTCGGGGACCCGAAGTCGGACGTCGGTAAGTTGCGCTTGAAGACGATGACGGAGACGAACGATGGCTTTGTCTTGGCTGAGAAAGACCTTGAGCTCCGCGGGGCCGGTGATTTCTTCGGTACGGCCCAAAGCGGGCTGCCGAGTTTCCGTGTCGCCGACCCGGTGCTCGATTTAAAAGTGATGGAAGTGGCGATGCAAGACGCCGTCCGGTTGCTCGGCAGTGAGACGTTTTGGCATGACGAGGCATACGCGCCGCTTCGTCACTATTTGAAGCGGCTCGACTTGCTCGTCGGGGAAAGGTTAGAATAACGGTTGAAAATAAAATCTAAAGAATATATACTACTATTAGTACCAGGTATTAAGTTCTTTAGCATAGAGTTTAGGAGGGAACTGAATGCGGGTACCTAAGAAAGAGCGGCAACGTTTGCTGCAAGAAACGATTGAACAAAACCCGTTCATTAAAGATGACGAGCTGTCGAAACAGTTCGCCGTCAGCATTCAAACGATTCGACTTGATCGGATGGAGCTCAAAATTCCAGAGGTGAGAGAACGGATCAAGCATGTTGCTTCAGAGCACCTTGATGAAGTGAAGTCGCTCGCGATGAGCGAGGTCATCGGTGATATGATTGACTTGAAACTCGACGAATCGGCCATCTCGGTTCTCGACATTGAGAGAGAACACGTCTTTAGCCGCAACGAAATCGCCCGTGGGCACGTATTGTTCGCCCAGGCCAACTCGTTAGCGGTGGCGCTCATCAATGATGAATTGGCGTTGACCACTAAAGCGGAAATCCGCTTCAGTCGCCAAGTCCATCTCGGTGAGCGAGTCGTTGCCAAGGCTCGTGTGATCAAACTGCGTCGGGACGGACGGACAGACGTCACAGTGGATAGTTATGTCGGCGATGAGTGTGTCTTTAGCGGAGACTTTACGATTTATCGTCGCGGTGAGGAGGAACAAGCATGAAGTTAGCAATCGATGCAATGGGTGGGGATCATGCCCCGAAAGCGATCGTGGAAGGTGTCAAGCAATTCGTCGACCGCTTCCCGAACGACCAGATGGAATTATTTTTAGTCGGGGACGCGGTGAAACTTGCCTCTTACGGACTGACCGATCCGCGGATCACGATCGTCCCGGCGAGTGAAATCATCACCGGGGAAGACGAGCCGGTCCGGGCGGTACGCCGTAAAAAGGACAGCTCGCTCGTCGTGGCGGCCCAGCTCGTCAAAGACGGGAAGGCTGACGCGCTCGTGTCGGCCGGGAACACCGGGGCGCTCATGGCGGTCTCGTTGTTCGTCATCGGTCGGATTCCTGGAATCGAGCGGCCAGCACTTTCGCCAACGTTCCCTACATATACGGGTAGCGGTGTCGTCGTCTTAGACGTCGGGGCGAATCCTGACGCGAAGGCTGAACATTTGGTCGACTATGCGATCATGGGCTCACTCTATGCGGAGCATGTTCGCGGCGTCAAACGACCGCGTGTGGCGCTTCTCAACATCGGGACCGAGGCAGGAAAAGGAAATGCGCTAACAAAAGAAGCGTTCCCCCTCCTTGAACAGGCACCGGTCCACTTCGTCGGCAACGTCGAGGCCCGTGAGGCGATGTCAGGAGATGTCGATGTCATCGTGACCGAAGGGTTCGCCGGTAACATCTTGTTGAAAGGGGTCGAGGGCTCATCCTCGATGCTCATGAAAATGTTGAAAGAACAGTTCACGAGTGACCTTGTCTCGAAGCTTGCCGCTCTCGTCTTAAAGCCAAAGTTACAGAAATTAAAACAAACATTAGATTACCGTGAACATGGCGGGGCCGGCCTGTTCGGCATTAACGCCCCTGTCATTAAAGCACACGGGTCAAGTGACGCCCTTGCCATCATGAGCGCGCTCAAACAAGCGAAAATCATGGTCGAGCATGACGTCGTCACGAAAATCAAGCAAGCGAAAGAAACGACAGACTAACGTAAAGAAGGTGAGTACATGGGGAAGACAGCATGGGTATTTCCAGGACAAGGGTCACAAGCCGTCGGCATGGGCCAAACGTTCTTAAACAATCCTGAAACGCTACAAACGATCGGTCGTCGCCTCGGGTTTGATTTACTCGACGTGATGGCGGCCGGGTCGAAAGAAGACTTGCAACAGACGGAAGTGGCGCAACCTGCCATCGTGGCGCATGCGGCGTCGCTCGCTCTCGCTTACGGTGAGACGGGTGCGACACCGGACGTCGTCATCGGGCATAGCGTCGGGGAGTATGCGGCACTCGTCATCGCGGGCGTCATCGACCTCGAAGAAGCGAGCGTGCTCGTCCGTGAGCGCGGTAAACTCATGTCAGAGGTGAAAGACGGAACGATGGCGGCGGTCATCGGGATGACCGATGTCGCTGAAGCGTTCCATGTGACAGAGAAAATCAGTGCTAGCGGTAACCTTGTACAAATCGCCAACTATAACTGTCCGGGCCAATTCGTCATCTCGGGACATGTCGATGCCGTCAAACAGGCGGAGACGGAATTGAAACAAGCCGGCGCGAAGCGTGTGTTACCGCTCGACGTGTCGGGACCGTTCCATAGCTCGTACATGATGCCGGCTGCGACGCGGTTCAAAGACGTGCTTGCCTCGTCACCGTTCAAACCGGCCTCGGTCGGGATCATCTCGAACGTCGATGCCGACGTGCACACGGACCCGGACAAGCTGAAAGCGCTCCTTACCGAGCAGCTGTATGCGTCTGTCCGTTTCGAGTATTGCGTCCGCAAAGCGATCGACGCAGGTGTCGATACGTTCATCGAGTTCGGCCCGGCGTCACCGCTTTCGGGTCTGATCAAGCGGATCGACAAGAATGTGACGATCAAGCAAGCGACGACGTTAGAAGAAGTGGCATCGTTAGGAGGAGAAGTTCGTGCATGACCATGTTGCAATCGTGACCGGCGCGTCCCGCGGGATCGGGGCCGCCATCGCGAAGCGTTTAGGGGAAGACGGCTTTCGGGTCGTCGTAAATTACTCGGGTAGTGTTGAGAAAGCGAACGCGGTCGTCACCGCGATCGAAGAAGCGGGCGGAGAAGCTATTGCCGTCCAAGCTGACGTCTCGAACGCCGAAGACGTGAAGACACTCGTCAAGGCGGCGCTCGACACGTTCGGTCGCGTCGATTGTCTCGTGAACAACGCCGGCATCACACGTGACGGCCTGCTCATGCGGATGAAAGAGAATGATTTTGATGCCGTTTTATCGACGAACTTGAAAGGTGCGTTTTTGACGTCACAGGCCGTGACGCGACCGCTCCTCAAGTCGACGTCAGGACGCATCATCAACATCGCCTCGGTCGTCGGGATCACGGGGAACGCGGGCCAAGCGAACTATGCGGCGGCGAAAGCAGGCCTCATCGGCTTGACGAAATCGGTGGCGCGCGAGCTCGCGGGTCGTCACGTCACCGTGAACGCCGTTTGTCCGGGCTTCATCCAGACCGATATGACCGATGCGCTCACGGAAGCACAGCGGGAAGCGACGCTCGGACAAATTCCGTTCAACCGTTTCGGACAAGTCGAAGACGTGGCCAACCTCGTCTCATTCCTTGCTTCCGATCAAGCCGCGTATGTCACCGGGCAGACGATCGCCGTCGACGGCGGCATGACGATGGCGTAAAACAGAACTTTACCAATCACAACACATTTTATATACTTTAATCTGGAGGGATTTAATCATGACAAAAGAACAAATTTTAGTAGACGTACAAGCAGCAGTGGCAGAAAAGCTCGGGAAAGACGTATCTGAAATCACAGCCGACAAATCATTCAAAGACGACCTCGGCGCTGACTCGCTCGAAGTGATGGAAATGGTCATGGACCTCGAAGACAAGTTCGACATCACGATCGAAGACGAAGATGCAGAGAAACTCGCGACAGTTGGCGACGTTGTCGCATACATCGAAACTAAATTGTAATCCAGCTTCCCACCGCTCGTTTTGAGCGGTGGGCATGCTTCTATTTGGAGGGAACTATGACAAAGGATAAACGACGGTTTGACCGTCAAGGATCGGCGCAACGCCGTCGACGAAATGAATTGGAACGGGCCCGAATCATCGAACAGTTCACGGGACTCGAAGAACGACTCGCTGTACAGTTTACGAACAAAGAACTGTTGATGCAGGCGTTCACGCATTCTTCTTACGTCAATGAACAACGCGGTCTGAAAAAAGACAACGAGCGGTTAGAGTTTCTAGGAGATGCGGTGCTCGAGTTGACAGTGTCCCGCTTCTTGTATGAGACGTATCCGGAGCGCTCCGAGGGGGAATTAACGAAGTTACGGGCGGCCATCGTTTGTGAGCCTTCGCTCGTGAACTTTGCAGAAGCTTACGCTTTCTCTGAGTTCATCTTGCTTGGAAAAGGAGAAGAGTTGACCGGGGGACGCAAGCGCCCGGCCTTGCTCGCTGATGTGTTTGAATCGTACATCGGGGCGCTCTATCTCGACCAAGGGATCGAACCAGTCGAACAGTTCCTCGCCGAAGCGGTTTTTCCGAAAGTCTTGGCCGGTGTGTTTGAAGAGCAGACAGACTATAAGAGTCAGCTCCAAGAGAGCGTGCAACGAGAAGGGCTTGGCCCGGTGGCGTACACGATCATCGAAGAGCGAGGTCCGGCCCATAGCCGGGAGTTCGTCGCTCACGCCCGTCTGTCGGACGATATCGTCGGGGAAGGGATCGGACGTTCGAAGAAAGAAGCCGAGCAAATCGCGGCGAAAGAGGCGTTGATCGAGTTCAACCGTCGCTACGCCGACCTATAAAAAAGAGTGGACCGAAGTTGGTCCACTCTTTTTCGTTACGTCAATTGTCCGAGTTCTTCGACGATGCCGTCGACTTCAGAAATCGACAATGATGATCGGTTCATCACGTAGTCATAAATCTCTTTCACGGCGGTGGCGTCGGCGCGGTTATATTCTTCGGCTTTGATGGCGCCGCGATTGATGATGTTCATTTTGTCGAGAATTTCCTCGATCATTTGTTCGTTCGTCATGTGTCGTACCCCTTTCTACAGTTCTTTTAAGAATAGCATGATTCTAGCATTTTGACGAACTGTCAACTGTGGTAAAATAAACGAATGAATGCTTACTGAGGATAGGATGGTCACGATGCACTTAAAACGAATCGAACTCGCTGGCTTTAAATCGTTTGCCAAGCGGATTGAACTAGATTTCCGCCCCGGTGTCACCGCCGTGGTTGGGCCGAACGGTAGCGGAAAATCAAATATATCGGATGCGGTGCGCTGGGTGCTCGGTGAGCAGTCGGCCAAATCGCTCCGAGGCGCCAAAATGGAAGATGTCATCTTTGCCGGCAGTGAAGGCGAGAACCATCGGAACGTAGCCGAAGTGACGCTCGTCCTCGATAACACGGATGCGCATTTACGGCTGCCGTATGAAGAAGTGAGCGTGACCCGACGCGTGTCACGCAGCGGCGATAGCGACTATTTCATGAACAAAAAACCATGCCGGTTAAAAGATGTTATCGATTTGTTCATGGATACGGGTCTGTCCCGCGACGCGTTCGCGATTATCGGACAAGGCCGCGTCGAACAAGTCATCTCCGGGAAACCGGAAGATCGCCGTGCTGTCATCGAAGAAGCGGCAGGCGTCTTGAAGTATCGGCAACGTAAAAAGCAAGCCGAACGCAAGCTCCAAGATACAGAATTGAACTTATCCCGAGTCGACGACATTTTGTATGAGCTGGCCGACCGGGTCGAACCGCTCCGTGAGCAAGCTGCGCTCGCACGAGAGTACCAAGTCGCGAAAGCCCGTCACGATGAGCTCGAGACGGGCATACTCGGAGCCGAGATTGCCGAGCTCGGTGAAAACTTGGCCGCTAGCCGCACCGGGCTCGAGACGGCGACGGGCGAAAAGGCGAGACAAAACACCGTGCTCGAGGCGATCGTCGGCGAACGGACCGAGCTCGAGACGACGCTCGTAAACAAACGGGAAGAGCTCGAGGCGCTCCATCAACAAGAGCGGACGCAAGCGACCGAGCTCGAACGGCTCGTCGGTGAGATCAATTTGGCGAAAGCTCGTGAAGAACACGGTGCCGAGACGAAGGAACGTCTCGAACGGCAACAAGAAGAGTCGTCAGGCGAACTGGAGCAGTTAGATGCTCGGCTCCAGGCGGCACGGACTGACTTGGCATCAAAACGTGCGGCGCTCGAAACGGTCGAGTCGGCGCGAAGCGAACTCGACAAAAAGCTCGAGGCCGCATCGCGTGATTTCGACGCGGAAATCGACTCGCTCCAGAGCGAGGCGTTCGAGCTCGCGACGACGCGTGCGACGCTCACGAATCAACAGAAGCGCGAAGAGCGGGATATCGAACAGGCAAAAGAAGCGACGGAACGGTTGTTGCGGGAAAACAAAGATCGTCTGGACGTCCGGTCGGAGCAGACGGAAGCGCTCGACAGCGAACGAGCACGCCTCGACGCGTCACGTGCCACGTGGCAGCAACTGCTCGAGCGTGAAGACGAGTTGACGGCCGAGGCGGCAACGCTGCGTGACAAATTGACGCGGGCGGAACAGTCGTATCATGACCTTGACCGGCGCCGCCAAAAGACCGAAGACCGGATCGACATGCTTGAACGGATGAAACAATCGTATGAGGGATACTTCCATGCGGTCAAATTCGTCTTGAAAGACCGCGGTCCCGGTGTGCTCGGTGCCGTGGCGGAACTGATCCAGGTGCTCCCGACATACGAGGCCGCCATCGAGACGGCGCTCGGTCAGACGCAACAACATATCGTCGTCACAGATGAGTCGGTCGGGCGCCGCGAGATCGACAAGCTGCGGAGGGCGAGTGCCGGCCGGGCGACGTTCGTTCCGATGACGACCGTCAAGGAGCGTTTCGTCCCGTCTGAAGTCGTCCATCGGCTTGAAGCGATGGACGGGTTCATCGGGGTCGCATCCGACCTCGTCTCGACGGAAGCGACGTATGAAAAGTTGAAACGATCGCTTCTCGGGGCGGTCATCGTCGCCAAGACGCTTGAAGTCGCGAACCGGATCGCCCAGACGACCGGATATCGTTACCGGATCGTCACGTTAGACGGTGACATCGTCAACGTCGGCGGTTCGATGACCGGTGGGAGCCGGAAACAAGGGGTCGCCTTGTTCACCCAGTCACGTGAACTCGATGATTTGAAACAAGGTCTCACGCAAGGGCTCGCCATGCTTCACGAGCAACAGTTGCGCGTGACCGAGTATACGGAGGCACTCGGACGCCTGGAGACGGAACTGCAGACGTTGCGGGCGGAGAAACGAAACAACGAGACCGCTCTTCGAGAACGTGAGGCGGCGTATCGTGAACTTGAACGCGTCAGTCAAGACGCAAAGGCACAGCTAGAACTGTTTGACCACGAGATGAATCGTTATACGAAGACGATTGAGTCGTCGACAGCAGAACTCGCTCGTCTCGCCGAAGAAATCGCGACGACCTCGACGAAAGAGAAGGCGCTCCGGAAAGAACTCGAATCGCTTCGTGTCGAACAGGCAAGAGGTGCCGAAACGACCGATGAACTGCGTGAGACGCTGCGTCAAAACGAGCTCGACCGACAGCGGCACACGCTCGAAGTGGAACGGGTCGAGGCCGAAGCCGAGCGGCTAGAAGATGAACGTCTGAAACTCGTCACCCGGCTCGGGCAGATCGAGGCCGAGCTCGGCCGTCTCGCGAGCGGGAAAGTCATCTCATCGGCCGAATTGCGTGTCAGCCATGAGGCGGCCACGATGCAAATGGAGACGCTCAAACGACAGCTCGACAAGGAGACGATCGGACTGAAGGCGCAAGAAGAGTCGCATCGCATCCTTCGTCAACGGGAGCAACAGGCATCAGACCTATTGCGTCGCCTCGACGCGGAAGTACGGAAAGCCGAGACGATGCTGAATGAGCTCGAGTTGAAACGGCAGTGGAAGCTCGACGCGCTCGAGGAACGGGGACTCGTCTTTGAGCTCCTTCCGGCGCTCGATTTGCCGCTCGACGAAGCGCGCGAGGAGTTCAAGCTGCTCGTCCGTCAAATCGAGGAGATCGGGCCGGTGAACGTGAACGCGATTGAAGAGTTCGACATCGTCAACGAACGTTTCACGTTCTTATCGGAGCAACGCGATGACCTCGTGAGCGCCAAAGAAGACTTGTACGAGATCATCTCGGAGATGGACCGCGAAGTGACGCGCCTGTTCAATGAGACGTACACGTCGGTCCGGAACCACTTCAAACAGACGTTCAAAGAGCTGTTCGGTGGCGGTGAGGCCGATTTGAAATTGACTGACGATGGCGATCTTCTCAATACGGGAATCGATATCGTAGCGAAACCGCCAGGGAAGAAATTGCAGACGCTCAGCCTGTTGTCAGGCGGGGAGCGGGCACTGACGGCGATTGCCTTACTATTTGCCATCTTGAAGACGCGCCCGGTACCGTTTTGTGTCCTCGATGAAGTCGAGGCGGCACTCGACGAGGCGAACGTCCATCGCTTCGGCGAGTATGTGCGGACGCTGTCGATCGACACCCAGTTCGTCATCATCACCCACCGCAAAGGGACGATGGAGGCGGCTGACATGCTGTACGGTGTGACGATGCAACAAAACGGGGTCTCCGAGGTGCTTTCGGTCGAGTTGGCCGAAGCGAAGCGCGTCGTCGAGACGGAACAAGAGATGGAGGAATTGACTTGAGTTTTTTTAAAAAATTAAAAGATAAATTGACGACCTCGACACAAGAAGTGTCCCAAAAATTTACGGACGGATTGACGAAGACGCGCGACGGGTTCGCGAGCGCCGTCAACGATCTCGTCTACCGCTTCCGAGAAGTCGATGAGGATTTCTTCGACGAACTCGAAGACTTGCTCATCCAAGCGGACGTCGGTGTGACGACGACGATGGACCTCGTCGAAGATTTAAAAGAGGAAGTGAAGCGCCGCAACTTACGGGACCCTGAGAGCGTCCGTGACGCGCTCGTCGAAGTCGTGGCAAAACGACTTCAAGAAGACGAGGCGGAACGGGAGTTGAACATGCAAGACGGGTTGACCGTCATCTTGTTCGTCGGCGTGAACGGGGTCGGGAAAACGACGACGATCGGGAAGCTCGCCCATCAATTAAAATCTGAAGGGCGTTCGGTCATGCTCGCGGCAGGCGACACGTTCCGGGCCGGGGCGATCGACCAACTCCAAGTATGGGGCGAACGGGCCGGCGTCCCGGTCATCCGGCAGGCGGAAGGGTCTGATCCGGCCGCTGTCGTCTTCGATGCCGTCCAGGCGGCGAAGTCGCGCGGGGTCGACGTCCTCATCTGTGACACGGCGGGCCGTCTTCAAAACAAGGTCAACTTGATGAAAGAACTTGAGAAAGTGAAGCGTGTCATCGAACGGGAAGTCCCGAACGGACCGCACGAGGTGCTCCTTGCACTTGACGCGACGACGGGGCAGAACGCGATGATGCAAGCGAAAGCGTTCCAAGAAGCGACGAACGTGAGCGGAATCGTCTTGACGAAACTCGACGGGACGGCCAAAGGCGGCATCGTGCTCGCAATCCGAAACGAGCTCGATATCCCGGTCAAATACGTCGGTCTCGGCGAGAAGATTGATGATTTACAACCGTTCGACCCGGAACAGTTCGTGCTCGGACTATTCGGCGACGTATTTGAAGAAAAAGAACAACGAAACGATGACCTCGCCTAACTTTCACTGTTAAGAAAAAAACTTGACAAGAGGTTAGGACGGCTGTACTATTGGTAGTTGTAAAGGGATTTCACTTAACATGTGGAGGTGGAACGGATGTCGCTCGAAAAAACGAATCGAATGAACTATTTGTTCGATTTTTATCAAGCGCTTCTCACGCCGAAACAGCGCAACTATATGTCTCTTTATTACCTAGATGACTTTTCGCTCGGAGAGATTGCGGAAGAGTTCGAAGTCAGCCGTCAAGCGGTCTACGATAACATAAAGCGTACTGAAACGATGCTCGAGCAGTACGAGGAGAAATTAGGCTTGTTCACGAAATACGAACAGCGCCAACTTCTGCTCCAGACGCTCAAACGTCAAGTCGAGCTTTCGCCCGACGCGACGGAGACGATTTCGGCGCTTGAGAATTTAGAGTAGGGGGCTGAAGCATGGCATTTGAAGGATTATCAGAACGATTGCAGGCGTCACTTGCGAAGATGCGCGGCAAAGGAAAAATCTCCGAGGCTGATGTCAAAGAGATGATGCGTGAAGTTCGCCTCGCGCTCCTTGAAGCCGATGTCAACTTCAAAGTCGTCAAACAGTTCGTCAACGACGTGAAAGAACGGGCCATCGGCCAAGACGTCATGAAATCGTTGACGCCAGGACAACAAGTCGTCAAAATCGTTCACGAAGAGTTAACGACTTTGATGGGTAGCGATGTCGTCCCGATCACCTTTAGCTCGAAACCGCCGACGGTCGTCATGATGGTCGGATTACAAGGTGCGGGTAAGACGACGACGACCGGCAAGCTAGCGAACTTGATTCGCAAAAAGCATAACCGGAGTCCGCTTCTCGTCGCGGCCGATATTTATCGCCCCGCGGCCATCAAGCAGCTCGAGACGCTCGGCAAACAGCTCGATCTACCGGTGTTCTCACTTGGCGACCAAGTGAAACCGGAAGAGATCGTGACGAAAGCACTCGAGCACGCCAAAACAAATCATCACGATTTCGTGTTGATAGATACGGCTGGTCGCCTTCACATTGACGAGACGCTCATGGGTGAGCTCGAAAACGTGAAAGCGATCGCCAAACCAAATGAAATCTTCCTCGTCGTCGATGCGATGACGGGACAAGATGCGGTCAACGTGGCCGACAGCTTCAATGAGTTGCTCGGGATCACCGGGGTCGTGCTCACAAAGCTCGACGGAGACACACGTGGTGGGGCAGCCCTTTCAATTAAGGCAGTCACGGGAGCGCCGATCAAATTCGTCGGTCTCGGTGAAAAGTTGGATGCCCTCGAACCTTTCCATCCGGAACGCATGGCGTCACGGATTCTCGGAATGGGTGACGTGCTCACGCTCATTGAAAAAGCCGAGTCACAGATGGACCAAGATGCCGCCAAAGAGCTCGAGAGCAAAATGCGCGATGCATCATTCACGTTCGATGATTTTATCGAGCAATTGGGTCAAGTGAAAAACATGGGCCCGATTGATGAGTTACTTTCGATGTTACCTGGTGCAGGTAAGATGAAAGGGTTGAAGAACGTCCAAATCGACGAGAAACAACTCGATCACGTCGAAGCGATCATCCGCTCGATGACGAAGCATGAGCGCGCGCATCCAGAAGTGCTCAACGCGAGTCGTCGTAAGCGAATCGCAAAAGGAAGCGGTCGCTCCATCCAGGAAGTGAACCGCCTCATCAAACAGTTCGACGACATGAAGAAGCTGATGAAGCAGATGTCAGGACAAATGAAAGGGAAGAAAAAAGGCCTCGGTCTTCCGTTCTTCTAATAAAACTTTTGTCAGTCGGACAAAAAAGCAGTATACTATTAAAGTTGTCAATTCTTAAACACATGATGGAGGTATATTACCATGGCAGTTAAAATTCGTCTCAAGCGCATGGGCGCAAAAAAATCACCTTTCTACCGGATCGTTGTCGCTGATTCACGTTCACCACGTGATGGCCGTTTCATCGAGCAAGTAGGACACTACAACCCGGTTGCAAAACCTGAAGCAGAAGTTCGCATCAACGAAGAACTCGCTCTCAAATGGTTGGCAGACGGCGCTAAGCCATCTGACACAGTTCGTAACTTGTTCTCTAAAGCAGGGATCATGGAGAAATTCCACAACGCGAAAAACGCGAAGTAATGCTGTGGCCGACCTTTTATGGGGTCGGCCTATTTTTGTGAGGAGGGATACAATGGATTGGTTATACGTTGGAAAGATTGCCAACACGCACGGATTAAAAGGTGAGCTGAAAGTGCTCGCCGCCACCGATTTCCCCGAGGAGCGCTTTAAAAAAGGCACGACGCTCTATCTCGATGTCGATGGTAAGAAGATGCCGTTTGAAGTGACGACGTATCGTCCGCACAAACAGTTCCATCTCGTCACGTTCAAAGGGTTCGAGAACATCAACCTCGTCGAGAAGTATAAAGGAATGAAGCTGTACGTCCATGCCGAGCATGTGCATGAGCTTCCGGAACATGAGTTTTATTACCACGAGATCATCGGCTGCGAGGCCGTCGTCGACGGGGACGTCATCGGCGTCATCGATGACATCTTCGAGACAGGCGCGAACGACGTCTGGGTCATCAAGCGCCCTAATAAACCGGACGCGCTCATCCCGTACATCGAGTCGGTCGTCAGTGAGATCGACGTGGATGCCAAGCGTGTCATCATCACCCCGATTCCGGGAATGATTGACGATGAAGATTGATGTCTTGACACTTTTCCCCGAGATGTTCGCCCCGCTCGACCATTCGATCGTCGGACGGGCGCGCACGCTCGGACAGCTAGAAGTGAACTACATCAACTTCCGTGACTATTCGACGAACAAGCACCAGAAAGTCGATGACTATCCGTACGGCGGGGGAGCGGGCATGCTGCTCACCCCTCAGCCGATCTTCGACGCATACGATGCGATCGAGAAGACGCGGCCTCGTGTCATCGTCACGACGCCTACGGGCCGACCGTTCACCCAACGTGTCGCTGAAGAGTGGGCCCGGGAAGAGCATCTCATCTTCCTATGTGGCCACTACGAAGGGTTCGACCAACGGATCCATGACGAACTCGCGACAGACGAAGTGTCGATCGGGGACTTCGTCTTGACCGGAGGTGAACTCGCGGCAATGGTCATGATCGATGCGACGGTCCGTCTGTTGCCTGATGTGTTAGGGGCCCAGGCGAGCCATGAGGACGACTCGTTCTCGACCGGACTGCTCGAATACCCGCATTACACGCGTCCTGCCGACTTCCGCGGCCTCAAAGTGCCGGACGTGCTGTTGTCGGGCAATCATGCGAAAATCGAGACGTGGCGCCGCGAGCAATCGCTGTTGCGCACGCATCGACGCCGTCCCGAGCTGCTCGAGCAAGCCGGGCTGACTGAAACCGATAAAAAGTTTCTCGAGTCGTTGCGCGATTGAACAATTTATGCTATGTTTGAGCATGTGGGTTAACCCCGCCGATTACCGATGTTCCGCTATTGGATGCCTGGGCATATGAAGATATGAACATTGAAGAAAAAGGAGAATACATTCATGAACACACAAAAACTGTTCCGTGAAATCACAGAAGAACAATTCAAATCGGACGTACCTGCTTTCCGTCCTGGTGACACAGTACGTGTCCACGTTAAAGTCGTAGAGGGAACGCGTGAGCGTATCCAGATGTTCGAAGGCGTAGTCATCAAGCGTAAAGGTGGCGGCATCAGCGAAACATTCACAGTCCGTAAGATCTCTTACGGCGTAGGTGTTGAGCGTGCATTCCCGCTTCACTCACCACGTGTCGCGCAAATCGAAGTCGTTCGTTACGGTAAAGTCCGCCGTGCGAAACTTTACTACCTCCGCAACCTTCGCGGTAAAGCAGCACGTATTAAAGAAATCCGTCGTTAAGATGGGGATTAAGCTTGTCGCTTGCGACAAGCTTCTTTTTTTCTAGTACAATAAGTTCAAACGGATAGAGGAGTGAGGCATGTTGAAAGAAGTGTTCAGTTGGATTAAGGCGATCGTTGTAGCGCTCGTCATCGCGTTCGTGATCCGAACGTTCATCTTTGTACCTGTCATCGTCGAAGGAGAATCGATGATGCCGACGCTCCAAAATGCCGATCGCATGATCGTCAGTAAAATCTCGAACTATATCGGAGAGCTCGATCGCGGGGACATCATCGTCTTCCATGCGACCGAATCGAAAGATTACATCAAACGCGTCATCGCCATCCCTGGCGACACGCTTGAATATCGTGACGATACGCTCTATTTGAACGGAGAGGCGGTCGGGGAGCCTTACTTGGATGACTTCCGCGCCCAAATGAACGGGTTCCCGCTCACCGAGAACTTTACGCTCGAACAAGTGACGGGCGAGTCGGTCGTCCCAGACGGTCATTACTTCGTCATGGGGGACAATCGACAAAACTCGAAAGATAGCCGAGAAATCGGTCTCGTCTCGAAAGAGGATGTCGTCGGCAAAACGAACTTCGTGTTCTGGCCGCTAGACGACTTCGGGACGGTAGAAGAATAAGGTGGTGTTTTTTTGGCAATTCAATGGTTTCCTGGCCACATGGCCAAAGCAAGAAGACAAGTAACAGAAAAGATCAAGCTGATCGATGTCGTCATCGAACTCGTCGATGCACGCGTCCCACAGTCGAGCCGAAACCCGATCGTCGATGAGATCACGGCGGGCAAGCCGCGTCTCATCGTGCTCAATAAAGCCGACATGGCCGACCCTGTCGTGACGGACGCTTGGCTCAAAGCGTTCAAGCGTGACGACGTCGAAGTCGTCGCCGTCGACTCGAAGCACAGCAAAGGCTTGAAGCAGCTCATGACGGGTGCCGAGAAGCTCATGAAAGAGAAGCACGACCGGATGCGTGAGAAAGGCCGTAACCCTGGCCCAATCCGTGCTCTCATCATCGGTATCCCGAACGTCGGGAAGTCGACGCTCATCAACCGCCTCGCCGGGCGCAACATCGCCATCACGGGTGACCGCCCGGGTGTGACGAAGCGCCAGCAATGGATCAAAATGAAAGGCGGCGAGATGGAGCTGCTCGATACACCGGGGATTTTGTGGCCGAAGTTCGAGGACCAGCTCGTCGGCTATCGTCTGGCGGCGACAGGAGCGATCAAGGACGAAATCTTGAACTTGGACGATATCGCCCTGTACACGGCGCGCGAGCTCCGGGCGCGGTACCCGGAACAGTTGAAGGACCGCTTCAAACTGGATGAGTTGCCGGAGGATGCGGTCGAACTGCTTGAACAGATTGGCAAGAAACGCGGTCTCATCAGCGGCGGCTACGTCGACTTTGAGAAAGCGAGCGAATTGTTGTTAAATGAATTGCGTCACGAAAAGATCGGCCGGATCTCTCTTGAGACACCGGACGACCACGAGATGGCGTGAAGCCCTGTGCAAACAGGGCTTTTTTGGATAGGAGGCATATTGTGACGATTCAACAGATTAAACAACGGCTTCAGACCGTCCGATATGAGGAGTGGGAAGACGTGAAGCGCGAGCTAGGTAATGACCCGCGGACCGGGGTCCAGGCGCTCCTGCGGCAACGTGAGCGTCGGTTCGAGGCCGAACGGGCACTTTTAGACGACTTTGTCCGCCGGTCCGCGCATGAAGCGGCGCTTCGGGCAGACGGGTACGCCCTTGTTGCCGGCGTCGATGAGGTCGGCCGAGGACCGCTCGCCGGGCCGGTCGTCGCGGCAGCGGTCATTTTACCGGAAGGATTTTATAGTCCCGGCCTCAACGATTCGAAGCAGATGACGAAATCGGCACGAGAACGGGCGTGCACGGAAATACTCGAGCAAGCGGTCGTCGGCGTCGGGATCGTCGACGCGGCGACGATTGATCAAATCAACATTTATGAAGCGACGAAGCTCGCGATGATGGAGGCGGTCCGTCAACTCGACGGCGTCGACGCGTTGTTAGTCGATGCGATGACACTCGACATCGACACGAAGCAGACGTCGCTCGTCAAAGGAGACACGTTGAGCGTCTCGATCGCGGCGGCGAGCGTCGTCGCCAAAGTCATGCGTGACAAGATGATGGAAGACTATGCCGTCTTGTATCCCGGTTACGGTTTTGAGCGAAACGCGGGCTACGGGACGAAAGATCACTTGACGGGGCTTGCGGAACACGGGGTCACACCGATTCACCGGAAGTCGTTCGCCCCGATCAAACATATGTGAAGGAGGGAGCCGGATGCGGATCGACCACCAAGGGGTCATGCCGTTCAAAGTCACCGAACAAACCTCACGGCCGTTGCTCATCGGCAACACGGTCGTCGGTCGGGTGCTACAACTGTTGCCCGGCAATGAAGCGGTCATGCAGCTGCCGCAAGGGCTGTTTCGTGTCGGGGTGAATGCCGACGTCAAAGAGAACGTGACATATAAGATGGTCGTCACCGACCTCGAACCGAAGCTCGTCTTAAAAGTCGTGCCGCAAGCGCCGGACGGACAACCCGTCCGTTCACCGCTCGCCCTGCTCACCTCCGAGCTCGCTCGCCTCGCCAGACAACCGTTCGATACACCGGAACCGCTCAAAGCGCAAGGGCAAAAGTTGCTCGAGAGCGGGGCCGGGGCCGACTTGAAACAGTTGGTCGGCGATTTGTTCAAAGTGAAAGGGGATGCGAAGTTCGAACAGTTCGTCAAGGCGCAGGAGACGTTTAACGCGGTGCAGACGCCGCCGTTTGTCGCTCAATCATTTCACATACCGCACTTAGGTCCATTCGAACAAGTTCGTTTTCGGCTCGAGGCCCCGAAACGCGACATTGTCGATTCCGACCATGCCCGCATCGTCTTGTTCTTGGAGACTCCACGCTTCGGGGAAACCGGCATCGACTTGCTCGTACAAAAGCGACATATCACGATCAAAGTGTTCAATGAGCGACACGATCTTTCGCCGTTCGTTCACGCCTATGAGCCAGTGCTCGTCGCGGCGCTCAAGTCGAACGGCTACGAGCTTGCCCGATTTGTCTTCGAGGAGAAAGTGGAGTCGGTGCCGGAAGTGTTCGCACCGCTCGGAAAGGTGGACCGACGCATATGACGGAACGAAAACAAGCGATCGCCTTATCGTATGAGCAATCAATGGAATCCCCGCGCGTCGTCGCCAAAGGCGGCGGACTCGTCGCTGAGCGGATGCTCGCGCTCGCGCAAGCGAACGGTGTCCCGATCCATGAGGACCCGGCCCTCTTGTCTCTGCTCGGTGCGTTGCACATTGAAGAGCACATCCCTGACGACTTATATCAAGTCATCGCCGAGCTCTTTGTGTTTCTTTATCAGATGGAACAGGACAAAATCAAAGATGTCTACAGGTAGATGTGAAAAAAAGATGAAAAGTTAAAGCAAGAACGATAGACAGCGCTTTCAGTTTTTCGTTACAATAGACGTGCCGATATTAAAGGGGACTAAGGGGGAAATGAAATGAATATCCATGAGTATCAGGCAAAAGAACTGCTTCGGGCGTTTGGTGTGGCCGTACCTACGGGCTATCCGGCGTTCACGGTTGAAGAGGCAGTTGCCGCCGCCGCCAAGCTTGACGGCGAACTGAAAGTAGTCAAAGCACAAATCCACGCAGGGGGCCGCGGTAAAGCCGGCGGTGTCAAACTTGCGAAGACGGATGAAGAAGTCAAACAGTATGCAGCAGAGATTCTTGGCAAGACGCTCATCACGCATCAGACAGGACCAGAAGGTAAAGTCGTCCAACGTCTTTACATTGAAGAAGGTTCTGCAATCGATCAAGAATTTTACTTAGGACTTGTGCTTGACCGTTCGATCGGCCGAATTGTCATCATGGGTTCATCTGAAGGTGGTATGGACATCGAGGAAGTCGCTGAACATACACCGGAGAAGATTCATAAGGAAATCGTCGACCCTGTCGTCGGACTTCGTCCGTTCCAGGCCCGCCGACTCGCGTTCAAGATGGAAGTACCGACAAAACTCGTCAACAAGTTCAGTGACATGGTCATGAAACTGTACAAAGTATACGTCGAGACGGATTGCACGATCGCGGAAATCAACCCGCTCGTCACGACGAAAGACGGCCACGTCATCGCACTCGACGCGAAGCTCAACTTCGACAGCAACGCGCTCTACCGTCATTCGGACATCGTTGACCTCCGGGACACGACAGAAGAAGACCCGCGTGAAGTCGAGGCGTCGAAACACGACCTCAGCTATATCGCGCTCGACGGCAACATCGGTTGCCTCGTGAACGGGGCTGGGCTCGCGATGGCGACGATGGATATCATCAAGCACTACGGCGCCGAACCCGCCAACTTCCTCGACGTAGGTGGCGGTGCGACGAAAGAAAAAGTAACCGAAGCGTTCAAACTGATCTTGTCGGACGACCAAGTAAAAGGTATTTTCGTCAACATCTTCGGAGGAATCATGAAGTGCGACATTATCGCTGAAGGTATCGTCGCCGCGACGAAAGAGATTGGGCTCGACTTGCCACTCGTCGTGCGCCTAGAAGGAACTAACGTGGATGCGGGACGACGCATTCTCGATGAATCTGGACTTGCGATCACGTCGGCGAGCTCGATGGCTGACGGTGCAGAAAAAATCGCGGCACTCGTTCGATAAGGGGGAAACGACATGAGTATTTGGGCGAATCAAGATACAAAAGTGATCATTCAAGGGATCACGGGGAAACAAGGTCTGTTCCACGGTGAACAGATGCTGGCGTACAACACGAAACTAGTCGGAGGGGTCACACCAGGCAAAGGCGGCACGACCGTTCTTGACAACGTACCGGTCTTCAACACGGTGTCTGAAGCTGTCGAAGCGACTGGTGCGAACGCATCGATCATCTACGTACCACCGGCGTTTGCGGCGGATTCGATCATGGAAGCGGCGGATAGCGGCATCGAGTTGATCATCTGTATCACAGAAGGCATCCCGGTGATCGACATGATCCAAGTGAAGCGATATCTCGAAGACAAGCCGGCCCGTCTCATCGGTCCGAACTGTCCGGGGATTATCACACCAGGTGAGGCAAAACTTGGCATCATGCCAGGTTATATCCACACGAAAGGTCACGTCGGCATCGTGTCACGTTCAGGGACACTCACGTATGAGGCGGTCCATCAGTTGACGACGGCTGGCATCGGTCAATCGACTGCGGTCGGCATCGGGGGCGACCCGGTCAACGGGACGAACTTCATCGACACGCTCAAAGCGTTCAACGAGGATGAAGATACGAAAGCGGTCATCATGATCGGTGAGATCGGTGGAACGGCTGAAGAAGAAGCGGCCGAATGGGTGAAGGCGAACATGACGAAACCGGTCATCGGCTTCATCGGCGGTCAAACGGCCCCAGAAGGCAAACGGATGGGCCATGCCGGCGCCATCATCTCGGGCGGCAAAGGAACGGCAGCCGAGAAAATCAAGACACTCAACGCTAACGGCATTGAAGTCGCCGAGACACCAGCTGTCATCGGAGAGACGCTCATCCGCGTGTTGAAAGAAAAAGGTTTATACGAAGCTTGTGTCACGGGCCAACCGACGACGTAA
This sequence comes from Exiguobacterium aurantiacum DSM 6208, assembly GCF_000702585.1. Classification (GTDB taxonomy): domain Bacteria; phylum Bacillota; class Bacilli; order Exiguobacteriales; family Exiguobacteriaceae; genus Exiguobacterium; species Exiguobacterium aurantiacum. The sequence continues at coordinate 2,217,370 of NZ_JNIQ01000001.1, read as the reverse complement.
GCCGAATCGGTCTGAGGGATGAATCTTCATCCCTCTTTCTTATAAAGGAGATTGTGATGAATCAAACAATTGCCCGCTTTGCAGCCGAACGGTTGCCTGTCGAGTTCGTCCATCACTACTTGTCCGGTTCTCATGCTGCGTATCGCGCCACGCCTTCTGTATCGAGAAAAATCGAACGGGCGCTGCAAAGCACACAAACGTACCGTCATTTCATCACGTGGGAGGACCCGAATTTCCCGGAGCGATTGCTCCACATCCCGAATCCGCCATACTGCTTGTTTTACCGAGGGGATTTAGAGGTACTACAAGAAAGAACGACCGCATTGGTCGGAAGTCGTGAATTGAATCGAATCAGCCGTCCGCTCGTCGATTATTTGCATCCTTTAATAGAAGAAACTGTCTCGATTTCAGGGGGGGCGCTCGGCATCGACGGGCTCGTCCACGAACTTGCGCTCTCGCGGGAGCGTCCGACCGTCGCCGTGCTCGGATCTGGATTTTTACACCTTTATCCGGCCGCCCATAAACAACTGTTCGGAAAAATCGAGCGAAACGGTTTGTTGCTCAGTGAGTACGTTCCGGAGACGCCCGTGAAAAAATTTCAATTTTTAGAACGGAACCGTCTCGTCAGCGGTCTCGGCGACCGACTTGTCGTCGTGCAAAGTCGCCAGCAGAGCGGGACGATGAATACGGTCGGTCACGCACTCGAGCAAGGAAAGACGGTGTTCGCGGTGCCGGGAAGCCCGCTCGATCCACTCGCTGCCGGACCGAACCGATTAATCGAAGAAGGTGCGATTCCATTGACGAATCCCGATCAAATTGTGAACGATCTCATGATTGCACGTTGACAAATCATCGAGAACATGAATATTATGGTAGGGATTTAAATGACCTCTAAAAGGGGAGCAGATGTATGGCAAAATATTTGGTGATCGTTGAATCACCTGCGAAAGCAAAGACAATTAAACGTTATTTAGGATCGAATTACACGGTCAAGGCCTCGATGGGTCACGTCATCGATTTACCGAAGAGTCAACTCGGTGTCGACGTCGAGCATGACTTCGAACCGAAGTATATTACGATCCGTGGAAAAGGGCCGGTCTTGAAAGAATTGAAGACGGCCGCTAAAAAAGCGACGAAAATATTCCTCGCGGCTGACCCGGATCGCGAAGGGGAAGCGATCGCATGGCATTTGGCACGTGCGCTCGGAGTCGATGAGACGACTGAATGTCGTGTCGTCTTCAACGAGATCACGAAAGATGCCATCAAGGAATCGTTCAAACACCCACGAAAAATCAATCACGATCTCGTCGACGCCCAACAGGCCCGACGCATTTTGGACCGCCTCGTCGGATACGGGATGAGTCCATTGTTATGGAAGAAAGTGAAAAAAGGACTATCGGCCGGACGTGTCCAGTCGGTAGCCGTCAAAATGATCATCGACCGCGAACGCGAAATCAACGCCTTCGACCCGGAAGAGTATTGGACGATCAAACTCACCCTCAACCATGACGGTGAGACGTTCGAGACGTCTTTCTACGGGAAAGACGGGAAGAAGATGGAGCTGAAGACAGAGGCGGACGCTGATAAAGTGCTCGAGATGATCGGCGAATCGTTCAAAGTCGTCGATGTCACGAAAAAAGAACGGAAACGGAATCCATCGTTACCGTTCACGACGAGTTCACTTCAACAAGATGCGGCACGTAAGCTCAACTTCCGGGCCAAGAAGACGATGATGCTCGCCCAGCAACTGTATGAGGGGATCGACCTCGGCAAGAAAGAAGGAACGGTCGGTTTGATCACATACATGCGTACCGACTCGACCCGAATCTCTGATTTGGCGAAAGCGGAAGCGAAGTCGTACATCGAATCGACGTTCGGCGAAGAGTATGTCGCATCGCAGAAACAAAAAGAGAAGAAGGCAACGAACGCTCAAGACGCCCACGAAGCGATTCGCCCGACGTCCGCTTTGCGTGACCCGGCGACGATGAAGCCGTACTTGTCACGTGACCAGTTCCGGTTATACAAACTCATCTGGGAGCGCCTCGTCGCGAGCCAGATGGCGCCGGCCGTACTGGACACGGTGAAAATCGATGTTGAATCGAACGGCATGATTTTCCGTGCCAACGGATCGACCGTCAAGTTCCCAGGTTTCATGAAAGTGTATATCGAGTCGAAAGATGAAGATATCGAGGACACGAACCCCGAGAAAGAAGGGTTGCTCCCACCGCTTGAAGTAGATGATACGGTCGCGTTCGATACGATCGAGCCGAAACAACACTTCACGCAACCACCACCGCGCTATACGGAAGCACGTCTCGTCCGGGCGATGGAAGAGCTCGGCATCGGTCGTCCGTCGACGTACGCACCGACGCTCGATACGATTCAAAAGCGCGGCTACGTCGTGCTAGAAGAGAAGAAGTTCGTCCCGACCGAGCTCGGAGAACTCGTCATCGAGATGATCAACGAGTACTTCAATGATTTCATCACTGTCCAATTCACGGCTGACATGGAGACGCTCCTCGATTCGATCGAGAATGAGGAAGTCGAATGGACCGATGTCGTGGCACCGATCTATCGCAGTTTCGAGAAGCGATTGAAGCGTGCAGAGGAGGAAATCGAGAAAATCGAAGTGAAAGACGAGCCGGCTGGAATCGACTGTGAGATTTGTGGATCACCGATGGTCATCAAGATGGGACGTTACGGCAAGTTCATGGCATGTTCTGGTTTTCCGAACTGTACGAATACGAAGCCTGTCCAAGTCGAAATCGGTGTCCCTTGTCCGAGTTGCGAAGACGGCCAAGTCGTCGAGCGACGTAGCAAGAAAGGTCGCCTGTTCTATGGCTGCTCGAACTATCCGGACTGCGAGTTTGTCTCGTGGGATAAACCGGTCGCGAAACCTTGTCCAGAATGCGGCAAGATGATGGTCGAGAAGAAGATCAAGGACGGCGTGAAATATCAATGTACGAACTGTACCCACACCGAGGTACATCAGCAAGAGGAGGATTAAGATTGTCACAACGTGTAACTGTCATCGGGGCCGGCCTTGCCGGTTCCGAGGCGGCTTGGCAACTCGCGAAGCGCGGGATTCAAGTCGACTTATATGAAATGAGACCGGTGCGTCAAACACCGGCCCACCATACCGACCAATTCGCAGAGCTCGTCTGCTCGAACTCGCTTCGGGCGAACGGCCTGCAAAATGCAGTCGGCGTATTGAAAGAAGAGATGCGCACGCTCGACTCGCTCATCTTGAAAGCGGCAGATACGGCAAGCGTCCCTGCTGGCGGTGCTCTCGCCGTCGACCGCCACGACTTTGCCGGGTTCGTCACGGACACGTTGAAGAACCACCCGAACGTGACCGTGCATAACGAAGAGATTCAAGCAATCCCGGACGGCATCGTCATCGTGGCGACCGGGCCGCTCACGTCGCCGGACTTATCGGCGTCGCTCAAAGCGTTCACTGGGGAAGACTACTTGTACTTCTACGATGCGGCCGCGCCGATTCTTGACGGCGAGACGATCGACCGGGAGAAAGTCTACTTGAAATCACGGTATGACAAAGGAGAAGCGGCTTATCTGAACTGTCCGATGACAGAAGAAGAGTTCGACGTCTTCTATGAGGAACTCGTCAAAGCCGAAGTCGTTCCGTTCAAAGAGTTCGAGAAAGAGATTTACTTCGAAGGGTGTATGCCGTTCGAGGTGATCGCACAACGCGGCAAGAAGACGCTTCTGTTCGGACCGATGAAACCGGTCGGGCTCGAAGACCCGAAAACGGGCAAACGTCCGCACGCGGTCGTCCAGCTCCGTCAAGACAACTCGGCAGGTACGCTCTTCAACTTGGTCGGTTTCCAGACACACTTGAAGTGGGGCGAACAAAAGCGCATCATCCAGCTCATCCCTGGTCTTGAGAACGCTGAGATCGTCCGCTACGGTGTCATGCACCGGAACACGTTCATTAACTCGCCGAACTTGTTGAAGCCGACGTATCAGGCGCGCACGCGTGATACGCTCTTCTTCGCAGGACAAATGACAGGCGTCGAAGGCTACGTGGAATCGGCCGCTTCAGGTCTCCTCGCCGGGATCAACGCAGCGAAACTGATTCAAGGGGAAGAACTCGTCGTTCTCCCGCGTGAGACGATGCTCGGATCGATGGCGCATTACATCACGACAACGGACGGTAAGCATTTCCAACCGATGAACGCCAACTTCGGTCTCGTGCCTTCCCTCGAAGATGCGCCGAAGAAAATGAAGAAACAAGAACGTTACGAGAAGTATGCGAATCGTGCCCTTGAAACGATTCAACAGTTTAAAGAGATTTAAGGGGAAGGAGCCATTTTTTGGCTCTTTTTTTTTGAATTTAAATTTCAATTGTGTAATTTGTACAACACTTTGAAAATTTTCAGATTATTGAAGGGGTTTCTATTGTCACCTCCGATTCTGTATGCTATGCTAATTTCGATTTGACGGGAACATGCGTTTTTAAGCCGAAATTGAGGGGGCGAGAGGATGGGATTCGTTGAGGATCAACAATCATTTTTACGCTATTGCCAAGTCGAACGACGACTGTCGCCTCACACGAAACGCTCTTACGAGCAGACGCTCGACCAGTACGCCGCATATTGCCAAGCGACACATCTCGAACCGTATGATGTGGAGTCGGCGCGGCGTTATTTATATGCGCTTTATGAGGCCGAGGCCGCGGCATCGACCGTGTCGCAAAAAGTGTCTTGCCTGAAACAGTTCGGGAAGTTCGTCGCACGTGAGACCGGGGGCGAGCCGCTGTTTCATGGCTTGACGTCACCGAAACGCCGCAAGACGATCCCGACTTTTGCCGTGCCGAGTGAGGTCGAACAATTGCTCATCGTGGCAGCAGAGGAGAACGACCCGTTTCTTCAGGCACGGGACGTCGCCATCATTGAGATGTTGTACGGCACCGGCATCCGTGTCGCCGAGCTGTGCGGGATGGACGTTTCGTCGTACGATGCCTCGCTCTCTTTCGTTCACGTTGTCGGAAAAGGGAAGAAAGAGCGCTACGTTCCGATCGGTCAGTACGCCAAGGAGGCGCTCGACCGCTACTTGCAAGTACGGGAAGCGCACGTCGAGGCACATGAAACGGCTTTATTTCTCAGTCAAAAAGGGAATCGAGTGACAACAGACCAAATTCGTTATGTGATGAAGCGGCTTAGAAAACGCGGCGGTCTTCAGAAGCCGTTGACGCCGCACTCGCTCCGTCACAGTTTCGCGACCGACATGCTCGAGCGTGGTGCGGACCTGCGTGCCGTACAAGAACTGCTCGGCCATGAGTCGTTGTCGACGACAGGCAGATATACCCACGTGTCGACTGAACGGTTGCGGGCGGTCTATCAAGCTACACATCCGAGAAAGTAGGGGGTCATACTATGTTCCATGCAACAACGATTTTCGCTGTCCGTCACGAAGGCAAAGGCGCGATGAGCGGCGACGGGCAAGTCACGCTCGGTAACGCCGTCATCATGAAGAACAAGGCAAAGAAAGTACGCCGGCTCTATGGCGGGAAAGTTGTGGCCGGATTTGCCGGAAGCGTCGCTGATGCGTTCACCCTGTTCGAGAAGTTCGAATCGAAGCTAGAGATGTATAATGGGAATCTCCCTCGAGCGGCTGTCGAACTCGCGAAAGAGTGGCGCGGTGACAAGATGCTTCGTCAACTCGAGGCGTTGCTCATCGTCATGGACGACGAACATCTATTGCTCGTCTCCGGAAACGGTGAGGTCATCGAACCGGATGATGGGATTCTTGCGATCGGTTCGGGAGGGAACTACGCCCTCGCGGCCGGCCGGGCGCTCGTCCGCCACTCACCGGAGAAATCGGCCGAGGAGATTGCTCGGGCCGCCCTCGAGATTGCCGGCGAGTTGTGCGTCTATACGAACGACCAAGTCATCGTAGAAACGATCGGAGGCGATTCAAAATGAAACGTGAATTGACACCACGCCAAATCGTGTCGGAGCTAGACCGGTTCGTCATCGGACAAAAAGATGCGAAGCGGGCAGTCGCGATCGCGCTTCGCAACCGCTATCGCCGTCAAAAGTTGAGTGCGGACCTGCGCGACGAAGTCACGCCGAAAAACATCTTAATGATCGGACCGACCGGCGTCGGGAAGACCGAGATCGCTCGTCGGCTAGCCAAACTAGTCGGAGCACCATTCATTAAAGTCGAGGCGACGAAGTTCACCGAGGTCGGTTACGTCGGCCGTGACGTCGAATCGATGGTGCGAGACCTCGTCGAGGCATCCGTACGTCTTGTCAAAGAAGACAAGAAGGAAGGTGTGAAAGACGAGGCGGAGGCCGCTGCGACAGAACGTATTCTTGATGCGTTGCAAGGAAAGGCGAAAGCCGAACCGACCACGGCCAACCCGTTTGAGGCGTTGTTCGGCGGGCAAGCCCAAAAGCCGCAAGAACCATCGACAGAGCATGCGTCTGACCGCTCACAGCTACGCCGTTTACTCGAGCTCGGTGAGTTGGAAGATCGTTTGATCGAGGTTAACCTCGAAGAGAAGCAGACCGTCGATTTGTTCCAAGGTCAAGGGATGGAAGGATTGTCGAACCTGCAAGACATGCTCGGCCAAATCGTCCCGAAAAAACGGAAAAAACGAAAGCTTCCTGTCCGGGAGGCCAGACCGCTCATCGTCGCTGAAGAGGCGGAGAACTTACTCGACATGAATGAAGTTCACGACGAGGCCGTGCAGCGCAGTGAACAGATGGGGATCATTTTCGTCGATGAGATCGATAAGATTGCCACGAAGTCACAAGATCACGCTGGCGTCTCCCGTGAAGGGGTGCAACGTGACATCTTGCCGATCGTCGAAGGTTCGACGGTCGTCACGAAATACGGACCGGTCAAGACGGACCATGTCCTCTTCATCGCAGCCGGCGCGTTCCATATGGCGAAACCGTCCGATCTGATTCCAGAACTTCAAGGACGTTTCCCGATTCGTGTCGAGTTGAGCAGCCTGACCGAAGAGGATTTCGTGAAGATTTTGACGGAACCGTCACAGGCGCTCATCAAACAGTACACAGCTTTGCTCGAGTCTGAAGAAATTGGTGTCGAGTTCACGCATGAGGCGATTGAAGAGATTGCGAAGATTGCCACGCACGTCAACCGGGAGACCGATGACATCGGCGCGCGTCGCTTGTATACGATCATGGAGCGCGTGCTCGAGGACTTGTCGTTCGAGGCGGCCGATATGCCGCAGACGAGCGTTCAAATCACACCAGCATATGTCAAAGAGAAAGTCGGCTCGATCGCGGAAGATCGAGACCTTAGCCAATATATACTATAAGATTCTGTATGCACATACAGGGAGGAAAATTAGAATTATGAACTTACTAGATAAAACACGACAATTGAACACGATGCTTCAACAAGAGGCGAGCGCACACGTTGACTTTAAAGAAATGGCCGACAAGATGCGTGAAGTGCTCGAAGCGAACACGTTCATCGTCAGCCGCCGCGGCCGTCTGCTCGGCTTCGCGATCAAACAACAAATCGAGAACGAGCGGATGAAGGCGTTTCTCGTCGACCGTCAGTTCCCAGAACCGTACGCGTCGAACTTGTTTAACGTGAAAGAGACGACGGAAAACATCGACATCGACAGCGAGTATACAGCTTTCCCGGTTGAGAACCGTGAACTTTTCCTCGAGTCGAAAACGACGATCGTCCCGATTATCGGTGGAGGTGAACGTCTCGGCACACTCGTGCTCGGTCGTTTGAACAACGAGTTCACCCAAGACGACCTCGTGCTCGCAGAATACAGCGCGACGGTCGTAGGGATGGAAATTCTTCGTGAGAAGGCAGCAGAAGCTGAGGCGTCAGCTCGGAAGAAAGCGGTTGTGCAAATGGCAATCAACTCCCTCTCGTATTCGGAGCTTGAGGCGATCGAGCACATTTTCGAAGAACTCGGTGGTAACGAAGGACTGTTAGTCGCTTCCAAAATTGCCGATAGAGTGGGAATTACTCGTTCGGTCATCGTCAACGCACTTCGTAAACTCGAGAGTGCCGGTGTCATTGAATCACGTTCGCTTGGAATGAAAGGAACGTATATTAAGATATTGAATGATAATTTCTTGTTCGAATTACAGAAGCTGAAATCGAATTGAAATAGTCTAATTCTTTCTATAAAAGCGTGATAACGCTTAGTTAGACTGAGCATTAGGTATATAAACCCGTTCTTTCTGAGGAAAGAACGGGTTTTTTAGTGCAAAAGTAATTATTTTCAGAATATGTCGTAAATTCGACAAAAAGAGGGAACAGCATTTACCTGTTTTAATAAAAATATCTTTCAGAACTGTTACAGATTTGTTTCAATGTAATAGTAGAATTTCCAAATAAGGTATATACATGCATCTTTATGAGAAAGTGAGTGAGCCGCATGAACTGGATTGGCACCGACTATCAATTGATGAAGCAAGCAATCAACCATTCGGTCATGAACCAAAAAGTAATCAGTCATAATTTGTCGAATATTGATACCCCGAACTTCCGGGCGAAGCAAGCCGTCTTCGAACAGACGTTGTCGAACGAGATGCGCCTGAAACTTGCCGGTGGGCGTCCGAGTGAACGGGCGGGCACACAAGTCGTGGATCGTGCCGGTGGCGCGATGCGAAGTGACGGGAACAACGTTGACCTCGATTTCGAGATGAGCGAGTTGGCCCGCAATCAGTTGCAATATGAGGCGATGATGGAGCAGCTCAACCGTCGGCTCGGCGGATTGAAGACTGTGATCCGAGGAGGTCGTTAACGATGGGCATGTTCGATAGTTTTCATATATCGGCGACGGCATTGACGTCACAGCGACTACGTATGGACACCGTGTCGGCAAACATTGCCAACGCCCAGACGACGCGCGGTAAGCTCGTCGATGGGGAGTGGCAACCGTATACGCGTAAGATGACGGTGTTGCAGGAAGCGCCGTTCCAGAAACAACTGGCGGGCGCCGTGAAGGGCGGGGTGCAAGTCGCACGCATCGTCGAGGACGAAGCCCCGTACAAGTTGTCTTACGACCCGAGCCATCCCGACGCGGACGAACGAGGGTACGTGCAATTGCCGAACGTGGATTTACTAAAAGAGATGGTCGACTTGATGGGCGCCACTCGTTCGTATGAGGCGAATATCGCCGCAATGAATGCGACGAAAGCGATGCTCGTCAAAGCGATGGAAATTGGTAAAGGATAAGGAGTGACAACATATGCAGATTAATCCGGTTTCAATGATTGGGACGCAACCGACCACGCTTCCGAGTGTGAAGGATACCCCATCTCAGTTTGGATCATACTTGAACGAAGCGATGCGGTCGCTGAACGACGTGCAACAAGCGACGAGCGCGGCTCGGGCTGACTTGGCCGTCGGTAAGGCCGACCTTCACCAAGTGATGATTCAAAGCGAAGAGTCGTCGATTGCGATGCAACTCGCGATAGAGGTGCGGAACAAAGCTGTCGAAGCTTATCAAGAAATGATGCGAATGCAAGTTTAATGTAGAGGATGACGAGTTGCGATGAATGAAAAGTTAAAAGAACGATTCAGTTCACTGACCGGTTCGATCAAGGAGATGCCTGCGAACCGAAAAATCTTTTGGGGCATCGTCATCGCCGGCGTACTTCTCGTCGCGGTGATCCTCACCATGTTACTCGCTCGACCGAATATGGCGCCGCTATACACCAACTTGTCAGCGCAAGAAGCCGGAGAAGTGACGGAAAAATTGACGGCCGACGGGGTGAAGTCGGAAATCAAGGCGACGTCGAACGGTGTGAGCGTCTATGTGCCGAGTGAACGGGTCGACCAGTTGAAAGTAAACTTGGCGGCAGCCGGCATCCCAAAATCGGGCGCCATCGATTACAGCTTCTTCAGTGACAACGCCGGATTTGGAACGACCGACCGGGAAATGGCCGTGATCGAACGGAGTGCGATGCAAACCGAGCTCGAACGATTGATCACGCAAATCGAAGGCATCAACCAAGCGAAAGTCATCATTTCTTTGCCGGAAAAATCGGTGTTCTTGGCTGAAGACCAAGGGGAGCCGACGGCGTCAATCGTCTTAAACCTCGGGGCCGGCATGAATTTAGAGCCAGCGACGATCAAAGGGTTGTACCACTTGATCAGCAAGAGTGTGCCGAACTTGAAACCGGAGAACATCTCGGTCATGGACCAATACTTCACGTATTACGATTTGGACCAATCGACAATGGCCGGTGGCGGTTCGTCTGACCCGCTCGCCTTGAAACGCCAAGTCGAGAAAGATGTCCGCCAACAGATCCAACAGATGTTGTCCGTCCTGCTCGGGGAACGAAGTGTCCTCGTCTCGGTGACGGCGGACATCGACACGACCCAGACGGCAGAAGAGCAAAATCTTGTCACACCGGTCAACGAAGACAACATGGAAGGAATCGTCACGTCCGCCGAACGGATCGCTGAAGCGTACACGGGCGGTACCGGGACGACGACTGCGGCGGGAACGGCTGAGAACGATACCGTCAACTTCCCAGCTGCGACCGGGAACGGGACCGAAGAGAGCGAGAAGAACCATGAGATCATCAACTATGAAGTGAACCGCATCACGAAACAAATTCAAAATGCACCGTATACGATTCGCGACCTTGGCGTCCAGCTCATCGTCGAACCACCGAACGGTGCGACGACGATTGACCCGCAGCTTGAAGGCGACCTTGAAACGATGATGTACTCGATCATCCGGACGTCGCTCGCGAAGACGGGCGAGGCGCTCACCGAGGCCGAACTCGAACAAAAAGTTGTCGTCGTCTCACGGCCATTCGCCGAGACGCAAGAGGCGGCTGCTGTCGAGCAACCGACGCAATGGTGGATGTATGCGGCTGCGGCCGGTGCCGTCCTGTTGCTCGCGCTCGTGTTCTTCGCACTCCGGAAACGGAAAGAAGAACCGCTCAGCGAGACGAACGAATGGGAAGTACCGTATGAGGACGAAGTGCCGGACCTCGACCTCGAAGAGCGGGGCGAAGGCGCCGTCAAGAAGAAACAGTTGGAGAAATTGGCGGAGAGCAACCCAGAGGAATTTGCCAAGCTTCTTCGCACTTGGATGTCTGAGGAGTGAGTACCGTGAACTATGCAAAACAATCGAACCGAGAAAAAGCGGCGATGCTCATGATCTCGCTCGGACCGGAAGTGGCGTCGAGCGTCTACAAGCATTTGTCCGAAGAAGAGATGGAACAGTTGACGCTTCAAATCTCGGCATTGAAGAAAGTGTCTTCTGAACAAAAAGAAGCGATCATGGGAGAGTTTCATGAACTCGCCATGGCGCAGAGCTATATTACGCAAGGGGGCATCGGGTTCGCGAAAACGGTGCTCGAAAAAGCGGTCGGCGAAGAGAAGGCGATGGCACTCATCCATCGTCTCACGTCGACGCTTCAAGTCCGACCGTTCGAGTTCGCGCGTAAAGCCGATCCGAAACAACTTTTGAACTTCATCCAGAACGAGCATCCTCAGACGATCGCTTTGATTTTGGCGCATCTCGAGCCGGTCAAATCTGGTCAAATCTTGTCCGAACTACCGCCCGAGATTCAATCGGAAGTCGCCAAGCGGATCGCCACGATGGACCGTCTCAATCCGGACGTCATCCATGAAGTCGAACAGATCCTTGAGAAGAACTTGTCGCAAACCGACATGCAGGATTATGCGCAGTCTGGAGGCATCGAAGCTGTGGTCGAAGTGCTCAACGGCGTCGACCGCACGACAGAACGAACGATACTCGACGCGCTCGAGATCGAAGACCCGGAACTGGCCGAAGAAATCAAGAAGCGGATGTTCGTCTTCGAAGACATCGTCACGCTCGACTCGCGGGCGATTCAACGAATCATTCGCGAAGTCGCAAACGACGATTTACTGCTCGCCCTCAAAGTGTCGTCCGAAGAAGTCAAACAAGTCATCTTCAAAAACATGTCACAACGTATGGTCGATACGTTCAAAGAAGATATGGAATTCATGGGGCCTGTCCGGTTGCGTGACGTCGAAGAGGCGCAAAGCCGAATCGTCGGCATCATCCGTCGCCTAGAAGACGTCGGAGAAATCGTGATCAGCCGCGGCGGAGGAGATGACATCGTTGTCTAGTGTGATCAAACGAGGGCGTGCGACCTCGCTCCGACCGCAACGGATCGACTCGAAGCCGTTATTTGAGACGGTCGATGTATTACCCGAAGTCGATCACGAGTCAGAGATCGCAGACCGCTATGAAAAACTCAAGCAAGAAGAAGCCGCAGCCAACGAACGCTTACACGCCTCACAAGAAGCGTTAGAGCGTCTGAAGGACGACACGCTTGCGGCTGCGTACGAAGAAGGTCGTGCTGCCGGTTTCGCGCAAGGCCAGACGGAAGGGAAGGCAGAGTTCGAAGAATTGACGACACGGTTGAACACCGTGCTCGTCGAACTCGAACGACTATACGACGACAAGTGGCGTTCAGCCGAACAGCACCTCGTCGCCCTCGCCGTCGAAGTCGGCGCCAAGTTGACGACCGACCTCGTGCGTAAAGAAGAGACGTTATTCGCTGATATGATTCGCCAACAACTGCTCCGAGAATTAGATGCCGAGTCGTTGACGGTTTATGTCCATCCGACTCGTCTCGCCTCGATTCAACGGTTCGAGTCGACGTGGCGGTCTGAACAGACGCCACTGCTGAAATATCGGGCGGACGCGAGCTTGTCAGAGACGAGTGTCCGCATCGAGACGCCGCAACACGGCACTGAACTCGATTTGTCGTACAGTTTGGAACGGATCCGCTCTAACATCGAGGAGGTCTTGGCCGATGGCGCTTATTGAACGCGTCGCCGCAACGTTGGCGCGCTCACCGGAAGACGAGTACGTGCGTAAAGTCGGCCGTGTTTGCCGAGTCGTCGGACTTATGATCGAATCGAACGGACCGAGTGCCTTTGTCGGTGAAAGATGTCTGATCGAATTACCGGCCGGACAGTCCGTCGAGGCCGAAGTCGTCGGGTTCAACGAAGAGCGAGTGCTCCTCATGCCGTACGGGGAGACGACACAGATCGCTCCGGGCTGCATCGTCAAAGGGACCGGTCGTATGCTCCAAGTTCCGGTCGGCTTTGAACTGATCGGTCAAGTGTTAGACGGGCTCGGTCGTCCGCTATCGGGTGAAGCTCCGGCTACCGTGAAACGTTATGACGTGTTGCGCAAGCCGCCGAACCCGCTCGAACGGCCGCGCATTTTGGACAGTCTATCGACCGGTGTCCGTATTATCGACGGTCTGTTGACTGTCGGCAAAGGGCAGCGGGTCGGACTGTTCGCTGGTTCCGGGGTCGGGAAATCGACGTTGCTCGGGATGATCGCCAAACGGTCTTCGGCTGATATTAACGTCATCGCCTTGATTGGGGAGCGTGGCCGGGAAGTGAAGGAATTCATTGAAAACGAACTTGGACCGGAAGGGATGGCCCGTTCGATCGTTATCGTGGCGACGAGCGATCAGCCCCCGCTCGTCCGGTTGAAAGGCGCCTACACGGCGACAGCGATCGCCGAGTACTTCAGAGACGAAGGGAAAGAAGTCGTGTTGATGATGGACTCGGTGACCCGCTTCGCCATGGCGCAACGAGAGATCGGCCTGGCGACCGGTGAGCCACCGACGTCGAAAGGGTACACGCCGTCAGTCTTCGCGATGTTGCCGCAACTGCTTGAACGGAGTGGCACGGCCGTGGCGGGCTCGATCACTGCGTTCTACACGGTGCTCGTCGATGGGGACGATATGAACGAACCGATCGCCGATGCGGTACGGGGGATCCTCGACGGTCACTTCGTCATGGACCGAGCACTTGCCAACCGTGGCCAGTTCCCGGCCATCCATGTCTTGAAGTCGATCAGTCGGGTCATGAACCAGATCGCCTCACCCGCGCATCGGGAGAGCGCGATAACATTTCGGAGCTGGCTCGCCACGTATTTGGACGCCGAGGACTTGATCAACATCGGAGCGTACAAAAAAGGGACGAACCCGGCCATCGATACGGCCATTGATCAATATCCGCGACTGCTCACATTTTTAAAGCAGTCGATTGAAGAAGAGGCATCGTTCGAGCAGACGCTCGATCGTCTGGCCCAAATCGCAAGAGGTGAATCATGAACAGGTTATTACTAGAACGCATCATGCCGATCGCCGAACACGCGAAAGAAGAGACGGCGACCGAAGTGAGAGGGCTCAAGGCGCGCCTTGAGGGCGACATGGAGGAGCTGTATCGTCTCGTCGTGACATACGAGACGCTCATGAAGAGTCAAGACGAACAGGAAGGTGTCATCGATTTGCTCATGTCTCAATATCGTGAGAAAGCACGCGAACAATTGAAACGACAAATCGAGACACAACAACTCGTCGTCCAACAGTCACGTAATCGATATCACTTGGCTCAAGAGCGACTGCTCGGGAAAGTCGTCGAGGAGAAGAAGTACGTGACGCTCCATGAAAAAGCGAGCCAGCACGAAGTGGCTGTTTCAAAATTGACGGAGCAACACTTTATTGATGAACTGGCAGTCATTCATCACGGGAAAGGGAAGTAAGCTGATGGAAAAAGAGAACAATAAGCGCGGGGTGCAGTTGTTAGTCGCTCTTGTCCTCGTCCCGGCGATTTTCCTACTCGTCGGAGGCATCGTCGTCATGAACTACGCGATGGACCGTCCGCTCATGTCGGTACCGTTCCTCGAAATCAAAGAAGAGCGCCCGGTCGAGAAGAACGTCAACGTGACGGGGATCGATTCGGACGCGTCGAATCGCTTGAAAGTCGCGAACGCTGAAATCGAGAAACTTCGCGGCGAGAACGTCGAGCTGACGAATGAGGTGAAGGCGCGCCAAGAGGAAGTGTCCCGTCTCATCAAAGAGCGAGACCGTCTGTTAACCGAATTGAGCGCCGCGGCCGCAACGGAAGAGACGACCTCGGACGTGTCACGTGTGTATGAAGAAATGTCGGCCAAACAGGCGGCGGCCATCATGAACGAGCTTGAAAGCCCGCAAGTGGCCAATCTGTTAAAACAATTGTCGCCAAAGCAACAAGCCGACATATTAGGGCGGATGGATGCGCAACGGGCAGCCGTTGTCACCCAGTTGCTCCAGTAGACGTGAGGAGGACACGACCATGAATATCGCCTTGCTCGCCCAAGCGGTTCAAGGAACGACGCAAAAAGGCGGGGAAGCAACGCCTTCCCCGACCGGTCAATTTTTACAGTTGCTGTCTTCGATGCTCGGAACGTTCATCGAGACGCCTGAAGCGGAAATGGAGCCCGCTGAGCCGAAACAAACGATTGCGCTCGACCAATTGTCAAACGAACTTGAACAGTGGCTTCAAAAGCCTGAGAGCCTCGAATGGTTGAAAGCGTTACCGCAAGATGCGTATCGTCAGTTCATGGATGCTTATACCGGTTTGTTGTCCCAAGCTGGCACAGCTGTCGTCACGGACGAACTTGCCGTGCAGGCACAAGCCCAAGCACCACTCGTGACAAATACGCTCGTCCCGGTACCGACGTTGAAAGAACGCGACGTAAAAGGCGAGGCGGACAAAGGGGCGCTCGAAGCGAACGTCCGTGTCATTCAACAAATCGTGACGCAGTTTAACGGCACGTTAGGACAGACCCCTAAAACAGTACCCGCTCCAAAACAAGTTGAAACATCGTGGACGTCGATCGTGAAAGAGACGATCGAGTTGGTCCCGAAAGGAACAACTTGGACAAAACCGCAAATCGATGTGGACACAATCATGTACGCTTCGAAAAGCTCGCTTCCGGAAAATTTGAAGGCCCGGATTGAAGCGGCGCTTCATCGGGCCCCGTTCCAAAGCGGGGCGGATGGGTCGAAAGTATTCACCGTCCGGCTTTATCCGGAACAACTAGGAGAACTTGTCGTGAAGCTCGAACGGACGAACGGTGAACTCGTCGTGAAGTTGTTCGCGAGCAACCAAGATGCGAAGCAACTGCTCCAATCGCAACTTCAGCAGTTGCATCAAACACTCCAACCGCTCTCGCCGAACGTTCGGGTCGAACTGAACTTGACGCAACAGGCACTCGATGCGAAATCTTCGACGTTCTCAGGGGAACAGTCAGAAGCAGAGCAGGAGCAGCAGGAACCATCGAAAGGAGAGTCAGAAGATGACGACCATCCAACCGAAGACGAATGATTTCTCGTTGCCAGATCAATCAGCCCCAAAAGCAACGAATCAATACGACAAAAACATGTTCTTGAAATTGCTGCTCGCGCAGCTCGCGAACCAAGATCCGATGTCGCCGATGGAAGACCGAGAGTTTATCGCCCAGATGGCACAGTTCTCTTCACTCGAGCAGATGCAGACAATTTCGAAGCAGCTCGATTCGGTGCTCGTCGACCGTCATATGTCATCTATCTCCGAGTTCAGCAACATGATTGGCAAGACGATCGACTATAAGACCGAGACGGCCACCGAGACGATCAGAGGATCGGCTCGTGTCATCTCAATTTCGAGAACGGACGAGGCCGGTTATATGGCAGACCTTGAAGACGGCACGTCCGTCAGCGTATACGACATCACGTCCATCAAACAAGCATAGGAGGAATTACCATGTTAAGAGCAATGTACTCAGGAATCAGTGGACTTAAGAACTTCCAGTCCAAGCTTGACGTCATCGGGAACAACATCGCCAACGTTAACACGTTCGGCTACAAAAAAGGTCGTGTCACGTTCAAGGACCTCGTCAGCCAACAAGTCGGCAGCGCCACCGCCGCCAACGCGGTCAGCGGTGGGGTCAACCCGAAAGAAGTCGGACTCGGGGGCACGATGGCGACCGTCGATAACGTCTACAACCAAGGTGCGATGCAAAATACAGGTCGCGCCCTCGACGTCGGGATTTCAGGCGAAGGGTTCTTCGCACTCAACGTGAACGGACAAACGCAATATACACGTGCCGGTAACTTCTATACGGACAACGCCGGCGACATCGTCAACGGCGATGGTTCCTACTTGCTCAGCACGACCGGACAAAAAATCACCATCCCGCCTGGGGCGAAATCACTATCGATTGGGAAAGACGGTCAAGTGAGTTACGTCAACGACGCCGGTGCGTCGACGACGGTCGGCCAAATTCAAGTCGTCACGTTCGCCAACAACGCTGGTCTTTCAAAAGTCGGTGCGAATAACTTCATCCAATCACAAAACTCAGGCAACCCAAACCCAGGTATTCCGGGGCAACAAGGTCGAGGTGAGCTCGTCTCCGGCGCGCTCGAGATGTCGAACGTCGACTTGTCTGAAGAGTTCACCGAAATGATTGTCGCGCAACGTGGATTCCAAGCGAACACCCGTATCATCACGACATCGGACGAGATTTTACAAGAACTCGTCAACTTGAAACGCTGATGATTCGCGTCACGGGCCTACGCGGTGATGCGTTCGTGTTGAACGCCTTGTTCATTGAGACGGTCAAGGCGGAGCCGGACACGATTATCCACTTGTTTAACGGCAAGACGTACATCGTCAAAGAAACGAAGCAAGACGTCATCGACCGGACGACGGCATTTTACCGTACGATCGGTCTGGTTGGAACGATAGTCACAAGAGGTGAAGAAGATGAGTGAAGAAAAACAAAAAGGCGGCGCCATGAAGATGGTGCTCATCCTGCTCGTCGTCCTGCTCGTCATGGGGGGAGCCGGGTTTATGACTTATAAATATTTGTTCGGCGACAACGTGACGGCCAAGACGAAACCGGTCACGGCCGTAGAGTTGGCCGAACGGAGCTTCACGACGGATGACATGACGACGAACATTCAAGATGAACGCTTCATCAACGTCCAGTTCACGGTCGTCACAGACTCTGCCGAGACGAGAGAAGACCTTGAGCTACGGAAGTTCCAAGTGCACAACGTCATCCTTGGTGATTTGGCCGGAATGACGAAAGCACAGCTCACAACGAAAGAAGATATGCAAAAGTTTGAACAGTCGCTGCGCGAACAATTGAACGGCCTGCTTGAAAAAGGTGAGGTTCAGCGCGTCTACATGACGAAGAAAATCATACAGTGAGGTGGCATCATGGGAGAAGTACTGTCTCAACAAGAAATTGATGCCCTGTTATCAGCGCTAAGTAGCGGAGACGTCGAGGCGGATTCGTTTTTGGCCCAAGAAGAAGAACGGAAAGTCCGGCAATACGATTTCAAACGGGCCGTCCGTTTCTCGAAAGACCAGATCCGCAGCCTCACCCGCATCCATGAGCATTTCACACGGATGTTGACGACATTTTTCTCGGCGCAACTCCGTACGTACGTCCAGTTCACCGTCAATTCGGTCGAACAGCTGCCGTATGACGAGTTCATTCATTCCATCCCGAGCATGACGATGATCAATTTGATCGAAGCACCGCCACTTAACGGTCGTTTCATCATTGAAGTCAACCCGAACATCTCTTACGCGATGCTCGATCGTCTGCTCGGCGGACCGGGAGTGGAAATCGAGAAAGTCGACAGTTTCACCGAAATCGAGATGCGGATTTTGACACAACTTTACAAACGTGCGTTTTCCTCGTACGGAGACGCCTGGGAGTCGATCGCGGAAGTGAAGTCCGAGATGACGGCCGTCGAAGTGAATCCCCAGTT
The DNA here is from genome assembly GCF_000702585.1 of Exiguobacterium aurantiacum DSM 6208. GTDB lineage: Bacteria > Bacillota > Bacilli > Exiguobacteriales > Exiguobacteriaceae > Exiguobacterium > Exiguobacterium aurantiacum. The sequence continues at coordinate 2,198,777 of NZ_JNIQ01000001.1, read as the reverse complement.
TCTTCAGCTTGTGTCACCGAACGAGACGGTCGTTCTCGTTTCGATCGGGGTGACGATCGGTGAAGTGAGCGGGACGATTAACGTCTGCCTGCCGTTCGTCACGATCGAACCGGTCCTCTCGAAGCTGTCGAGTCATTATTGGATGCAAGAGGCGAACCGGCGCAACGCGACCGGAAGCAGTAAAGAACCGCTCAAAGCTCAATTGATGAATTCGTCGGTCGAGGTCGTCTCTTTACTCGGTGAGACGACGATCACGTTCGGAGACTTGTTGCATTTAGAAGTGGGTGACTGCTTGACGCTCGATCAGTTAGTGAAAGAACCGCTGTCGGTCATGATAGGGGAAAATAAAGTGTTTAGAGGGCAAGTCGGTGTGAGCGGGAAACGGATGGCGGTCCAAGTATTACACCGGGTGAAGGAGGAAGAGCAATGAGTGAGATGTTGTCACAAGATGAAATCGACGCGTTATTACGAGGGACGAGCGACAACTCGGCACCGCAAGAAGTAGCACAAGAAGAACATTTAGACTCGATGGAAAGCGACGCGCTCGGCGAAATCGGGAATATCTCGTTCGGAAACTCGGCGACGGCGTTATCGACACTGTTGCAACAGAAAGTCGAGATCACGACGCCGGTCGTCAGTGAAGTGAAAATCGAGGCGTTACGCGAGCGTTATCCGACGCCGCACGTCGCGCTTCGTGTCGGTTACACCGAAGGATTGAAAGGAGAGAACGTGCTCGTGTTGACGCGAGAAGACGCAGCCATCATCTCCGACTTGATGCTCGGTGGGACCGGTATCGGCGTCGATGCGGAAGGACTTGACGAGATCCGTCTTTCAGCCGTCCAAGAGGCGATGAACCAAATGATGGGGGCGGCAGCGACGTCGTTGTCGACCGTCTTCTCGAAAAAAATCGATATCTCACCGCCGCACGTCGAAGTGTTCGACGCGACAAAAACGCAGACGATCATCGATCGGCTCGAACTGTGGGAGACGATGGTGCTCATCGAGTTCAACTTGAAAGTCGGGACGTTGATTGACTCAAAAATCGTTCAAATCGCCCCAATCGAATTCGGAAAGCAACTCGTCAACGAACTGATGGCGGCCACGTCGCCTCAGCCGGCGCCTGTCTCACCGAAACAACCGGAACCGACAAAACAACCGGAACCGGCCAGACCGGTCGCTACGGCACCGCGTCCGGAGACGAAAGCAACGCCTGAAGTGGCGGTTAGCCAAGCGGAATTCATGCCGCTCCACGCCCCGAGTTCTTATGACCCGGTGCCGGCAAACTTAGGCTTGCTCTACGACGTCCCGCTCAACGTGACGGTCGAACTCGGCCGGACGAAACGTTCGGTACGAGAAGTACTCGAATTGTCGCAAGGGTCGATCATCGAACTAGATAAGTTGGCAGGGGAACCTGTCGATATATATGTGAACCAACAACGCATTGCCCGCGGCGAAGTCGTCGTCATCGAAGAAAACTTCGGGGTACGCGTGACAGAAATCATTCAACCGCACGAGCGGATTGGAATCGTTTAAGGAGGAAGAACAATGAGTGCAAAAATTTTAGTGGTAGACGATGCGGCGTTCATGCGCATGATGATCAAAGATATTTTAACGAAGAACGGGTTTGAAGTCGTCGGTGAGGCGGAGAACGGTGTAGACGCGGTCGCGAAGTATCGCGAATTGACGCCTGACCTCGTCACGCTTGATATCACGATGCCTGAGATGGACGGACTCGCGGCACTTAAAGAGATTCGCGGTTTCGATTCGAACGCGAAAGTGATCATGTGTTCGGCGATGGGCCAGCAAGCGATGGTCATCGATGCGATTCAAGCTGGAGCGAAAGATTTCATCGTGAAGCCGTTCAACGCGGAACGTGTCATCGAAGCAGTCTCTAAAACGGTCGCACAATGAACAAGTGGTGGTTGATTATCCTTCTCGTGGTCGGTCTGTATGGGCCGGCCACGGTTGAGGCCGCCACCGTCGAGAAGCAGTTCGAGCAACAGCAAGAGCAGACAGAGACCCCGAAAACGGAGTCGACTACCGTTTCGACGATTGGCACGCTAGTGAAGGTTATTCTCAGCCTCGTCGTCGTTATCGGTGGTTTTATCGTCTTGATGCGCTGGTTGAGCGCTCGGACGCAAGGGGTGAAGACGGCCCAACATATGAAACATTTAGGCGGTGTACCGCTCGGGAAAGATCGTTCGGTCCAACTCGTCAAACTCGGCGACCAAGTGTATGTGCTCGGTGTCGGGGAATCGATTCAATTGATTGATCGTGTCGAGTCAGACACGCTTGATGAGGAAGTGACTGAAAATTTACCGGTGACCGGTTCGAACGGCTCCGCATTTTTAGATACGTTTAAACAACAGTTGTCCCAGATTGAACAAGCGAGGAAGAATCAATGACGACGATTGAACAATTGATCAACTTAGAAACACCGGACAGTACGTCGACGTCGATCAAGTTGCTCGTCGTGTTGACGCTGCTCACGCTCGCTCCGTCGTTCTTGATTTTGATGACGTGCTTCACGCGTGTCGTCGTCGTGTTGTCATTCATACGCCCGGCACTCGGGACGCAACAAACGCCGCCGAACCAGCTCATTATCGGCCTCGCGCTGTTCATCACATTGTTCGTCATGTCACCGGTATTGTCCGACTTGAATGAGAAGGCACTCACGCCTTACATGGACGACCAGATCAGTCAAGACGAGGCGTTCGAAGAGGCGAGCAATACGATGAAACGATTCATGGCAAAATATACGCGCCAAGAAGACTTGCAACTGTTCATCAAGTACGGCAACTATGAGCAACCGGAGTCGATTGAAGACGTGCCGCTCCTCGCAATGGTGCCAGCTTACGCCATCAGCGAGCTGAAGACGGCGTTTCAAATCGGGTTCATGATTTTCTTGCCGTTTTTGATCATCGATATGGTCGTGGCGAGTGTGCTCATGTCGATGGGGATGATGATGCTCCCGCCGGTCATGATTGCCTTACCGTTCAAACTGTTGTTGTTCGTATTAGTGGATGGGTGGCATTTGATCGTGGAGTCACTGCTTAGAAGTATGTAGGAGGAACGATTATGACGCAGGAAATGGTCATTTATTTGGCGACAGAGAGTGTGTGGACATTGCTCAAGATTGCGATGCCGCTACTGCTCATCTCCCTCGTCGTCGGTCTCGTCATTTCGATATTACAGGCGACGACACAAATTCAAGAGCAGACGCTCTCTTTCGTCCCAAAGATCGTTTCGGTCTTTATCGGGCTCGTCGTCTTCGGTCCTTGGATGTTGCAACAAATCGAGGGGTTCACCCGGATGATCTTTGAACTGATGGTCGAGGTTGCCTCGAAATGAATGCGGTCGACTTCATCAGTCTTTACGGTTTGACGTTCGCGCGGCTTTCCGGTTTTTTCGTCAGCGTGCCGCTCTTCTCGTCACGCCAGCTACCGGTCATGCACCGCGTCGCGTTCAGCGCGTTACTCGCTTATTATGCGATGTTCACGGTGACGGAACCGATTCAAATGAGCGAGGCGTTCATCGTGCAAGTATTGTATGAAGTGCTCATCGGGCTATTGCTCGGCATTTTGATCAATATATTGTTCTTCGCCCCGCAAATCGCCGGCGGTGTCATCGACCTTCAGTTAGGTTTGGCGATGGCTTCGGCGTACGACCCGATGTTTGGCGGACAATCTCCGCTCATTGGACGGTTTTACTATATTTTCACGCTGTTCATCATGCTGTCGACGAATATGCATTTACTGCTCATCGACGGGATTTATTATAGTTTTCAAATTTATCCACCCGGTCAACCGATGATCAATTTCACCGAAGCGTCACTCATGATGGCGGTAAAAGTCGTCACGATGACGATGCTCGTCGCCTTACAGCTCGCCCTGCCGATGATGGCGTCGTTACTGCTCGTCGACTTGGCGCTAGGGTTTTTAGCAAAATCGGCGCCACAGTTCAACATCTTCGCGATCGGTTTTTCATTCAAACTCATCGCCGGGTTCTCGGTCATGGTCGTCATGATGGGTCTGACGTTGAATGGCATCAGCCAGTTCATCCCATTGTTGCAAGACGTGTTGCGTGATTTTATGACGCTGTTAGGAGACGTTTCATGAAGCCTCTATATCCTTTATCGGTCGATCTTCAGTTTTTTGCAGGAGAAAAAACAGAAAAAGCGACCCCGCGAAAACGCCAAGACTCACGGAAGAAGGGCCAAGTCGCCAAATCAGCCGATTTGACCGGTGCGTTTGCCTTGTTCGCCATGTTTCTCATGCTCTCTTTTCTCGGCCCGTACATCGGGAAACAACTGTTCACGTTGACGAAAGATTTGCTCGGACCGAATTATTTATTGACCGACTTGTCAAACGGCATGGCCGGTATGCTCGTCTATTTGTTGTTCCGAGTTGGGCTTATTCTGGCCCCATTCTTCATCGTTGCGGTCGTGTTCGGCGTCTTGGTCAACTACTTTCAGATTGGACCGCTCTTCTCGACGGAGGCGATTCAGCCGAAACTCGAACGAATCGACCCGCTCAAAGGGGTCAAACGGATTGTCAGCATGAAAGCGGTCGTCGAATTTTTAAAGTCCTTATTCAAATTATTGATGATCCTGACGACCGCCGTCACCGTCCTTTGGCAAAACCAAGACAAGCTGTCCCGTATGGCTGTCGAACACGTCCGGGAATCGATCGTCGCGCTCGCGAGCATCACGATCGAGCTCGGACTTTGGGTGAGCGTTGCTTTGCTCGCACTCGCACTGTTCGACTTTTTCTATCAACGGTTTGACTTTGAAAAATCGATTCGGATGTCCAAGCAAGACATTAAAGATGAGTATAAGAACAGTGAAGGTGACCCGCTCATCAAGTCGAAAATCAAGCAACAACAGCGGGAGATGGCGATGCGCCGCATGATGCAAGAGATTCCAAACGCCGACGTCGTCATCACGAACCCGACCCATTTTGCCGTCGTTATCCGTTACGACGACCAAAAAGACTTCGCACCGCTCGTCGTCGCCAAAGGAGTCGACCGCGTCGCGTTCCACATTCGCGATGTGGCAAAAGAGCACAAAATCCCGATTGTCGAGAATAAACCGCTCGCCCGCGCCTTGTATGCGCAAATGGAGATCGGGGAAGTCGTCGACGAGTCATTTTATCAAGCGATCGCCGAAGTACTCGCGTTCGTCTACCAACTGAAACAACCGTCTTGAGGAGGAGTATGTGTTGGCTGTAAAAGCTAAAGATTTCGCGGTATTGATTGGCGTTCTCATGATCGTCGTCATGCTCGTCATCCCGTTACCGGGATTCATGTTAGATTTTCTGATCATTGTCAATATATTGATTGCCCTGCTCATCTTGCTCGTGGCCATGAACGCGCGGGAAGCGCTCGATTTCTCGGTCTTCCCGTCGCTCTTACTGATCGTGACGTTGTTCCGACTTGGATTGAACGTATCGACGACCCGCTCGATTTTATCGAACGGCTACGGTGGAGAAGTCATCGCCACGTTCGGTAACTTCGTCGTCGGCGGGAACGTACTCGTCGGATTCGTCGTCTTCCTCATCCTCGTCATCATCCAATTCGTCGTCATCACAAAAGGTGCGGAACGGGTCTCGGAAGTATCGGCCCGCTTCACGCTTGATGCGATGCCAGGGAAACAGATGGCGATCGATGCCGATTTGAACTCGGGTCTGATCGATGACAAGCAAGCTCAAATCCGTCGCAAAAAGATTCAAAGTGAGGCCGACTTTTACGGGTCGATGGACGGGGCCTCGAAGTTCGTCAAAGGAGATGCCATCGCCGGTATCATCATCGTCGTCATCAACTTGATCTTCGGGATCATCATCGGGAGTGTCCAAATGGGACTCCCGGTCGGACAGGCGTTTCAAACGTTCTCGCTCATGACGATCGGGGACGGCCTCGTCGGACAGATCCCGGCGCTCCTCATCTCGACGGCGACCGGTATTATCGTCACCCGTGCCGTCTCGGACGGCAATCTAGGCGAAGACGTCGTCGACCAGCTCGGACAGAATCCGACGTTGCTTTACATCGCAGGGTCAATCGTCATTATGCTCGGTATCATTTCACCGAGCCTGCTTCCGGTGACACTCCTCATCGCCGGTGTCGCTTTTTACGGTGCGTATGCGATGCGGCGGAATATAAAACGGGCCATCGAACAACCTTTGCCCGACGAAGAACCGGCCGCACCGACGGAGACGGTCGTCTCGCTCCTACAAATCGATGCGATCGAGTTCGAGTTCGGATACGGATTGATCCCGCTTGCCGATGAATCGCAAGGCGGTGACTTGCTCGATCGCGTCGTCATGATTCGTCGTCAGCTCGCGCTTGAACTCGGTTTCATCTTGCCGACGGTCCGAATCCGTGACCATTTGCAACTGTCGCCGAACGCGTATCGGATTAAAGTGAAAGGCAACGTCGTCGCCGAAGGGGAACTGTTACTCGATCACTACTTGGCGATGAGCCCAGGAATCGAAGACCCCGAAGTGTACGGCATCGAGACGACCGAACCGGCATTCGGTCTCCCGGCGTTATGGATTGATGAAGAGACGCGTGCTCGTGCCGAGATGAGCGGGTACACGGTCGTCGACCCGCCGTCAGTCGTGGCGACACACTTGACGGAGACGCTCAAGAAACATGCTGCCGATCTGCTCGGTCGGGAAGAGACGAAACAACTTGTCGAACATTTGAAAGAGACGCACCCGGTACTCGTCGAAGACGTCACGCCGGCCGTCTTATCCATCGGGGACATTCAAAAAGTGCTCCGCCATCTATTGAAAGAGCACGTCTCGATTCGCAATTTGCCGCTCTTGTTTGAGACGATGGCCGACTACGGCAAAGTGACGAAAGATGCCGAGATTCTTGGGGAATACTGTCGTCAAGGACTGTCCCGTCAACTGACGGACCAAGTCAGCCCACCGGACGGACCGTTGTACGTCGTCACGCTCGGAGGACAGACGGAACAACTCATTCAAGACGCTGTCCAGAAAACGGAGTTCGGGAATTATTTGGCGCTTGATCCCGATCAAGCGCGCGAGATCATCGAACGTTCGGGCGAACAGCTATCGATGTTCGAACGCTACGGCGCCTCGGCCGTCATCCTCTGTTCTCCGACGATTCGTTTATTCGTCAGACAACTGCTCGAGCGTTACTATCCGGACGTACCGGTGCTCGCCTATAACGAACTGCTCAGTTCGGTCGAAGTGAAAAGTATTGGGGTGATTTAAATGCAGATCAAAAAGTTTACCGGTAAGACGATGAGCGAGGCGATGGCGAAAGTGAAGCAAGAACTCGGCGACGAGGCCGTCATCTTGAACTCCCGTCAAGTGAAGACGGGATGGTTCGGGTTGTTCGCTTCGAAACAAGTCGAAGTTATCGCCGCGCTCGAAAAAGCGCCGCTCCACACGAAGCCGCGGACGGAAGCAATCGCGGTGAAACGTCCGACCGCGCCAGAGGCACGAAATCAGAAGCCGGCACCTGACGCAGCACCGGTATTATCTGTCCCCCGGCGTTTACCGCAGGGGATGGAGCACATCGAGACGTTGCTTTCAACGGAATCGTTTCAAGGGACGGCATGGGAAGAACAGCTCAATGAACTGTTTTACACGACGAAGTCGATCGAGGCCGTCGAACAGTTCGTTCACGACCAGATTGAACGGGCCTTCCCGCCAGTCCCGGATACGCTACGCTACGTCATGCTCGTCGGGCCGACCGGTGTCGGCAAGACGACGACGCTCGCGAAACTGGCCGCTCATTATAAGCTCGATGAAGGCAAGACGGTCGGATTGATCACGACCGACACGTATCGAATCGCCGCCATCGAGCAGCTCAAGACGTACGCCGAGATTTTGAACATCCCGGTCGAAGTGGCGTACGACTTCGATGACTTCAAACGGGCGAAGCAACTGTTCGCAAGGAAAGACATCGTCTTGATCGATACCGCCGGGCGCAATTTCCGCGACGAGGCGTACGTCGAACAGTTCCACCAGCATCACGACTTTTCAGAGACGAACTTGTCGCTCGTCCTCAGTTTGACATCCAAGTTGAAAGATATGGAGATGATTTATAGCCAGTTCGAGCAATTGCCGCTCGGGTCCCTCATCTTTACGAAAGCGGATGAGACGAGCGACATCCATGCCATGTATAAACTCGTCCGTGACAGCGGTCTTCCGGTCGCCTGGTTGACGGACGGACAGGAAGTGCCGGACGACCTCGTCGAAGGCACACCGGAACGATTGACACGGAAGATGCTTCAGAAAGAAGGGTGGCCGCGATGGACCAAGCAAGGCGTCTAAGGGCAAAAACGGATAGCGCACCGACGACCATCGCCTTCGCTAGCGGCAAAGGCGGGGTCGGGAAGACGAACGTCTGTGTCAACACAGCGATCGGGCTCGTCGAACTCGGTAAACGCGTCTTGATCGTCGACCTCGACCTTGGCATGGCGAACGTACACATCCTCTTGAACGCGTCACGTTCAAGAACGATGGTCGATTCTGTGAAAGCTCGGATTCCGCTCGTCTCCTCTGTTCAGAAAGACGTCCATGGTGTCGATATATTACATGGGGGAAGCGGACTCGATGCGTTAGTCCAATTCTCAGACAGCGACATGCAATTTTTAATGCGCGAACTTGAAGTGTTGACCGACTATGACTATGTCTTGTTTGACATGGGAGCGGGGGCGACCGACACGTCACTTCAGTTCATCGCCGGATGCGATGAGATGTTCTTGATTTTGACGCCGGAGCCAACTTCGCTCATGGACGGTTACGCGTATACGAAACTCGTCCATCAGCAATATCCTGATTTACCGCTCGGGGTCATCGTCAATCGTGCCCAGTCCGGGGACGAGGCGCTTCAATGTTTTGAACGAATGGAAGTCGCATGTAAGCAATTTTTAAATAAATCGATTCGATTCCTCGGCTTTCTACCCGATGACCCGTCTGTCAGAAAAGCGGTCATCGCCCAAGTCCCGTTTTATGAATTCGACCGAAAAAGTGATATCAGCTGGCGACTCGAGCGTGTATTGACGACGCTCACCGGGACGCCACCTAGGCCGCGTCACTTCATGGATCGCTTAGTCGGGAACTTACGACGCCAGTGGAACCGAGTCTAACGACAGGGAGGCAATATAGATGGACGTGAACGAATACTTAGGGTTGTTTTTAGATGAGGCACAAGAGCATATCCAGTCGGTCAACACGCAGTTGTTGAAGCTCGAACAGACGGGAAGTTTTGAGGCGGTCCAAGAGATTTTCCGCTCGGCGCATACACTTAAAGGGATGTCGGCGACGATGGGCTATGAACATGTCGCCAACTTGACGCACGAGATGGAGAGCGCGCTCGACCTCGTTCGAGGCGGAAAGAAAGAAAGCAACCAACTGTTGCTCGATACGATGTTCTCTGCGATGGAGCAGATTGAAGAGATGATCGCCGACATCGAGAGCGGCGGCAGAGGGTCGAACGTCGACGTCGGTGCGACGGTGAAGGCGTTCCAATCGTTCATCGGTCATGAAGAGTCCGCAGCCATCGAGGAGGTCTCGCCGTTCACTGTCGACTTATATACCGACTCGGTCGTCGAGCAAGCGAAACAGACCGGTTTCGAGGCGTTCCAGCTAAACGTCAAACTGTCGGACGCGGTCGTTTTGAAAGCGGCCCGTGCCTACATGGTGTTCGATCGCTTGCAAGAGCTCGGCGAAGTCGTCCGGACGGTGCCGGATACAGAAGCGATTGAACAAGAACAGTTTGAGCTCTCGTTCGATGTGTTGTTCTTGTCGCAAGAGTCGGCCGAAGTGATCGAGCATGCCGTGTCGCAAGTGTCAGAAGTCGAACGGGTGCAAGTGACGGTGTTCACGAGCGCACACGAGAGCGTACCGGAAGTCGCGGCGAGCGTTGAAGCAGTCGCTGTGCCCGAAGTGAAGCCACAACCGTCCGCGCAAGAAGTCGAAGAAGTGAAAGACCAACCCGTCGCCCAAGCGAAGACGATTCGGGTCAACCTAGAACGGATCGACCGGCTCATGAACTTGTTCGAAGAGTTCATCATCGACCGTGGACGCCTCGAGCGTCTCGCCGATGAAGTCGGTCAGCCTGAGTTGAATGAGACGGTCGAGAAGATCAAACGAGGGACGAACGAGTTGCAATCGCTCGTCTTGACACTTCGGATGATGCCGATCGAGCAAGTGTTCAACCGGTTCCCGCGCATGGTACGCTCGGTCGCGAAAGACATCCATAAGAAAGTCCAACTCGATATCACAGGTGCCGAAACCGAGCTCGACCGGACCGTCATCGATGAGATTGGCGACCCGCTCGTCCACTTGATCCGTAACGCCATCGACCACGGGATTGAGTTGCCTGAAGTTCGTGAACAAGCCGGGAAAGACAAACAAGGAAAATTGTCACTGCGCGCCTATCACGGCGGCAACCGCGTCTTCATCGAAATCGAGGACGACGGTGCCGGCATTAACGTCGATAAAGTCCGGGCCAAAGCGCTCGAACGCGGTGTCCTCACAGCCGACGAGGCGGCGGCGATGTCGGACAACGAACTGGCGATGCTCATCTTCGCACCTGGGTTTTCAACGGCGGACGTCGTCACAGACTTGTCGGGCCGCGGTGTCGGACTGGACGTCGTCAAAAACAAAATCGAATCGCTCGGTGGGGTCGTCTCGCTTGAGACCGTCGTCGGTCAAGGGACGAAGTTCCAAGTCAGCCTCCCGCTCACGCTGTCGATCATCTCGGCGATGCTCGTGTTAGCTGGCGATGAAACGTATGCCATCCCGCTCTCCTCGATCCTCGAGACGACGCTGCTCGATGAAGCCGATATTTTGACGGCGCACCGTGAACGCGTCTTCGATTTCCGGGGACAACTCGTGCCGCTCGTCTATTTGAAAGAGATGTTCGGCATCGACGCCGAGACGAAATCACAATTCCCTGTCGTCGTCGTACGCAAAGGGAACAAACTTGTCGGTGTCGTCGTGAACGACTTGATCGGCCAGCAAGAAATTGTCATGAAACCGCTCGGGTCATATTTAGAAGGTATTCCGGCGATCTCGGGCGCAACGATTCTTGGAGACGGGCGTGTCGCCTTGATCGTCGACAGCAACGATCTCTTTTAAGGAGGAAGAATGATGGAACAAAAATGGGTAGTCTTCTCACTCGCAGACAACACGTACGGCATCGACGTCCAATCGGTCCGTTCGATTGAGCGTCTGCAACCGGTGACCCGGGTCCCGAACGCCCCGGCACATGTGAAAGGTGTCATCAACTTACGGGGGGTCGTCACCCCGGTGATCGATCTTCGCCTCCGTCTCGGCTACGAGGAAATCGAAGCGACAGACGAGACGCGCATTCTCATCGCCTCTTTGAATCAAGGAGACGCCGGGTTTATCGTCGATCGAGCGAACGAAGTCGTCGAAAGCGACGACGTGCGCATCGAGCCGATCCCGGAATCGAGTCAGGATATGTTGTCGGCGCATTTGACGGCGATCGCGAAAGGGGAAGACAAGTTGTTCTCACTCCTCGACGCCAACGCCTTGTTCGAGGACCAGCATGCTGAGTGAGTTTGAACAAGATTTGTTGAAAGAGCTCGGCAACATCGGGTCGGGTCACGCCGCCACGGCGTTGTCGACACTCTTGGCAAAACCGGTCAACATCACCGTCTCGTCTGCCGAGATGGAACCGATCACTTACTTGCCGGAACGTGTCGGCGGTCCCGAGCGGCACGTCGCGTCCGTCTTGCTCGAACTCGGAGGAGACATTAGTGGCATGATCCTCATCTTGTTCCCGGTCGACGATGCCGAGACGATGGTCACATCATTGATTGGGACGCCGTTCACGTTCGCCGCGGCGGACGAACTCGGCCAGTCGGCTTGGGAAGAGATCGGAAACATTATGAGCGGGGCGTATGCCCGTGCCTTGAGCGATTGGCTCATGACGCCGATCATGATTCAAGTACCGGCGACAGCGATCGACATGGCCGGGTCGATCGTCGAATTCGTCGTCACTTCGGTCCAACCGGAAGAAGATGCGGCGCTTTATATCGATACGACATTCTTAATAGACGACAAAGTGAGTGCTGGCCATGTGTTGTTCCTACCGACGCACGGCTCACTTAAACAAATCGAACGGCGGTTGCTCGGCCATGGCTGAAGTGCTCAAAATCGGCATCGCCGAATGGAAGCAGACGTCGGCACCGAACCGCCTTCGCACGGCCGGTCTCGGTTCATGTGTCGGGGTGATCCTGTTTGACGTCCGCACCCAAGTGGCGGCGATGGCCCACGTCATGTTGCCAGATTCGAATATCGCCCGCAAACATCAGACGATCGAGGTAGGTAAGTACGCCGATACGGCGATCGACGCGCTCGTGAAATCATTAAATCAGGCCGGGGCGAACCGGTTGCAGGCGAAAATGGCCGGAGGCGCCCAAATGTTTCAATTCAAGTATGAGAACGAGGCGATGCGAATCGGTGAACGAAACGCCGAGGCGATTCGAAAAGCGTTGAAAGCGCACCGGATCCCGCTTGTCGCTGAAGATTGCGGCGGCCATAACGGCCGCACGATCGAATTTGATGTGGCGACGTCCGTCTTATCGATTCGGACTGTCAGTGTAGGAACAAAAGAAATTTAAGGGGGGATCGACATGACGACTCAGCTTACTCAGTTGTGGGATCGTTGGAACAGTGACCGTGATATGGATACGGCGAACGAACTATTATCTCATTATGAATTTCTCATCCATTATCACGTACAACGAATGATCGTGACGCTCCCGAAAAGCGTCGAACGCGACGAATTGAAGAGTTTGGGTTACATGGGATTGTACGATGCCCTCATGAAATATGATCCAGAACACAACAATAAGTTTGATACGTATGCGGCGTTTCGGATCCGCGGGGCAATCATCGATGGACTTCGGAAAATCGACTGGTTGCCGCGTTCGGTCCGGGAGCGGGTCAAAAAAATCGACCAAATCGCCGAACAGCTCGAGCAGTCGTTGCACCGCGCACCGACGAAAGAAGAACTGGCCGCTGCCTGCGCGTTGCCGGTTTCAGAGATTGAGAAAGCGATGGCGGAAGGATATTTCGCTAACATGTTGTCGATTGATGAGGCGGTGACGTTACAAGAAGAAGGAAAAGTCATGTCCGTCACGTATTTTGACCCGGATTCAGAGAAACCGGAAGAGACGCTGTTGCAACGTGAGCTCATCGATGTGTTGACGACCGAAATCGAACATCTGTCCGAAAAAGAGCGGCTCGTCGTCTCACTCTTTTATTTTGACGAGTTGACGTTGACCGAGATCGGTGAGGTGCTCGACTTGTCGACGTCACGCATCTCGCAAATCCATTCAAAAGCGTTGAAGACACTCAAAGCAGCGCTCGGACGCTCTTATTTAGAAGAAAAGACATCGTGAGGAGGGGAACAGATGACAATCGTATTACTCATCGTGGCTATCGTCGTCACTTACGCCCTCCTCATCGTGTTTAAGCAGCTACAGACGTTGAAGGAACGGGTGGAACGGCTCGAGGTCGAGAAGCGTGAAACCGAGGCGCTGTTGTTGTCGTTCATGGAATCGATGAACGATGTCGTCAAACAAGAGGTTGTGGTTGAATCGACGTCGCGTGAACCGGATTCACTTCCCGTTCAGCGAGTGGAAGAGGATCAACCATCGGACCAACAACTCGTCGAAGAGACGTTACTCCGGCACTCTGTGCGCGACGCGGCCCGTCTTCTTGGAAAAGGAGAAGGCGAGATGGCGTTATATGCAAAATTTCGGAGCAAGTGAGAGTTGCCGGATTCGGTGACATATGCTATAGTAATTCTCGGTGTTAAACACATCACACACGTCTCGGGATGGTATTCCTCGGTGCCGAAAGGTCGGAATACAAAGATGAACGAGGCGGAGGACTTTTTAAACCACAAGGAGGAAATTTATCATGGCAGTAATTTCAATGAAACAATTGCTCGAAGCAGGTGTCCACTTCGGTCACCAAACACGCCGTTGGAACCCAAAAATGGCGAAATACATCTTCACGGAGCGTAACGGGATCTACATCATCGACCTTCAAAAGACGGTCAAAAAAGTAGACGAAGCTTACAACTTCGTTCGTGAACTCGCGGCAGAAGGCGGAAACGTCCTCTTCGTAGGTACGAAAAAACAAGCTCAAGACACGATCAAAGAAGAAGCACTCCGTTCAGGTATGTACTTCATCAACGAGCGTTGGTTGGGTGGAACACTCACAAACTTCTCAACAATCAAAAAGCGTATCAACCGCTTGAAGCAACTTGAGAAAATGGAAGCAGACGGCACGTTCGAAGTACTTCCTAAGAAAGAAGTCATCATCTTGAAAAAAGAAATGACACGTCTTGAGAAGTTCCTCGGCGGAATCAAAGATATGCCAGGCGTTCCAGATGCACTCTTCATCGTTGACCCACGCAAAGAGCGTATCGCGATTGCAGAAGCTCACAAATTGAACATCCCAATCGTTGCGATTGTCGATACAAACTGTGATCCAGACGAGATCGACTACGTCATCCCAGCGAACGACGATGCGATTCGTGCGGTTAAATTGCTCACTTCGAAGATGGCAGATGCAATCATCGAAGCGAAACAAGGCGAAGAAGAAGTTGCTGAAGAAGCTGTAGCACCTGAAGCAGAAGCTACAGAAGCTGAGTAATCAGTTAGACAACAGGTGATAAAGGGAAAGCCTTTTATCACCTTTTTTTAGGACATGCATATGAAGGCATCGTGCCTTCTTCTAAAAATTTGTAGTGTTACAAGGAGGAATTTCCGATGGCAGTTACAGCAGCAATGGTAAAAGAACTTCGTGAAAAAACAGGCGCAGGTATGCTCGATTGCAAAAAAGCACTCACTGAAACAAACGGTGACATGCAAGCGGCAGTCGACTTCCTTCGTGAAAAAGGGATCGCAAAAGCAGCAGCTAAAGGCGATCGCATCGCAGCAGAAGGTTTGACGGCAGTAGCGGTTGACGGCAACAAAGCTACACTCGTCGAAGTGAACTCAGAAACAGACTTCGTTGCGAAAAACGAGAAGTTCCAAACGCTCGTTTCCGACGTTGCGAACGCAGTCCTCGCTTCAGGCGCAGCGACAGTGGAAGAAGCACTCGCTTCTGAATTCGTAGCAGGTAAGACGCTCGAGACACACATTCAAGAAGAAGCATCGACAATCGGAGAGAAAATCTCACTTCGTCGTATCGCAGTCCTTGAAAAAGCGGACAACGCTGTGTTCGGCACATACCTCCACATGGGCGGACGCATCGGTTCGGTCGTCATCATCGACGGCACGACAGACGAGACAGTTGCGAAAGACGTTGCGATGCACGTAGCAGCAGCACGTCCACTTTACGCGACACGCGACGAAGTTTCTGCTGAAGAAGCTGACCGCGAGAAGAAAGTCTTGACTGAACAAGCACTCAACGAAGGCAAGCCAGCGAACATCGTCGAGAAGATGATCGCAGGACGCATGAACAAGTACTTCGAGGAAATCTGCCTCGTTGACCAAACATTCGTCAAAGATGCTGACTTCAAAGTTGGGAAATATGTAGAGTCTAAAGGCGGCCGTGTCAACTCGTTCGTACGTTTCGAAGTCGGCGAAGGCATGGAAAAACGCGAAGAAAACTTTGCTGAAGAAGTTATGAACCAACTTAAAAAATAATCTGCGTCACACGTGATGCATTCAAAATTGGGAACACGTCTGTATAACCTTGAGTTAGTTCGTTAAGGGAGCGTGTTCCCTTTTTTCAAGCAAGAGGAGGCAAAGTATGGAACCGAAATATAAGAGAATTGTGTTAAAATTGAGTGGAGAAGCGCTCGCAGGTAATCAAGGGTACGGCATCGATCCATCGATCGTCAACTCGATTTCTGGACAAATTAAAGAACTCGTGGAAATGGGTGTAGAAGTCGCCGTCGTCGTTGGCGCCGGCAACATCTGGCGCGGGAAAACCGGTAGCGAACTCGGTATGGACCGGGCGAACGCCGATTATATGGGCATGCTCGCGACAGTCCTTAACTCACTCGCCCTTCAAGACAGCCTTGAATCACACGACGTCCAAACACGCGTCCAAACATCGATTGAAATGCGCCAAGTCGCGGAACCGTACATCCGTCGTCGTGCAATGCGTCACCTTGAAAAAGGACGTGTCGTCATCTTCGCGGCCGGAACGGGCAACCCGTATTTCTCGACAGACACGACAGCGGCACTTCGGGCAGCCGAAATTGAAGCTGACGTCATCCTGATGGGGAAAAACAACGTGGACGGCGTCTATTCTGCCGACCCGAAACACGACCCGGAAGCGGTGAAGTACGAGACGCTCACGTACTTGGACGTACTCAAAGACGGTCTCCAAGTCATGGACTCGACGGCGACATCACTCTGTATGGACAATCATATTCCACTAATTGTATTCTCATTGCTTGAAGAAGGAAACATTAAACGTGTCGTACTCGGGGAACATATCGGGACGGTAGTAGGAGGAATCAATTCATGAGTGTAAATGAAGTGTTGAAAACTGCTGAAGAAAAAATGGAGAAAGCCCATGCCGCGCTTAAACGCGACTTCGGGACGCTTCGCACAGGTCGCGCGAGCGCATCGATTTTGGACCCGGTCCAAGTCGATTACTACGGTGTGCCGACGCCACTCAACCAAGTGGCGAACATCAACACCCCAGAAGCGCGCCTTCTCTTGATTCAACCGTGGGACAAATCACTCGTCTCGGAAGTTGAGAAAGCGATTCAAAAAGCGGACCTCGGTTTGTCACCATCGTCTGACGGTACGGTCATCCGTCTCGCCATCCCAGCTTTAACGGAAGAGCGCCGCAAAGAACTCGTTAAAATCACGAAGAAGTATGCGGAAGAAGCGAAAGTAGCGGTCCGTAACGTCCGCCGTGACGCCAACGAGAACTTGAAGAAACTCGAAAAAGACGGTGATTTGACGGAAGACGATCTTCGCGGCTATGCGGACGACGTCCAAACGTTAACGGATTCTTACATCAAAAAGATTGATGAATCTGCAGCGGTCAAAGAAAAAGAAATCATGGAAGTGTAATCACGGAAGTGGTATACCAAAAAGCTGTGTGGGGACCCTTTTATTGAGAGGGTCCCTCTTTCATACAATCAGGAGGATAGAGTATGTTTAAATGGATGAATCCGACCACGAAGACCGAGGCGGAATTGAGCATCCCTGAACACGTCGCCATCATCATGGACGGCAACGGCCGTTGGGCGAAGAAACGTGGGCTCCCGCGCATCATGGGTCACCGGGAAGGGATGAAATCGGTCCGGGAATCAGTCCGGACGGCTCAAGAACTCGGGATCAAGTCGTTGACACTTTACGCGTTCTCGACAGAGAA
Organism: Exiguobacterium aurantiacum DSM 6208; assembly: GCF_000702585.1. Classification (GTDB taxonomy): domain Bacteria; phylum Bacillota; class Bacilli; order Exiguobacteriales; family Exiguobacteriaceae; genus Exiguobacterium; species Exiguobacterium aurantiacum. Next base: position 2,181,408 of record NZ_JNIQ01000001.1, on the reverse strand, counting down.
TTGGACCCGTCCAGAAGAAGAAGTCAACTTCTTAATGAAGTTGCCGAAGCAGTTTTTGGAGACGGACTTAAAAGAGCTCGATGAGCAAAATGTCCGTGTCCTCGTCGCAGGAGACGTGACGAGATTGCCCCGGGGCACACGTGAGGCGGTCGACGAGGCCCGGACCCGGACGGCGACGAACACAGGGCTAGACCTCGTCTTCGCCTTGAACTACGGTGGCCGTGACGAACTCGTCCAAGCGATGCGACTGATCGCCGAAGATGTGGCGGCTGGACGAATCCAGCCTGAACAGATCGATGATGTGATGATCGGGGAACGGCTCATGACGAATATGCAAGACGTGGACTTGATCATTCGTACGAGCGGTGAACAGCGCCTGTCGAACTTCTTACTATGGCAAGGGGCATATGCCGAGCTACACTTTACAGACGTGTTGTGGCCAGAGTTCAAACGTGATCACTTCATGGAAGCAATTGAAGCGTACAATATGCGGACGCGCCGGTTTGGTGGTGTGACATGAAAACAAGAATCATAACCGGTCTTTGGGCCGGAGCGATTTTCGTGACGTTGATTGCCCTTGGCGGCAGTCCGTTCGTCATCTTGATGGGTGTGCTCGCCTTGATCGGGTTGAGCGAGTTCACGTTGATGAGGAAGCACAAATTGACCGCGTTCCCGTTTCTCGTGACCGTGCTTCTCGTCGCGTTCCCGTTCGTGATGATGCTGCTCGAACGTCAAATGGACATGAGCGACTTGCCGATGTCGGTCAACCAATGGATGATTTTAGGTTTAACGTTGCTGCTTTTCTGGACGGTCGTCACGAAAAACCGTTTCACATATGAAGACGCCAGCTTCTACTTCGTCTCGGCTGTGTACCTCGTCATCGGCTTCTCAAGTTTTGCTCTCGTCCGTCTCTCAGACGACGGGCTTAGTAAAGTACTCCTCGTGCTCTTTATCATTTGGGCGACCGACTCAGGTGCCTACTTCACTGGAAAAGCGATCGGGAAGACGAAACTATGGCCGTCGATCAGTCCGAACAAGACGATCGAAGGAGCGGTCGGTGGTATCGTGTCGGCCATCATCACTGGTCTGGTGTTTATTTTAGTCGATCCAATCTTACCGTTTATAGAAGTCGTCATCCTCGCCATCGTCGTCGCAGTCGTCGGCCAGCTCGGAGATTTGGTACAATCGGCATATAAACGTCATTATGGTGTGAAAGACTCGGGTCATTTATTGCCTGGCCACGGTGGGATTTTGGACCGGTTCGACAGTATGATCGCGGTGTTCACGGTCATTTGGATTTTCAATTTGTTATAAAGGAGTGTCAAGATGATGCGAATCAGCTTACTCGGGGCGACTGGCTCGATCGGCGTACAGACGTGCGACGTGATCGAGCAGCACCCCGACTTGTTTGAACTTGAGGCATATGCGTTCGGAACGAATATCGAGGTAGCCGAAGAATGGATCAACCGCCTTCGTCCGAAATACGTGTCGGCCAAAAATATCGAAGTGCTCGAACAACTCAAACCACGCCTTACATACGAACCACTCTTTTTCATCGGACTGGAAGGGTTGATCGAATGTGCGACGGCGGAACGGGCTGATGTGGTCGTCACCGCAGTCGTCGGAGCGGTCGGACTTGAACCGACGCTCGCTGCGATCAAAGCCGGCAAAGATATCGCGCTCGCGAACAAAGAGACGCTCGTGACGGCAGGGCATCTCGTCATGGCCGCCGTCAAAGAGTACGGTGTCAACTTGCTTCCGGTCGATAGTGAACATTCGGCCATCTATCAATGCCTGAACGGGGAACGCCGCGAAGATGTCGCGAAGATCATCTTGACGGCATCAGGTGGTAGCTTCCGCGACAAAACGCGGGAAGAGTTGGTTGATGTGACCGTCGAACAGGCGCTCAATCACCCAAACTGGTCGATGGGGGCAAAGATCACGATCGACTCGGCGACGATGTTCAATAAAGGACTCGAAGTCATCGAGGCGCACTGGTTGTTCGATATCGATTATAATGATATTGAAGTGGTGCTCCATCGCGAGTCAATCATTCATTCGATGGTCGAGTTTAAAGACGCTGCCGTCATGGCACAACTGGGCAACCCGGATATGCGCGGACCGATCCTTTACGCGTTATCTGCACCGAAACGGCTTGAAATCGAAGGGAACAAGCGGTTAAACTTGAGAGAAATCGGGACGCTCCATTTCGCGGAAGCGGATTTTGTACGCTATCCCGCGCTCCGGCTCGCCTTTGATGCCGGACGTGCCGGCGGTTCGATGCCGACGGTGCTCAACGCGGCGAACGAAGCGGCTGTCGAGCGGTTCTTGAACGGAGAAATCGCGTTTTTAGATATCGAACGGCTCGTCGAAGCAGCGATGGAAGCCCATGCAGTGATTGAAGAACCGACACTTGAGCAAATATTACAAGTCGACCAGGCGGTTCGTGAACAGATTCAGCAAGGAAAGTGAAGGTGGGGAATAGACAATGACGACTTTTATCGCCATCGTTTTGATGTTTGGGGTACTCATTTCAGTCCATGAATGGGGCCACCTCGTCATGGCGAAACGGGCAGGGATTCTCTGTCATGAATTTGCAATCGGCTTCGGGCCGAAAATTCTGTCTTTTAGAAAGAATGAGACGCTCTACACGATTCGGCTTTTGCCGATCGGCGGATACGTCAAAATGGCAGGAGAAGATTTTGAACCGATCGAAGTGAAAGCGGGTCAACACGTTGGTTTGCGTTTGACGAAGACAGGTACGGTCGACCGTGTCTATTTTCAGCCAGACGAGGCGACAGACATTCATGTCGTCGGGACTGTTGATAAATTTGATTCGATTCGTGAGTTGAAAGTGCAACTGCTCGTCGATGAAGAGGTTCGGGTTTACGAGCTCGAACGAGAGACACTCCTTGTCGACCAAGGCATGGAAATTCAAATCGCACCTTACGACCGGACGTTCGGGGCCCAATCGGTGTGGAAACGTGTGCTCGCCATCGCGGCCGGCCCGGCGATGAACTTCGTCCTTGCCTTCATCTTGTTAGTCGTCGTCGGCCTCGTCCAAGGGACACCGACGGATGACGGACAAATCGGGACGGTCCAACCGGAATCAGCTGCGGCTGCGGCCGGGCTCATGGCGGGAGATGAAATTGTTTCAATCGAAGGAAACGAACTCGACAATTGGGCGGAATTACGCGCCGCGCTCGCGGACCGGGCTGACGTGCCGACAGAAGTGACGTACGTCCGTGACGGTACAGAACAGACGGTCACGCTCACGCCGCAACCGCTTGAACAAAACGGGGAGACGGTCGGGATCTTAGGGGTCACGAACGCGCTTGAACGGTCGCCGACGAAAGCGTTCACGACCGGTGCCGAGACGACGTGGACGATGTCGACGCTCATCTTTTCTGCCGTCGGAGACCTCGTGACGGGTCAAGTTGGTGTCGATCAACTGGCCGGACCGGTCGGGATCGTCCGCATGACGGACGAAGTCGCGGCGAGCGGGCTCATCATGCTCCTCAACTGGACGGCACTCCTTTCCGTCAACTTGGCCATTTTCAACTTGTTGCCGCTCCCGGCCCTCGACGGAGGAAGACTGATCTTCCTCATCTTCGAAGCTGTACGCGGCCGGCCGATCGATCCGAAGAAAGAAGGCTTTGTGCATTTCATCGGCTTCGCACTGTTGATGCTGTTGATGCTCATCGTCACGTGGAACGATATCCAATCATTTTTCAAATAGAACGTGTTAGAGAAGGGAAACGTTGATACCTATGAAACAATCGAGATTGCTTATGCCAACACTTCGAGAAGTTCCTGCTGATGCTGAGGCAATCAGCCACCAGCTTCTCGTCCGTGGAGGATTTATTCGTCAAAACGCGGCCGGCATCTATTCGTATTTGCCGCTCGGTCACAAAGTATTACAAAATATCCAAACCGTCATCCGTGAAGAGATGAACCGTGCCGGAGCACAAGAATTGCTTATGCCGGCGATCCAACCGGCCGAGCTGTGGGAAGAGACGGGACGCTGGGGGATTTACGGTCCTGAACTCATGCGCTTGACGGATCGCCACGACCGTCGCTTCGCCCTCGGTGCGACACATGAAGAGTTGATCACTTCGATCGTACGTGACGAGTTGAACTCATATAAGAAATTGCCGGTCAACTTGTATCAAATTCAAGCGAAATATCGCGACGAGCGCCGTCCGCGTTTTGGGCTGCTCCGCGGTCGTGAGTTTTTGATGAAAGACGCGTACTCATTCCATGCCGACCAAGCCGGTTTGGATGAAGAGTATGACAACATGTATAACGCCTACTCACGCATCTTCGACCGGGTCGGATTAAAGTATCGTCCGGTCGTGGCGGATTCAGGCGCAATCGGTGGAAAAGATACGCATGAGTTCCAAGCGCTCGCCGCTATCGGCGAAGATACGATCGTCTATACAGACTCGTCTTCGTACGCAGCAAACATCGAGATGGCCGAGACGTTAGACCGTTATGAGATGCAAACAGGAGACGTGTCATCGCTTGAGAAAGTCGACACAGAAGACAACAAGACGATCGAAGACGTCGCCCGTTTCCTCGATGTCGATGTGAAGACGACGATCAAGTCGGTCCTCTTCAACGTCGATGGTGAGACGGTCATGGCGATCGTCCGCGGTGATCACGAAGCGAACGACGTCAAAGTGAAGAACGCGCTCGGCGGACTCGACATCCAAATGGAGGACGAGGCGAAAATCATCGAGCTGTTCGGATGTGAGCCAGGGACGCTCGGACCGATCAACGCCCCGGTGAAAGTCGTTGCTGACTATGCCGTCAAGTATTTGCTTGACGCGGTGTGCGGCGCGAATGAGGCGAACACGCACTTCTTGCACGTCAACGCCGAGCGTGACCTCGCCCATTTGACGTACCATGATCTTCGGTTCGTCGTCGAAGGCGATATGGCGCCAGACGAGTCAGGCCCTGTTCGCTTCGCGCGAGGCATCGAGGTCGGACAAGTGTTCAAGCTCGGGACGCGTTATTCAGAAGCAATGGGGGCGACGTTCTTGAACGAGGAAGGACGGGCCGAACCATTGATCATGGGTTGTTACGGCATCGGGGTCTCACGTACGCTTTCGGCAATCGTCGAACAGCATCATGACGACCGCGGTATCGTGTGGCCAAAGAGTGTCGCACCGTTTGATTTGCATTTGATTGCAATCAACGCGAAAGATGAGACGCAACTCGAACTTTCGAACCGTCTATACGAACAGCTGTCGTCGAAGTACGATGTGTTGTATGATGACCGTAAAGAACGGGCCGGCGTCAAGTTCGCCGATGCCGATTTGATCGGTTTGCCGATTCGAATCAACGTCGGGAAAAAAGCCGGTGAAGGCATCGTCGAAGTAAAAGTCCGTGCTACGGGCGACGTGATTGAAACAACGGTAGATGAGTTGCCGCAAGTGATTGTCGCGCAACTTAACGAGACGCATTGATCGATGAAGGTGACGGTTTCTTGCCGTCACCTTCATTTTTCGACACCGTATGATTAAAGGGGGGACTACTTACCCGTGGAAGCAAATCAGAAGATGTTATTGTTACTGAACGACCTCGGCATCACGACCGAGACGGACCAATTTGATGGTGCCGAACTGACACGACTCGTCGTCAATAAACAGCGGCGCACGTGGACGTTCCATTTCTGCGTCCATCATGTGCTCCCGTATGACGTCCATCAGTTATTCATGAGCCGTCTCGAAAACCGTTACGCGACGTTCGCGGACGAAGTGTATGCGCGTTTCTCGACCGAGGTGGGTGGCACGGAGGCGGATTATATCGATTATTGGCCACGCATCGTCAGCGAACTGAGCCAAGTGTCAGGTGCGATGCGCAGTTACTTCGCTTCGGTCAGACCGCGTTTCGAACAGAATAAACTGCTCATCCCGGTCCGTTCGGCTCCCGAGGCGAGTTATGTCGACAAAGAGCTGTGCCAAGAAGTGCAGGCGCTCTATAGCGCGTATGGTTTCACGAAAAAACCGTGCCAGGCACACTTCTCTGAAGATGCGGAGGCGAATCAAGCGCTGCGTGAACAAGTCGTTCAAGAAGATATCGAGCAGGCAAAACTCGCCTTGGCCGCCCAGTTCGCGAAGACGACCGAATCGAATGAGGAACCCGTCACCGAAGTGCGTATGGGCGCCTTGATCAAAGATGAGATTGTCCAAATCAAGACGATCATCGAAGAAGAGCGCCGCGTCGCGATTCGCGGGCTCGTCTTCTCCGCAGAACGAAAAGAGTTGAAAAGCGGGAAGAAACTGTTCACGTTCAAACTGACCGACTACACGGATTCGCTCATCGTCAAAGTGTTCGCACGAGACGACGATGACGACCGGATGCTGAGCGCCGTCAAAAAAGGCATGTGGATTCAAGCGGCCGGGCGCGTCGAAGATGACAGCTTCATGCGCGAACTGTGCATGATGGCATCGCAACTTCAAGAAGTGAAAGTTGAGCCTGCCCGTGATGAATGGGAAGGGGAGAAGCGTGTCGAGCTTCATGCTCACACACAGATGAGCCAGATGGATGCGGTCACAAACGTGTCGGCAGTCGTCGCTCGGGCAGCCAAATGGGGGCACCGCGCCATCGCCATCACCGACCACGCGGGCGTGCAGTCGTTCCCTGAGGCGTATTACGCCGGTAAGAAGAACGATATCAAGATTTTGTACGGTGTCGAGGCAAACGTCGTCAACGACGGTGTCCCGGTCGCTTACCACCCGACCGATGTACCGCTCGACGAGGCGACATACGTCGTCTTCGACGTCGAGACGACCGGGCTTTCAGCCGTCTACAACAAGATTATCGAACTGGCCGGTGTCAAAATCAAAGACGGGGAAATCATCGACCGGTTCGAGGCGTTCGCCGATCCGAAACATCCACTCTCGGCGACGACGATTGAATTGACCGGGATCACGGACGACATGGTTCACGGTCAACCGGACCCGGAAGTGATCACGAAGCAGTTCGTCGACTGGTGCGGTGACGGGATTCTCGTCGCCCATAACGCATCGTTTGACATGGGCTTTCTGGAAGCGACACTTCGGAGCGGTGGACATGAACCGGACAATTATCCGGTCATCGACACGCTTGAACTCGCCCGAACGATCTTACCGACGCTCAAGAACCACCGGCTCAATACGCTCGCTAAACGGTTCGATATCGAACTGACCCAGCATCACCGGGCGATTTACGATGCCGAGGCCACGGCGTATTTGCTCATGAAGCTACTCGACCTCGCCAAGCAGATGTTCGAGATGCAAACGCACCGCTCGCTCAACGCGAAAGTAGGGAGTGACGTCTCGAAGATTCGTCCGTTCCACGCGACGATTTACGCGAAAAACAAGAAGCCGGGCCTACGCCACTTGTACGAGTTGATCACATTGTCACATATCGACTTCTTGTATCGACAGGCAAGGATGCCGCGATCGGAAATTGTGAAGCGACGAGAAGGGCTTCTCACCGGCTCCGCTTGCGACAATGGCGAGATCTTTGATGCCGCGCTCAACAAGTCAGACGAGGAACTCGAGAAGATGATGTCGTTCTATGACTTCATCGAGATCCATCCGCCCGCGCTGTATCTTCATTTGATTGATAAAGAGATCGTCGCGAACGAACTTGAACTGCGTGACATCATCAAACGGATCATCCGTGTCGCGAAGCAAGCAGATCTCCCTGTTTGTGCGACCGGGAACGTTCACTATCTCGACCGGACGGATCGCTCGTACCGGGAGATTTTAATCCGTACGCAAGGCGGGGCGAATTTCATCAACACGCGTAAGGAACTCCCGCACGCGCATTTCCGGACGACGAAAGAAATGATGGAAGAGTTCAAGTTCCTCGGCGACGAGCTCGCCCGTGAGATCGTCATCACGAACCCGAACGCGATCGCCGATCAAATCGAGTCGATTCAAATCATCCCGGATGAACTGTTCACGCCGAAGATTGAAGGGGCGGATGATGAAGTCCGCAACATGAGCTATGACATGGCCCGTTCGATTTATGGCGATGAACTTCCAGAAATCGTCGAGGCCCGGCTCGAGAAAGAACTGAAATCGATCATCGGTCACGGATTTGCCGTCATTTACTTGATCTCGCACAAACTTGTGAAGAAATCGCTCGACGACGGATACCTCGTCGGGTCGCGGGGATCGGTCGGTTCGAGTCTCGTCGCGACGATGACGGAAATCACTGAGGTCAACCCGCTCCCACCGCACTACGTCTGTCCGAACTGTAAGCATTCCTACTTCTTCAATGATGGGTCGGTCGGTTCAGGGTACGATTTGCCGGACAAGGAGTGTCCGGAATGCGGCACATGGTATAAAAAAGACGGTCACGACATCCCGTTCGAGACGTTCCTCGGTTTCAAAGGGGATAAAGTCCCGGATATCGATTTGAACTTCTCGGGCGAATATCAGCCGCACGCCCACGCCTACACGAAAGTGTTGTTCGGCGAAGAGTACGTCTATCGTGCCGGAACGATCGGTACGATCGCCGACAAGACGGCGTACGGGTACGTGAAAGGCTATGCGACCGAGAACGATAAGATTTACCGTAACGCCGAGGTCGATCGGCTCGTGTCCGGTGTGACCGGCGTCAAACGGACGACCGGGCAGCACCCGGGTGGAATCATCGTCGTCCCGGACTATATGGATATCGCTGAGATCTCTCCGATTCAATATCCGGCTGACGATAAGACGTCTGAATGGAAGACGACCCACTTCGACTTTCATTCGATTCATGACAACTTGCTCAAGCTCGACATTCTCGGTCACGATGACCCGACCGCGATTCGGATGCTCCAAGATTTGTCGGGCATCGACCCGCTGACGATTCCGACCGATGATCCGACCGTCATGAAAATCTTCTCGTCTCCGGAAGTGCTCGGCGTCACCCCGGAACAGATCGAGTCGAAGACGGGGACGCTCGGCATCCCTGAGTTCGGTACGAAGTTCGTGCGGCAGATGCTCGAAGAGACAAAACCGTCCACTTTCTCGGAGCTCGTCCAAATTTCTGGACTGTCACATGGGACGGACGTTTGGATCGGCAACGCGAACGAATTGATTTACAACGGCACGTGTGAACTGAAAGACGTCATCGGCTGTCGAGACGACATCATGGTCTATCTCATATACGCTGGTCTTGAGCCGTCATTCGCCTTCAAAATCATGGAGTCGGTACGGAAAGGGAAAGGATTGAGCGAAGAGATGGAGTCCGAGATGCGAGCGAACGGCGTTCCGGAATGGTATATCTCATCTTGTAAGAAAATCAAGTACATGTTCCCGAAAGCGCACGCGACCGCTTACGTCTTAATGGCCGTCCGCATCGCTTACTTCAAAGTTCATCATCCGATTCTGTACTATGCGACGTACTTCACGGTCCGCGCCGGCGATTTCGACTTGTCGGCGATGATCAAAGGGTCGCAAGCGGTGCGAAAAGCGATGTCTGACATTCGTGAAAAAGGGTTTGAAGCGACGGCGAAAGACAAAGGCCTCCATACCGTGCTCGAACTCGCCCTCGAGATGCTCGAGCGCGGAATGAAGTTCCAAAACATCGACTTGTACCGGTCGAGCGCGACCGAATTCTTGATCGAAGGCAACACGCTCATTCCACCGTTCAATGCGGTCGATGGACTCGGCACGAACGCGGCGAAGGCGATCGTCGATGCGCGTGCCGAAGGGCAGTTCTTATCGAAAGAAGATTTGCGGAAGCGAGCTAAACTATCGAAGACGATCATCGAGACGCTTGATACGATGAAATGTCTCGAAGGTCTCCCGGACGAGAACCAACTGTCATTCTTTGATTTTGGGGTGTAAGTTGCAGAAAAACGGGAAAATATGATATATTAGTATCGAACAAAGTTGGATACTACGACGGAAAGGAGTAGGGAACCCTACTCCTTTCTTGTATGTAAAAGCCAGAAGGAGGGATGAGAGTGTCCAAAATAACAGAGGTCGTCGAAGTCATCGCTTTGCCGATCGTCGAGCAAGCGAACATGGAATTAGTCGACGTTGAATTCGTGAAAGAAGGTCCAGACTGGTTCTTGCGTGTCTACATCGACAAGCCGGGGGGCGTCGATTTAGATGATTGCGTCAACATCAACGAACAGCTCTCGGAAAAACTAAACGAAACCGACCCGATCGAACAAGCCTATTATCTTGACGTCTCGAGTCCCGGTGCGGAGCGCCCGCTCAAGAAACCGGTCGACTTTGAACGGGCGATCGGAAAGAACGTCTACATTAAGACGTTTGCTCCGATTGAAGGTGCCAAAGAGTTCGAAGGCGTTTTGACAGCGTATGACGGTGAGACAGCCGTCGTCGAGACACGGATCAAGACACGTAAAAAAGCGATCACGCTACCAGTAGACAAAATTGCACAAGCCCGCCTAGCGGTCACGTTTAGTTAAGGAGAGGTAAAGATGGGGCCACAATTACTCACAACAATCGAACAGATTGCAAATGAAAAGGGAATCGAGAAAGACATCATCATCGATGCGCTCGAGCAAGCGCTCATCTCGGCTTATCGCCGAAATGTCGCGAACCCGAACGAACACGTAAAAGTCGAGTTCGACCAAGTGACAGGTGACATTCGCGTGTTTGCATTAATCGAGGTCGTCGAGCGTCTCACGCAACCCGACCAGCAACTCTCACTCGAAGAAGCGCATGAAATCGACCCGAACTATGAACTAGGCGACTTCCATAAAGAAGAAGTGACTCCGAGCGACTTCGGTCGCGTCGCTGCGATGACGGCGAAACAAGTCGTCACGCAAAAGATGCGTGAAGCTGAGCGCGAGCGCATTTATAACCACTTCGCCGACAAGGAAGACGAGATCATGACGGGAATCGTCGAGCGGTTCGACCCGCGCAACTTGTATATCGGTCTCGAGAACAACATCGAGGCGGTGCTCACACCGAACGAACAGATGCCGAACGAGTCATATCAGATTCACGACCGCATCAAAGTGTACGTGACGAAAGTCGATTCAACGACAAAAGGATCAGGTGCGGCGATTCAAGTATCACGGACGCACCCGGGACTGCTTCGTCGTTTGTTCGAGCTTGAAGTTCCGGAAATCGCGAGCGGGACGGTCGACGTCATGTCAGTGTCACGTGAAGCGGGAGACCGTTCAAAAATCGCCGTCCATTCGGATATCGTTGACCCGGTCGGCGCTTGCGTCGGTCCAAAAGGGCAGCGTGTTCAAACGATTGTCGATGAGTTGAACGGTGAGAAGATCGACATCGTCCGTTGGTCGGAAGATCCGAAAGAGTTCGTGAAAAACGCACTCAGCCCGGCACAAGTTGTCGCGGTTTACGTGAACGAACCGGCTAAATCGACGACGGTCGTCGTACCGGATTACCAATTGTCACTCGCCATCGGAAAGCGTGGACAAAACGCACGTCTCGCGGCTAAGTTGACAGGTTGGAAAATCGACATCAAGAGCGAGACGGACGCGGAAGCGCTCGACTTGTTCGATACGTATGCCGAAAAAGTTGAATCGGAGCCAGAAATTGTTCACAATGAAATGGAACAGGCTGACTCAGTTGACGTAGCAGTTGAACCAACCGCGGTAAAAGAAGAGGAATGACCATGAAGCAAAAGAAACTTCCTTTGCGCAAATGCGTGGTCACGCAAGAAATGTTGCCGAAGAAAGACTTGATTCGTGTCGTACGGACGCCAGAAGGCGACGTCGTCATCGACGTGTCAGGAAAACTGAACGGTCGAGGCGCTTACTTGTCTAAAGATATCGATGTGATTCGTCTAGCAGAAAAAAAACGGACGCTTGATCATCATTTGAAAGTGAAAACGAGTGAGACGCTCTATGAACAGCTCAGACAGTCTGTTGAAGGTGACGTTTCATGAGTCAGTGGGAATCATTGTTAGGCCTCGCCGCACGGGCGAGGAAAGTAACGATGGGAGAAGAGTTTGTGTTGAAGGATATACGGGCTGGCCGCGCCAAGCTCGTCATTCTTGCCGGAGACGCGGGAGCGTCGACGAGAAAACGGGTTACCGACAAATGTACATCGTATGGTGTTCCTTTCGTTGAAGTGAGCGACCGATATACGATCGGTGCCGCGATAGGGAAAGATATGCGTGTCGTCGTGTCAGTGACAGAATCCGGATTTGCGAACAAGCTTAAGCAACTTCTCTCGTAACTATTAACGGAGGTGGATGCTTTGGGAAAACGCGTCTATGAATTTGCAAAAGAACAGAACGTAACAAGTAAACAAGTCATTACCCAGCTCGAAAAATTGAACAAACCTGTGAAAAACCACATGGCTGTTCTCGATGAGGAGTCGGTCAAACAATTGGATCGTATATTTAACCCTGAGAAGTACCGGGCAGAAGAGAAGAAAGCCGAAGTGAAACCGGCGGCTGAACAACCGAAGCAAGAGAAAAAAGAAGCGCCGCAAGCTCGCCCGCAGGCGTCGAGCACGCCGCAAGGCAACCGTGGCGGCAACCGCTTCAGCAACAACCGCAACGACAACCGCAACAAGAAGCGCGGTAAAGGCAAAGGCAAGCCGGCGAAAGCGGCCATCCCGCAAGAAGCGGATCCGAATTCGAAGACGAGCCAACGTAAAGCTGCTCGTCTAGCGCAAGAGTCTGAAATGGGTAACATCATCAAATATGACGATGTCCTCAGCGTATCGGACCTCGCTGCGAAGATGGATAAAAAGCCGAACGAGATCATCATGAAATTGATGGGTCTCGGTGTCATGGCGACAATCAACCAAACGCTCGACGACGAGACGATTGAATTGCTCGCTACAGAATTCGGCTACGAAGTCGAAAAAGAAGTCATCGTCGATGAGACGGACTTCGAAGAAGTGGAAATCGACTTCTCGGCTTACGACCTTGTAGAACGTCCTGCTGTCGTCACAATCATGGGTCACGTCGACCACGGTAAGACGACGCTTCTCGACTCGATTCGTAACACGAAAGTCGTCGCTGGCGAAGCCGGTGGAATCACGCAGCATATCGGTGCGTATCAAGTTCAAGTCAACGACAAGAAAATTACATTCCTCGATACACCTGGTCACGCCGCCTTTACGACGATGCGTGCCCGTGGAGCGGAAGTGACGGACATCGCCATCATCGTCGTCGCAGCCGATGACGGTGTCATGCCGCAAACGGAAGAAGCGATTTCGCACGCGAAAGCAGCGAACGTCCCGATTATCGTTGCCGTCAACAAGATGGACAAAGAAGGGGCGAACCCGGACCGTGTCAAACAAGAGTTGACTGAATTCGGACTCGTACCGGAAGAGTGGGGCGGCGAAACGATTTTCGTTCCAATCTCAGCTTTGAAATACGAAGGAATCGACGAGTTGCTCGAAATGATTCTTCTCGTGTCAGAAGTCGAAGAGTACAAGTCAACGCCTGACATGCCGGCACGTGGTTCTGTCATCGAAGCGAAGCTCGACAAAGGTCGAGGTCCTGTCGCGACACTTCTCGTACAACACGGGACACTCCGCATCGGAGACTCGATTGTCGTCGGAAGCACGTTCGGACGTGTCCGGGCGATGGTGAACGATATCGGTCGCCGTGTGAAAGAAGTCGGTCCATCGACTCCAATCGAAATCACAGGCTTGAACGACGTCCCGCAAGCAGGCGATCAGTTCATCGTCTTCGAAGACGAGAAAAAAGCACGTGCCATCGGCGAGAAACGTTACCAACGTTACCTCGAGTCGCAACGTCGTGAATCGGCGAAAGTCAGTCTTGACGACTTGTTCAGCCGGATTCAAGAAGGCGAAGTGAAAGACTTGAACGTCATCATTAAAGCAGACGTACAAGGTTCGGCGGAAGCACTCGCTGGATCACTCCGCAAAATCGACGTCGCAGGCGTCAAAATCAACATCGTCCACCAAGGTGTCGGTGCGATCACAGAAGGTGACGTCATCCTCGCTTCAGCGGCGAACGCGATCATCATCGGATTCAACGTCCGCCCAGATGGTAACGCCCGTTCGATGGCTGAGCAAGAACATGTTGAAATGCGTCTGCACCGGATCATCTACAACGCCATCGATGAAATCGAGAGCGCGATGAAAGGGATGCTCGACCCTGAGTTCGTTGAAGAAATCACAGGTCAAGTCGAAGTCCGTGACGTCTTCAAAGTCTCGAAAGTCGGAACGATCGCTGGTTGCTACGTCACAGAAGGTAAAATCTCACGTGACGCCGGCGTCCGCATCATCCGTAACGGCATCGTCGTATACGAAGGTAAGCTTGATACACTCCGTCGCTTCAAAGACGACGTCAAAGAAGTCGCGACAGGCTATGAGTGTGGGATTAAAGTAGAGAAATTTGATGACATTAAAGTCGATGATGTCATCGAAGCGTTCATCATGAAAGAAGTCGAACGCAAATAAAGCGAGGAGGGAACACGTATGAACATTCGTGCCCAACGCGTCGCAGAACAGATGCGTAAAGAAATCACTGACATTCTGTTGCGTGAAGTGAGCGATCCGCGTACGAAAAACGCCACGATCACGAGCGTGGACGTGACAGGAGACTTGCAACAAGCGACTGCCTATTACACGGTGCTCGGAGACGACGCTGAAGTGAAGGCTGAGACGCAGGCTGGTCTCGATAAAGCGAGCGGATTCATCCGCCGTGAAATCGGAAGCCGAATCCGTCTTCGCAAGACACCAGAATTGTCGTTCGAATATGATTCATCGGTCGCATATGGTAGCCATATCGACTCGTTGATTCGTGACTTGAACAAAGACGAATAAACTGAAGGGGGACTCGCGTCCCCCTTTTTTCATGTGGAGGGAACAGAGATGGAACCGACAGGAGTATTGATCCTCGATAAAGACAGCGGTATGACGAGCCACGATTGTGTCTTTAAATTACGGAAGTTGTTTCAGACGAAAAAAGTCGGACACACCGGTACACTCGACCCGGAAGTGACCGGCGTCTTACCGATCTGTCTCGGACGGGCGACGAAACTTTCTCGCTTTTTAACAGATGAAGGAAAGCGTTACGAGGCCGAAGTGACGATTGGCACGGCGACGATGACAGAAGATGCCCATAGTGAGGTCGTCGACAGCCGTTTGGTCGACATCGAGGCATTCACGAGTGATGAGATCGATCAGGTGTTACAGGCTTTGACAGGGCGAATCGAGCAAATTCCGCCTTACTACTCTGCCGTCAAAGTGAACGGGAAGAAGTTATATGAATACGCCCGAAAAGGTCAAACGGTCGAACGGCCCCGGCGCATGGTTGTAATCCATCGTTTGACGCGGACGAGTGAGCCGGTGTTTGCCGATGGCGTATGCCGTTTCCAGATTGACGTCGAGTGCGGCAAAGGAACGTTCATCCGAACACTCGCCGTGCAAATCGGGGAAGCGCTCGGCTACCCGGCGCATATGAGCGATCTTCGTCGGACGCGGTCAGGCTCGTTCGACGCGACTGACGCGGTCAATCTCGAGACGCTACAAGCACTCGAGACGGTCGAGGAACGGATGCAATACCTGATCCCGCTCGAAGAGGTCATCAAACGTTGGCCGGCGATGACAATCCCGGGCAACCGAGAACGTTATATTCGCAACGGCGGCAAGCTAAACGACGTCTCGCTCGAATTTGAACTGTTTACTGTCTATAATGAAGAAGGAATTCCGCTCGCCCTTTACCGACGGCTTGACGGAACGACAGACGCTACAGTCGAGGTCATGTTGACGATCGACTAAGGGGGAAATGGAAGTATGGAAACGATTCATCTCACACATCCCGAGACGCCGGACTTTGTCCCGTCGGTCATGGTGCTCGGCTTCTTCGACGGTGTGCACAACGGACACCAGGCTGTGATTCGTCATGCACAAGAGCAGGCGGAACGGCTGAACGTGCCGGTCACCGTCGTCACGTTCGACCCGCATCCGAAACAAGTGCTGTCGAATCAGCCGGACGCGGTACGCTACATCACGCCACTCGCTCGTAAACTGAATCGAATTGCCGCGCTTGGCGTCGAACGTTGCCTCGTCCTCACGTTCACGAAAGAACTTGCCGGCCTGTCACCGCAACAGTTTGTCGATGATTATTTGATCGGTGCCGGTGCGATGCACGTGACGGCCGGGTTTGATTACTCCTATGGCAAGTTCGGAGAAGGGACGATGGAGACGATGCCGTACCATGCCCGAGGACGATTTACGACATCGGTCGTCACTGAACAGACAGACGATGGTGAAAAAGTGTCCTCGACCCGCATCCGCAAGCTACTCGGAGCGGGGGACGTCGATAAGGCGGCGGCGCTCCTTGGGACACCTTATGTCATTTGCGGGGAAGTCATCCACGGAGATGCCCGCGGACGCACGATCGGGTACCCGACGGCGAACGTCGTCATGGACGCGTCTTACGTCATGCCGCGGCTCGGCGTCTATGCGACGCGCGTCCGGTTGCGTGACGGTCGGACGTTTGATGCGATGACGAACGTCGGGCGGCGCCCGACGTTTTACGACACGGGTGACGTCTCGATCGAGAGCCACTTGTTCGACTTCTCAGAGGACTTGTACGGTCAATTGATTGAGATTGAGTGGATCCGATTCATACGGAACGAGCGGGCGTTCGATGGTCTCGATTCGCTCATCGCCCAGTTGAAGCAAGATGAGACGACGGCCCGATCAATCCTATCTTGACTTTGGACACGGACTCCTGTATTCTATTTTGGTACGCAAAGTACACCGTTTCGCTTGGCTGGTCGATTCACCAACGCCGGCTCGGCAACGCGGCAATTTTATTTAATTGGAGGTGGAGAGGCAAATGGCACTCTCAAAAGAACGTAAGAACGAAATCATCGCGGAATACGCGACAAAACAAGGTGACACTGGTTCACCGGAAGTTCAAGTTGCAGTTTTGACTGAACAAATCAACACTTTAAACGAACATCTTCGTACACACAAGAAAGACCACCACTCACGTCGCGGTCTTTTGAAAATGGTTGGACGTCGTCGTAACTTGCTTACGTACCTTCGTAACAAGGACGTTACACGTTACCGTGAATTGATTCAACGCCTTGGTCTCCGTCGTTAATCCGACCGGACCATGTGACGGGCTGGGACACTTGTTCCTAGTCCGTTTCTTCTTTTTTTAAAGGAAAATCATTAGACATTCCTAGGAATGAGTTACATAATAAACTAGATAAGGTTTGAGAGGAGAATGTTCATGTTAGGTACGAAACAAGTATTTTCTACAGAATGGGGCGGACGTCCGCTATCTGTGGAAGTGGGTCAACTCGCGAAACAAGCGAACGGCTCGGCGCTCGTCCGTTACGGCGACACGGTCGTGCTCGCAACGGTGACGGCATCGAAAGCACCAAAAGATTTAGATTTCTTCCCACTTACGGTCAACTACGAAGAAAAACTATACTCGGTCGGTAAAATTCCAGGAGGTTTCCTTCGTCGGGAAGGGCGTCCTGGCGAGAACGCGATTTTGACGTCACGTCTCATCGACCGTCCGATCCGTCCACTTTTCCCTGACGGCTTCCGTCATGATATTCAAGTCATGATTTACGTCATGTCAAACGACCCGGACTGCTCGGCTGAGATGGCCGGTATGCTCGGAACGTCGATCGCCTTGTCGATCTCGGACATCCCGTTTGACGGACCGATCGCCGGTGCGACGGTCGGTCGCATCGACGGCGAATTCGTTGTCAACCCGACGACGGAGCAACTCGAGAAGACAGAGCTCGAACTTCAAGTCGCCGGTACGGCAGACGCCATCAACATGGTGGAAGCAGGCGCGAACGAAGTGTCTGAAGAAATCATGCTCGAATCGATCTTGTTCGGTCACGAAGAGATCAAAAAGCTCGTCGCTTTCCAAAGCGAGATCGTCGCAGCAGTCGGGAAACCGAAATTCGAATACACTGTCTCAAAATTCGATGAGACGTTGTCACAAGAGCTCGAAGCGGCTCGCCCTGAAATCGTCGAAGCGGTTCAAGTCGAAGAGAAACACGCACGTGACGAGGCGATCAACGAAGTCATCGCCAAGTACGTCGCCTCTTACGAAGAGCGCCTCGCGGACGAGCCTGCCAAGTTGAAAGAAGTGTCGGGCATCTTGAACAAGTTCGTCAAAGACGAAGTCCGCCGTTTGATCACGGTTGAAAAAGTTCGTCCTGACGGTCGCCGCCCGGACGTCATCCGTCCACTCGCTTCTGAAGTCGGCCTGTTGCCACGTGCGCACGGCGTCGGCTTGTTCACACGTGGACAAACGCAAGTCATGTCGGTCGCGACGCTCGGCGTCATCGGTGACGCTCAAATCATCGACGGCATCGGCTTAGAAGAGAACAAGCGTTTCATGCACCATTATAACTTCCCGCCGTTCTCGGTCGGTGAAGCGCGTCCGGTGCGTGCGCCAGGTCGCCGGGAAATCGGACACGGAGCACTCGGAGAACGTGCGATGTTGCCGGTCATCCCGAATGAGGCAGACTTCCCGTATACGATTCGTCTCGTATCGGAAGTACTCGAATCGAACGGATCAAGTTCACAGGCATCAATCTGTGGCTCGACGCTCGCGCTCATGGATGCCGGTGTGCCGATCAAGGCACCGGTCGCTGGAATCGCGATGGGTCTGATCATGGAAGGTGAGCACTACACGGTACTCACGGACATTCAAGGACTTGAAGATCACCTCGGGGACATGGACTTCAAAGTCGCCGGAACGAAAGACGGGATCACTGCCTTGCAAATGGACATCAAGATCGCGGGTATCACGCGTGACATCTTGGAAGAAGCGCTCGAACAAGCGCGTTCAGGACGTCTCCACATCTTGAACCACATGCTCGAGACACTCGACGCACCACGTCCACAGTTGTCGAAATACGCTCCGAAGATCATCACGATGACGATCAATCCGGACAAGATTCGCGACGTGATCGGGCCGGGTGGTAAGATGATCAACAGCATCATCGACCAGACAGGTGTCAAAATCGACATTGAACAAGATGGTACGGTGTTCATCGCCTCGACCGATCAAGAAGGTATCGATATGGCGATGGCGCTCATCGGCGATATCGTCCGCGAAGTCGTCGTCGGTGAAGTGTTCGACGCGACCGTGCGCCGGATCGAGAAGTTTGGCGCGTTCGTCGAGTTGTTCAAAGGCAAGGACGCTCTCGTCCACGTCTCAGAGTTCAGCTTAGAGCGTGTCGCGAACGTCGAAGACGTCGTCAAGCTCGGTGACACGATCAAAGTCAAAGTCACAGAGATCGATGACAAAGGGCGTGTCAACGCCTCGCATAAAACGCTCATCCTCGAAGGGTTGTCCCCGGAAGAGCGAGAAGCGTACGAAGCGAAACGGAAAGCGGCGCGCGAAAGCCGTCCGCCACGTGACAGTCGTCCGCCGCGTCGCGACGGCGACCGTCGCCCGCCAAGAACGACAAACTAATCAATGATGGCCATCGTCTGTTGCGATGGCCTTTTTCATAGGAGTGAGGACATGGAAATTATCACGTTACAAAACGGCGTCCGCATCGTGGTCGAACCGATGGCCGACGTCCGCAGCACGTCTACCGGTGTGTTCATCAAAGCCGGGACACGAACCGAATCGACAACCGAGATCGGTATTAGCCACTTGATTGAGCATATGCTGTTCAAAGGGACAAAGACGAAGACGGCCAAAGAGATCGCTTCGTTCTTCGACGAGCTCGGCGGTAGCGTCAACGCGTTCACTTCGAAAGATCACACGTGCTATTACGTGAAGACGCTCGATGAACATGCGGTCGTCGCTTTCGACGCCCTCGCCGACATGTTGTTTCAGTCGCTCTTCGATAAGACGGAACTTGAGAAAGAAAAGCGGGTCGTGTTAGAAGAAATTAAAATGTATGAAGACACGCCGGAAGATCTCGTGCATGAACTGCTCGCGAAGGCCGTCTATCAAGACGACGTGCTCGCCGAACCGATTCTCGGGACGGAAGCGAGCGTGCTCGGGCTGTCACGCGAACAGTTGCTTCGTTACGTCGCGACGATGTACACGGGCAACCGGGTCGTCGTCTCGATTGCCGGTCATGTACCGGACGCCCTCGTCGACGCCGTCAAGGCAAGGTTTGCCGAGCTTCCATCAGGGGAATCATCGAAAGAATCAACCGTTCCGACGCTCCATGCCGAGGTCGTTAAAAAACAGAAAGAGACCGAGCAAGCTCACCTCTGTTGGAACTTCGAGGCGATTGCTGCGACCGATGACCGGTTGCCGCATCTTGCACTCATGAACAATGCGATCGGAGCGACGATGTCCTCCCGCTTGTTCCAGTCGATTCGGGAAGAAGAAGGGTTGGCGTATTCCATCTATTCGTATTACACGACGTTTGATGACCATGGGACGTTCACGATTTACATCGGCACGTCTCCAGACACACTCGAACAAGTCGAAGCAATCATGGTGCGTGAACTGACAGAGCTGAAACAGTCTGGACTTACCGACGAAGAAGTCGAGAAAGGCAAACGACAGTTAAAAGGTTCACTCGTTCTCGGCAACGAAAGTACGAGTGCGCGGATGAATCGGAACGGGCGAAACCTCGTCTTATTGGATGAGGTGGAGCCGATTGACGTCGTCCTCGACAAGGTTGACCGGATCGAGACAGGCGAAGTCAACGCCTTGATCCGGGAAGTGCTTAACCACGCCCCTGCCAAATCATACGTCCTTCCGTCCGAAGACCGACTTGAAACCGAATTGTAAGTTCTCTACACTGATTAAGAGGTATTCTTTACTTTGGACAGGATATAGGTGAAAGAAGGGAAAGACTTGAACTTAACGGATTTAATTAAAAAGATACAAGTGATCAACAAACTGCAGACAACTGACATTGAAGTGACCCACGTGACGACCGATTCGCGAGAAGTCGTGCCAGGGACGCTGTTTGTCGCCATTAAAGGCTATACGGTCGACGGACACGATTATGCGGCTACCGCGGTCGAACGAGGCGCCGTGGCGATCGTAAGCGAGCGGACACTCGACGTGGCCGTGCCGAACATTCTCGTGCGTGACAGCTCGCGAGCGGTCGGTTTATTAGCGTCGGCTTTTTACGGCTATCCGTCTGAACAGATGCGTATGTTCGGCATTACAGGAACGAACGGCAAGACGACGACGACGACAATTTTACGCGACGTCCTCACCGAGCTCGGTCATAGCACCGGGCTCATCGGGACGGTCGAAGTTCGCATTAACGATACGGTCGTACCGAGTAAAAATACGACGCCGCAAAGTTCAGAACTGCAACAATTGCTCACCCAAATGAGAGATGAAGGGGTGACCGACGTGATGATGGAAGTGTCATCACACGGGCTCGAGCTCGGCCGCGTCATCGGGACCGACTTCGACATCGTCGGGTTCACGAACTTGACGCACGATCACCTCGATTTCCACGGGACGTTCGAAAATTATGCCCGGGCCAAAGGACTTCTTTTTGCCCAACTCGGACAGACGGCATCGCGCGACAAAGTGGCCGTCTTGAACGCAGACGACCCGTACAGCAAGCTCTATGAGACGATGACGGGGGCGCGTGTGCTTACATACGCCATCGACACACCGGCTGACGTGACGGCGACAGACATTGTTCAGACGCTGTCAGATACGAGCTTCCATCTCCACTATCAAGGAGAAAGTCTACCTGTGACGGTGCAGTTCATCGGGCGTTTTAACGTCTATAATATTTTGCTCGCGACGGGCTGCCTCCTCGCCGCCGGCTATTCGCTCGGTGTCATCATTGAGGCGCTCGAGGCGATCCATCCGGCTAAAGGACGGATGCAACGTCTCGACGTCCCTGGGTATAACGTGTATGCCGATTATGCGCACACGCCAGACGGCATCGAACAATGCTTGAAATCGCTCGTCGGCGTCCCGAAAGAAGACATCATCTTCTTGATCGGGACGGGCGGGAACCGAGATGTGACGAAACGCCCGACGATGGGCGAGATGGCATCGAAGTATGCCGGCACCGTCGTCATCACGACGGATGACCCTCGTTTTGAGGCGTATGACTCGATCACGAACGGAATCGCTTCTGGCATGACGCATGACAATTACGTCGAAATCGGGGACCGAGAAGAAGCGGTCCGCTACGCGGCACGTCTCGCAAAACCGGATAATATCGTCGTCTTGGCTGGAAAAGGACACGAGAAATATCAAATCATCGGCAATGAGAAAGTACCGCTTGATGAAGAATTGATCGTCCGAACGACAATTTTGAATATGGAGGAATAAGGATTTATGGCAGTACAACCGATCAGCTTGACAGAGAAAGAGCATGATGATTTTGTCAAAACACATGACCGAGGAGATTTGTTGCAACTCTCGAGTTGGGCCAACGTGAAACGTCAAAACGGTTGGTCTGGCGAGCGCATCGCCGTCGCCACGGACGGGAAAGTGACAGGCGTCGCCTTGTTGCTGTTCAAACAAGTACCGAAATTGCCGTTCACACTGTGCTACGCGCCGCGCGGATTCGTCGTCGATTACGATGATGTGGACTCGCTGCGGGCACTCACGGACGAAGCGAAGCGGGTCGCAAAGACAAGACGGGCGATCACGATTAAAATCGACCCGAATGTCGATCGAGACGAAGTGCCTGGGTTGTTGACGGAGATGGCCGACCTCGGATTCACGCACAAAGGGTACGGGGGCGGGTTCGATTACGCCCAGCCCCGCTTCACGATGGAAACGGATTTACGGCCGAGTGAGAAAGACATTTTCGCGAAGTTTCATCATAAGTTCCGCTATAATGTCCGCCTGGCCGAAAAGAAAGGGATCGTCTGCACGGAAGTCGGACGGGACGGCTTAAAAACGTTCGCCGACTTGATGAAAGTGACGGGTGAGCGGGACGGTTTTGCCATCCGCGGCCTCGATTATTTCGAGAACTTATACGATTGTCTCCAACCGGGGGACGCCAGATTGTTCTTGACGAAGCTCGAACCGAGCATCGCGCTCGACCAACAACAGGCGACACTCGACAAAGCGAAGCGCGAACTCGAGAAGATCGAACGAGCGCTCGAAAAAGAGACGGCTGAGAAGAAACGGACGAGCCTGTCGAATCGTCAGAAGCAGACGAGCGAACAGATTGCAAAAATCGAGACGGCGTTACCTGAACTCGTACAACTGCACGAAAAATATCCGAACGGTCTCGTCTTGTCGGGCGGCCTATTGACGCTCGCTGGACGCCGCTCCTACTATCTATACGGCGCGTCTTCCAACGAATTCCGTGAATTCATGCCGAACCACCTCATGCAATGGACGATGATGCAAGCTGCCAAGGCGAGCGGGGCCGAACGCTATGACTTCGGAGGCGTTTCCGGCAGTACAGCGCCGGACGACGAATACGCGGGACTTTATGCGTTCAAATCCGGATGGGGGAGCGACCAGATTGAAAAGGTGGGCGAGTTTGACCTCGTCATGAACCGACCACTCTATTTCGCCCTCGAAACGGGACTTCCGCTCGTCAAAGGACTCCGTAAACGGCTGAGACGATGAAGTGGACCGGTATTTTGACGTTAGCGATGGTCGCATTTTTAGTCGGGATTTTTTTGGCATATTCATACACTCAGCCGGGGCCGATGCCGTGGATCGATGAGCCGTCGTTTGAGGCGGGGATGTGTGAGCGATCACCCCGTTCGGAGCAGACGATCGTCGACCGGAGCGACAAGGCGTTCGTCAACTTACATCCGCACGTACGGCAACGGAGCGAATTGTTCGTCCGTCTCGCTCATTCATGTCTCGGGCTCGAAGTGCGCTTGACGTCCGGGTATCGCTCGGCCGAAGAGCAAACCGCTTTATACGCCCAAGGGCGTTCTAAGCCGGGCCAAGTCGTCACGAACGCCAAGGCCGGTCAAAGTTATCACAACTACGGGCTTGCCGTCGATTTTGTCATCATCCATGACAACCGGGCTGATTATGATTTGTCTTCAGATCATAACCGGTCTGGGGTGCCGGATTGGCAAGAACTCGGGGAACTCGGCAAGGCACTCGGGTTCGAATGGGGCGGGGACTGGCGAAACTTCCCAGACTACCCTCATCTGCAGATGGACTTCGGTTTGTCGATTCGACAGCTCGCGGCCGGCAAGCGCCCGGCTGAACAAGCGACCGTTCCGCTCGCCGATGTTTTACAACCTCTAGTCGATTGAACGGAAATGTTGGCAATGAAGCCGTTTTCCGATACAATATTCAGTAGCGATAAGTGGACGAACCAGAATATGAATCATCTAGGAGGTTTTTGTTAGTGTCAAAGAAGAAGACAGAGAATATTAGCGTCTTTGCGCTTGGTGGCGTAGGCGAAATCGGGAAGAACATGTACGTCGTGGAACTAGACGACGACATCTTCGTCATCGATGCCGGCCTCATGTTCCCAGGCGATGAGATGCTCGGGATTGATATCGTGATCCCAGATATTACGTATTTGAAAGAAAATAAGGACCGTGTCCGGGCGATCTTCATCACCCACGGGCACGAAGATCATATCGGCGGACTAAGTTATGTGCTCCGTGATTTGAAACACGTTCCCGTCTACGGGACGAAATTGACACTCGGTTTGATTGAAATCAAGCTGAAAGAAGCAGGATTACTGAAAGAAGTCGACCTTCGGTTGATTGACGCCAAAACGAAATTGACTATCGCTGATCATTTCATCACGTTCTTCCGCGTCAACCACTCGATTCCAGACTGTGTCGGTGTCTGCATTCAAACGTCCCAAGGGGCGATCGTCCATACTGGCGACTTCAAGTTCGACTACACACCGGTCGACGGGAAGCAGTCGGACTTCAATAAACTGGCTGCAATCGGTCAGCGTGGCGTCCTTTGCCTGCTGTCGGATTCGACGAACGCGGAACGACCTGGTCAAACCGGTTCGGAGTCGCTCGTAGGCGCCGAATTGAACGATGTCATTTATCAAGCAGAAGGCCGCGTCATCGTCGCCTCGTTCGCCTCGAACGTGCATCGCTTGCAACAAGTGTTCGCGGCTGCGGAAGCGAACGACCGTAAAGTCGCCGTCGTCGGACGCAGCATGGTGAACATCGTCGAAGTGGCGCAAAAGCTGAACTATTTGCGCTTCAAGCCAAAGACGCTCGTCGAACTGTCACAAGTGAACCGTCTCCCAGACAACAAAGTCGTCATCTTGACGACCGGGTCTCAAGGCGAGCCGATGGCAGCGTTGACTCGGATGGCCCGGAACGCCCACAAACAAGTGAACATTCGCTTGAGCGATACGGTCGTCATCGCGGCGACTCCGATCCCTGGAAATGAGAAGTCAGTATCGAAAACGATCGACTTGTTGTTCCGTTCAGGGGCGAACGTCATTTATAACCAACGTAAAGTCCACGTCTCAGGACACGCTTCGGCGGAAGAGTTGAAGCTCATGCTCAACCTCGTCAAGCCGAAATACTTCCTTCCAATCCACGGGGAGTACCGGATGCAGATGGCCCACTCGAAGCTTGCTGAACAAGTCGGTGTGAAATCGAACAACATCTTTATCGTTGAAAAAGGAGATGTTGTCGAGTTCACAGGCAGAAAAGCGCGGATGAGCCGGAAAGTGCCGGCCGGGAACGTCTTGATTGACGGGATCGGTGTCGGTGACGTCGGTAACATCGTGCTTCGCGACCGTCGCCTCTTGTCACAAGATGGTGTCGTCCTCTGCGTCGTCACGTTGAACCGTAAACAAAAGAAATTGATTTCAGGACCTGAACTCATCTCACGTGGATTCGTCTATATGCGTGAATCGGAAGAGATGATCTCAGAGGCGAACCGTATCGTCACGAAACAGATCGAGAAGAGTCTTCAAGCTGGGAGTGACTGGACCGAATTGAAATCAAATATTCGTGAGCGGCTCAGCGTCTTCTTGTTCGAGCAGACGAAGCGTCGTCCGATGATCTTGCCGATCATCATGGAGATATAATGAATTGAGGCAAAAGTCATCTGACTTTTGCCTTCTTTTTTTAGGAGGAATGGAAAGTGGCACAAAAAAAGGTGGCTCAAAAAACGAGAAAGACCACGACGACGAAGCGGAAGCGACCGGCGACAAGGACGCGAAAGCAACCGGTCCCTTGGCGTACATATGGCTGGGTCGCCTTCGTTCTGGCGATGACGGCGTTCATCTTTTCATTGTTCGAGTTCGGATTGGTCGGTGCACGGACGTCGTCGCTCGCAGTAACGTTGTTCGGCGGCTGGGGCGCATTGACGTATTTGGCGATCGCGTTCACGTTGCTTATCTTCTTGAACGATTGGCGTCCCGGACAGCGGGCCGGGATTATGCTTCTTTTTATTGCCTTTTTGTTGTTTGGTGACCTCGTCTGGGGATCCGAGCGCGGCGCCATCAACGGCTCGCTCTATGAGTTAAACCATTACTTACTGTCCGACTTCGGAATCGTCTTCCTCGGAATCATCTGTCTCGTCGTCGGTATCTCTTTACTATCACCAACGGTTTGGCGCAGTGTCGGTCGGAGACTGCTCGAATCCGGTCAAGCGATCAAGCAAGAGTGGCAGGAACGGGAGCGGCCTGAGCGGAAGGTGAGCCCGGCCCGGAAGAAAGCGACGCCTGCCGTCCCACGTGAAGCAGAGGCGTCACGTAACGCGCCGGATGCTGAACCGGAAACGGATGCGGTGACGATGCACGATATCCCGATCGTCGGATTCAGTGAACGAGTCGTTGCCGAGAAGCAGGAACAAAAACAAGACACGAACACGACGGAGCGCGCAGACGACGTAACGGACATGCCGACCGAGGACATGATGATGACCGCCGCCCAAGATGTATCTGCCACGTACGAGCTTCCAACGTTCGCAATCTTGTCTGAGCCGGTCGTCACCGACTTGTCCGGCGAGAACGCCCGCTTGAAAGCGAATGCGACGAAACTCGTCCAGACGCTGAAATCTTTCGGGGTCGGAGTCAAAGTGTTGAAGATTCATCTCGGTCCGACCGTGACGAAATACGAGCTTCAACCTGATATCGGTGTGAAAGTGAGCCGGATCACATCACTGAGCGATGACTTGGCGTTAGCACTCGCCGCGAAAGATATCCGAATCGAGGCGCCGATCCCAGGGAAGGCGGCTATCGGCATCGAGGTCCCGAACCAAGAAGTCGCACCGGTCTGTCTTCGTGAGGTACTCGAAGCCGAACCGGTCAAACGGGAAGTGTCACCGCTTCTCGTCGCCCTCGGAAGAAGTATTAGCGGGGAGACGGTGACGGTCGCCTTGAACAAAATGCCGCACTTGCTCGTGGCGGGGTCGACCGGGTCAGGAAAATCGGTCTGCATTAACGGTATGATCGTATCAATCTTGATGCGGACGCGTCCGGACGAGGTTCGTCTCATGATGATCGACCCGAAAATGGTCGAGCTGAACGTTTATAACGGCGTCCCGCACTTATTGACCCCGGTCGTCACAGACCCGAAGAAAGCAGCGCAGGCACTCAAACAAGTCGTCGCCGAAATGGAGCGACGGTACGAGCTGTTCAGCCGCTATGGCGTCCGTAACATCGAAGGTTACAACGAACTCGTCGACAAGTCTGAGGATGAGGACGCGAAACGGCTTCCGTTCATCGTCGTCATCGTCGATGAACTTGCCGATCTCATGATGGTCGCCTCGAACGATGTCGAGGACGCGATCATGCGTCTCGCCCAGATGGCACGGGCGGCGGGCATCCATATGGTGCTCGCCACGCAACGGCCGTCGGTCGACGTCATCACCGGCGTCATTAAAGCGAACATCCCATCCCGTATCGCCTTCGCCGTCTCTTCGCAGACGGATTCACGGACGATCCTCGACGGGGGTGGTGCCGAGAAATTACTAGGACGTGGCGATATGCTCATGCTCGCCAACGGCATGAACAAGCCTGTCCGTGTCCAAGGGGCGTTCGTCTCTGATCAAGAAGTCGAGACGGTCGTCAATCACGTCATCGCGCAACAACGGGCGCAATATGTCGAAGCGATGATGCCGAAAGAAGAAGAAGTGACGACGATTGATTCCGATGACTCGTTGTTCGGGGAAGTCGTACAATTCATCTTGACGCAAGAGACAGCGTCGACATCGATGATTCAACGAAGATTCCGGATCGGCTACAATCGGGCGGCCCGTTTAATCGATTCGCTTGAACAAGCTGGATACGTCGGTCCGTCTGAAGGTTCGAAGCCTCGGAAAGTACTTGTCAACGAACAAGATGTATGAAACATAAAAAACGAACGTTATGATTTTTATATATCATAACGTTCGTTTTTTATTGTTTTTTCGGTGAAAAGGCAATAGGAGGTCAATTCTGAAAACAAGCCCGTTGGCGCCGACTAATATAGCACATCGTACCTATATGAGTAAATGAGCCATACTACTGAAAACCGTGAAACGCTTTCATATTTTAATACCGTTTACATTTTACAGATTCTTTTCAAACCGACAGTGAACAGGTAATATAGACTAAGAGGTGAACGGAATCCCTTCAAGTTAAAATATTTCCTTGATTCCGAACAAAAACTATTGCGTTCTAATTCTGGAATCCCTATACTTAATATTGGCAAGGGCATTCATACGTCAGATGTCTGAGCACTGGTAAGAATAGGTAAAGGTGGTGAGGCCCATGTCGATCAAGCTCGATCATCGCTTGCTCTATCTCCGGGTGATTGAGAAAATCAAGCAGGATATCGATGAGGGTGTCTATCGTGAAGGAGAAAAGCTTCCTTCAGAATTCGAGTTGTCGAAGCAACTAGGAGTCAGTCGTGCGACGCTCCGAGAAGCGCTCCGTATCCTCGAAGACGAGAAATTTGTCGTGCGAAAACATGGCGTCGGAACGTTCATCAGTTCAAAACCTCCCTTCACGTCGGGGATTGAAGAACTGTTCAGCGTGACGGACATGATCATGCGCGCCAAAATGACACCGGGAACAAAAGTATTGGTGGCCGAAAAGGTGTTAGCGACAGAGAGAGAAGCCGACCGTCTAAAAATCGAACCGAACTCACCGATTTATCGGATTGTACGGATTCGTTATGCGGACGAAACACCGGTCGTATACTGTGTGGACAAGATTCCCGCACATCTCGTTTCTAATCCTGAAGCCTTGACAGAAGGGAAGTCGTTGTTCGACGCACTCGAAAAAGAGGTAGGACGTCGGGTCGCATATGCGATCACGCACATCGAACCGAGTGTGAGCACCGAAATCTCGACTCAACTTCAGACGGACCAACCGTTACTCGCATTAAAGCAACTGCACTACGATGAGAGCGACTTACCGTTGCTTGATTCAGCAAACTTTTTCCGAGCGGACCGCTTCGACTTTCACGTCGTACGCAAACGCGTCTAAGTAAGTTCGTTTTATCCGGAAACGGTTATTTTTGGGGAACAGCGTGAAAGCGCTTTCTTATACCGGTGTAAAGACTACTGATAACATGACAACCTAAATTGTTATGAACCGAAAGGGGAAACACGACGATGATGAACAAGAAAAAAACGATTCTCTCAGCTTTAGCAGCAGGTCTCACACTCTCGACAGTACTCGCAGCATGTGGCGGGGACGACAATGAAGGTGCTTCAAACGGAGAAGGCGGCGGCAGCGAAGCTGGCGACTTCAAAGTGGCGATGGTAACGGATACGGGCGGCGTAGATGATAAGTCGTTCAACCAATCAGCTTGGGAAGGTCTCACGAAGTTCGGTGAAGACAACAACTTGACGGAGAACGAAGGATTCAAATATCTTCAGTCTTCAAAACAAGCGGACTACCAGCCAAACTTGCAACAATTGGCGCGTGACAACTTCAACTTGATCTACGGAATCGGCTTCTTGATGGCTGAGGACATCGAAACAGTCGCAGGCCAGTTCTCTGACAACAACTTCGCGATTGTCGACATGGTCGTCGATGCACCGAACGTCGCGTCAATCACGTTCAAAGAGCAAGAAGGATCGTTCCTCGTCGGTGTGATTGCCGGTCTCATGACAGAAACGGACAAAGTCGGCTTCATCGGCGGCGTCGAGTCTGACTTGATCAAGAAGTTCGAAAACGGATTTAAAGCGGGCGTCATGGCAGTTAACCCGGACGCGACAATCGACGTCAAATACGCTGAAGACTTCAACTCGGCTGAAAAAGGAACGGCGATCGCTTCAGGCATGTACGGCGCTGGTTCTGACATCATCTATCACGCGGCAGGCGGTACAGGTGTAGGGGTGTTCACAGAAGCGAAGAACCGTAAGAAGAACGGCGAAGAAGTATGGGTGATCGGGGTTGACCGTGACCAATACGAAGAAGGACTCCCAGAAGACGTAACGCTCACTTCAATGGTCAAACGTGTAGACACGGCGACGTATGAAGTATCGAAACAGACGATGGAAGGGAACTTCCCAGGTGGCGAGATCATCGAGTTCGGTTTGAAAGATGACGGTGTCGGCATCGCTGAAACGTCTGACGAGCACGTACCGGCTGACATCCTCTCGAAAGTGGATGAGTATCGCCAACAGTTGATCGACGGCGAACTTACAGCTCCAGCGACAGACGCTGAGTTTGAAGAGTTCATGAAATCAGTAGAATAAATCATTGAGTTAGGGGGGACCCATGCGGTCTCCCTTTACTTAAAGTTAGGGGTGGACTTTCTTGGAATATGTAATTGAAATGCTCAATATTCGCAAAGAGTTCGGAACGTTCGTAGCGAACGACAATATCACCCTCCAACTACGCAAAGGCGAGATTCATGCGCTTCTCGGAGAGAACGGTGCCGGGAAATCGACGCTTATGAACGTCTTGTTCGGTCTCTATCAACCGGAAGGTGGAGAGATTCGCGTGCGTGGAGAAAAAGTGGACATTGAGAACCCGAACATCGCCAACGACCTCGGCATCGGCATGGTGCACCAACACTTCATGCTCGTCGAGAAGTTCACGGTGACAGAAAACATTATCCTCGGCTCAGAACCGAAGAGCGGGTTGACGGTCGACCGTGTCACGGCGCGTAAAAAAGTGATGGACATCTCAGAACAGTACGGACTCCGTATCGATCCGGATGCGAAGATCGAGGACATCTCGGTCGGGATGCAGCAGCGTGTCGAAATTTTGAAGACGCTCTATCGTGGGGCGGAGATTTTGATTTTTGATGAACCGACGGCCGTGTTGACGCCGCAAGAGATTCAAGAACTCATCCAGATCATGAAGCGTCTCATCGAAGAGGGTAAGTCGATCATCTTGATCACGCACAAGCTAAAAGAGATCATGCAAGTCGCCGACCGCTGTACGGTCATCCGTCGCGGGCGCTATATCGGCACGGTCGACATCGACGAGACGGTCAACGAAGACCGCCTTGCTGAGATGATGGTCGGTCGCGAAGTCAACTTTGATGCGGAATATTCCAAGGCAGATCCACAGCAAGTCGTTCTCGACATTCAAAAGCTCGTCGTCAAAGACAGTCGTGGCCTAGAAGTCGTCGAAGGCTTGGATTTACAAATCCGCTCAGGTGAGATTCTCGGGATTGCCGGGATCGATGGGAACGGACAGACGGAATTGATCGAAGCGATCTCAGGATTGAAGAAGCCAGAGGCAGGAAAAATCTTCTTGAATGGGAACGATGTGACCGGATTCACCCCTCGTAAAGTGACCGAGGCGGGCGTCGGCCATATCCCGCAAGACCGGCACAAACATGGTCTCGTCCTCGATTATACGATTCGTGACAACATGGTGCTCCAGACGTACTACAAAGAGCCTTTCTCGAAACGCGGTTTGATGAACTATAAAGCCGTGGCAGAGAAAGCAAAAGCGTTGATTGAGAAGTTTGACGTCCGAACTCCATCAGTCGACGTGCCGGCTCGTGCGCTTTCTGGCGGTAACCAACAAAAAGCGATCATCGCCCGTGAAGTCGACCGGTCTCCGGACCTGTTGATTGCGGCACAACCGACGCGCGGTCTTGACGTCGGAGCCATCGAGTTCATTCACGAGCAGTTGATCAAAGAGCGTGAAAAAGGACGTGCCGTCCTGCTCATCTCGTTCGAGCTCGAAGAGATTTTACATGTGTCCGACCGGATCGCGGTTCTCTATGAAGGGAAAATCGTCGGGATTCGTGACCCGAAAGAAACGACAGAGCAAGAGCTCGGCTTCTTGATGGCCGGCGGTAAGAGAGGGGAAGAAACAGTATGAACAAGCTAGGACTCAATCGACTGCTCATCCCACTGCTATCCATCTTGATGGGGCTATTTGTCGGAGCGATCGTCATGCTCATCGGCGGCTACGACCCGATTCGCGGCTTCTCGTCGCTCTTTAACGGCATGCTCGGCAGCCCGTACGCCATCGGTGAGACGCTTCGTGCGGCCGCGCCGCTCATCTTCTCTGGTCTCGCCGTCGCGTTCGCGTTCCGCACCGGTCTCTTCAATATCGGGGTCGAAGGCCAAGTGTTGATCGGCTGGGTGGCGGCGGTGTACGTCGGGATCAACTTTGATTTGCCGATGTTCCTCCACTTGCCGCTCGCTTTGCTCGCCGCGATGTTCGCTGCGGCCGCATGGGCGTTCGTGCCTGGTTTCCTCAAGGCGAAGTTCCACGTCCATGAGGTCATCACATCGATCATGATGAACTACATCGCGCTCTATACGACGAACGCGATTTTACGGAGCGTCATCGGCGTGACGAATGAACGGACAGATTCGATCAAAGATTCGGCATCGCTCTCGTCGCCGCTCCTTCAAGAATTGACGACGTTCTCACGCTTGCACTGGGGCATTCTCATCGCCGTCCTTGCCGCGGTCGTCTATTACTACATTTTGCAACGGACGACGCTCGGGTACGAGCTTCGCGCCGTCGGTTTCAACAAGCACGCCTCACAATATGCGGGGATGAGCGTCAATCGCAACATCGTCTTGTCGTTCGTCATCTCGGGTATGTTCGCCGGTCTCGCCGGTGCGATGGAAGGTCTCGGGACGTTCAACGGTATGACGCTTAGCGCGTCGTTCACTGGCGTCGGATTCGACGGGATCGCGGTCGCGCTTCTCGGAGCGAACACGGCAGTCGGTGTCGTCTTGGCGGCCTTGTTGTTCGCTGGACTCAACATCGGTGGACTCGCGATGCAGCTCGGGGCGAACATCCCGTCTGAACTCGTCAAAGTCATCATCGCAGCCATCGTCATCTTCGTGGCGTCTGGTTACGCACTGAACTATGTCATTGAGAAACTTAAAGGAAATCGTAAGAAAGGAGTGGAGAAAAAATGAGCTTCTTAGAAGTCCTCTACATCGTCGTACCGGTTGCACTCGCCTATGCGACTCCACTCATCATCGCCGCTCTCGGTGGCATCTTCAGTGAACGGTCGGGTGTCGTCAACATCGCGCTCGAAGGAATCATGGTCATCGGGGCCGCGACGGGAATCATTACGACGCTGACGCTGACGAACATGGGTCTTGGCGGGATGAGCCCGTGGATCTCGCTCTTGGTCGCCATGGTCATCGGGGCGCTGTTCTCGCTCTTCTTGGCAGTACCAGCCATCCTGTGGCGGGCCGACCAGACCGTACTCGGTGTCGCGATCAACATGCTCGCGGTCGGACTTGCGATTTTTGTCGTCCGTGTCCTTTACAATAAAGGGCAGACCGACTTCATCCAATTCCGGATCGCGAAAGAGAACGTGCCGATCTTGTCGGATATCCCGATTCTCCGCATGTTCTTCATTAATGTCCAGTACACGTCGTTCATCGCGATCGCGCTCGCGTTCGTCGTCTGGTTCGTCATCTTCAAGACGCCGTTCGGCCTTCGTCTCCGTTCGGTCGGGGAACACCCGATGGCGGCAGACACGATGGGGATCAACGTCACGAAGATGCGTTTCATGGGTGTCATGCTCTCTGGGGCGTTCGGCGGTCTTGCCGGAGCGGTGTATGCCGTCACGGTCACGACGAACTTCAGTGCGACGACGATTGTCGGGCAAGGGTTTCTCGCCATCGCCGCGATGATCTTCGGTAAATGGAATCCGCTTGGCGCGCTCGGAGCCGGACTTTTCTTCGGATTCGCGCAAGCGCTCTCGATCATCGGTAGCAACTTGCCGGTCATCAATAACGTGCCGCAAGTGTTGCTCTTGATCGCGCCTTACGCGCTCACGATTCTAGCCCTCGCTGGTGTCGTCGGTCGGGCCGATGCGCCGAAGTCGGTCGGTATCCCGTATATTAAAGGGAAACGTTAACGAAAGAAAGGACATATGTCCCGTTTAGGAAAGGTTGTTTGACGCTTAAGTCGAACAACCTTTTTTGTTATACTCATAAAGAGGTGAGACAATTGAAAAAATGGTGGCAATGGTTGTTCGTCATGATGGCGACAGTTGTGTTGGCCGGCTGTTCGGTCGACGACTGGTTCGCCGGGCAAGTCGACCCGCCTGAATCGCTCGTCGAACTTGAAGCCGACTACCCGAGCGCTGACGTCAGGCAACAAGTCGCTCGTCCGATCGGCAAGACAGAGACGGTCACACTCGACCGCGTCGTCGATGGCGACACGCTCAAAGTCGAGTTCGAGAGCGGCGCGACCGAATCGATTCGCCTGCTCCTCGTCGATACACCAGAGACGAGTCATCCGACATTGCCGGTGCAGCCGTTCGGAGAAGAGGCGAAATCGTTCGTCGAGCGTTGGCTCCCGGAAGGGGATACGATCACGCTCGAGTATGATGTCGGTCGCTATGACCGTTATCAGCGTACGCTCGCTTATGTCTGGTACGACGGGGTGATGTTGAACGAGGAACTATTGCGGCGCGGTTTAGCCCGTGTCGCTTACATCTATGCGCCGAACACGCAGCACGTCGATGCGTTCCGGACGGTCGAACGGTCAGCAAAGGAAGCGCTGCTCGGCATCTGGAGTCTTGAAGACTACGTGACCGGGAACGGATTTGACCATGAGGCGACGACGCCTGCGAAGCCGAAGACGGGTCAAACTTGTGACATTAAAGGTAACATCAACCGAGACGGAGAGAAGATATACCACGTCCCGGGCGGTGCCAGCTATGAGCGGACGATCGCCGAAGAGATGTTCTGTTCGGAACGTGAAGCCGAAGCGGCGGGCTTCCGGAGGGCGGCCCGCTAAAAAAGAGAGACATGTATGTCTTAGACACACATGTCTCTCTCCGCTTATTCGTATTTGAGCGCATCGCCGTCGAACGATTCGTCGGCGACTTTGATTGAGTCGGTCGGGCAACCTTCGAACGCATCCATCAAGTCCTCGTAAAGCTCATCCGGGACTTCGATCGTACCCGTGTTGTCGTCCATCAAGTTGAAGGCGAGACCTTCGTCATCATAGTCGAAGATGTCCGGGGCGGCGGCTCCGCAAGCCCCACACGCGATGCATGTATCTTTATCAACAATTGTAAATTTTGCCATTATTAACCCTCCATACGTTTCGTCTCTCTTCATAGAAATCGACTTTCTACTGACTATGAGTAATTGTAGTCTACATACCCGATTATTTCAATGAGGAAACGAACATCGTTTTGGAAGGATAATGATTTTTGAGAGGAGGTGGCACGATGGTTCATTTAGCTGACGGGGTGTTGCTCCTTGCGATCGACCGCTTGAAAGGAGAGCGCAGCGAGCGTAGCCTGTTTCACGTGTTGAACGGGAAGCGATCGGCGACGACGCTACAAGACGCGTTTTTTTATGACCTTGAACCGGTGTTCGGGATGTTCCCGTACGCGAAATACGATTATGAGAAACTGATGGCCTCGTTAGAGAAGCGAGGATGGCTGAACCGTTCGACGTTCACGCTGACGGGGGCAGGACAGCTTTTAGCTTCACCGGAGACGGTGAGTGATTTATTCGAACGTCTCGGTGGTGAACAGCGCGACTATACGACGATGACGTGGAAACGGCTCAGCCTGTTCATCCAGACGTTCATGTCGCTCGAGCATAAGCGGACGTTCTATCCGGTACAGGCGGACCGGCTCGCCGAACGGTGGGTGAAGCAAATCGTTCGATCCGAGCGTGAGTGGCGTCCGTTGATCGAGTCGTTTCACTCAGAGCTCGAGACTGCGCTCGAATCGGTCGGTGACCCGTACGCGACCGCTGTCGTCTACCGGTTCACGGGTGCGTTCGAGACAGGGTATACGTACGAGCAGATTGCGACGCTCCTCGACGTCGATGCCCGGACGGCCCGTCTTTACTTTTTGGCGGGATGGAACGCGTTGTTGAACGAGTTGCCGGAAGACGCCAAACTTCGAGGGTTCAGCCACGGCCTGTCGCGGGAGCGGATGACGCTCTCGGCACGGGAGTCGTTTGACTTGTTCACGGCGGGACGCTCGTTCTCGCAAGTGCAATCGATGCGTCGGTTACGTACATCGACGATCGAGGACCACGTCGTCGAGATGGCGATGTACATTGAGGAGTTCCCGCTCGACCAATTCGTCCCGGAGCGTTTGATCGCTGAAGTGGAGCGGCTCCGAGAAGGAGACAGCTGGGCGTTGAAACCGATTTTCGACCAGATCGACGAATTGAGTTATTTCCAGATTCGCTTAGTGTTCGCAAGACTGAAACGAGGTGAGACGTTTGTATGAGAAAACTTTAAAACGAGTGTTCGGCTACGACTCATTTCGTGAAGGGCAACGTGACGTCATCGAGGCAGTCGCGGATGGGCAAGACGTGCTCGCCATCATGCCGACCGGGGCCGGGAAGTCGTTGACGTTCCAATTGCCGTCCTATATTAAAAACGAGGGGCTGACCATCATCGTCTCCCCGCTCCTGTCCTTGATTGAAGACCAAATGCTCCATATTCGGGAGCGCGGTGAGCGTGGTGTCGCCCGACTCACGTCGATGGAGACGCTCGAAGAGAAGCAGGACATCTTGAACCATTTGAAGCGATACCGCTTCTTGTATCTTTCCCCGGAACAGCTCGCCGTGCCACACGTGACGCGCGCGCTGTCGAATACGAAGATTCAAATGCTCGTCGTCGACGAAGCGCACTGCATCTCGCAGTGGGGACATGAGTTCCGGCCGGAGTACGCCCGGCTCGGCGAATTGCGCAAGCAACTCGGCAGTCCGCAATGCATGGCCGTGACGGCGACCGCGCCGGAGACGGTCAAACGGGACATCATCGAGAAATTGGCTTTATTCTCCCCGTCGCAGTTCGTCCATTCGGCGAACCGTCCCGAGATCCGGCTCAGCGTCGAACGCCTCGAGACCGAACAGAAGCTGCCGCGACTCGTCGATCTCGTTCGCGAAGTGCCGAAGCCAGCCGTCATCTACACAGCGACGCGGCGTGAGGCGGAGTCGCTCGCGCTCGCGCTCGACGACGCCTTGTTTTACCACGGGGGCATGTCGACCGAGGACCGTCGCCTCGTCCAATCTCAGTTTTTGAGAGATGAAGTGGCGGTCATGGTATGTACGAGCGCGTTCGGGATGGGGGTCAATAAAGACAACGTCCGAAGTGTCATCCATTTTCAACTCCCGGCGACGCTTGAAGCGTATATGCAAGAGATCGGCCGCGCCGGACGTGACGGGGCGCCGGCCTTCGCAGTGCTCTTGTACGCCGAAGGGGACGAACGCATCCAACAATTCTTGATCGACCAACAGTATCCGAAAGAGAAAGACATCCGGGTCGCATATTTTGAACGGGAAAATGGCACAAGTTTGTCTCAATTGCCGAGTCTCCTAAAAATGAATGAAGAAGACCCGGTGTGGGGCTTGTTAAAACAGATGCTCGCGGAACGAACGCTTGCCGGTTCCATTGATTGGGTAAAGGAAAGAAGGCGCGATCGGTATCGCCAGCTCGGTCAAATGATGGATTACGCCTTGATCAAGACGTGCCGCCGTGACTATTTGTTGCGCTACTTCTCGGAAGAGCCGGTGCAACAACAGCCGTGCTGTGACGTGTGCGGGGAGATTTCGTTCCCTGAAAGCGTGCAAGTTGTGTCTAAAAATGTGACAGAATGGAAACATCGGTTGGCCCGCATCTTTTCCTTTGATTGATATCATAGTAAAATGATAAAAAAGGTAAAGGAGGACGTACGTTGCGACATCGGAACCAGGCGGATTCACTCCGTGACAAAGTGGTGGATACGTTGCCGTCTCGATCGGAACGGCAAGAATACGAGCGTAAAGAAAAATTGAATGACAATTGGTTGAAACGACCAGTTGCCATGATGCTGACACTTTCAATGTTTGCTATTATTCTGGCATTTTTATATATAGGGCGTCACGCAATCTTTTTATGACCAATACGGCGTAGCAGCCGTATTTTTTTTATGATTCTTTGTCAATCAATTCCTTTTGTCGGTCGTTTGGAAACGATGCGCCATATTTTATATGAATTTGCACAATAAAACAGGCGAATTGACGTGCAGGGGGCTATACTAAAAAGGAAGACTAGTTAGGAAAGGAGGGGCGGTCATGCCGAAATACTCCATAAAG
Organism: Exiguobacterium aurantiacum DSM 6208; assembly: GCF_000702585.1. Classification (GTDB taxonomy): domain Bacteria; phylum Bacillota; class Bacilli; order Exiguobacteriales; family Exiguobacteriaceae; genus Exiguobacterium; species Exiguobacterium aurantiacum. Next base: position 2,143,116 of record NZ_JNIQ01000001.1, on the reverse strand, counting down.
ACGGTCGCATCACTAACGGGAGTGAATCCGACGACGATCCGGGCGTGGGAACGTCGCTATCAATTCATCGTCCCGAGCCGGACTGATTCGGGCCATCGTCTATATTCGGAACAAGACGTTGAAAAGATCAAATGGGTTGTCGAGAAGCAACGGGAAGGACTGACCGTGTCCCAAGCGATTCAGCAACTCCATCAGGCGCCTGAACCGAAGCCTGAGCGTCTCTATGATGAAGAATTGAAGGACGGCTTGATGGACGCTTTGCTCGCTTTCGATGAGCGCCAGGCGCATGATTTGATCAACCGTGCCTTCAACACGTTCAGTTTTGAAAAAGTGACGAAAGATATTATCGGACCTCTGCTCATGGACATCGGGACACGATGGGAGAACGGGACGATCACGATTGCGCATGAACATTTCGCGACAGCGTTTCTCCGGTCCCGTCTGTCGACGTTATCGTTGCAAATGCCGATGAATCCGTTTTTGCCGCGCATCGTCTGTGTGTGCGCCCCGGAAGAGATGCATGAGATCGGACTTTTGTTCGTCACGCTCTACTTGAGACAACACGGCTATGACGTGATCTTTCTTGGGTCGGGTATCCCGAAAGAAGACTTGAGTACGGCGCTTTACGATATCGAGGCGAAATGCCTGATCTTCTCGTGCACGCTGTCCGAGCATATCGACGGTCTCGAGTCGGCCATTGCATATGTGAAGGCGAATCACCCGGACCTTGTCATCGGCGCCGGCGGCTACGCCGTCAGTCAACAGGCGTCCCGGTTCAAAGATGCATTTCTCGGCAATTCACCTGAAGCGTGGAACGAGTGGCTCGCAACAATTTGACAGTTCGGTGAAACGAGAGTAGCTTATTGTTATGTAGGAACGATTATTCTTTGGAGGTTTTCGTTTGAGATTTGAAAAACAAACAAAAGAACATTTGAGAGTGTATTTGACTGCGAATGAGCTATCGCTTCGTGGCATCGCCATCGATACGATTGTCGGAGAGAGTGGGCAGGAGCTCTGGCGTGAACTGCTTGAGACGGCGGAGGCCGAGTACGGGTTTTCACCGCAAGGTGCCGTCGATTTGAACGTGACGATGTTCCCGCGTGACGGGATCGTCATCGATGTCCAAAAAGTGGGGGCGATCGAACCGGAAGCGGATCAAGAACAAGTCGAGATCCGGTTGACGATCGATGTGATCCATCATTTGATTTATCAGTTCGAAGACATCGAGGACGTCATCGATGCATCGGTCCGCTTGTTCCCTTTCATGCGCGACACGATGCATGGCGGGGCGCTCTATCATTACGAAGGACGCTACTATCTGCATTTCGCGGAAGTACTGCCTCCTCGTGTCGAAGAGCCTCTAGCTGCCATTCTCTCCGAATACGGGAAGACGACGACCGTCAGCCCGTACGTCATGCTCGAATACGGCAAGACGATTCAAACTGAACAAGCGGTGAAGGAGCTGTACGATACGTTCGCGTGAGTACGGCTTTTTCACCGTTCTGTTTCTATTGTTTTTCCGTCACCCGTGGTATGATAAAATTTGAATTTTTCAGTTGAAAGTCGAAGGAGAGATAAGATGAAAGTCGCTGTGTTATATGGAGGAGTATCAGGAGAGCGTGAAGTGTCGCTCACGAGTGGGAAAGGCATGATCGAGGCGCTGAAAGAGCGTGGGCACGACGTCGTGGCCATCGATTTTCATCCTGAACGGGCGAACGAGTTGTTGTCGCTCGAGGCGGATGTCGTCTTGAGTGCGCTTCACGGAAAGTACGGCGAGGACGGCCGCGTCCAGTCGCTACTTGAGATGGCGCAACTTCCGTACACGGGTTCAGGCGTTTTGGCTTCAGCGCTCGCGATGGATAAAGCGCGGGCGAAAATTATCTTTGCGGCAGCGGGGATCCGCGTCGCGCGTGACGTGCTCGTCGAGAGTGCGGACGAGATCGATTTGAAAGTCGCGGAGTGGGGCGGCGAGTTCCCTTGTGTCGTCAAACCGGCGCAGGAAGGGTCGTCGAACGGATTGACGATCGCGATGGACGAGACGATGCTTCGCGACGGGATTGCGAAAGCGTTCGAGTGCGACACGGCCGTGTTGGTCGAACAGTATATTAAAGGGCGCGAGTTGACCGTGCCGGTGCTTGGCAATCGCGGCAACGAGTATGCTCTCCCGGTCATCGAGATCATCCCGAAAAATGAGTTTTACGACTATGAATCGAAGTATACGGAAGGTGGTTCGGTGCACGTCTGTCCGGCCGAACTTCCTGAGGCGTTGACGAAAGAAGTGCAAGACGCGGCCGTGCTCGCGCACCGTGCGCTCGGTTGTGCCGGCTATTCGCGTTCAGACTTCCTCGTTTCAGAAGACGGGCTCGCCTATATCCTCGAGACGAACACGCTCCCGGGCATGACGCCGCTCAGCCTGTTCCCGGACAGTGCCCGCGCGGTCGGCATCTCGTACGGGGAATTGCTCGAACGTTTCATCGAACTGGCGCTTGAAAACTAAGAAGGGGCTCCCCCTTCTTTTTCTTTTAGAAAACGCTTTCATTATTTTTGTAAAACCCTTTCAAATTGGTCGTGTATCAGCTATACTTTTAAACGAATACGAGGTTGGTTCTTGGGGGAGAATTGACAACTTAGGGGAGGAAACCTTCATGATTACGGATCAAGAAAAAGGTCATCAAAAACGAAAAAACATCCTGGAATCGACACAAGAGGTCATTCACGAGGCGCTTGAGAAGCTCGGTTACCCAGAAGAGATGTATGAGCTCTTGAAAGAGCCGCTCCGGATGTTGACCGTTCGCATTCCGGTCCGCATGGACGACGGATCGACGAAAATCTTCACCGGATATCGGGCGCAACATAACGATGCCGTCGGTCCGACGAAAGGCGGGATTCGTTTCCACCCGAGCGTCACAGAAGTGGAAGTGAAGGCGCTATCGGTATGGATGAGCTTGAAGGCCGGGATCGTCGATCTTCCGTACGGCGGAGGGAAAGGCGGGATCGTCTGTGATCCGCGTGAGATGAGTTTCCGTGAAATCGAGCGCTTGAGTCGCGGATACGTGCGGGCCATCAGTCAAATCGTCGGCCCGACGAAAGACATTCCGGCACCGGACGTCTTCACGAACTCACAGATCATGGCGTGGATGATGGACGAGTATAGCCGAATCGATGAATTCAACTCGCCAGGTTTCATCACGGGTAAACCGCTCGTTCTCGGCGGTTCGCACGGGCGCGAGACGGCGACGGCCAAAGGGGTCGCCATCATGATTCGTGAAGCCGCTCTCCGTCGTGGGATCGAGTTGAAAGGGGCGCGCGTCGTCGTCCAAGGCTTCGGCAATGCCGGCAGTTTCTTGTCGAAGTTCATGTATGATGCGGGAGCCAAAGTCATTGCCGTCAGTGACGCCTATGGGGCGATTCACGATGAGAACGGTCTTGACATCCCATATCTCCTTGACCGTCGGGATTCGTTCGGGACGATCTCGACGTTGTTCAAAAATACGATCTCCAATCAAGAGATGCTCGAACTCGACTGTGACATTTTAGTTCCGGCCGCCATCGAGAATCAAATCACGGAGACGAACGCGGATAATGTGAAAGCGTCAATCGTCGTCGAGGCCGCGAACGGACCGACGACGAACGAAGCGACACGCATCTTGACGGAGCGTGGCATCCTCCTCGTGCCTGACGTGCTCGCCTCGAGCGGTGGCGTGACGGTCTCATACTTCGAATGGGTACAAAACAACCAAGGGTATTATTGGACGGAAGAGGAAGTGGAAGAAAAACTTGAAAAAGTGCTCGTCCACTCGTTCAATACTGTGTACAATACGTCTTCGGCCCGCAAAGTCGACATGCGTCTCGCCGCCTATATGGTCGGCGTCCGCAAGATGGCGGAAGCGTCTCGCTTCCGCGGCTGGGTCTGAACCGGGCCTATACGAAAAGAGGGAAGACCTGATCCGTCAGGTCTTCCCTCTTTGTCGTTTAGGATGTCACACCGTTTCGCTCCTGAAGCGTCTCGGCGATTGCTTTGCCGTGGAATCGGCCGTTCTCAATGAAGATTTTGTTGGCATCATTTCCTGCGGCGACGACACCGGCGATGAAGAGGCCGTCGACGTTCGTCTCATACGTCGATTCGTTGAACGAAGGGACCCCTGTCTCCTCGTCGATGTCGACACCTGATTCAGCAAACAGGCCGTGATCCGGCAAATACCCGGTCATGGCGAGCACGTGGTCGGTTGCGACACGGTGCTCGACCCCGTGCTGGACGTAGACGACGTGGTCTGCTTCAATGCGGACGATCTCGGCTTCGAGCTCGAGCCTGACTTTTTCGTGGCGAACGAGTGAGTCAAATGCCGGGAGCACCCAAGGCTTGACGGAGGGGCTGTATGCATCTCCACGGTAGAGCACCGTGACGTGCGCTCCTGCCTTCTCAAGTTCGATCGCCGCATCGACGGCCGAGTTTTTGCCGCCGATGACGGTAACGTGTTGACGATAGAACGGATGTGCTTCTTTGAAATAATGCGAGACGTGCGGGAGGTCTTCCCCTGGGACGTCTAGCTTACGGGGGCGTCCGTAATAACCTGTCGCTAAGACGACGAAGTCGGCCTCCCGTTCCATCCGCCCGTGTCGCTCATGAAGGGACGTCACAAGGAAGCGACCGTTGCTCTTATCGACGGAAGTCACCGTTTCAAACGGTCTCACATCGAGGTTTGTCCGGCTCACGACTTCCCGGTAGTAGACGAGTGCATCTTGGCGCCGCGGTTTCAAATCTTTACAGATGAACGGGATGTCCCCGATTTCAAGTAGGTTGGCAGACGAGAAAAATGTCTGGTGGGTCGGATAACGGTAAATCGCGTCGACGATATTGCCGCGTTCGATAACCGTGCATGAGATGCCGACCCGTTCTAATTCGATGGCCGCCGATAGGCCGCAAGGACCGGCACCGACGATAATGGCCTGTTTGTTCAATGAAATCACCTCATCCCCCATTGTATGGAAGCGGGCGGGTGTTGGCAAGTCACTGCTGGAAGCTGAAACTGTGCTCCATGACCGGTTGAGACGACCCCGCCTCGAGTTCGACAAGAAGCCGGAGCCGTGCTTTTTGCGAGTTGAGGCCGTTTGAGAAAATCACCCCCATGTCTTTCAACTGTTTGCCGCCGCCTTCGTAACCGTATACGTCCTGGACGATCCCGTTGAAGCAACGGCTGACGATGACGACCGGAATATGGGCGACGAGTCGTTCGAGTGCGGGGATGATTGTCGGCGGGACGTTCCCTTGACCGAGTACTTCAAGGACGAGACCGTCATAACCGAGATCGAGAACCGCCTCGAGCAAGTCGGGCTCCATGCCGGCGACGACTTTCAACACGGCGACCCGTTTCGTGATGTGTGGAATCATCTTTGCTTGCCGCGTCATCGGTTGGCTATAGATGAGAATGTGGTCTTTCGTCACCATCCCGACGTTCCCGAAATGAACGGATTTGAACGTATCGACCGACGAGGTGTGAGTCTTCGTGACGTTGAACGCCGAATGGATCTCGCCATTGAAGACGACGAGCACGCCTTTGCCTCGCGCCGCCTCACTTCGGGCGACACGAAGCGCCGTGATAAGGTTGAACTCCCCGTCTGATCCGATCTCGTTCGAAGAGCGCATCGCTCCCGTCAAGACGATCGGCACTGGGGCGCCGAGCGTGATTTGAAGAAAGTAAGCCGTCTCTTCTAACGTGTCCGTGCCGTGGGTGATGACGACCCCATCATACGTGTCTTGTGTCAATTCTTGGGCGATGAACTGGGCGAGCTCAAGCATCTTTGCCGGCGTCATATGCGGAGACGGGATGTTCGAGAAGTGCTTCGTCGTGATGCGGGCGATGTCGGTCGCTTTCGGCAACGTCGCATCGATCGGGTTAATATCGCTCGGTGAGACGTGGCCTGATCCGGTTTGGGACATTGCGATCGTGCCCCCGGTGTGAATGAGTAATAAATGATTCATACATAAACCTCCAACTTTTTTTGTTCGATTCTTCCATTTTCTAGGCGTTAACCACTTTTTCTTTCGCTCGTTTCAGTGTATGCTTAACGGTAGAGAGGAGAGATGCGTCATGATTGCAATCGCCTTGTCTGCGGTAGCGCCAGGGTTCGCCCTTCTTTCCTATTTTTATTTGCGACATGAATTGGAAGCGGAACCGCTCGGCTATGTGATTCGTTCGTTCGTTGCCGGAGCCATCCTCGTCTTCCCGATCATGTTCATCCAATACGCGCTCGAAGAGGAAGGTGTCCTCACTAGCCCGTTTTGGAAGGCGTTCGTGGCTACCGCGTTGCTTGAAGAGTTTTTCAAGTGGTTCATGATTTATTATACAATATACATACATAAAGTCTTTGATGATTACTACGACGGGATTCTCTATGCGGTCGCCTGTTCACTCGGCTTCGCCACGTTAGAGAATTTTCTATATTTATGGGTGTACGACTCGCTCGAGGTCGCCATATGGCGAGCCGTCTTGCCGGTGAGCGGACACGCCTTGTTCGCGGTGGCGATGGGCTTTTGCCTCGGGCGGGCGAAACATTCGTCACAAGAGCGGCTATGGCTCTTCATCGCGGTCGCCTCGGCGACACTCATGCATGGGGTGTTCGATTACATCCTGCTCCTCGAACCGACGAACAAAGTACCGGCCGTGCTCTATATCGTCGTGTTGTGGATGGTGGCCTTATTGCTCGTCCGTGCCGCTAACCGTTCCAACCGTCGTCAATTTAAATAGTTAAAAGGGGAATTGAGTTTATGTTAAAAGTTGGTCAAGAGTTACGGGTGGAAGTTGAAGGGAGAAACGAAGGCAAGACGAAAATCGCAGCGATCCATGACGATGTCGTTTGGATCGAGTCACCGAGTGAGACGGCGACGCTTAAAACGTTCTTCTTGCATGAAGAAGAAGCACTGCGCGTTTATTTCTTTAAAGGAGAAGACCAACTGTTCGCGTTCGACACTGTCGTCGCGAGGCGGGTGAGCGATGCCCAACTCACGCTCCGTTATGCGTTTGCGCTCCCTAAACCGGAGAAGATCAAACGAGTGCAGCGTCGTGAATATTTACGAGTGCCAGAAATGATCAACGTCACCGTGCTCGCCGAGGATGGACAGGCGTTCCCGGCGTTTGAGACGACATCTCTCGACGTGTCGGCCGGCGGGATGCGCATCGTCGCCAACCGGGCCCCGGTCGAGCTCGATGAATCGCTCATCGTCGTGTTCCGTATCGAGGACGAGCGGGGGGTGCCCCAGACGTTCCGAGTGAAGAGCCGTCTCGTCCGTGTCCACGAGCAGGCTGTCAAAAAGGAACTGTCGCTCTGTTTCGAGAACTTGACGCCGCGCGACCAAGAGACGATTTTACGTTACTGTTTCCGTGCCCAACTTGAGGCGCGTAAACGGACGGGCTCTGTATTTTCTTCACGATAAAAAACTGGTATGATGTTCTCGGAACAAATGACCGAGAGGAGGCGGGTATCGGGAACAGCCGATACCCAATTTTTATGATGAAACCGTTACAGATTGCACTAGATGGACCGGCTGGAGCCGGTAAAAGTACGATTGCTAAAACACTTGCCAAAAAACTAGGTTACGTCTATATCGATACAGGGGCGATTTATCGCGCCGTCACGTATCGGGCGCTCCAAGACGGGATTGGCCTTGAGGACGGGCCGGCGCTCGCTGCGATGATCAACCGCATGGACTTGCGTCTCGTACCGAGCGAGTCCGGGCAACGGGTGTTCGATGGGAGCATCGAAGTGACGGATGAGATCCGCTCCAGTGAAGTGACGAACAACGTCAGCTTCGTAGCCCGTCAACCAGAAGTGCGCGATGCATTGATGGATTTGCAACGTGACCTTGCCCGTGAAGGCGGGATCGTCATGGACGGCCGCGATATCGGGACGCACGTTTTACCGTCTGCGGACTTGAAAGTGTTCATGACCGCCACCGTAGAGGAACGGGCCCGCCGGCGTCACGAAGAGAACGTGTCAAAAGGGATCCCGAGTAATTTCGAACAACTGAAAGAAGAGATCGCCCTCCGTGACAAACGAGACTCAGAACGTGTCGTCGCCCCGCTCCGGCAAGCCGAAGACGCCCATTTCCTCGATACGACCGACTTGTCGATCGACGGTGTCGTCATGGCGATCGAGCAGTTGATGGAGCAGGTGATCAATCGATGAAACCGCTCAACAACGGACCGTTCGGCATGTATCGGCTCACTGTCGGCGTCGTCAATATTATCCGGAAGTTAAGCTTTCGGGTGGAGTATGTCGGCCGCGAAAACGTCCCGCTCGACGGGTCGATGATCGTCTGTTCGAACCACCAATCAAACTGGGACCCGGTCTTGTTGGCCGGGGCCATGCCGAAACAGCGTCAGCTTCGTTTCTTTGCTAAAAAAGAGCTGTTCGACGTCCCGGTATTGAAACACATTTTGAACCGTTCCGGTCAAATCCCGGTGTCGCGCGGGGAAGGAGATCGCCAGGCGCTCCGCGTCGTCCTTCAAAAGTTGAAGGACGACGAGGTCATCTCGATCTTCCCGGAAGGCACCCGCTCAAAAGATGGGACGCTCGGTAAAGCGCAGGCCGGTGTCGGGTTCTTTGCGCTTCGTTCCGAGGCGGCTGTTCTGCCGATTGCGATTATCGGCGAGTACAAGTTCCGCCAACGGTTGAAAGTCGTCATCGGCGAACCGATCGATTTGTCTGCATTGAAAGCAAACAAAGCGAGCGCACAAGTCGCAGCCGACTTGATCATGGCCCGGATCAATGGATTGTACAACGAGCATTCACGGAACGTTCGATAAATTCAGGTTTAATCTGTTGCGAGGAAAGGTACTAATCTGATAACACCTTGACAAATCTTCGGAATTATAAGAAGTTTATACTAGGTGTTAAGCGCCTTTGGGCGCTCCTTTTTGTACTCATCGTGAGGGGGTAGTGTTGTAATGGTCGAAGAAATGAAAGATATGCCTGATTTTGAAATTAATCGAGGTCAAATCGTGACCGGTACAGTCGTCAAAATCGAGGACAAACAAGCGTTAATCGATATCGGTTACAAGACTGAGGCGATTTTGCCAATCAGCGAAGTATCAAGCATGCATTTAGACGATTTAAACGAATCACTCCATGTCAACGACGAAATCCGTGTCAAAGTGAAGAAAGTCACGGATGAAGAGGTTGTCGTATCGAAGAAAGACGTGGATGCCGAGGCAGCTTGGGATCAAATCGTCGAAAAGTACGAATCAGGTGAAGTATTCGAAGTCATGGTCAAAGACAAGGTCAAAGGCGGTCTTGTCGTCGATATCGGGATCCGTGGGTTTATCCCGGCCTCGCTCGTCGAAAGTCATTTCGTCGAGGACTTCTCATCATACTTGCATAAACCAATCACGGTCAAAGTCGTTGAAATCGACCGTGAGAAAAATCGTGTCATTCTCTCGCACAAAGCGGTCGCTGAAGCAGAGATGAGTGCGAAAAAATCCGAGACGCTCGAAGCGCTCGAAGTCGGACAAATTATCGAAGGAACAGTCCAACGTCTTACCGACTTTGGTGCGTTCGTTGATATCGGTGGCGTCGACGGGCTCGTCCACATCTCGGAGATGGCGCACAGCCGTGTCGAGAAACCGAGCGATGTCGTGACAGAAGGCGATAAAGTCAAAGTGAAAGTGCTCGGCCTTGACCTCGACAACGAGAAAGTGAAGTTGTCGATCAAAGAAACGCAACCGGGTCCTTGGGAATCGGTCGAAGGCAAGATCCAACCTGGTGATGTCATCAGCGGGAAAGTGAAACGTCTCGTCACGTTCGGTGCGTTCGTCGAAGTCGCCCCGCAAGTCGAAGGGCTGCTCCACATCTCGCAAATCGCGAACCGTCATATCGCGACACCTTCTGAGGTGCTATCAGAGGGGCAAGAAGTGAAAGTGAAAGTGCTCGACGTCCATCTTGACGAGAAAAAGATTTCCCTCTCGATGCGTGCGCTCGAGTCGGCCGAAGCTTCACACGACGAAGACCAGGCTCTCCTTGATGAATACAGTGACCAAGGGGGATTCTCCGTCTCTGAACTCACGGGCGAAGAGTCTTCGGACGATTCTAAATAAGACGGTCGTTCAAGCGGGAGCCAGACTCCCGCTTCTTTTTGTATGGTCACCGAATTTCCGCTGTGATATGATAGTACAGTTGCATATTAGAAACGACTATTTATTGAATGAAAGTTAGAGGTGTTTTTATGGGAATTCCAGCAGTGGCCATCGTAGGCCGCCCGAACATTGGGAAATCCACGATTTTCAACCGGATTATCGGTGATCGCGTGTCGATCGTCGACGATAAGCCGGGTGTGACACGCGACCGTATTTACGGGACGGGTGAGTGGCTGAACCGCAAGTTCCACTTAATTGATACAGGAGGGATCGAGGTCGGCGACGAGCCGATTCTCGTCCAGATGCGTCACCAAGCCGAGCTTGCCATCGATGAGGCGGACGTCATCATCTTCATGGTAAACGGACGGGAAGGCATCACGGCAGCCGATGAGGAAGTCGCGAACTTATTGTTCCGTTCGAACAAGCCGATCGTACTCGCCGTCAACAAAGTCGACAACTTCGAAATGCGTGATCTCATGTATGAGTTCTACTCGCTCGGATTTGGCGATCCGTTCCCGATCTCGGGAACACACGGACTCGGTCTCGGTGATTTGCTCGACAAAGTGTTCGAGCTCGCGCCAGACAAAGACGAGTACGAGTACAACGAAGACGTCATTCGCTTCTCCCTCATCGGACGGCCGAATGTCGGAAAATCAAGTTTGACGAACTCGATTCTCGGAGAAGAACGTGTCATCGTCTCGGACGTGGCCGGTACGACGCGCGACGCGGTCGATACGCCGTTCACGCGGGACGGCCAAGAGTACGTCATCATCGATACGGCCGGGATGCGAAAGCGCGGTAAAGTATACGAGTCGACGGAACGTTACAGTGTCATGCGTGCCCAAAAGGCGATCGAACGATCAAATGTCGTCCTCGTCGTCCTTGACGGCGAAGAAGGTATCATCGAGCAAGACAAACGTGTCGCCGGACTCGCCCATGAGGCGGGCAAGGCAATCGTCATCGTCGTCAACAAATGGGACGCCGTCGAGAAAGACGACAAGACGATGAAAAAGATGGAAGAAGAAATCAGAAAAGAGTTCTTGTTCCTCGACTATGCCCCGATCGTCTTCTTGTCGGCGCTCACGTCAAAACGGTTGCAGACGCTCCTTCCGGTCATTAACGAAGTGGCCGAGTCGCATCGTCGCCGTATTTCGACGAGCGTGTTGAACGATGTCATCGTCGACGCCGTCGCGATGAACCCGACACCGACGGACAAAGGGCAACGACTCAAGATCAACTATGCGACGCAAGTGGCCATCGAGCCGCCGACGTTCGTATTGTTCGTCAACGACCCAGAGTTGCTCCACTTCTCGTATAAGCGTTATCTAGATAACCAGATTCGCCGCGCGTTTGATTTTACCGGGACTCCGGTTCACATCGTGGCTCGTCAGAAAAACTAGTGATGGGGGTGCCTCATATGGCAAAAGTAGCTGTCATCGGCGCAGGAAGTTGGGGAACGGCGTTATCGCTCGTCCTCGCTGACAACGGTCATGACGTATTGCTCTATGGTCGTGAGGAAGATCACGTCGAAGAGATCAACATGTCGCATACGAATACGACGTATTTGAAAGACGCACCGTTGCCGGAATCGATCCGGGCAACGACCGACTTGAAAGAGGCGATTGCCGGACGAACGATCATCTTTCTCGTCGTCCCGAGCTCAGCGATCCGACCGGTCTCCAAGGAGTTGAATACACTTCTCACGGAACCGGCCGTCATCGTCCATGCCGCCAAAGGGATTGAACCGAAGACGCATAAACGTCTGTCTGAGATCATCGCTGAAGAGGTCGCGCCTTCAAAACGGCGCGCCATCGGGGTGTTGACCGGTCCGACCCACGCCGAAGAAGTGGCCGTGCGCAAACTGACGACGATCACGATCGCGTGTGAAGATTTAGACGTCGCCGACGAGATTCAAGAACTGCTCACGAACGATCAGTTCCGCGTCTATTTGAACTCGGACGTCATCGGAGCGGAGTATGGCGGTGCGCTCAAAAACATCATCGCCCTCGCCGCTGGGATGACCGATGGGCTCGGGTATGGGGATAATGCGAAAGCTGCCCTCATGACACGAGGGATCGTCGAGATCGCTCGGCTCGGTGTGAAGCTCGGGGCCAACCCGGCCTCGTTCTCCGGCTTGACCGGTATCGGTGACTTGATCGTCACCGCCACGTCGCAACATAGTCGCAACTGGCGTGCCGGGAACGCGATCGGGCGCGGTGAGAAGCTTGAAGACGTGCTCGGTCAAATGGGGATGGTCGTCGAAGGCGTCCGTGCCTGTGAGGCGGCACATACGCTCGCCCGCGAGGCCGGCGTCGAGATGCCGATCACCGAAGCGCTCTATAACGTGCTGTTTGAAGGCAAGAGCCCGCATGATGAAGTGAAAAAGTTGATGAGACGCCCGCAAAAGCATGAAATGGAAGAAGTCTTCCATTTCGAGGGTGACGAAGAAGTGAGGGACTGACGTTTTCGTTCAGTTCCTCGCTTTTTTTTGCTACACTAATGAACGGAGAGAGAATTATAGAGAAAGTCGAGGGGATAGACGTGACACCGTCACTTATCAAGATGTGGATTTCATTCGCAGGCATCGGGGCGTTCGCGATTGCCGCACTCATGGTGGCCGTGAGCCATACGAAGCTTTCAGGCTGGTTCGCGACACTCGTACGAATCATTGCATTCGTTATTTTTTTATTCGGGACGCTCATTATGATTTATGTGGTCGCCTCGGGACCGACGGGAGGGTAAACTGTTGAAACGAATGTTATTAACTGTCAGCCTGCTGGCGGTGACCGTGCTGAGTGGTTGCATGTTCCCGCAGACGAGCCGCGTCGACAACGTTCCATATGATGACCAGTTGCGGTCCGTGCAGACGGCCGTCGACTCGTTCAAAGAGACGACCGGCGTATTACCGATCAAGACAAAACCGGCCGAGACGCCGCTCATGGAGCGGTACCCGATTGAATTTGGCCGCCTCGTCCCGGGCTATATGGCCGATCCACCGGCGAACAGCTTCGAAGGGGGCGGGCTGTTCTTATACGTGCTCGTCGACGTTGAGACCGACCCGACCGTGAAACTGATCGATTTACGTGTGACGGAGCGGCTGCAACAGTTGCAGACGAATATCAACTCGTTCCGCATCAAGGAAGGCAAGTTCCCGTTTGACGGATCGCTCGGAAAAAACCAGTTCACAATCAACTACGACCTCGTCTTCGTCGCCGAGGAACCAAAAATACCAAGCCCGTACACGGATAACGAGTTACCGATCTACGTGGACGGGAGCGGACAATTATTTGTCGACTACCGGGCCGACGTTGAAGCGGCGCTCGAAAACACGGATGTGACGCCGGAAGTCGGTGAGGATATTCGGTATTTGCTCTATAATGATTCACCATTCGCCCCGGCTTATTCGCAAGGCTATACGATAAATGAACAAGGCGACGTCGAATTTTTAAACAACTGATCGACGAAGCGTCGTGAATATGGGCTTTTCACTTAAAAAATGTTGTCATATCAACGTTTGTACGATATGATTAATCCCGTAAACTCTCTGTGAGAGGAGGTGAATCGTGATGAACAAGACTGAATTGATCCAAGCAGTTGCTGAAAAAGCCGAAGTTTCTAAAAAAGAAGCGACGACAGTTGTAGAAGCTACATTTGAATCAATCACTGAAGCACTCCAAAACGGTGAGAAAATTCAATTGATCGGTTTTGGTACTTTTGAAGTTCGTGAGCGTGCTGCCCGTAAAGGTCGCAACCCACGTACGAAAGAAGATATCGAAATCCCTGCGAGCAAAGTCCCTGCCTTCAAAGCAGGTAAAGCGCTCAAAGACGCGGTCAAATAATAGGCATTACATAAGTCGCCGAAAGGCGGCTTTTTTTGTGTCCGTTTACGAGTTCACATGGCGTGAATGTGACGAAAATGTGCTATACTATGTCAGAATGACAACGAAGAGGACGAGGGGGAATAGCATGGAACAGTGGACAAACGAAAGCGTTGTCACCGACCTTGCTCGTCAAATCGAACAACGCATGACGCATCCGTATTTGACGAGACACGATATTGTGCCCGCAGTCGACATGCCTTTACTTCGTTGGATGGTCGAACTGATTGACAACGAATCAACTGAAGAGCGGCAACTCGTGCTCGCCACTTACTTTGCGCATCAGGCACTCGAGCTCCACGATCAAGTAAAGGATTGTCCGAACGGTTCTCTCGAGCGCCAGTTGAACGTGCTCGCCGGGGACTTCGCATCGGCTCAATTTTATAAAATATTAGCACTGTTCCCGGCCGACTACAGCAATCGCTTCGGACGGACGGTCCAACTCGTCAACGGTGCAAAGTGTACGCTCGCTTTGGACGACGACATATCGGTCGCGACATGGATGGAAGCGAACTTTGGGTTGGTCAAGACGTTTTCTGAAGTGATCGGTCAATCTTATTTGACGTCGTTCGGGAAGCAAGTCATCGAACAAAAGGCAACAAGACTGCGCCAAGAACAACGAGAACAGCTATCGACGCTTCTTGCGCATGCTGTCGCTTAGAACGGAAAGGATGTTACGTGTTGCAACCGAAAGAAAAAGAGCAAAAAGTATATGACGTGTTTCAATCAATTTCACCGAGTTACGATACGATGAACTCGATCATCAGCTTTCGTCTCCATAAATGGTGGCGCAGAGCCACGATGCGGCGGATGCAAGTGTTTCCAGGAGCCAAATGTCTTGATGTTTGTTGCGGGACGGCCGATTGGACGATTCAACTCGCCGCGGCGGCGGGCAACACGGGCGTCGTCAAAGGACTCGATTTTTCTGAGAATATGCTCGCGGTCGGAAACGAAAAAGTCGCGGACATGCCGACAATCGAACTCATTCACGGGAATGCGATGGCGTTGCCTTTCGGCGATGACTCGTTTGACTATGTGACGATCGGGTTTGGTTTGCGCAACGTCCCGGATTACATGACGGTGCTCCGCGAGATGCATCGCGTCTTGAAACCTGGAGGGACGGTCGTCTGCCTCGAGACGAGCCAACCGACGGCGCCGCTCTTCAGTGAGTTGTATCGGTTTTATTTCGGGACGGTCATGCCTCTTTTTGGGAAACTGTTCGCCGGTTCATACGACCAATACAAATGGCTGCAAGAATCGACCGATGAGTTTCCGGACCGATTGACGCTCAAACGGATGTTCGAAGAGGCAGGTTTCGAGCAAGTCGAAGTGAAGCCGTTCTCCGGCGGTGCATGTGCCATGCACCTAGGAAAGAAGTGGTGACCGATGTCTTTGAAGCGACTGTATCGTCACATGAACCGCGAAATCGACCAAATCGATCGTTTCTTGTCAACCCGGATCCATACGGATCATCCGGTCATTGATGCGGCCTCGAGACAACTGCTCGACGCCGGCGGCAAACGGATCCGGCCCGCGTTCGTCCTGTTGAGCGCTGCCTTCGGACAAGATAACGATATTCGTTTGACAAAAGTGGCGGCCAGTCTCGAACTCATTCATATGGCGTCGCTCGTTCATGATGACGTCATCGACGACGCTACGCTCAGGCGCGGCAAGCCGACGGTCATGGAACGTTACGATGAGCGTGTCGCCATGTATACGGGGAACACGTTGTTTGGCGAGGCGATCCGTCTCGTCTCAGAGGTCGATTCGCCGGAAGTGATGCAAATCATGGCCGAAACGATGGAGCTGATTTGTATTGGGGAAATCAACCAAATCCAAGATCAATACGACTGGGCGCAATCCCCGAAACGCTATTTGGATCGGATCGCCCGCAAGACGGCGCTTCTGATCGAGACGAGCTGTGCGGCCGGTGCCGTCGTCTCTGGAGCTTCGCCTGATGTGGTCAAACAGCTTCGGTTGTTCGGTTATGATATCGGCATGGCGTTCCAAATGACGGACGACCTCCTCGATTTCACCGCGAAAAGTTTTCAGCTTGGCAAACCGGTCGGTGAAGATTTAAAGCACGGACATAAAACGTTGCCGCTCTTTTATTCAGCGGAAGATCCTTTGTTTTATGATCGTTTGAAACAAGTCACCCAGACGTCCGGATACGAGTTGACCCAAGCGCTCGTGCGTGAAGTGCAACGAAACGGGACGCTCGAACGGAGTCAGCGGACGATCGATCGCTATGTCCGCCGGGCGATCGAGCGGCTTGAGCCGTTACCTGACGTACCGGACAAACGTTCGCTCATTGAAATCGCCGAATATATCGGCAAACGAAAATGGTGATTTGAGTGTTGTAACCCCTTTCAATAATGGGAGTGACCGTGTAAACTGATAGAGTACATGGTACACACATTGATTTAGGGGGATTAGGGGAATGGAAAAGACATTTTTAATGGTAAAGCCTGACGGAGTCGCACGCGGTTTGATCGGGGAAATCATCTCGCGTTTCGAGAACAAAGGGTACACGTTGAACCGTCTCGAGATGCTGACGCCGACAAAAGAAATCGCAGAAGCACACTATGAGGAACATAAGGAAAAACCGTTCTTCGGAGAACTCGTCGCCTTTTTAACGTCAGGTCCTGTCGTGGCGATGGAGTGGGAAGGCGAGAATGTCATCGCCGTCTCGCGCATGATGATCGGGAAAACGAACCCGCTCGATGCACAGCCGGGGACGATTCGCGGTGATTTGGCCTCGACGATGTCTCAAAACGTCATCCACGGGTCCGATAGCTTAGAGAGCGCCGAGCGCGAACTGCCGCTTTGGTTTGCCTCTGAAGCATCACACGTTTCATGACGAGGAAAGGGACGGGGCCGCCTGTCCCTTTTTCTATTGGCATTAAAGCGCTTTCGCCGCTACGCGTTTGGACATATAGAAGATGAGAAAGAATTGAGGTTGGAACTGGTGATAAATGATTATGCCATCTTCGTGAAGAAGTTTTATATGAAATCTGGAATCGACTTGAATTTATATAAGGAAGCACAAATGAAACGCCGGATGATCGCCCTCCGGGAGAAGAAAGGCTACGCCACGTTCATCGAGTACTTTAAGGCGATGGAAGCGGATCGCGGGCTTTACGACGAGTTTCTCGACCGCATGACGATCAACGTCAGCGAATTTTACCGAAATCCGATTCGGTGGGAACAGCTCGAGACGGACATCTTGCCCGAATTGATTCGGAAGAGCCAAGGGAAGCTCCGTGTGTGGAGCGCGGCTTGTTCGACCGGAGAAGAGCCTTACTCACTCGCGATGTTGTTATCCAAACATTTGTCACCTGCCCAGTTCTCGATCACGGCGACGGACTTAGACGACGTGGTGCTCGAAAAAGCGCAGCAAGGGAAGTACCATGAACGCGCCCTCGTCGATTTGCCGGACGAGTTTCGGCAACGTTACTTCACGAAGCGCGGTGACGATTATTACATCACGGAAGATATTAAGAAGCTGGTCACGTTTAAAAAACATAATTTGCTCGCTGACCTGTATGAGCGCAACTTTGATTTGATCGTCTGTCGCAACGTCTTGATTTATTTCACCGAGGAAGCGAAAGAGAAAGTGTATAAATCGTTCCATCGGTCATTGCGGCCGGGCGGCATGCTGTTTGTCGGCGGGACCGAGCAAATCTTCCAACCGAAGCGCTACGGCTATCGGATGAAGCAAAGTTTCTTTTACGAAAAATTTGAAGAGTGAGGTGTCGCGTATGCGTTATTTGACGGCAGGAGAGTCACACGGACCAGGTTTGACCGTCATTGTCGAAGGAGTGCCGGCCGGGCTAGACGTTGATATCGATGCAATCAATCGAGAGCTGAAAAAACGACAATCGGGCTACGGACGGGGCCGACGGATGCAAATCGAGTCTGACCGCGTCGAAGTCAAAGCCGGGATTCGTCACGGGCGAACGACAGGCGCCCCGATCTCGTTTTGGATTGAGAACAAAGATCACACCCATTGGCGTAACGTCATGCAGGCCGAGCCGATCGCGGACGATCTCGAAGTGAAGCGGCGCGTCGTCCGACCGCGGCCGGGTCACGCCGATTTGGTCGGAGGACTCAAATATGACCACCGGGACTTGCGTGACGTGCTTGAACGTTCGAGCGCCCGCGAGACGGCGGCGCGCGTCGCCGTCGGTGCCCTCAGCAAGCAGTTGCTCGCAGCGGTTGACATGACCGTGTTCAGCTATGTGAACGTGATCGGCGGCGTCGAAGCGGAACAAACGGATGCCGATTCGAAAGAAGCGTTGATGGCGATGGTCGAGGCTTCGCCGGTGCGGACGTTCGACGCTGACGCCGCTGAAAAGATGATGCGATTGATTGACGAGGCGAAAGCTGCGGGCGACTCGCTCGGCGGCGTCGTCACGACGGAAGTGCACGGTGTCATCCCGGGACTCGGTTCATACGTCCAATATGACCGAAAGCTCGACGCGAAAATCGCCCAGGCGGTCATGAGTGTCAATGCCATCAAAGGCGTCGCGTTCGGTGACGGCTTCGACATGGCGTTTCGTCCTGGTTCAGAAGTGATGGACCCGATCGCATACGACGATACCGGTTATACGCGAATGTCCAACCACCTCGGCGGTTTCGAGGGTGGGATGACGACCGGAATGCCGATCGTTTGTAAGGCCGTCATGAAGCCGATCCCAACGCTTTATAAGCCGCTCCCGTCGGTCGATATCGAGACGAAAGAAGCGTTCCTCGCTCAAATCGAACGAAGTGACGCCTGTGCCGTACCAGCGGCTTCCCTCGTCGTCGAGGCGGTCGTCGCGTTCGAACTCGCCCGCGAACTGTGCGAGACGTTCGGGCATGACACGGTTGAACGGATTCAAAGCCGGGTCGCGACGTACCGTGAGGAGATTCGCACATGGTGACGATTCGAATCGATGCCTCGAGCCCATATGAAGTGACGATTGAACGCGGTGATGCCTGGCTCGACCGCGTTCCTTATTTTTCGTGCTCGACCGTCTGGGTCGTGACCGATGAGACGGTCGACGAACGACACGGTGCCTCGTTGCGCCGTCGCCTCGCGGCCGTTCATCCGTCAGTCGTCTGGTCGGTCGTGCCCCCTGGGGACGGTTCGAAGTCGCTCGAGACGATCGAACGTCTCGTCACAGAAGGACTTTCGGCCGGGTGTGACCGGGGAACGCTCATCCTCGCCTTTGGCGGAGGGATGGTTGGTGACTTGGCCGGTTTTCTTGCGAGCGTCTATATGCGAGGCGTCCGCTACGTGCAAGTACCGACAACGATTTTGGCCCACGATTCGGCAGTAGGCGGCAAAGTTGCGGTGAACCATCCGCTCGCCAAAAACGCGATCGGTGCCTTTTACCAACCGGTCGGGGTCCACTATGACGTCACACTTCTTGAGACGCTCGCCGATCGAGAAGTGTTGAGCGGACTAGGCGAGCTGATCAAGCACGCCTACTTGTCCCGTTACGTCCTTGATGAGTCGTTCGAAGAGGAACTATTCGCGGCACTTGAGACAGGCCGTCTCGATTGGACGATCTGGCTCGCCCGCGGGATCGAGGTGAAACGATGCATCGTCGAAACGGATGAACGAGAACAAGGCGTGCGCGCCTGGCTCAATTTCGGTCATACGTTCGGGCACGCGCTCGAATCGGTCGAACAGTATCGACTCGCCCACGGTGAGGCCGTCCTATATGGGATGGTGTACGCGTTTCTTGTCGCCGGCGACGTGCGGCGGGCCGAGGTGCTCGCGACGTGGATCAAACAGCATGATGTCACGCCGATAAATTGGCAACCGTTTGATGTGTATGCGACGAAAATGAAGCGAGACAAGAAAAATCGTGACGGCCACGTGCGCTTCGTCTTGCTCGGTGAACGTGTCACGGTCGAACCGGTCACGCAGGCACGGCTCGAGGCCGTATTCAACCAAATGAAAGGGTGGATGCATAATGGGATTGAACGGAACAATTCGTGTACCGAGCGATAAATCGATCACACATAGGGCCATCATGTTCGGGGCGGTCGCGGACGGGCGCACGGTCGTATTGAAACCGCTGCTCGGGGAGGACTGTCGGTCGACGATCGAAGCCGTCCGTCGTCTCGGTGCTACGGTCGAAGAACTGGCGGACGAACTCGTCATCACGGGTGTACGGACGCTTGAAGCGGCGACACTCGACTGCGGGAACTCGGGAACGACGATGCGTCTGTTGACCGGCTTGTTGGCCGGCTATGACGGGGAATTTGTGTTAACGGGCGACGCCTCGCTCTCAAAGCGGCCGATGCGCCGTGTGACGGCGCCACTCCGCCAAATGAAGGCGAAGATTGACGGGGACCACGCCCCGCTACGTGTCACCGGGGGGCGTTTGCACGGGATCGACTATACGCTTCCCGTCGCGAGTGCCCAAGTAAAGTCGGCCGTCCTATTGGCGGGGCTCCGGGCTACCGAAGAGACGATCGTACGCGAGCCGATGTTGTCGCGCGACCATACCGAACGGTTGTTGCCGTTGTTCGGTGGGAACGTCACGATCGGAGAAGAGAATGGCGTTCGCCTCATCCGGGTCATGCCGTCACAGCTCACGGGCACGGCGGTGACGATTCCGGCGGACCCATCATCGGCCGCATTCTTGTGGGCCGGGGCCGCGATTATCGCGAACAGCCGGGTGACGACGACCGACGTCTGTTTGAACGAGACGAGAATCGGGTTCTTGCGGACGCTTGAGAAAATGGGGGCGAACGTTGAGATCGACCGCGTCCGGCCACTGGGGGAAGAGACGGTGGCGGACGTGACCGTATCGACGAGCGACCTTCATGGTGTCGAGTTGTCAGGCGCTGCCATCCCGCATCAAATCGATGAGCTGCCGTTATTTGCGCTCGTCGCCTCCCAGGCGTCGAGCCCGTCGGTCGTTCGTGACGCAGCCGAGCTTCGGGTGAAAGAGACCGATCGCATCGTGACGGTCGTGACGGAATTACGGGCGCTCGGGATCGACATTCACGAAACAGAGGACGGCTTTATCGTCAACCCTAGTCAAGTCCGAGGTGGCCGCGTGATGGCCCACGGCGACCACAGGCTGTCGATGATGTTGCAAGTGGCCGCCCTCTTGACCGAGGAGACGGTCGAAATTGAAGGAATGGAAGTCTCGGACGTCAGCTACCCGCATTTCCGTGACGATTTACAACGGCTCGACCGTGAGATAGAATAACGTCAATAGCAGTTGTCGGTAGGAGGAAGATAGGATGTTAGATGAAACAGAATTAAACCATATCATTAAGATGCTTGAGACAGGCGAGACCGAACACGCCCTCATGCACCTCGAGGCGCTCGAGAAAGACGGTTCGGATGAGGACCGGCTCGCCATCGCCGACTTGTATCTCGAGCTCGGCCTCGCCGATCGTGCCGTGAACTTGCTCGCGGCGCTTTACGTCGATTATGCGGGCAACCCGCACGTCGCCTTGTCGCTCGCGGAAGCGTACCTCGACAGTGACCGTGAAGAGGAAGCAATCGCCGTGCTTGAGAAGATCGAAGCGACGGACAAGGAAGCTCACGTCCGAAGCCTCGTCTTGCTCGCCGACTTATATCAATCCCAAGGACTCGATGAAGTCGCCGTCAAAAAATTGATGGAGGCGCTCGAGGCGAACCCGGACGAGCCGCTGCTCGTCTACGGACTTGCCGAACTGTACGCCTCGATCGGCTCATTCGAACAGGCGGTCCCGCTGTATGCGCGCTTGCCGCATTTGAGACTGCCGGAAGAGATCGACTATCAAGCCGACTACGCCGAGGCGCTCACGATGATCGGCTCGTTCGAAGAGGCGCTCGATGAGTTCGAGAAGACGAAAGACCGCAACTTGAACACGGTGTTCGGGCACGCCATGACGGCGCATCGAATCGGCCGTGACGAAGTGGCTGTCAAGCAGTTCGAGGAACTACGGACGATGGACCCTGACTTCACGTCGCTCTATTTGCCGTATACAGAAGCGCTCGAGTCGCTCGGTCGAATCGACGAGGCACTCGAGATGATCGGGCAAGGCATCGATCGTGACGATTATAACGACGAGTTGCGGACGGTGAAAGCGAAGCTGTACCTACGCCAAAGTCGAGTCGACGAAGCGGTCACGGAGTTGCGCGAAGCGCTCGCATTGAACCCGGAATCGCTTGAAGCGACGGAACTGCTCTTGTCGGTGTTATTTGAAGCGGGCGACATGGAAGCGGTCATCGAGACGATCGATGCGCTCGAGGATCATTCGACGTCGCCGCTCATGACATGGTATAAAGCGAAAGCGGCCTATGAGCTTGAAGTGTATGACCAAGCCGTCATGTTATATACGTCGATTGAAGACGTTTACAAAGAGGACGTGTCATTTGCGATGGAATGGGCTACACTGTTAGTAGAAGAAGGACAGCGAGACAAGGCACAACGAGTGCTCGAGCAAACGCTTGCGCTCTCCGTCGACGTGGACGACCGCCAAGTGCTTGAAGAGCGGCTCGATCAATTGACGGACCGTGATTAATCGATATAAAGGAGATGGGGTCATATGGTGGAGCGGAAAAAGAATTTCTTGAAGCGATTTCTCGCTCATCATACGCTTCGTAAACGAGAGGCCAAATGGATTATCGATTACTGGCTCAGACATCCGGAGAAACTCGGTAACGTCCACTTCGTGACGAACGCCTCGGTGTCCCCAAGGAGTCTCGTCATGACGGCTTATGGATTTGATGGGGAGCCGTTCCGATACCGGCGCGGCGATCTCGTCACCGTCAATCCGGAGAAGGCGTATCATGACATCCGCCTTCATGACGGGGCGATCTACGTCGAACTCAACTTTCAAGGCATGATGATCGATGAGAGTTGGGTCGACATCGTCGAGCCGAACCCGTTCGAACCGGTCGCCGAAGTGAGGGACGAAGTGTCGACATCGGCCCAGACCGTCATTCGTGCTTCCGTCGCCCAGTTTGAAGAAGAGCGGTTGCTCGTTGAGATCGACGAGGCGCTCGACCGTCGCGACGAGAAGTTGTTTCGGAATTTGACGAGCAAGCTCCATCAAGTCAGGGCTTCAAAATTATTTTAGAAAAAACAAGCGCTTCCGTTATGGGTTGCGCTTGTTTTTTGGTATATTAATGACGTAGGAATACACAATAATTTCACATTTCGTTCATAAGTTTGAACAAGCAATGAACGAAGGTGCGATACAATAGACATGATGAATCATGTCTAGAGAGGAGGGTGAGGATGAGGTTCGATAGTCAAGATGCGAAACGTTCATTGACTGAGCGTCAATACGTCGATACGCTCATCGTTCCACTCGCAGAATTGGCGTTTGATGACGAGATGATCCGCAAGGCCGAAAGTTATGAGGTCGTCCAGGCGGTAGCGCTCGAGACCGAACGACAGCTCTCTGGACGGACGATGCTAAGCCCGACGATCAGTTACGTGGACGTAGAGGCCGGTCACTCGTTAAGCCAGGCGGTCCACGACAAGGCGACGGCGTCGGGGTTCACACACGTGTTGTTCATCTCTTCAGACGTTCGCTTCAAAGCGTTCGAGTTACCGATTATTTTCGTGCCGCCGCTTGCTTTAAAAGGCATGTCGGCCGAGCAGTCGCATACGATGGTTCAAAATTTTGCGACGCAAGTCATCACCGAGCTTTCGGGCCGTTGGATGGCGACATGAAGCGGTTGACGTAGAGGTTTTATTGATATACTATTTTGTTGAGTGAGAAATTTTTGTGAAGAATGCATAAAGAATTATGGGGTTATGCACACGAACGAGGGGGGAACGAAATGGCTCAAAAAGGGTCAAAAGTCACACGCCGTCAGTTCTTAACGTACACGCTGACTGGAGTAGGTGGCTTTATGGCGGCAACATTGATCAGTCCGATGGTCAACTTTGCGATCGATCCGGTACTCAAAAAAACGGATGCGGGCGACAAAGTGCGAGTTATGAGTCTCGATGACATCACGACTGAGCCGCAACGTGTCGACTTTAAAAAACAAACGCAAGACGCTTGGTATGAATTTGAAGAAACGCTTTCGGCATGGGTCTTCAAAGATGAGAGTGGAGAGGTTATTGCCCTATCTCCAATCTGTACGCACTTAGGCTGTCAAGTAGGTTACGGCGGCGATCCGACGCGCCCGACAGAATTCTTCTGCCCGTGTCATTTCGGACGTTATACGAAAGACGGGACGAACATTCCAGGTACGCCTCCGACATCACCACTTGCCCGTTATGAAAAAGAAGAAAAAGAGGGCTTCCTATACTTGGGCAGTCCAGTCACACAGTTGTGAGAGGGGGAATAGTCGATGTTACAAAAGATTTATGATTGGGTCGATGAACGCGTCGACATCACGCCGTTATGGCGCGACATCGCTGACCATGAAGTTCCAGAACACGTCAACCCTGCCCATCACTTTTCAGCATTTGTTTATTGCTTCGGCGGTTTGACATTCTTCACGATCGTCATTCAAATCCTGTCAGGGATGTTTTTGACGATGTACTACGTTCCAGATATCATCAACGCGCACGCGTCGGTGTATTACTTGCAAAATGAGATCGCACACGGTCAAATCGTCCGTGGGATGCACCACTGGGGTGCGTCGGTCGCCATCGTCATGCTGTTCTTACATACGCTCCGCGTATTCTTTACCGGATCGTATAAGAAGCCGCGCGAGCTCAACTGGGTTGTCGGCGTCCTATTGTTCTTCGTCGTCTTGGCGCTCGGTCTCACAGGTTACTTGTTACCATGGGACATGAAAGCGTTGTTCGCGACGAAAGTTACGCTTCAGATTGCAGAGAGTGTCCCGGTCATCGGTGGCATCGCTAAGACGCTTCTCGCCGGTGGCGAGATTGTCGGTGCGCGGACGCTCACGAACTTCTTCGCCGTTCACGTCTTCTTCTTGCCGGCGGCCTTGTTCGGACTTCTCGGAGCTCACTTCTTGATGATTCGTAAACAAGGAATTTCTGGACCGCTCTAAGCCGGTACGAGGAAAAAAGGGGGAGAAACGATATGCATCGCGGTAAAGGGATGAAATTTGTGACCGACTCTCGAGTGGGAATCTCGAATCGGAAACAAAATATTGCGAAAGACTATTCAGAATACCCAGGACGCACCGAAGCGTTCTGGCCGAACTTCTTGCTGAAGGAGTGGATGGTCGGATCGGTCTTCTTGATCGGATTCATCGCTTTGACAATCGTCGAGGCACCACCGCTCCAAAATATCGCCGATCCAACGAACACGTCATACATTCCGCTTCCGGACTGGTATTTCTTGTTCTTGTATCAATTGCTCAAATATCAATTCGCAGCAGGAGATTGGATCTTGCTCGGGACGGTCATCATGCCGGGCGTCGCGTTCACCGCGCTTTTGATCGCGCCATGGCTTGACCAAGGACTTGAACGTCGCCCGGCGAAACGACCGGTCGCGGTCAGTTTCATGTTGCTCGGTGTCCTCTCGATCGTCTACTTGACGTGGGAATCGGTACAAACGACGCACTGGGACCAAGTCCATGAGCAAGGAATCCTCGTCGTACCGGGTGAAGGTCCGGAAATCGACACGGCGGCGCCAGGTTATGAGATTTACTCGGCCCAGTCTTGTGTCAACTGTCACGGTCAAAACCTTGAAGGTGGCGCAGCAGCTCCACCGCTCGTCGGTACAGCGTATACGGCTGAAGAAATCGCTGAAATCTCGGTCAACGGGATCGGGGCGATGCCAGCCGGACAATGGGACGGTTCGGACGAAGATCTTCAAGCTATGTCTGAATTTATCGCTTCGTACGGTGAAGGCGGAGAGAACAACGAATAACGTAAGCCTAGAAGTGTAGCCCCGTCAAACGGGTTACACTTCTTTTACTTTTTTCGTCCACGCACGCTACAATAGAGAAAAAAGGATGGAACACTCGAATGATACATATGTTGCGACCACTTCTCACTCATCGCATCGTCTTAATGACGCTGTTCGTCATCAACCTGCTCGGGACGATCTACGGATACGTCTGGTACGAGCCACAACTACGTGACACACCGCTCCTTTATTGGCCGTTCGTCCCCGACAGCCCGACAGCGTCACTGTTCTTCACGATCGTGCTCGGACTTTGGATCGCCGGGAAGAAGTCGCCGCTCATGGAGACGCTCGCGTTCATCACGCTCGTCAAGTACGGGCTATGGGCCGTCGTCATGAACGTCTTGTTCCTGCGGACGCTCGGGAGTGATGCCGACACGGTCACGGTGCTCATGGCTGTCATGCTCATGGTGTCACACGGGGCGATGGCGTTTCAGGCCATCTTGTACGCCCCGTTCATGAAGTGGACGGTCCGTTCGTTCGTCTTGACGCTCGTCTGGGTCGTCCACAACGACGTCGTCGACTATGTGCTCGGTCAATGGCCGCGTTACCCGTCACTCGCCGAACACATCATGTGGATCGGTTACGGCTCGTTCTGGCTGACAGGAATGTGTTTTTTTGTGGGATACAAGCTCATCCTACGCAGTTCGCTTGATAATAAGGTCATAAGAATGTAAAATCGAAGTATCAAATATACGCAGAGGTGATATAGAAAATGTCATTAGGTGGCTATATTTTCTATCTTGCACTGATCATGCTCATCCCGTTATGGGCTCAGATGCGAGTGAAAAGTACGTATAAGAAATTTTTACAACAACGTCTCCAAAGTGGGGTCACCGGCGCTCAAGTCGCAGACTTCATCATGAAACAGAACGGCGTGCACAACGTACGCATCGAGATGGTCGACGGATTGATGAGTGACCATTACGACCCGGTCAACAAAGTCGTCCGTTTGTCTCGGGAAGTGTACCAAGGCTCGACGATCTCATCTGCTGCGATCGCGGCCCATGAGATCGGGCACGTCATCCAAGACGCGACCGACTACAAGATGATGCGTGTTCGTCATCGCCTCGTCCCGGTCGTGAACATCACGTCGAACTTGTCGTTCCCGCTCCTCCTCGGTGGTTTCCTCCTTGGAGCGATGGGTCTCGCCCAACTCGGTGTCATCATGATGCTCGGTGCGGTCATGTTCCAGCTCGTCACCCTCCCGGTCGAATTCGACGCTTCGAAGCGAGCGATGGCGGAATTGACGAGCCACGGCATCGTGACGGCGACGGAAGAATCAGGTGCACGAAAAGTGCTCAATGCGGCAGCTTGGACGTACGTCGCGGCGACACTCGTCGCAGTCGCCGAACTCATCCGTTTGGCGCTCATCGTGTTCATGCCACGCAACGAATAGAATCAAGTGTCCCGTCCAGCGACGGGACTTTTTTGTACCGCATTTTGAAAGGAGCAGGAGATGCCAAAACCACAGTTGACGAAGGAAGGCCGTGACCGCCTGACCGCCCAACTCGCGAGTTTGACACATGAACGGACCGAGGCACGCGAGCGCATCAAGACGGCGCGGAAGTTTTGTGACTTTCGAGAAGACGTGACGTACGCCGAAGCGGTGGACGCTTACGATCGGATTGAAGTGAAGATTGCCGATCTCGAGCGCACGCTCGCCGAAGCCGTCATCGTCGACAGAGGTCGACTTGACGTCGTCGCGTTTGGGAGTCAGGTCGTCATTCGCGAAACACCGGATGGGGAAGAAGAGACGTATCGCCTCGTCGGTGAACTCGAGGCCGACTTGGCGAACGGGACGATTTCCGCGTCATCACCGCTCGGAATCGGGTTGATGGGAGGCGTCGTCGGTCAAACCGTCACGATCGATACACCAGGCGGCACGCTCGACTTTGAGATTGTCCGCATCGAACGATAAAGTAACGCCCCGTTCACTCGAACGGGGCGTTCAGGCTGTTGACGAACCCATTCGCTTCTGGCGAATGGGTTCGTCTTTTTTTGTGTTCAACGAGCTCGAGGCGCTCTGCCCGACATAAAATTGAAAAAATGCTATGTAGACGGTCGTTTTCGGCCAACATCGCGGTAGGACTCATCGATGTGGCGGGTGATGACGCGCCGATGCGATCGGCTTGACGTGCACTTCTCGAGGAGCGGGCAGTTCTGACAGATGGCAGGATCGGACGCGTACTGGTGATAGCCGTGACGGTCGGTCGTCTTATAGGTGAGGTGCTGTTTCGCCGGACACAGATAGGCATCCACGTCCGGCAGGTAGGTGAACCGCGTCTTTCGAATCATCCCCTTCTTCCCACCGAACCGTCGCCAGGCGATGACGCCGAAAACGCCGCGCTCGACGAGCGCCTTCGCGATCTCGGTCGTGTAGTAACCGGCATCGAGCGCGACCGCCTCGAGCGGATAGGCGAAACGGTCCAGATAGACGGTGCTGTCCGACACGTTCCCGGGCGTGACATGCACATCGACGATGAAGTTGTGCTTGGCGTCGACCGTCCGGTGCACCAGCCAGAAAAAGCCTTCCGGCTTCTGGTCACGTTACATATAGCCCGCCTCAGGGTCGGTCCGGCTCACCTTGATGAGTCGACGCTTCTTCTTCTGTCGCGCGGGCTTCAGTGCTTTTTTCCTCGTTTGGCCCGTTCCTCGTTCACCCGGCCGAGAAGCTCGTCCTCGACATCGCCGACGACCTGCTCGACCTCGACCTTGTCGAACTTCTTCTTGTTCGCGTTGGCTCGGATGTGGGTCGAGTCGGTGATCAGGATGCGCCCTGAAATGAAGCCGTGGGCTTCGGCCTGGCCCACGATGTCCTCGAAGATTTGTCGAAAGACGTCCGTGCCGGCGAACCGGCGTCGATAGGCCTGGCTGATCGTCGAATGGTCGGGAATTTTCTCGTCCATCCCGAGCCCGAGGAACCAACGGTACGCGAGGTTCGTCTCGATTTCCTTGATGGTCTGTCGCACGGAACGGATGTTGAACAGCGGGCCGAGCAGGATGATCTTGATGAGGATCTCGGGGTCGATGCCGGGCTGTCCGGTGTTTGAATACAGCGGCGCGCATAGCCGGTGGACGATGGAGAAGTCGATGTGGCGGTCGAGTTTGCGGACGAGGTGGTCTTTCGGGACCAGTTGGTCCAGCGAGGCGTCGGTGCGGATTGGTTCATGGCGTTTGGCGATATGGGCTCGGTACATGATGATTCCCCTTCCTGTTCGGAGGCAGTGACGATCCATACATACCAGTTCCCGCTTCTCGAGGTTTTAGCCCGCATCGGGGTCTTTTTCTATCGGCCGTCGAGGCCTCAGAAAAAGACGAGAGGCCACCCAGGGGCGGCCTCTCGCGGCGCTCATCCGACGGCGCCGGAGACTCCTGAGGGATCAGCGAGCGGAGGGAGACCCAGCAGCGACAACGTCGCGATGCGGCTCCCTGCTCGCCCCTAGGAAAGCGGAGGCGCCAAGAGGAGGAGCGAAAACATTCTGTTAGTCAACAATCTGAACGCCCCGTTCACTCGAACGGGGCGTTTTGTGTCGTGGTTTATTTTAAAGGAATCCGGTTCTCATCGAACGTGAACCCTTCACCGCCGACCTCATACACGTGGTGGAACGTGACGAAAGCGTGCGGGTCGATTTGTTTGACGATCGTCTTCAGACGGTTCACTTCATTGCGTCCGACGACGACGTAAAGCACTTCGAGTTCCTTGTTCGAATAACCGCCTTTGGCGATGAGACGCGTCGTCCCGCGGTTCATCGTCGCATGGATACCGTCGGCGATCGACGTCCGGTGGTCGCTGATGATCATCGCGGCCTTACCGGCGTACGTCCCTTCCTGCATCGAGTCGATGACACGGGCACCGACGTAGACGGCGAGCAACGTGTACATCGCCTCACGGATGTCGAGATACGTCAAACTGAGCACGATGACGAAAAAGTCGAAGACGAGGAACGTCTTCCCGATCGACCAGCCGACGTAACGTTGGACGAGACGGGCGATAATGTCGACGCCTCCGGTCGTGCCGCCATTGTTAAAGATGATGCCGAGACCGACGCCGATGAACAGTCCGGCGAACAGGCTCGCGAGCACCATGTCATCGGTCAAGTCGATGACGAGGTTCGAATATTTGGCGACGAGCGCATACCAAATCGAAAAGCTGAACGTCCCGATGAGCGTATAGATGAACGTCGTCCGCCCGAGCAGCTTGTAGCTGACAAAGAAGAGCGGGATGTTGAGCGCCAAGTTTGTGATGGATGGCGACCAGTCGAACAAGCCGCGCAGAATCAACGTGATCCCCGTGAAACCACCTTCGGCCAAATTGTTTTGCACGTTGAAGTGATATACCCCAAACGCAAAAATGAATGAACCAATCAAGATAAAGATAATATTGCGAAAACGAATCGGTAACTGTACCGTCATTTCGTTCACCTCCCATCTAGTAGCGTACTCGAAAAACCTCTCAGTTGACTACCCTCTACATATGACATTCGTGGTTGAGTCCGATATACTTTTCACAGAAGAGGTGATTTTATGAAAATAGTAGCAATCGGGGCCCATCCGGACGATATCGAGATCGGCATCGCCGGGATGACGGCCCAATGGACACGCGACGGCATCGAGGTCGTCTACGTCGATTTGACCCGGGCCGAGCTGTCCTCGAACGGGGACGTCGACACCCGCGCCGTCGAGGCGGGACGCGCCGACGACGTGCTCGGGGTTCGTCGCCTCAACCTCGGTTTCCCGGACCGGGGACTGACCGGGGACGAGATGCAAATCGAGACGCTCGTCCGCTTGATTCGGACCGAGCGTCCGACGCATGTGTTGTATCCGTACGGCGACGACCGCCATCCCGACCATCGGGCCTGTGCCCGGCTCGTCGAGGAGGCGCTCTTTAACGCCGGGATTCGGAAGTTCATGCAAGACGTGCCGGCATATCGACCGGACAGCGTCTATCAATATATGATTAACGCGCTTGAGACGCCTGACGTCTGTATCGACATCAGCGAGACGATGGAGACGAAGCTGCGTGCCTTGTCTGCTTATGAGAGCCAGTTCATGCCCGTGGACGGCGTCCGGACCCCGCTCACGGATGAATATATCGAACGCGTGCGGGCGCGGGAACGACATTTTGGCAGTTTGATCGGGACGACGTACGCCGAGGGCTTGATGACCGTCAAGCCGTACGCCGTCAAGAAAGCGGGGGAGCTCGCATGAAGCTACGGATCGGTGTCCTCTGTTATCCATCGGTCGGGGGTTCTGGCATTCTCGCCACGGAGCTCGGCATGAAGCTCGCCGACCGCGGCCACGACGTCCACTTCATCACGTCGAGCATCCCATTCCGATTGAATGCGTATCATCCGAACATCACGTTCCATCAGGTCGAGATCAACCAATATTCGGTGTTCCGGTATCCACCGTACGACATCACGCTCGCCTCGAAAATCGCAAGTGTGATCCAAGCGTTCGGTCTCGACGTCATCCATGCGCATTACGCCGTGCCCCATGCCGTCTGTGCCGCGCTCGGGCGTGAGATGGCCGGGACGAACATCCCGATCGTCTCGACGTTGCACGGGACCGATATCACCGTGCTCGGGGAGGATGAGGAGCTGAAGCCCGCCATCCTGTACGGGCTCCGGAAGTCGAACGCCATCACGGCCGTATCCGACAGCCTGCGGCAAGAGACGCTCGAACGGATCGGGTCCGACTTGTCCATCGACGTCATCCATAACTTCATCGACGAGACGGTGTACCGTCCGCTCGACGACTCGTCACTCCGGGAACGTTACGGCTTGACTGAGTCGGACAACGTCGTCATCCACGTCTCGAACTTCCGGCAAGTGAAGCGGATCGACCTCGTCCTCGAGGCGTTCGCCCGGATGAACGTGCCGGATAAAAAACTGCTCCTCGTCGGGGACGGGCCGCTCATGGGGGCGATGCGCCGTCAAGTGAGCGAGTTGTCGCTCGAGCAAGACGTCATCTTCGCCGGGAAACAAGAACAAGTCGCCGAACTGTTATCGATCAGTGACGTGCACGTCCTCTTATCGGACAAAGAAGCGTTCGGTCTCGTCGCGCTCGAGGCAATGGCGACGGGTATCCCATCGGTCGTCTCGGATGCCGGCGGGTTGCCGGAAGTGATCACCGACGGGGCGGAAGGGTTCGTCGTCGCCCGCGGTGACGTCGCCGGGGCGACGAAAGCGCTCGAGAACATCTTACTCGACAAGGCGCTACAGGCGCGGTTGCGTGAAAACGGGTTGCAGCGGGCAAAACAGTTCGCGTCGACCGATATCGTGTCCGCATACGAGTCACTTTACGAACGGGTGGTGCGCGCATGACAGAATGGGAATATGCAAAACAGATTATCGAGACGATCAACCGCCGCGGCGGGGAGGCGTATATCGTCGGCGGCGCCGTCCGGGACTATATGCTCGGACATTTACCTGACGACATTGACATCGCGACGTCGCTCTTCCCGGACGAGGTGCTCGCGCTCTTCCCGAAGGCGGTGCCGACCGGGATTGACCACGGGACCGTAACGGTCATCATCGACCATCATCCGTTCGAAGTGACGACGTTCCGTTCGGAAGGGACGTACTCCGACTCGCGTCGCCCCGACCACGTCGCGCTTGGCGTCTCACTTGAAGAGGATTTGTTGCGACGAGATTTCACGATGAACGCGATGGCGTTTCATGACGGTAACGTCGTCGATTTGTTCGGCGGACGGCTCGACCTCGAGGCGAGAGTCATCCGTACCGTCGGGAGCCCGTACGAACGGTTCGACGAGGACGCCCTCCGCATCATGCGGGCGTTCCGTTTCATGGCCCAGCTCGACTTCACCCTCGACGAGGAACTTGTCCGGGCCGCTTCGGCGCTCGGGCATAAACTGCGCCATATCGCCATGGAGCGCATCGCCATCGAATTTGAGAAACTGATGGCGGGGCCGGCCTATAAGCGTGCGCTCTCGTCGCTCATGGCGGCCGGGATTCACGAATATTTGCCGGATATGGATTGCGGCTTATTGCAGAAGGTCGTCGACGACGACCGGAAACCGGTCAACGGGCTCGGCGGCTGGGCGCTCTTCCTCCACCATGCGGGTGACGTGAGTTGGCTCACCGCCTGGAAACGGTCGAACGCGACCAAACGGGAGGCGGCCCGGCTCGCCGGGCTGCTCACGACCGGTCTTGACACGTTCGCCGTCTACGACACGCCCGAAGCGACGCTCGATACGTACTTACGGATGGAAGGACGGGCAGACCGGGCAATCGAGTTGAAGCGGGCGTTGCCGATTCAACGTCGCAGTGAGCTTCGTTTCGATGGCCGTGACGCCCTCTCCCTCGGGGCGAAAGGGGCGACGATCAAACATTTACTTGCCTATTTGGAGCGGGCGGTGCTCCATGGCGATCTGCCGAACGAGGAGACGACTTTACGGAAGGAGGCATGCGCATGGCTTCGACACGAGGAAAGGTCTTGAGCCTATTGCAAGACGGGGCGGTCTGGAGCGGGCAGGAGTTGGCCCGGCAACTAAATATTTCACGTACCGCTATTTGGAAACATATCGAGACGTTAAAACAAGATGGTTACGATATCGAGACGATTCCACGAAAAGGGTATCAATTGCTCGAGCAGAACGACCGCTTCGATGAGACGGCGTTCGTTTCCGTCCGACGTGGGCGTTTTGGCCAACACGTTCACGCGTACGACCAAGTCGACACGACGCAACGGATTGCCCATGAGCACGCTCAGCGTGGGGCGCCGGAAGGGACGATTGTCATCAGCGAAGAACAGACGGCCGGCCGCGGGCAACTCGGACGGCAATGGTACAATCCGAGCCGGGTGAATATTGCGGCGAGCATCATCTTGCGTCCGGATTTGCCGATTCGCGACGCGTCGAAATTGACGCTCATGGCGGCGAGCGCGTTCGCCCGCTCATTCAACCGCGAAGGAATTGTCGCAGCGATCAAATGGCCGAACGACCTGCTCTTGAACGGCAAGAAAATCGGCGGGATTTTGACGGAAATGCAGACCGAGGGTGACCGCATTCAGGCGGTCATCCTCGGCTTCGGCTTCAATGTGAACGGAGAAACGATTCCAGAGGAGCTCATCCATCGGGCGACGTCGCTCAAGCGCGAGACGGGCATCGTCCACCGACGAAGCGAATTGCTCGCTCGTTTGTTAGAAGATCTCGAGAAGGAGTACGATCTGTTCCTTGAGGCGGGCTTCTCCCCGGTTCGTGAACATTGGCTCCAAAACGCCGCCTTCATCGATGAGACGATCACGCTAACGACGGCCGGAAAGACGAAGACCGGGGTCATGCGTGGCATCTCGACAGAAGGTGCGCTCTTGCTTGAGACGGGAGCGGGCATCGAACCGATTTACTCTGCTGAAATCGCGGTTTGGAATGATTGAATGAATGCTTGACGTGGTCTATAATGAATGTGCCGGACGCTATCATAGCGAAGTGTACCGGACTGCAGACCGTCACTACCATTATTTGTCTGCCTTGATCACTTTGACAGGGACAGAAGGACACTCAACCATTGAGTTTGCTTTCGTGCGCCTTCTTGTCGATAAGAAGGCGCTTTTTCTTTCCTGTCTCCCATTTAGGAGGAGAACATATGCATACGATGACATCTTTACTCAAGAAGATGAAGCAAGAAGAGAAGCTGGTCATGTTGACCGCTTATGATTATCCGTCGGCGAAACTCGCCGAAGCCGGAGAGGTCGATATCATCCTCGTCGGCGATTCACTCGGCATGGTCGTGCTCGGTTACGACTCGACGATCCCAGTCACCATCGCTGACATGGTGCACCATGCGAAAGCGGTAAGACGCGGGGCACGCAATACGTTCGTCGTCGTCGATATGCCGTTCGCGACGTATCACGGTGACTTTGACCGGACGTTACAAGCTGCACAGACGCTGTTTCAGGACGGACACGCTGACGCCATCAAGCTCGAAGGGGCAGGCGAGGTGCTCGAGACGATTGAACGGTTGACGAAAATCGGCATGCCTTGCGTCGCCCATCTGGGACTGACACCACAATCGGTCGGCGTGCTCGAAGGCTACAAAGTGCAAGGTAAATCGCTTGAAGATGCCGAACGGTTGATTGCCGATAGCCTCGAGGCTGAGCGGGTCGGGGCGAAGATGCTCGTCCTCGAATGTGTGCCGCATCAGCTCGCCAAAAAGATCGCCGAAGCGCTGACGATTCCGGTCATCGGCATCGGCGCCGGCGCTGACGTGGACGGCCAAGTGCTCGTCTACCATGACATTTTAAAGTACGGCGTCGACCGGCTCCCTAAATTTGTCGAAGCATACGCCGATGTGAACGAAGTCGCGACAAGCGCCATCCACGAATACGTGCAGGCGACGAAAGACGGCTCGTTCCCTCTCGAACGTCACACGTTCACGATGGACGAGACGTTGCTCGATACGTTGTACGGAGGGAAGGCATGAGAATCGTCACCGACCCGATGTCATTACGAGACGCGATATCGCATGATTCGACCGTCGGTTTCGTACCGACGATGGGCTACTTGCACGAAGGTCACCTCAGTCTCGTCGAGGCAGCCAAAGCGGAGAACGACCTCGTCGTCATGAGCATCTTCGTCAATCCGACCCAGTTCGGACCGAACGAAGACCTCGACCGGTATCCACGTGATTTCGATCGCGACGAGGCGCTCGCCCGCGACGCCGGCGTCGATATCTTGTTCTATCCCGACACGACGACGATGTATCCGCTTGATATGGCGCGCGTGACGGTACGCACCGGTGCCGACGTGCTGTGCGGTGCAAGCCGACCAGGCCATTTCGATGGCGTGTTGACCGTCGTATCAAAATTATTCAACATCGTGCGCCCGACCCGAGCCTATTTCGGGTTGAAAGATGCACAACAAGTCGCCTTGATCGAAGGGTATGTCCACGACTATTTCGTGCCGGTCGAGATCCGGCGTTGCCCGATCATTCGGGAGGCGTCAGGGCTGGCCAAGTCGAGTCGGAACGTCTATTTGTCTGAGACGGAAAGTGTGGAGGCGGCTGAGATCAACAAGGCGCTCATCGAGGCTGAAACGGGGCTTCAAGCAGGATTGACCGTCCCGGCGGTGCGAGCAAGACTGGTTGAACGGCTAGACGCTATCCCGAACAGCACGATCGACTACGTCGAAATCGTCGATTATCCGACGTTGACGAAAGCACGCGACACATCGCATGAACTGTTAATTGCGGCAGCCGTCCAATTTGACCGGGCCCGCTTGATCGATAACGTGATTTGGAAGAGAGGATGAATCTGATGATTCGAACATTTATGCACGCGAAGTTGCACAAAGCGACCGTTACCGAGGCGAACTTGCACTATGTCGGCTCGATCACGATCGATGAAGATTTGATGGATGCGGTCGGCATTATGGAAAATGAGCATGTGCACATCACGAACAACCATAACGGTGCCCGGATCGAGACGTACGTCATCAAAGGGGAACGAGGATCTGGTGTCGTCTGTTTGAATGGCGCAGCAGCCCGTCACTTCCAAGTCGGTGACGTCGTCATCATCATGGCGTACGGTCAGATGACGGCAGAAGAGGCAAGATTGCATCGTCCGAAAGTCGCCGTCTTGAACGAGCGCAACGAAGTCGATCAACTCTTGTATGAAGAGATCGCGCACACGATATTGTGAGGCGAGCGGGGATGTCCGATAAAAGGCATCCCCGTTTTTTCGTGTATCGTTCTATGGTAAGATGAGACAGATAGAAAGCACGAGCGTGCCGAAGATGGGATGGATGTTATGGACACTTATGTGATAGTGGATTTAGAGACGACCGGTCATTCCGTCAAATCCGGCGACGAATTGATTGAATTCGCGGCGGTTGTCGTACAAGGTAGTGAAGTGATTGAGCGCTACAGTACTTTGATTCGACCGAGTCGTCCGATCCCACCTTTCATCACGCAGTTGACGACGATCACAGATCGTGATGTAGAGGATGCCCCAACGTTTGAAGAGGTTATCCCTAGTATATGGAAGATGTTAGATGGGCGTGTGTTCGTCGCCCACAACGTCACGTTTGATTTAAACTTTTTAAATGAGAGCTTGGAACAGGCAGGGTACTTGCCGTTTCAAGGCCGAGCGATTGATACGGTTGAACTCGCCCGCATCCTTTACCCGACCCTCGAGAGCCACGCCCTCGAGTCGCTCGCCGATGTGTTCGACCTCGTGCATACGGATGCGCACCGAGCCCTCAGTGATGCCGAAGCGACAGCTGAACTGTTCATTCAACAAATCGCGCGACTCCGGGAACTACCGGTCGTGACACTCAAACAGTTGCGCCGCTTGTCAGAGTCGTGGACGAGCAACATCGAACCGTTGCTCGACGAAATCATTCTCGACATCGGCATCCGGCCGGAAGACGAGGCGACGTACGACGTTCACCGGAAGATCGCATTGAAGCGTTTGACAGACTCACATGTCGAAGCGATCGAGCGAGAACCGTTCGAGCCGTTCTTACACCGGACGATCGAAGAGACGTTGCCGTCCTTGTTCCATCAGTTTGAACCGCGACAAAGCCAGTTCGAGATGATGCGACACGTCTACAAAGCGCTCGATGATGAAACGACGTTCCTCGTCGAAGCTGGTACCGGGACGGGCAAGACACTCGCCTACTTGATTCCGAGCGCACACCATGCGCTCGAGACGAAGCGTCCCGTTGTGGTCAGCACGCACACGATCCAATTGCAAGAACAGCTGCTCAACCGGGATTTGCCGATCTTAAAAGCGATTTTTCCGGAAATCGAGTTCACGTTATTAAAAGGGCGACGCAACTATATCGACCTCCGCAAGTTTGAGGCCGTGCTCGAAGAGACGACGGACGGACTGTTATCGGCTATGTGTAAGGCGATGGTGCTCGTCTGGCTGACAGAGACGGAGACGGGCGACTTGGAAGAGTTGTCACTCCCCGGCGCGGCGACGCAAGGACCGGCTTCGTTCAAGCGGCTCATACAGGCGGATGCGGCGTCTGAATTTGGACGTTTTGACCCGTGGTACAGCCGTGACTTCTTCACGCGAGCCGTGTTGCGATCAAAAGAAGCGGATATCATCGTGACGAACCACGCCTTGTTGTTCTCAGACCTTCAACATCAGGCCGGTATACTACCGACCGATACCCCGCTCGTCTTAGATGAGGCCCATCAAGTCGAGGAGGTCGCTTCCCATCACTTCGGGGTGACGTTCGACGCCATCCAGTTCGACCGGTTGTTCAAGTGGTTCGGGTATGGGGCCGACGGGAAGTTCCATTCTCGTCTGCTCCAACTCGCCGACTTGACGTCCGTGGCGGAAGAGACGGAAGCGTTCAGCCGCGACACCGACGTCGCGCTCGCGCAAGTCGATGCCGAGTTAGACGATTTATTGACGGCTCTTCATTCGCTCGGCAAGAAAAAAGAGCAACGCCAAACGGTGAGGTTTGAACGGGAAGGGGAGGTGTTCCGGCCGATCCGTGAAGTAGCAAAACGACTTGAGTATAAACTTCGGGCCTTGCGGATGTCTCTGCGACAAATGCACCGTCTCCTCGACGAACATAAAGAGCACATGACGTTCAAGCAGCGGGCCGTGCTTTCAGACTTGAAAGCGTTCATCGGGGATGTGCGAGAACTCGAAAGCGTGTTGTTTGAGACGATGCTCACAAAAGATGACGATGCGGTCAGCTGGGTCGAGTTGAACTTGGCGAACCGTAAGCTCACGTCCGTCTATACGCAACCGGTCGAGATCGGACCACTCCTTCATGAGCGTCTCTTCATGAAACGACCGACTGTTTTGACGTCGGCTACGATGACCGTGTCAGGACGATTTGGTTTTATCGAGCGGCGTCTTGGACTCGACGGAGAAAACGTCCGACGTGTCGTCCTTCCTTCGCCGTTTGACTTCAAGCGGCAGGCGAAGCTGTTCGTCCCGTCCGACCTTCCGCTCATCAACGAAGTGCCGCTCCCGCAGTTCGTCGCCGAAACGGCGGACGCCATCGCCCAGATCGCCAACGTGACGAAAGGGAGGATGCTCGTCTTGTTCACTTCGAACGAATTATTGCGTTTGACGCACGATGCGGTAAAAGGTCAGCTCGATGAGGCGTATACGCTCCTCGCACAAGGAGTGAGCGGCGGGTCGCGGAGCCGATTGACGAAACAGTTCAAACGGATTGACCAGTCGATCTTGTTCGGGACGGCCAGTTTCTGGGAAGGGGTCGATATCCCCGGCGAATCGTTGACGTGTCTGATCATCGTCCGCCTCCCGTTCGCGCCGCCCGATCAGCCGGTCATGCAAGCACGTTCTGAAAAGATTGAAGCGACAGGGAAATCATCTTTCTTTGAGCTGTCCCTCCCGCAAGCAGTCATCCGCTTCAAACAAGGGGTCGGCCGCTTGATTCGCTCGAAAGAAGATTACGGCGCCATTTTCGTATTCGATCGCCGCGTTGAGACGACACGTTACGGCAAACAGTTCCTCAACAGTCTGCCCGCCGTCGATCGAATCGAAGGACCGATCGAGACGGCCCTCTCAGAACTTGAGTTGTTTTTAGATGATAAGGAGAAGACGGGTTTAGGAAATGACAGATAACGCTAGGCAGGGCGAAATTATCGCTTTATAATAATGGGTATAGTGTTTTTGAAGGAGGATGGACCATGAATTCAAATATCGAGACGCTCGCGACCGTTCGCATCGAACCGACGGCAGACGTATACAAAATCGTCGACTTGTTGAACCGGACGCTGAAGAGCCAAGATTTGATGTTCGGTTTGGCGTTAGAGAAAAAAGTAAATGATCCGAAGAAAGAAGAGATGGTATTCACCATCTACCGGACAGAATGACACGTAAGACAAAAGTAGTGGTCGCACTCATGACGGCACTGATCGGTGTCGTCATCATGTTTAGTGGCATCTATTGGTTCACAGTCGGACATACCGAGCGGACGAAACAAAGTTTGATCGAAGAAGCGCGTGAGCGTCTTTTGGCCGAACAACCGACCGTCGAGTCCGAACGGGCCGACTTGTATAACGGGACGAAACCGTACGTCGTCTTCGAGGAGGCGGATCGTGTCTTGTTCGTGCCGGTAGACAGCGAAGAACCAATCGAGGAGCGCGAAATCGCTTCGGTCGACTTGAATCAAGTTTGCGCCGAGTCGGTAGAGGAAACCGGTGGTGCGCTCGTCAGTTGTAAATATGGGTTCGACGACCGGGCATTGATTGAAGTTGTGACGAAAGCAGGAGCTTCATATACTTATTCGTACTACACGCTCCAAACCGGAGACTTTATTAGACGGGTCCAATTGACGGACTCACTTTGAGCAAATTGAGGGGGATCACGATGGAACATCTATTGGCAAAACGGGTTAAGCAGTTGACACCGTCGACGACGCTCGCCATTACGGCGAAAGCGAAAGCGTTGAAAGCTTCAGGGCAAGACGTCATCGGTCTCGGAGCCGGTGAGCCGGACTTCAACACACCGGAACGCATCATCGAGGCAGCCTGTCGGGCGGCCCGCGACGGTGATACGAAGTATACTCCTTCAGGCGGTACGGTCGCGTTGAAAGATGCGATCATCGAAAAGACGAAACGAGACAGCGACCTCACGTTTGAACGGAGCGAGGTCATGGTCGCTTCCGGTGCGAAGCATGCGCTGTACGCACTGTTTCAAGCGATCCTCGACGAAGGTGACGAAGTCATCATCCCTGTCCCGTACTGGGTCAGCTATCCGGAACAAGTGAAGCTCGCTGACGGGGTACCGGTCTACGTCGAGACGACAGAGGCGACGACGTTCAAATTGACGCCAGAGGCGCTCGAGGCGGCCGTGACGGATCGGACGAAAGCCGTCATCTTGAACAGCCCATCGAACCCGACCGGCATGATTTACACGGAGGCAGAACTTGTCGCGCTCGCTGAAGTCGTCACACGTCATGACTTGTTAGTCGTCAGTGACGAGATTTACGAGAAACTCGTATATGGGGACGCGACGTTCGTCTCGATCGCGACGCTTCCGGGTATGCGCGAGCGGACGATCATCATCAACGGCGTATCGAAGTCCCACGCCATGACAGGTTGGCGCATCGGTTACGCGCTCGGGGACCGTTCCATCATCGAAGCGATGACGAACCTTGCCTCGCACTCGACATCAAACCCGACGTCCATCGCTCAAGCAGCCGCTGTCGAGGCGTACAACGGGCCGCAAGACGACGTCGACATGATGCGCGTCTCGTTCGAGGAACGTCTTGAGATCGTGTATGATCGGTTGATCAAAATCCCGGGCATCACATGCTTGAAGCCGCAAGGGGCATTTTACTTATACGCAAACGCTAAGGAAGCCGCGACGATGAGCGGTTACGACTCGGTCGACACGTGGTGTGAGGCCGTTCTCGGTGAGGCGTTCGTCGCACTCGTCCCAGGTTCGGGCTTCGGACAAGACGATTACGTCCGTCTCTCTTATGCAACCGAATTAAAACGAGTACTAGAAGCGCTCGATCGAGTGGAAAACTTTATCAAGCAGCACACTCGATAAGCGAAAGGATGGAAACGACAATGACAACTATTTCAATTAGCCAATTCAAAGATTATGAAGGTCAATCGATTCGAGTGGGAGCTTGGATCGCCAACAAACGTTCAAGCGGGAAGATCGCCTTCCTTCAACTCCGTGACGGGAGCGGGTTCGCCCAAGCGGTCGTCGTCAAAGCTGATGTGGCCGAAGATTTGTTCGCCCTCGCCAAAAGTGTGACACAAGAGACGTCGGTCTGGGTGACAGGGAACGTTAAATCGGACGGCGGTCGCACGCCGCTCGGTTTCGAACTTGAAGTGACGGACATGGAAGTGATCGCTGAGTCGGTCGATTACCCGATCACACCGAAAGAACACGGAACGGAGTTCTTGATGGACAACCGTCACCTATGGCTTCGTTCGCGTCGTCAACACGCGATCATGAAAGTTCGAAACGAATTGATTCGTGCGACGTACGAGTTCTACAACATGGAAGGGTTCGTCAAGATCGATCCACCAATCATCACGTCGAGCGCCCCTGAAGGCACGACTGAGCTGTTCGAGACGGATTACTTCGGGCAACCGGCCTACTTGTCACAAACAGGACAGCTATACATGGAAGCCGCAGCGATGGCACTCGGAAAAGTATTCTCGTTCGGTCCGACGTTCCGTGCCGAGAAGTCGAAAACGCGTCGTCACTTGATCGAGTTTTGGATGATCGAACCTGAGATGGCGTTCTTCGACCACGACATGAGTTTGGACCTTCAAGAACGCTACGTCTCTTATATCGCAAAATCAGCGTTGGAGAACTGTCGCAACGAGCTTGAATTGCTTGGGCGCGACTTATCGAAACTCGAGAAAGTTCAAGCGCCGTTCCCGCGTATCCGTTATGCGGACGCGATCACGTTCTTGAAGGCAGAAGGATTTGACGATATCGAGTACGGCGACGATTTCGGTGCACCGCATGAGACGGCAATCGCGAACGCGCACGATAAGCCGGTATTCATCACCCATTGGCCAAAAGAAATCAAACCGTTCTACATGAAAGTCGACCCGGAGAACCCGGAACTCGTTCTTTGTGCCGATTTGATCGCGCCGGAAGGATACGGTGAGATCATCGGCGGTTCGCAGCGTGAAGACGACTACGACCGCTTGAAAGAGGAAATCGTCAAAGAGGGATTAGACGAGACGGACGCGTACGATTGGTATCTCGAGCTTCGAAAGTACGGTTCTGTACCGCACTCTGGCTTTGGACTCGGTCTCGAGCGCACAGTCGCTTGGATCAGCGGAATCGAACATATTCGTGAAGCGATCCCGTTCCCACGTCTATTAAATCGAATTCACCCATAACCATCAATCGGGGATGACACATTGTCTTCCCCGATTGATGTGTTTAGAAAGGATGTGCGACATGGATGCACATAATATGATCAAACTGTTCGAACAAAGTCCGGTCGTCGTTCCACGTAAACTGTTCACGGACGCCCGACGTTTAAATTTGAGCCCGGTCGAGTTTTGCCTCGTCGTCCATCTGCTCGAATTGACAGGAGAGGGCATCGAAATGCCGTTGCCGAGCGAACTCGGAGAACGGATGAACGTCGCTGAGAGTGAGGCACGGGCTGTTTTGCTCGGGTTGCTGCAAAAAGAACTTGTTGCCATCGATGCGTCGGCAGAAGTGGAGCGATATAGCCTGCTCCCTCTTTTTCAAGCACTCGAAGAAGACGTCGCCCCGAAAAAGAACACACAATCGTTGAATGAAAACCTCATCCACACGTTCGAACGAGAGTTCGGGACGATCACACCGTTTGAGATCGAACAAATCGTCGGCTGGTTGACAGAGGATGGTTTTAGCGAGGAACTCATTTTAGCGGCGTTGCGGGAAGCCAAACTTCGCAACGTTCGGAACTTCAAATACATGGACAAAATTTTACGCGTCTGGCAAGACCATAACGTCGAATCGCTTGAAGATGTGGTCGACTATCAACGGAGGAACAAGTGATGTTGACGAGAGCCCAGTTGAATGAAGTGTCAGAGACGATGCGCCGCATGTTTCCAGACGCGCATTGTGAACTGACGCACCGTAATCCGTTCGAACTCGTCGTCGCCGTCGCGTTGTCGGCCCAAGCGACCGACGCACTCGTCAACCGTGTGACGCCAGGATTGTTCGAGGCGTTCCCGACGGTCGAGGCGATGGCTGCGGCTGACGTCTCCGAAATCGAGGCGCTCATCAAGCGCATCGGGTTGTATCGGAACAAGGCGAAGAACGTGAAGGCGTTATCGATACAAATTGTCGAACAGCATGGAGGCGTCGTTCCGGAAGACAGGGCTTCATTAGAGGCGTTGCCAGGGGTCGGACGGAAGACGGCGAACGTCGTCCTGTCGGTCGCCTTTCATGAACCGGCTTTCGCTGTCGATACGCACGTCGAGCGTGTCTCGAAACGGCTCGGCATTTGCCGCTGGAAAGACAACGTCCGCCAAGTCGAGGACACACTCATGAAGAAGTTCCCGCGCGAGGAGTGGTCGCAGCTCCATCACCAATTCATTTTCTTCGGCCGCTATCATTGCAAAGCGCAGCGACCGGGTTGTGAAGAATGTCCGCTCCTTCACATGTGCCGGGAAGGAAAAAAACGGATGAAGTCGCGTCAAGCGACTGACCCATCGTAATCGATTCACCTTCTTGATGAAAAATCGAGAAGGTGTTTTTTATACGGCTGGGGGTATGTTTGTGGTACACTCAATTTGCAAAAAAGTGAACCCTTCATTGTAGTGAAGGATGTGAAGGAGATTGGGGAATGTTGAATCAAACACGGGTCGGGCTATATGAAAATCGATTGAACTTTATGTTTCTCGTCGTGACGAACTTCTTTGTCGGTTCGATGGTCGGGCTTGAACGAACGCTTCTCCCGGTCATCGCCGAAGAAGATTTCGGTCTCGTCTCGACGAGCGCGGCCCTCTCGTTCATCGTCAGTTTCGGGTTTTCAAAAGCGGTCGTCAATTACTTTGCCGGAGCGATCGCCGACCGATTCGATCGGAAAAATGTGTTGCTGTTCGGTTGGTTCGTCGGCTTGTTCGTGCCGATGCTCGTCATATTTGCCACGTCTTGGTGGATGATCATCGTCGCGAACGTCTTGCTTGGGATCAATCAAGGACTGACGTGGTCGATGACGGTGAATATGAAAATCGATTTGGCGAAACCGACAGAGCGTGGGCTCGCCGTCGGGATGAATGAGTTCGCCGGCTACGTCGGCGTCGCCGTCATGGCGGCCGTCTCAGGGTACGTCGCGACGACGTTCTCGAGTCGTCCCGAACCGTTTTATATCGGAGTCGCGATCGCTCTCATCGGATTCCTCCTATCTATGTTTGTCAAAGATACGAGCGTGCAGCTTGGCCTTCAAGGAAAGGGGCAGGGCACACGCAGGAGCCGTTCTGCCAAAGAAGTGTTCATCC
Source organism: Exiguobacterium aurantiacum DSM 6208 (assembly GCF_000702585.1). GTDB lineage: Bacteria > Bacillota > Bacilli > Exiguobacteriales > Exiguobacteriaceae > Exiguobacterium > Exiguobacterium aurantiacum. The sequence goes on along the minus strand of NZ_JNIQ01000001.1, from coordinate 2,098,326 downwards.
AGACGACATGGAAAGATCGCTCACTCTCGAGTCTCACTGCGGCCGGTCTGTCGACGAACTTAAAAGACGGTATGGCGTGGGGATTGTTCCCGTTCTATTTTGCCTCGAAAGGGTTGAGCCTATCGGAGATTGGTCTGATCGTCGCCGTCTATCCGGCGGCGTGGGGATTTTTCCAACTGTTCACCGGCGTCTTAAGTGATCGAATCGGGCGGAAAGGTTTGATTGTCGGGGGGATGTTGGTTCAGGCGACATCGTTGTGGTTGCTGTTGCTCGTGAGCGACTATGGACTGTGGCTATTGGCCGCTCTGTTGCTTGGCATCGGGACGGCGATGGTGTATCCGACAATCCAAGCCTCGATCAGCGATGTCGCCGAACCGAATTGGCGTGCCTCGGCGATGGGGGTGTATCGTTTTTGGCGGGACAGTGGCTATGCGTTCGGGGCGTTATTTGCCGGCGTATTGACGGACGTATTGTCGATTGATTGGGCGATCGGTCTCGTGGCGGTCATCCCATTCTTGGCCGGTCTCGTCGCCTTCTTGCGTTTACGTGAAACATTGCCAGGATTGCGAACCGAAGACTGAACGTTGAACTATGTAAGCTTTACCTGACACGTCGGCTGCGGTCGTATGCTCGTCTAGCCACAGAGAAAAAACCGGCCCCGTTGATGACAACGGGGTCGGTTTCAGTGGTTCCACGGATGGTCGCTCCATTCGCGGCGCTTTTTCGTGATCGGTACTTTTTTGAATCCCCAGTTGCGGAAATCCTGGTCCGGACTTTCTTTACGAATGTAAATCTTGTCCTTGATTGCTTTAAAGATGCGGTTTTCATCCCCATAATGGACGAACCGTGGTTTGACTTCGATCACGCCGCGACGTACGCGCGAGAGCGGTAGACAGACGAGGTCTGCGATTTCTAGACCAGACTGATACATCGTGTTTTGCTTTTCAGAGAAGATGAACCCTTTGATTTTTTGTCGGCTCTTTTCGACATCGAGGTGGACCGTTCCTGAATTAAAAATGTCAAAGAATGCCTTTTGAATGAGTAGATTCTGATAATCGTCACGCGATTCGAGGACGACTCGGGCGCTGACCGCTTCCGTCTCTTCAAGAAATGCGTAAAACGACTTCATCAAGTGAGCGAATGCGACGACGTAAGGGTCTTTCGGCGTGGAATAGAAGTCATGCAGCTTCTGCTTATCGACTTCGACGCTGATGATCGTGCAATTGATGTCACGCAGAAAGTCCGGTAGTTTGTTCCAAAAATCGCGGAGCATGTCAATCGTGATGCCGTCTTCTTTTCCGTACGGGTGCTCAGCCTTTAAAATCTCTTTCAAATGGAGCGGGATGTTCTCGGTTTTGAAAACATCACGTTTGAACGCGTACAGGCGGCGTTTCAATTCGCAAGGCATGCCGGCCTCGTCCGCGTCAATGGCGTACTTGTATTCCATGAGAACGCCCGTCAAATTGAATTGTGTGTTTCCTTTAGGTGTCCCAGTCTCGTCGACGAACATGACGTACTTCTTTTGTGTTTCCATCGTACCCCTCCAACACAGCTACATCTCATTGATGTCAAGCTTCGCTCTTTTTCTGTCTCGTTTAAAACTTTCATCAATCGGGTTTACGCCAATCGTAAAATGGCTAATTAGTAGAAGACTTATTGTAGAAAAACATTCACTGACACGGTGACAAGCTTGTGTCAATTTGAATACACAATACACTACATACTAGTTTAACACACAAGAGTTTGGTACGATATGCATTGCGGAAAATCCACGACAGAGTCGAACGACAGAACTCGACAATCAGACCTTAGACGGAAGGAACGAGTGGGCCGACCTGCTAAAATGAGATGTAGGGGTGACAACATTGTTCCACTATCCAAACGGAAAGAAAGCGACATCGTCCAATCGGATACCGAGCCGACCCGAGACCCCGACGTATGCGAATCGGGGAATGAACTTGGAGACGCTTCTCAACGAGACGAACGAGTATTATCGGTTGCACGGCAAAGCCGTCATCCATAAAAAACCGACGCCGCTACAAATCGTCAAAGTCGATTATCCGAAGCGAAGCGCCGCCAAAGTGACGGAGGCTTACTTCAAGCAAGCCTCGACGACCGATTATAACGGGGTGTACCGAGGGAAGTATATCGACTTCGAGGCGAAAGAGACGAACAATAAAACGTCTTTCCCGCTCGGCAACTTTCATGACCACCAAATCACACACATGCGTGATTGTATGAAACATGGAGGGGTTTGCTTTGTCATCATCCGGTTTAGCCGCTATAATACGCAATATGTGTTATCGGCAGACCAGTTGTTAGACTGGTGGGAACAACGCGAGACGGGACGGAAATCAATCCCGCTCAGCTATATCGAACAACATGGAATGGAAGTCCCAACCCGGGCCTTGCCTGCCGTCGACTACTTGGCGGTGCTTGAGGCGTGGCTCGATTGAATAGAAGGAGTGAAACGTGAATGGAACGAAGTCGGGTGGCACGTCGACAAGACACGACGACCAATAAACAGAAGAACACGACGAAAAAGTCGAAACCTAAAACGAAGAAGCCGATTTGGCGCCGCATTCTTTTAATCGCAACATTACTATTCATTATCGGCGTCGTCGCCGCGGGCGCTTATTCAGCCTACGCAATCGCGACCGCACCGCCGCTTGACGAAGAGAAATTGGTGAAGACGTACCCGATCCAATTGATCTCATCGAACGGGGAACCGCTCGAGAGCGGTCAAGTGCGCGAATACGTGTCGATCAACGACATTTCAGAAGTGATGCAACAAGCGGTCGTATCCATTGAAGACCGTCGTTTCTATGAACATAATGGGATTGATATTCGCCGCATCGGAGGCGCCGTCATCGCCAACTTGACAGGCGGGTTCGGGGCCGAAGGTGGCTCGACGATCACGCAACAGCTCATCAAGCAATCGATGCTCTCGAGTGAGAAGAGTCTGAAACGTAAAATCCAAGAACAATGGCTCGCCATCAAACTTGAACGTGAATATTCAAAAGAACAGATTCTTGAGATGTATTTAAACATTAACTACTACGGTTCAGGCGGTTACGGGGTGCAATCGGCCTCGAAAGCTTACTTCAACAAACCTGTATCGGAAGTGAACTATCAAGAAGCGGCGATCCTCGCGGGTCTGCCGCAACGCCCGAGTGCGTATGATCCGATCAGCGGTGACCAAGAACTCACGCGCTATCGTCAAGAGCAAGTGCTCGCCGCGATGAAGCGTGACGGTCACATCACGGAAGAACAATACAACGAAGCGCTCAACGTCGAGATCGCGGACGTCATCTCGCCGGCCCCACAGACGGACGGCGAGTCGTACACGCGTGCGATTTACGCCCGCGTCCAAGCCGAGCTCGAAGAAGACTACGGCCTCGAACAGGCAGACATTTACGGGGCAGGGCTCAAAGTCTATACGTCAATCGATAAAGACTTGCATACGAAGTTCAACAACGACATCAAATCGAACAACGTCGATTTCATGAACGTCGAAAACGTCTTCCCGGAAGACCTGCGGATGGGGGCGACCGTTCTCAACACGAAGACGGGAGAAATCGTCGCCTTGATCGACAGCCAACAAGCGGAGCAAGGCGAAAAGAACTATCGCGACTTCTCACGCGAGAAGCGTCAAATCGGATCGACGGCGAAGCCGTTCTTCGACTACGGCCCTGGGATTGAGAACGGGCAATGGTCAACGGGTAAAGTATTAAAAGACGCACCGTTCAAAGATGAAGATTACAATCCAGTGAACTACTATGAAGGTTATCGTGGAAATAACACGATGCGTTACTTCTTGACCGTGTCAGCGAACACGCCGGCCTTGCGTGCCTTCTATGAAGTGCGTGACGAGTTCGGACAAGACGCGATCAAATCGTTCGTCGAGAACGTCGGTATTGAGCCATCGATGTCAGGCGACGAGATGAACGCCTCGAACGCGCTCGGTGCGGCCGAAGCGAGCACGTCGCAGATGGCAGCCGCTTACGCCGCCCTTGGCACGAACGGCATGTACACGAAGCCGCACTTGATTCAAAAAATCGAGTTCAACGACGGCTCGACGATCAACTCGCCGGTGAAAGCGAAGCAGGCGATGGAAGACTATACGGCGTACATGTTGACCGACATGCTCCGTGACGTCGTCAGCGCATCGAACGGGACGTATCAGCCAGGTGCTTTCCCGTACGACGTCGCCGGTAAGACGGGGACGACGAACAACGATATGGACAAATGGTTCGCCGGCTATACGACCGACTACTCGATCGCCGTTTGGACCGGACGTTCGAACGAGACGTCTGATACGGTAATGAAACCGAACTACGCCCAGTTCTACTTCGAGTATATGATGCAAGAAGTGACGAACGCGAACGGTCGCCCGGCAGCGTTCCAGCAACCAGACTCGGTGCTCTCACTCGGGAACGAGCTGTACGTCAAAGGGACAAAACCGAAAGATTTAGAACCGGACAAACTCCCGGCACCGACCGGCGCATCGATCAACTACGATATCCCGGCGGACCGCGGAACGTTGACATGGTCATATAACAAAGAAGCGGTGCAAGCGGACGGCTATCGGGACCTCTCGTTCACCGTGACGGAGAAGCGTCCGGACGGCAGTGAACGCGTCGTCGCTACGACGTCGGACACGAGTGTCGACATCTCGGGTCTAACGAACGGGACGACAACGTTCACGATCGTCGCGACGGCGACGAACCCACTCGTCGGCGAACAACAGTCGAGCCCGCTTCAGACACAGTATACGGTTCAACGAAACCAAGAACCGGCTGAAGAAGAAGAGGAGCCAGAGACTGAACAACCGGCTGAAGAGCCGGCCGAAGAAGAACAGTCGAACGAAAACAACGGCAATAACGGTAACAACAACAACAATGGAAACGGCAATAACGATGAAACGGACTCGGAAGAGACGACGGAAGAGCCAGCGACGGAAGAAACGCCGCCGGCTGAAGAAGAGTCTGGGACCGACCTTGAGCGTCAGTCCAACTCGGAATCGTCTGAGTCAAACGAGAGCCGTGGAAACGGGAATAGCGACCGTGGAAACGGGAACGCCGACCGAAACAATGAATAACGACCGACAGGGTGATTTCGATCGCCCTGTTTTTCGTTGTCGTTTGCTATAATGGTAAGAAAGCGAATAGGATGGTGACAAATGGTACAACTCTCTCTTAAACGTAAGATGAAAGTGTTATTTGTAATCGATCGGCTGCAAGATGATGATCTTGGTCTTCCGCTACACGGCATTAACGGCTTGAAGATGGGACGCAACCTATTGGGCGATTCGATTCCGTTCGGCAAACTGCTTCATGATCAAGCTGTCGCCGAAGCAGCGGGCCATCCTCATTTGAAACGAATCGGCGTCGAGACGATGTTTCTCGGTGACGAATCATTTTATGCTGAACTGTTACGCGGGAAGCGTCAAGCGCTCTCCGCGCGAGAAGATTATTATAAAACGGTGCAACGCTACACGAAACATTTACAGGCGGTCCATTCGAAATGTACGAAGCTACATACGATCGTCTTATTCGGCCGAACGACACATCTGTTATATGCGGATGCGATCGAGCGGCTCGAAGCAGAGAACGAACATGTAGCGGCCGCCTTCAAATCGATGCACGTCCTCCGCCTTCCAGCCATCCATCGGCTCGTACGCGACGAACGGATCGAACAGGTGAAGGAGATCGTGGAGCGGCTTGCACCTTCGAAATCGTAAAAAAGAAGGTGAACTTATGCGTAAAAAGCGTTCCGTCGAAGAAATGATTCACACGTTGAAGACCGACCCGAGCTTCTCAAGCCACGTCACTCATTGGCACACGGTCGACGCGCATCCGGCGAGATATGCCGACATCCCGTCGAGCGTCCCGGCCGACCTTGTCCGTGTCTTGAACGAGCGGGGCATCCGACAGCTTTACACCCATCAGGCCGAGGCGATCGAGCAGACGGCACGCGGCAACTCGACCGTGATCGTTACCCCGACGGCTTCCGGGAAGACGCTCTGTTATAACCTTCCCGTCTTGTCCAAGATGATTGAACAACCGAACGCGCGGGCACTTTATCTTTACCCGACCAAAGCGCTCGCCCAAGATCAAAACACTGATCTCATGTCGATGGTCGAGGCGCTCGAAGGAGATTTGCGCTGTTTTACGTATGACGGGGATACGTCTCCAGCCGCCCGGACAAAAGTTCGAGACGCTGGCAATATCGTCATCACGAATCCTGACATGCTCCACTCTGGCATACTGCCGCATCATACGAAGTGGATTCGTTTATTCGAGAATTTAGAGTATATCGTCGTCGATGAGCTGCATACGTACCGCGGAGTGTTCGGAAGTCACGTCGCCAACGTCTTCCGTCGTTTAAAACGAATATGCGCCTACTATGGGAGTCATCCGAAATGGATCATGACATCGGCGACGATCGCCAATCCGGTCGAACTCGCCGAGCTGTTGACGGAAGAAGACGTCGTGCTCGTCGACAATAACGGTGCGCCGCAAGGGAAGAAGCATCTCATCTTCTACAACCCGCCCGTCGTCAATGAGGCGCTCGGAATTCGCCGGAGCGCCACGCTCGAGACGAAACGCATCGCTTCCAAGCTCGTCGAGGCTGACATCCAGACGATCGTTTTCGCCCGCTCGCGCGTTCGGGTCGAAGTGTTGTTGACGTATTTACAGGAACTGACCCGACGTGAACTTGGCCCGAAATCAATCGTCGGTTACCGCGGCGGGTATTTGCCATCAGAGCGGCGAGAAATCGAACGTCGTCTTCGTGACGGAGAGATCAAGGCGGTCGTCTCGACGAACGCGCTCGAACTCGGTGTCGATATCGGGCAACTGCAGGCGTGCGTCTTGAACGGATACCCGGGCACGGTGGCGTCACTTTGGCAGCAAGCCGGCCGGGCCGGGCGCCGGAACTCTGAAGCGCTCGTCATCTTTGTCGCCTCGTCCTCGTCACTCGACCAACTCGTCGTCGACCAACCAGATCTCATCTTGGACCGGTCGCCCGAGGCGGCGAGACTTGACCCGAACAACTTGATCATTCTCGTCGATCACATAAAATGTGCCGCCTTCGAATTGCCGTTTCATAAAGGTGAACGGTTCGGCACGGTGGAGACGGAAGACGTCCTTGAGTTCTTGACGGACGCTCACGTCTTACACGAACGGGCCGATAAGTATTATTGGATGACCGATTCATTCCCGGCTCATGAGATCTCGCTCCGGACGAGCGATCAGGAAAACGTCGTCATCGTTGATCAGACGGCTAAACACGAGGTCATCGGTGAGATGGACACGTTCAGCGCAATGACGCTGTTGCATGACGAGGCCATCTATTTGCACGGCGCTGAACAATATCAAGTTGAAAAACTTGATTTTGAGGAAAAGAAAGCGTACGTCCGGCAAGTCGATGTCGATTATTATACGGACGCGAATTTGGCGGTCGAGCTGAAAGTGCTAGAAGAGAACAAGTCGGATGGCGTCAAGACGTTCGGTGAAGTGTCGGTCATCGCGATGGCGACGCTGTTCAAAAAGATCAAGTTCGGCACGCATGAGAACATCGGATCGGGTCCGATCCATTTGCCGGAACGCGAGCTTCATACGACGGCGACGTGGTTCACCCTCGACGAACGGTTCGCTTACTCCGAGGCCGACATGGAAGATCAGCTCGAGGCGGTCAGTGATTTGTTGCGCCGCCTTGCCCCGCTCTATCTTATGTGTGACAGTCACGACTTATTCACGACGCTTCAGATGAAAGCGACCCATACGAATAAACCGACCGTCTTTCTCTACGACCGTTACCCGGGTGGTATCGGTTTAAGTGAGGCGCTCTATCGGGACGCCTCGACCATCTTAGATGCCGCGATTCGAACTGTCGAGGATTGTCCGTGTGTGAGCGGTTGTCCTCGCTGTGTCGGTATGGTCGGCTATGGCGACTTTAAACAGCAGGTCATCAATCAGTTGCACGCCTTGAAAGGAACGATATGAAAGCAAAATTAGCACGACTTATAAAAACGAATGAACCGAAACAAGTGACCGTATCACCCGATGAGGTCGAACAAGAGAAGTGGAAGGCGTTAGGCGGTGAGATTTTGACGTTCGAGCGCGAGTGGTGTGTCCGCCTGAAAGAAGTGTATCCGCTCGAGACGTCGTATCATGACTTCACGTACGCCGCGGCAAAACAAGCGCTATCCGTGGCGAACCATCCGTTTTTCGCTGTCGACGTCCCAGCCCGGCAAGTGCTGTTCATGGACACCGAGACGACCGGCCTTCGTGGGTCCGGAACGTCCATCTTTTTGATTGGCTTCGCGCGGGTACAGCATGACCATCTTGAAATGGTGCAGTACGTCTTGCCCCATCCGGCGTTCGAGACGGCGTTTTATTATCATTTTCTGAACGATATCGGGGACGAGGTCCGTTTTGTGACGTACAACGGAAAGTCGTTTGATTGGCCGCAAATCAAGACGCGCCACACGTTCGTGAAATCGAAAGTGAAGGCACTCCCCGCTGTTGGACACGTCGACTTGTTGCATGCGTCGAGACGTCTGTTGAAACCGACGCTCGAATCGGTATCGCTCAAAGCGGTCGAGGCCCATTTCGGACATGAGCGGACAGATGACTTGCCTGGATTCTTGGCACCGATGCATTATTTTCAGTACGTCAAAGACCGGGAACCCGAGATTTTACGACCGGTCATCGAGCACCACCATGCCGATTGCTTGAGCCTCGTCTCCCTCTACACGAGACTCACCCATCTCGTCGAAGGGGAGGGGATGTCGTTCGGAGAGGAGCGTGCGCATTGGTTGAACGATCTCGGCAACGAAGCAGCCGCTCTGCAAACGTATGAACGGCTCGAGAATCCGTCGAAACGAGCCCGTCTCCGTCAAGCGATGTTGTTGAAGCGAAATGGTCGCATCGAGGAAGCGTTACCGATCTTTGAACAAATCGGGACGATTGAGGCGTTGACTGAACTCGCCAAGCATGCGGAACATCGGCAAAAAGACATTCCCCGCGCCATCCGCTTTACAAAACAGGCGCTCGAGTTGGCTGAACAGCGTCGGACCGTCTTAAAGCAGACCGCCTTTAAAGAACAACGCGAATTGAAGCATCGTCTGGCACGATTAGAAAGGAAGAGTCTATGAAAGTCGTTGCAATCACCGGTTACCGTCCGCACGAGCTCGGCATCTTCAAAGCCGATCATCCTGGAATCGAAATCATTCAAGAAGCGTATCGTCGCAAAATCCTCGAGGCGATCGAACTTGGAGGCGAATGGTTCATTTTTAGTGGTACGAACGGTTGTGAATTGTGGGCCGGACAAGTATTGTTAGAGTTAAGAGAAACATACCCCATCAAGATTGCGGTGTTCCCGCCATTTTTGGAAATGGAGGAACGCTATAAACCGTACGAACAAGAGTTGTATATCCAACTTCAGCTCGAGGCCGACTTCTTTGAGCCTTTGACGCAGCGTCCGTACGAAGACCCGAGCCAACTTCGGGCAAAAACCGCGTTCTTTTTGGATAAAGCAGCAGGACTCATTACGCTCTATGACGAAGAGACGGGAGGAAGCCCCCGTTTTCTCGTCGAAGGGGCGAAACGGAAACATCAAATGGAGTTATTCATGATTACACCTGAGGACTTACGGGTCATCGAAGAAGAAAAACAATGGGAACAACAATGGGAGTGAAGATGATGCAAACGGAATTAACAGCAGAAGCTATCTATAAACAAGAATTCAAAACCGCCCTCCGTGGCTATTCACAAGAAGAAGTTGACCAGTTTTTAGATGTCGTCATCCGCGACTATGAGAAGATGGCAAAAGAAATCGAGCGGCTACAGCAAGAGAACGATTCTTTGCGACGCGGTGCAACGGATCAGCCTGAGCCGGTGAAACAAGTGCAACCGGTCGCTTCGAACTATGATATGTTACGACGTATCTCAAATCTAGAAAAAGCCGTCTTTGGCAAACAGGTCGGACCGAGCGAATAACGAGAGGGGGTGGATGGGATGTTGCAAGTGTTGACGGCCGTTCCGAAAGAACCGGTGAAACGACAGACAAAAGGGCTGTTCCGTACGAAAGTGGAAGTGGTGGACCCGCCAAAATCATACACGGATGAGATTGTAGAGATCGTTCGACATACGTGTCGATTCGATTGGATGATGATTGAACATGTGGAGATTGCCTCGACTTTGTTCGATTATGTACTCGTCGGCCCGAAAGGTGTATTTTTGGTTCGAATCAATCGGACGACAGCGGCCGTTCACATCTCGAATCGGGAGTGTCGCCTTGAGACATCACTCGGTTGGAAAACCATTCATCCGCATCCGGTCACGGAACTCGAGTCGGTGACGAAGCAAGTGCGTAACCGGTTGAAGAAAGAATGCGGACAGGCCGTACCGGTCACCTCGTTCCTAATTTTCCCTGAGACGAGTCGATTGAAAGTCGAACGCGTCCGGGCCAACTGTGCGTCGTCATTTGAGATAATCGATGATGTCATCTCCCGCACGAAGCTCGAACTGCTGACAGAGCCGATCATCAAGCAAGTCGCTTATTACTGCTCGGAGCGTCAGTTACATAAATAAGAAAAGGTGCCACACGGCACCTTTTCAGATTGTTGACTAACAGAATGTTTTCGCTCATCCTCTTGGTGCCTCCGCTTTCCTAGGGGCGAGCAGGGAGCCGCATCGCGACGTTGTCGCTGTTGGGTCTCCCTCCGCTCGCTGATCCCTCAGGAGTCTCCGGCGCCGTCGGATGAGCGCCGCGAGAGGCCGCCCCTGGGTGGCCTCTCGTCTTTTTCTGAGGCCTCGACGGCCGATAGAAAAAGCCCCCGATGCGGGCTAAAATCTCGAGAAGCGGGAACTGGTATGTATGGATCGTCACCGCCTCCGAACAGGAAGGGGAATCATCATGTACCGAGCCCATATCGCCAAACGCCATGAACCAATCCGCACCGACGCCTCGCTGGACCAACTGGTCCCGAAAGACCACCTCGTCCGCAAACTCGACCGCCACATCGACTTCTCCATCGTCCACCGGCTATGCGCGCCGCTGTATTCAAACACCGGACAGCCCGGCATCGACCCCGAGATCCTCATCAAGATCATCCTGCTCGGCCCGCTGTTCAACATCCGTTCCGTGCGACAGACCATCAAGGAAATCGAGACGAACCTCGCGTACCGTTGGTTCCTCGGGCTCGGGATGGACGAGAAAATTCCCGACCATTCGACGATCAGCCAGGCCTATCGACGCCGGTTCGCCGGCACGGACGTCTTTCGACAAATCTTTGAGGACATCGTGGGCCAGGCCGAAGCCCACGGCTTCATTTCAGGGCGCATCCTGATCACCGACTCGACCCACATCCGAGCCAACGCGAACAAGAAGAAGTTCGACAAGGTCGAGGTCGAGCAGGTCGTCGGCGATGTCGAGGAAGAGCTTCTCGGCCGGGTGAACGAGGAACGGGCCAAACGAGGAAAAAAGCACTGAAGCCCGCGCGACAGAAGAGGAAGCGTCGACTCGTCAAGGTGAGCCGGACCGACCCTGACGCGGGCTATATGTACCGTGACCAGAAGCCGGAAGGCTTTTTCTGGCTGGTGCACCGGACGGTCGACGCCAAGCACAACCTCATCGTCGATGTGCATGTCACGCCCGGGAACGTGTCGGACAGCACCGTCTATCTTGACCGTCTCGACTATATCCTCAACCGTTTCGCCTATCCGCTCGAGGCGGTCGCGCTCGATGCCGGTTACTACACGACCGAGATCGCGAAGGCACTCGTCGAGCGCGGCGTTTTCGGCGTCATCGCCTGGCGGCGGTTCGGTGGGAAGAAGGGGATGATTCGAAAGACGCGGTTCACCTACCTGCCGGACGTGGACGCCTATCTGTGTCCGGCGAAACAGCACCTCACCTATAAGACGACCGACCGTCACGGCTATCACCAGTACGCGTCCGATCCTGCCATCTGTCAGAACTGCCCGCTCCTCGAGAAGTGCACGTCAAGCCGATCGCATCGGCGCGTCATCAACCGCCACATCGATGAGTCCTACCGCGAAGCGGTGAGTGAGAACCGTCTGTCCGCATCGGGCAAGCACCTCTACCGTCTCCGGCCACAGACGGTGGAGCGCTCGTTCGCCGACGGGAAGGAGCTCCACGGTCTCCGCTTCACGTTCTACCGGGGGAAAGAGGCGGTGGACCGCGCCAATCTGGTGGCAGCGACCGCACAAAACATGAAGAAGCTGGCCAACCTGTTGGCCGAAAACGACCGTCTACATAGCATTTTTTCAATTTTATGTCGGGCAGAGCGCCTCGAGCTCGTTGAACACAAAAAAAAGACGAACCCATTCGCCAGAAGCGAATGGGTTCGTCAACAGCCTGAAAAGGTGCCACACGGCACCTTTTCTTATTTTAATAGTTCTCTGGCCGCGGCCTCATCTTTACGATGGACAAACAGGGCGACACGGTCATCTAAGTTTTTTGCGAGCGGACGAAACAGTCGTCCGGTCGGCAATCCTTGCTCGACCCGGCATTCAATGCCTTTCTCAATCAAATACGCATAATCTTCAAGCAGCGACTCGCCTTGTTTACCGAACGCTTCGCCAAAACGAACCCAGCGGACGTTTCGAATCGTTCGAATCGTCACGAGGATGACGAATAGCGCACCGAGCGCAAGGATCATCACCGTTTTTAAATCATTCCATACAATATCCACATCGTTCCACCCCTTCTTTACATAATTTTATCGATGTGGACAGTTGAAAGCAACCGACTTCGCCCGTTATACTCAAAAGGAAGAGGAGGATGACTGTGAAAACGTCTATTCAATCACGCCGTGAGGCCGTGAAACTACTTGAAAGTGAGCATGTGCTCTACATCCGGATCCATAACGGGCAGACGGGGATGATCCGGTCGACCGCTGAAGGAATCATCGTCGCCATCCCGAACAGCGAGACGAACAAGATCGACTTCCGAAAACTTGAAGACATCGAGGCGTTCGAGGCGTTCTATGATTTGACGCTCTCCTCGCCAGGCATCTTGTATTACAACAAAGAAACGCTCGACTCTAAATGAGAGTCGGGCGTTTTGTCGTCTACGCGTATGGCAACCATTCACGCATCGTGTCGCGGAACGGGGCGACCCGCAAATGTCGTTGCTTATGGAGTAAATAGCCGTCTGGACGGATGACGAGCACACCGCGTCGCATGAAGAGCGATTTGGCGAGTTCGTTGCCTTGATCAAAGAACGGACGGCTCGTCTTCGATAACGTAATAATTTGAAAGTATGCTTGATGGGTATTTAAATAATCATAAAGCTCGGTCGAGTCACGGGCGCCGTCGTCGAGGACGAGCACTTGGAAGCGGCCGTCAGCGACTTCCGATATCTTTTGGCGCATGCCATCGTCGGTACGAATCATTTCAATCTCCGGGAATATCTTTCCTTCGGCGACACGTTGGAACGGGACACGCGAATGAGACGGGTAGGACAAGTGGAGCTGAGCGATTCGCTCGGTGATTTTTTGGTTGATCAAATTGACACGGGTGAAGACGTCGGCTCCGAGCGCTTGAAACGGTAATAAAACCGGCAGCGTCGTCTGGAGTACCTCGGTCGCCACGTTCGTCGTTTGAAGCACATTCCTGGCGACGTGCTCACGCTCATCACGATATGTCGCGACGACACGGAACGGGGCGCCGGCTTTGAGATGGAGCCAAAGCTTCCAGCCAAGATTGAACGAGTCGGCGATGCCCGTGTTCATGCCTTGTCCACCGACCGGTGAGTTGATGTGGGCGGCATCTCCCATTAAGATGACGCGGTTATGGATGAACGCATCGACCATCCGATTGTGGACGCGGAATAGCGAGAACCACTCGACTTCATCGATGTCGACAGGCATGTGACTGCGTTGCTCGACGAGTTCGCGCAATCTTGATTCGCTGAACGCCTCGTCGTTGGCGAGGTTACCGGTAATCCGAATCGTATCGTCGGTCAGCGGGAATACTTCTAGTACGCCGCGGTCCGAGAAGAAGATATGCACTTCTTCGCGTGAGATGTTCCATCTTGCCTTCATATCGGCGAGCACCCACGACTCTTTGAACGATTTACCGCTGAACGGTAGGGCGAGCATGCGTCGAATCGAACTGTTGGCCCCATCAGCCGCGACGACGTATTTCGCTTCGACCGTCCGGGTGCGCGAGGAATCCGATTCAAGGTGGGCCAGGACACGTGACGGATAATGGGTCAAGGACATGAGCGATTCACCGCGTTTCACTTCATGTCCGTGAGCGTTGAGGGCGCGCTCGAGAATCGCTTCCGTCTCGTTTTGCCGGAGCAGCGTCACGAACGGGTACGGGGTGACGAGACGAGAAAACTCGAGTTTGGCTGTCCATTGCCCCGAAAAATATAAATTTCCTTTTTCAATCGTCCGGGCCCGGTCGAGTACTTCTTTAGCGACGTCAAGCCGGGAAAAGACTTCAATCGTCCGTGGCTGAATCCCGATCGCGCGTGAGTTGTTTGATGGTGTCGTCTTGCGATCGATGATTTCAAACGATATGCCGTATCGGGCGAGCGTCAGGGCGAGGGTGAGCCCCGTCGGTCCGGCACCGACAATCAATACGTCAACTTGTTGGTCCACATCTACCATCTCCTATCGTTAATATTGATATTTCCGTCATCGGCCACGTTTAAACGAGGAGACAACGGTGGAAGTGTAGAAAAGAAGAACAGTGAGGTGAAACGAATGAAATATTCGTCAATCAATGAAGCAGAGCTTCGCAACAGCTTTTCCATGGAAGAGAACTACGAGCAGTCCGCTGCCGTGTTGATCCCGTTGATCGAGCGGGAAGGGGTCTGGCACGTCATCTTCGAAGTACGGGCCCATACGATGCGACGTCAGCCAGGGGAGATTGCTTTTCCCGGGGGACGACTCGATCCTGGAGAGACGCCGGTCGAGGCGGCAGTGCGGGAGACGAGTGAGGAGCTCGAGATGAAGATTGGTGAAATCGAAGTCATCGGTCGACTGCAACCACTCGCCACCCCGCATCGTCAACTCATCTATCCGTTCGTCGGCATCATCCCGACTTTGCCGGACGTGCACATGACGGAAGAAGTCGATCATTTGTTCACCGTACCGGTCGATACGTTACTCTACTTGGACCCGTTCCACGGTGAGATGGAGTGGACGATGAACCCGGCGCAAAATATACCATTCGATCGCATGGCGAACGCTAAAGCGTACGAAAAACGGGTAATTAAAATGAGAGAACCTTTTTATGAACATGGAGACTACATTATTTGGGGATTGACTGGAAAAATATTGTCACAATTCATTAAACACATAAAAGAAAACGTATTCAAACCGATATAATTTCGTTATAATGATAGAAACAAATTTAAGATTGGAAGTGAATGGGTGTGTCTGTAGAATTCGCTGTGGGTGATATCGTCAAGTCTACTCGTGAAGGATGGGTCGCTGAAGTGACTGCCGTATTGACGAATACGGTCATCGGAGACGTTTCCATAATGGAAGAATTTCAACAACTCGGTCTCGAGTTTGAGAAACAAGTTTTACTAAAAACAGAATTGGAACTAATCGAACGCGCCAGCTGACCTTTTTTTAGAAAGGGATGATTCAGGTGTCCATTGACAAAAAAGTACGTGAATGGAAAGAGGCGGGTTTGCTAGACGAAGTGACGGGTCAACGGCTCGTCGACTACGAACATGAGCGATTGGCGGTGCGTGAGAAACGCGAACACAAACCGCCGATTCTCGTGATTATCGGGTCGATTCTGCTCGCTCTCAGTCTGTTTAGTTTCGTCGCCGCGAATTGGCAAGCGATTCCGGACCTGCTTAAAGTATCGATTTTCCTTATCTTTATGGTAGCCATGTATGTGACAGCAGAACAACTTCAAACACGGGCTCCGCGTTACGTGACGCTGTTTCGTGTGCTCGGCATCGTATTTTTCGTCGCCACGATGATTGTCATCTTCACCACTTATAACTTATCCTCGCAAATCCCGCTCTTATTTTGGCTCATGTTCGCTGTGGCCGTCCTGCATAAACTGATCTATCAACATCCGATTTTTACGTTCATCACCGCTTTGGCCGCGTTTTTAGCGAATACGAATAGTTTTCAAGGGGTCGGGCTGACATTGATCATCCTCGGTTTTGCGATCACATGGGTGTGGTTTCATTATGTGGACAATGAGATTGACCGAATCTTCGCCTGGTTCAGTTTTTATGGGCTTTTGATCACGGTCGGTCAATATGCCAATTACGAAGGCCGATTTTGGCCGATTTGGGCGCTCGTCATCCTTCACGTGCTGTTTCTCGTCTATCGTGAACGGGCCCAGTGGAATTACTTGTACTTGTTCGTCGCGGCTGTCCTGTCCATCGGTTATTTGATTAATGCGACGGAAGGATGGTTGTCACAACGCCAACCGTCCGTGCTCGAAGCGACAGCCTTGTCCGCTATCCTCGTCGGGGTGTATTTGTTGCATCGACGTCCGGAATTAGTGTGGGTGAGTTTGCTCGCTGTCGTCCCATTCTCGTTGTTCGAAGATAGTGGCATCTTGCTCGCCATCTTTTTAGAAGTGGTGGCGCTCGGCTATCTCGTCTGGCAAGACCACAATCGAAAACCGATCGTGCTTGCGTTCATTTATTTCTTGCTCGTTCAAATGACGATTTACTTCATCTATGTGTGGGACCGTCTCGACATCTCGCTCTTCTTCTTGATTGGTGCGCTCATCGTATTCGCGTTGTCGCTTGCATTGTGGTGGCGTAGCCGGACGAGAGGAGATGTACGGACATGAAACGCATGACACCTTGGCTGTTGCCGATTGTTCAAGTGCTTATTGCCGTCGGTTTCGTTTTACTCGTATATGCCGTGACGTGGTTTGGACAAACTTACACGTTCAAGGCAACCTCTTACGAGCCATACGATCCGTTTTTCAGTGATTCGATTTATTTGGAGTATGAGTCGTTCAAAGGACGACAAGACGTCGACCCCGGAACGGTGTACGTCACGTTCAAGACCGATGAAGATGGATTTGCGACCGTCGACCGGGTCAGTTCTCGTCCGTTCTTTGGCGGGACGCGGGCGAACTATTTCGATCGACAAGTGTATGTCGACGACTTGAGTTCATACAGGGTCCCGGAGAGCGAAGTCGAAAATATTCGAGGCAAGAAAGAATTTGAAGTCGATGTCGATGTAGCCCCGTGGGGAATGGTGCGGGCTCACGAATTGCGTCCGATTGATGCCGAATAAGTTTGACAAACAGATTACAGATTCGTTACACGACATGTTGTAACGGGTCTGTAATTTTTTTCGCAAAGAGCACTGCCGCAACGTTTTTATTAAATATTACAATCTGTAACCGGATTGACGGTCATATGTCAGAAATATTTCACTTCAAGCGAACAGCTACTTTAAGCCGTTCTATTATGGTAAATTAACACCTGTTCGTTACATAACGCGAAAGGTGCTAACCTACTATGAAGCAACTCATTAAATATATGTTGACCGTCTTGTTTGCCATTGCCGGTGCTCTCGTCGTCACGACGACCGCTGACGCCGCCCAAATCGGAATCGGGACGGAACAAAAAATTGTCCAAAATCCACTAGAATTAGAACGACAGGCAATCGAACTGGCGGCGGAACAAAAACGTCTCGCTGAACAGGAACGTCTTGCCGAAGAGAAACGGATTGCGGAAGCGAAACGCCTTGCCGAAGAAACAGCGCGACAAGAAGCCGAGCGGAAAGCTGAAGCAGAAGCAAAACGCCTCGCCGAACTCGAAGCTAAGCGCAAGGCAGAAGAAGCCGAAGCCGCACGTCTCGCCGACGAGCAGGCTCAAGGAGCGGAACGACGTGCCGAAGAGGCTCCGGTCGCTCAGCCGATGGCGACGAAATCGACAGGACGGGTCATTCAAGTCGAGTCAACAGCTTATACGAACGATGCGGCCGATAACGGTACGTATGGCGGACGAGTCTTGACTGCGACCGGGCATGACGTGACAGACTCGATCTTCTACAACGGGATGCGAATCATTGCCGTTGACCCGACCATCATCCCGCTCGGTTCGAAAGTCCATCTCGAGGGGATTGGTGATGCGATCGCGCTCGATACAGGCGGACGCATTAAAGGAAACATCGTCGATTTGCTCGTCGATACGAAACAAGAGGCCATTCAATGGGGCCGACGCCATATTCAAGTAACTGTCTACTGACCAAGGTTCTTCCGAGAGGGAGAACCTTTTGTTGTTTAATAAAGTCAAAAATCGGGCAAATTATTATTTGACTTTCCATTATGGAATGCGCCGAGGAGGGATTGTGTTGATAGAATTTCAAAACGTTTCCAAGCGTTACGACGACGGGACGTTGGCCGTCAAAGAGTTGACGTTGACGGTCCAAAAAGGGGAAATCTTCGTATTGATCGGACCGTCCGGGTGCGGGAAGACGACGACGATGAAAATGGTCAATCGCCTCATCGATCACACGGACGGGAAAATTTTAATTGATGGACGTGAGATTTATCAGTTTGATATTTATGAGCTTCGTCGCAACATCGGTTATGTGTTGCAACAAATTGCCTTATTCCCTCATTTAACAGTCGAAGAGAATATTTCGGTCGTGCCGGAATTATTGAAGTGGCCGAAGCAAAAGACGAAAGATCGCGTGACCGAACTGATGGAAATTGCCGGGCTCGACCCAGTGCTCCGTCAAAAGAAACCGACGGAATTGTCCGGTGGTCAACAGCAACGCGTCGGGGTATTACGCGCGCTTGCCGCCGACCCGGAAGTCATCTTGATGGATGAACCGTTCTCAGCGCTCGACCCGATCAGTCGCGGTCAATTACAAGATGACGTGAAACGATTGAACGACGAGCTTGGAAAAACGATTCTGTTCGTCACCCATGATATTGAGGAGGCGATGAAGCTCGGCGATCGCATCGCCCTCATGCGAGACGGTAAGCTCGTCGTCGTCGGGACGCCTTCAGAGATTCGGGCGAGTGATGACCCGTTCGTCCTTGAATTCACACAACGCGGAAGAGGTGAGGTCGATGCTTGAAACGTTTCAAAATCGCCGTGGAGAGCTCGTTGAAGCGCTCATCGAACACTTACAGCTCTCTGTCGTTTCTCTTTTAATCGCGGTGTTGATCGCTGTGCCGCTTGGAATTTGGCTCACACGCCGTAAGAAAGTCGCAGAGACGGCAATCGGTGTCACGGCAATCATTCAAACGATCCCGTCCTTGGCCTTGCTCGGCCTCATGATCCCGCTCGTTGGGATCGGGGCGCTTCCGGCGACAATCGCCCTCGTCTTGTATGCACTCCTGCCAATCCTGCGCAACACGTTCACAGGATTGAACGAGGTCGATCAGTCATTGCTCGAAGCGGCACGTGCCTGCGGGATGAAACCGAATCAAAGTTTGCTGAAGGTCGAACTCCCGCTCGCACTGCCTGTCATCATGGCGGGGATACGGACGGCGATGGTGCTCATCGTCGGAACGGCCACGCTCGCTGCTCTCGTCGGGGCCGGTGGTCTCGGGACACTCATCTTGCTAGGGATCAACCGGAACGATAATTACTTAATCCTGCTCGGCGCGATCCCGGCTGCCATTCTCGCCCTATTGTTTGATTTCTTGCTTCGTCAAATGGAAGGCGCGACTGCGACACGTAACCGAACGAAACTCATCGCGGTTTCCTCTATCCTTGTGTTGATTATCGCGGCCCCGCTCGCGTTTGGCCGGACGCAACAGACGGACCTCGTCGTCGCCGGTAAGCTAGGACCAGAACCAGAGATTTTAATGAACATGTATAAACTGCTCATCGAAGAAGAAACGGATTTAAGCGTCTCAGTCAGACCGAACTTCGGCGAGACGACATTCGTCTGGGGGGCGCTCCGCTCCGGCGATGTCGACATTTATCCGGAATTCACCGGGACGGTACTCGCCAGCCTCGTTGACGAGACACCGAACTCGAACGATGCGCAAGAAGTATACGAACAAGCGCGTGACGCCTTGGCTGAAGACGGTTTCGTCTTGCTCGAACCGATGCAGTTCAACAACACGTACGCGATCGCCATTCCGCGAGATTACGCGGAAGCAGAAGGCATCACGACGATTTCTAATTTACGGAACGTCCAAAACGATATTCAGGCCGGGTTCACGCTTGAATTTACAGACCGTGAAGACGGCTATCCAGGATTACAGCAAGCTTACGGCCTTGATTTCCCATCAGTGACGTCGATGGAGCAAAAGCTCCGCTACCGGGCCATCGCCCGTGGAGACGTCAATCTTGTCGATGCGTATGCGACCGACCCGGATATCGCCGAAAACGATCTCGTCGTCTTAGAGGACGATCAACAGTTCTTCCCGCCTTATCAAGGTGCGCCTTTGTTGAAAGCTGAGACGCTCGAAGAACATCCCGAAATCGAGGACGCCCTCAATCAGTTGGCCGGTCTCATTACGGATGAAGAAATGTCCGAGCTGAATCGACGTGTCGCCTACGGGAATGAACGCGCCTATGACGTGGCGAAAGACTTTTTAGAGGAAGCAGGGTTGTTATGAAGGCACTCGTCATCTCGAACCCGTCATCTGGGACGTCCGAGACGATGCTCGGGGAGGTCGTCGCCACGGTCGAATCGCTGTACGATGAAATCCATATTCAAAAGACGTTAGCCGAAGGGGATGCTGCACGACTCGCTCAAGCAAGTAAATCGTATGATCATTTACTCGTCATTGGCGGAGATGGGACGCTCCATGAAGTCGTCAACGGGTTGATGCATCTCGCCAAAGACGAGCGGCC
This sequence comes from Exiguobacterium aurantiacum DSM 6208, assembly GCF_000702585.1. Taxonomy (GTDB): domain Bacteria; phylum Bacillota; class Bacilli; order Exiguobacteriales; family Exiguobacteriaceae; genus Exiguobacterium; species Exiguobacterium aurantiacum. Next base: position 2,077,518 of record NZ_JNIQ01000001.1, on the reverse strand, counting down.
AAGCATCGGGTTGATTCCAGGAGGCACGTGCAACGACTTCGCACGTGCCCTCGGGCTCCCGGTCGAGCCGATTGAGGCGGCCCGCATCATTAAAATGAACCATACGGAAAGTGTCGACGTCATGCGCATCAATGAACGTTTTGGTCTCAACTTTGTCGGTGTCGGCTTGATTGCCGATGCGTCGAGACAGATCGACCCAATCCAAAAAGAGACGCTCGGTTCCATCGGATATTTTTTGGCGACGATTCGCCAATTTCGAGAGCTTGACCCGTTCAACGTTCGAATCGAACGGGACGGGGACATCGTCCATGATGGGGCGGTCAGCTTTTTATATATCGGGAACGGGGCTTACTTGGGCACGGTTCCGACGAAGCTACCGACCCAATCGTTCAACGATGGGCTCGTGGAAGTCGTCCATAGCTCGGCGATCGGCTTCCCGATGATCCGTCAGTTGCTAGCGCAACAACTCGGGCTCGAACAATCGTCCGACGAATGGGTGCATCTCCAAATGAGCGATCTGACAATCCGATTGGAAGAGCCACAACTCATCGATGTCGATGGGGAACATTTCACAACCGATGAATTGCACATTGACGTCCTTCCGAACGAGCTGGCTTTCTTCGTGCCGACCCATGAAACCGTTTAAAGAGAAAAGAATTCAGACTTTTCTCTTTTTTTGTTGTCCTCGATTCTGAACCGTGTTAGTATTTCACTATTATTATGAAAATGAAATGAAAACAGGAAGTAGGGATAGGAATGGCGCAAAACTCGTTCGCCTCAAAAATTGGATTCATCTTAGCGGCCGCAGGGTCGGCAATCGGTCTCGGAGCGATATGGAAATTTCCATACGTAACCGGTACAAGTGGAGGCGGCGCCTTTTTGCTCATGTTTTTGGCATTTACGCTTTTGCTCGGATTACCACTTTTAATCGGTGAGTTCATCGTTGGACGTTCGACACAACGGACGGCGTTGCTCGCATTTAAAAAGCTTGGCCACGGTCGCTGGACGTTGATCGGTTACCTCGGTGTCATCGCATGTTTCTTATTGCTCTCATTCTACAGCGTCATCGGCGGTTGGGTACTCATTTATGTCGGTCTCGGTTTGAGCGGGACTCTCAGCGGTCGTTCACCTGATGAATTCGGCGCCGTCTTCGGGGACGTCGTCTCGACGCCGGGCATCGCGGTGTTCGGACAGTTCTTGTTCTTGTTGATCACGCTCTTGATCGTCTTAAAAGGTGTTGAAGCCGGAATCGAGCGTATGAGCAAGATTTTAATGCCGCTTCTGTTCGTCAGCTTCATCGTGCTCGTCATCCGTTCCTTGACGCTAGACGGGGCGATGGAAGGGGTCCGTTTCTTCTTACAACCTGACTTCTCGGCACTCACAGGAGAATCGGTGTTGTTCGCGCTCGGGCAAGCGTTCTTCTCGCTTTCGCTCGGTGTGGCGGCGATGCTGACGTACGCGTCTTACATTCAGACGAAAGGGACGCTCAACCGCTCGGCCAACATGATCGTCCTGTTGAACATCACAGTATCGCTACTAGCCGGTCTCGCGATTTTCCCGGCAGTGTTCGCGTCAGGGCTTGACCCGGCGGAAGGCCCGGCGCTTCTGTTCGTCGTATTACCTGCCGTCTTCAACCAAGTGCCGCTCGGCGGCTTCTTCATGGTACTGTTCTTCTTACTGTTCACGTTCGCCTCGATCACGTCATCGATTGCGATGCTTGAAGTCGTCGTTGCTGGTGTGACGGACCGCTTGAACGAGAAGAAACAGACGTTGTCAAAACGAAACGTGACGCTCTTGTCCGCTGCGGTCGTGTTCGCAGTCGGAATTCCGTCCGCGCTCTCGTTCGGTGTGATGAGCGAGATGCAATTCTTAAATGGGCGCACGTTCTTCGATTCGATGGATTACATCGTTAGTTACATCTTAATGCCAACAGGCGCGTTGCTCACATCAATCTTCGTCGGATATATCGTCGACCAACGCATCTTGCAAGAAGAAATTCAAACTTCAGACACAGGTAAGAAACTGTATCCGGTATGGCGTTTCTTGATTCGCTATGTCATCCCGGTCACAGTTGCCATCGTTATGGTGTCGACGTGGCTCAACACGTAAGCAAGGGGCTCTCCCCTTGCTTTTTTTCGTCCTTGCGACCGAGAGAGTGAGGCGTATCGTTGTGCTAAGCTTAGAAAGATGACGAAACTTTTTTTGACGGGTGACGTAAGGTACAATAGAAGTATCACGAGACGAGGTGAAACGAATGAAGACATGGATGAAATGGGCCTTAACCGGCGCAGTTTTATATTTTGCCATCAGTGTGTTTGATTTTTCTTGGCTGTTCATCATCGTCGGGGCACTCGTTTTGAACGAGGTGTGGTCGACAAACAAACGACGGAATCGCAATCCGGCCCCGATAGCCAAACGAGCGAAAAAGAAACTGTTACTCGACGAGGAAGAGACGTTCGTCGGGTCACGCATCTTGAAACCGATAGAGGAACCGGCTCCGGCCCGTCAGTTCGAGGCGACCGACGACTTAGAACTTCAATTTTTGCAACGAACGATCGAGCAAGGATACGAGAAGTTGCAACAAATCGACCGCGTTCTTCCCGAAATTAAAGACATCGAGGTCCGGCGTGAGATGAAGGCGGTATCGAAAGAAGCGCATGACCTATTCGCCGAACTGTTCGAGAACCCGCAAGACGCCAAACACGTCCGCGACTTGTTCACATTTTACTTGGACTCGCTCGTATCGGTCGTCTTGAAATTTAAAGAATTAGAAGGAAAACGTGTCGTCATTCAAGAAGAGACACGAGAGCAGCTGATCACGAATATGCGACTCATCGTCGACAAGTTCAAAGAACAGCGCGGCCGTCTATTAGAAGACGACGCTGTCGACTTTGAACGGGAATTGATCATGATGGAACGCGTATTGGCAGATCAACCAGAAGGGAGAAAAAAACATGACTTCATCGAATGAAACGAACTGGCAGTCATGGCCAGAAGAAGAACTCACTTCGGAGACGAAGACAAAAACAGAGACCGAGACGGAGTCGATTTCTGACCCGTCGATGGATTGGTCGGCGATGACGGCGAAGCACGAGGTGCCAGCCATCCAAGTAAAGCCTGACGTCCCAGACCAACACCGTGAGCGAATCACACGTCTCGCTGAGTCGATTGACATCAAAAAGACGGATTCCGTCATGTTGTTCGGTTCGAGCGTACAGCGCGAGCTGTCCCAATTCTCTGATCAAATCTTGACTGAAGTCCGGATGAAGGATGGCGGCGACGCCGGCAAACTGTTATCCGATTTGATGCAAAACGTCCGTAAAATGGACCCGGACATGCTTCAACCGGAGAAAAAGAGCTTCGTCGACAACTTGCCGCTCATCGGACGAGCGAAGAAAAAGGCGGAGAACTATAAGCTCCAGTTCGAGAAGATGAACGTCTATCTCGAAGAGGTCATCCATAATTTAGATCGTGCCAAGTTCGGTCTCATGAAAGATATCACGATGCTCGACCAGATGTATGACAAAAACAAACGGTACTTCGAAGAGTTGAACGTGTATATCGCAGCGGGGGAGACGAAACTTGATCACGTCCGCGACCACGAGATCGCGCCGCTTCGTCAAGAAGTGGAGCTGTCGAGAGACCAAGTGAAACTGCAACAACTGAACGACATGATTCAACTCGCCGACCGGTTCGAGAAGAAGTTGCATGATTTGAAGCTCAGTCGGACGATCAGCTTGCAAATGGCGCCTCAAATCCGCGTCATTCAGCAGAACAACCAAATCTTGGCCGAAAAGATCGAGTCCGCTGTCGTCAACACGATTCCGCTTTGGAAAAACCAGGTCGTCCTCGCGCTCAGCCTGACGCGTCAAAAGACGGCGCTTCGGATGCAGCAAGACGTGACGAAAACGACGAACCAATTGCTCGAGCAAAACTCGAAGATGTTGAAAGACTCTTCGATTGAGATTGCGAAAGAGAACGAGAAAGGCATCGTCTCGGTCGAATCATTGAAAGTCGCACACGAGAACTTGTTGTCGACGCTTGACGAGACGCTCCGCATCCAGCAAGAAGGGAAGCAGAAACGTCGTGAGGCCGAGCGTGAGCTGGACCGGATGGAACATGAGTTGAAAGAAAAAGTCATCGAAATCGCAGCAAAAAACAAAGAGTTACCGAAAGATACAGGGTATTGACCGGGGAAAGTCTGAGCAATCGGACTTTCCTTTTCCTTAAGGAGGATACATATGGAGAAACAACGATTATGGGATGAGACGTGGTTACAGTTCGCCGACATGATGGCCGAGCGTCACTCGAAGTGTGCCTCAAAGAGTGTCGCTTGTGTCATCGTCAAAGACGAGAAACCGATTTCGATCGGGTTGAACGGTACGCCGTCCGGTCACACGAACTGTAATGAGATCTTTTTGAAACGAGACGACGGTTTCTATAAACGAGCGGAATATGTACGTGACGAGACCATCGATTTGATGGAGCCCGCAGTGCAACTCGTCCATGAAGGTGTGACATTTGTTAAATGTCACGACCCGTATGAGCATCACAACTGGTCGAAACAACATGAGATTCATGCCGAGATCAATGCGATCGGGAAACTCGCCGCCGATTCGACGAACGCGTTCGGGGCGACGGCGTACGTCACACACTCGCCTTGCCACGCTTGTTCTCTCGCCCTGATTGCGTCGCGTGTCGCTCGCGTCGTCTACGCAGTCGGATATGAGCACGGCGACGGGCTTGATTTGATGCGAGAGAGCGGGATTGAAGTCGTTCACATGCCACTTGAAAAAAGTTATAAAAACACATTGTAAACGTTTACATTCGGTGTTATATTATTAATGTACTGCCAATGGTGTTTTACTCTTCCATTATTCGCCCCTCCTCGGAGGGGCCTTTTTTTGTCACTTATTCAATTGTGTCCATCCGGTGAGACAAAGTTTACACATAATGTTCAATATTTCACAAACTATTCCCGTCATCGTCTTTTATAATAAAAGTAGATAAACGAGAGGGGATATGGAACATGGAAAAACTAGTTCGTTTCACTGACGGTGCCTATGAAGTGGAAGCAGTAATCACACTTGAGGAAGTGTGGGAAGATAAATTCGCGATCGGGACGCATAAAGAATTGGCGGTCAAAGCGCTCAAGATTAACGGGAACGACATCTCGGAGATGAAGCACGTCCGCGCGCTGCTCCGTTACTATCCGACGCTCGGTGTGTCGGGCATCTTGCTCGCGCTTGACGATGCGGCAGCAGAGATTGTCCGCATGTCGGGGGACACGGACCCGGCCTTACAATTCGTCGAACTCGTGGCGTTACAGATGGACGAAGCCGCAACGAAAGAGTTGAAAGAGTTGTATGCAGCGATGACGGTATAAAGATGGCCTCTGTGCCATCTTTTTTCATTTTATACTTGCAACACGTAATCAGTGTGGTATTATAATCAATAGATGAAGAAATGGAACGCCATATCGTTATCGACAACCAAACATGGGGATCTAGATAGCTAGATCGCTGTTAAAGAAGCCACGTTCAACGGAACGTGGCTTTTTTTTGTATATCTTCAAAATTACGGCCGACATCGATCGCGACGTGTGCGTCTGAACCGAGGACGAGCGGGATGCCGAGTGTGATCGCTTCTGTGGCGACGGCTTCCGCGTACACTCGGCCACAGTCGACTTTTCGTAAACCTGCCGTATTCAAGTCAAGACCGAAACCGTGGGCTTGAATCGTTCGCAACAGGCGCTTCTCAACGTCTTTGACGTGTTCACGCTCCCATACATACTGTTTTTCGTATTTGATCGGCAAATCCAAGTGTCCGATCCGCTTCACGTTCAATCGTTCCCATTCAAATTTAAGCCCAGCCTCGAGTGATTCATAGTAAGCACGCACGACCGCCTCGAACGAGCCGAGACGCTCGACGAGTACATCAAACGTCTCGAGCGAGAAGTCGACCGGGAAGTACTCGTCTTCAATGAGAAGGAAATGTTGCGACAAGATCGTTTCGTCTAGGGCTGCGGCATACGGCTCTAATAAGGAAATCGTCTCTTCAGCGAATCCGGGAACAAAGTCAATCTCTAGGCCGACACGGATATCGAGCTCACCGGCATACGACTGTTTGAGTTGTTGAATCGCGTCAAGATAACGAGGGAGGACATCGAGTGCCATCGCTGAATCCTGATCCGGGACCGGGTCGGTGAACCGTTTCGGGAACGGGGCGTGTTCGGTGAACGTGATCGTCTTCAAACCGCGTGCACGGGCAGCCGCGACGTACGCCTCTAACGCATCCCTCGAGCCGTGCGGACAAAAGGGGGTATGGATGTGGCCATCATGGGTAAAGTCAATCATCGAGCAACCTTCCTTTCGAGTTCGCCGGTTGACAGCACCGGCTTCGTTTGATAAATTTAACACACTACTTTAGTTTGGTAAAGTGATAACAAGATAAAGGGTGATATAGATGATTTGGTTCAATACGAAAGGTTCCATCCCGGAAGGATGGCACGAATTAGAAGATAAGGACGTCGTACGTCCGAAACAATGGATGCTCTCTTTCCTCGAACAGGCGACGACGAACGGATATCGCGTCATCGAGCCGCCGCTTGTCGAGTACTATTCGCATTACCAAGATCTCGCTTTATTCGATGAATCGGCCTATTATCGGTTGTTCGGCAACGATGGGGAGTTGCTCGTCATGCGACCGGACTATACGCTTCAAATCGCACGGAAACTAGCGGATGGTAGCGAGCCGATGCGTGTTGCCTATGCCGGTGCCGTATACCGCAGGACCCCAAAACATTCGGGCCAGCCACATGAACGGCAACAACTCGGACTTGAATGGATTGACGGTGAGGCGGCCGACACGGAATTGATTGAATCGTTCTTATCGATGACAAAAGACATCATGCCTCGCCGAGGATTGCGCATCCAAGTCGGCTCGGCCGCACTCGTCGCATCAATCGCCGAGGCGGCAGGCATACCGGAACGGACGCTCAGACAATATTTGGCGCTCCGCAACCTCGAGTCGCTTCGCGAGCTGGCTGTGACGTATGACTATCCACTTATCGCAAAATTGCCATTCTTGATTGGCGATTCGGCCGTTGAAGAATTGAAACAAGAAGCCGATTCGAGCCTGACGGGTAACATTGAAGACGTCGAGCGTGCCGTCTTGCATTTGCGGGCCATCGGATTGAACGCTTCCTATGATTTTGGACAGACTGGCGATTTCGATTATTATTCGGGACTGACCGTCACTGGAACGATGGACGGTCGCCGTGTCTTGTCTGGCGGACGCTATGATTCGCTATATGGCCACTTCGGTCAATCGCGTCGCGCGTTCGGGTTATCACTCGATTTAGAACAGTTAGGTGAGGTGATTTCATGAAAGTAGCAATCGCGAAAGGTCGCATCGAAAAAGCGGCACGAGACTATTTTGAACAAGTCGGACTGACCGTCTGGCCGGAGAAACGCGGCCGTGAGTTGACGGTCGAAGTCGACGGGCACGAGTTCATCTTCGTCAAAGGCGACGACGTCTATAAATACGTCATGCACGGCGCGGCAGACGTCGGTATCGTCGGCGGTGACATTTTACGTGAGAAGACACCTGGTGTCCTCGAAGTCGTCGACTTGCCGTTCGGCCGTTGCCGCATGGCGGTATGCGGTCCGAAACAACGGAAGAACGGGACGAAGAAGTTGAAAGTCGCGAGCAAATATCCGAACATCGCCATCTCGCACTTCGCATCGAAACGACAAAACGTCGAAGTGATCGCCTTGAACGGGTCCGTCGAACTCGCTCCATTGACCGGCCTTGCCGACTGCATCGTCGACATCGTCGAGACGGGGGCGACGCTTCGGGCGAACGACCTTGAAGAATATGAGACGATTTTTGATATTAACGCCAAGTTCATCACGAGTGAGACGGCGCTCGCGAACGATCCGGACGAATTGAAGGCATGGATTCGTCGTCTCAGCAAGGAGGAAGGCGCATGAGCTCACAAAACCGGACACGACGTGAAACTTGGGCCGAAGCGGTCAAACCGATCCTTGAGGCCATCGAGGCGAGAGGAGACGAGGCACTCCTCGAATACACGGTTAAGTTTGATGGCGTCAACCAAATCGAAGCTGTCGATTTGACTACGTTCACACCACCGACGGCTTATGACGAGCTGACGGACGCGTTGACGCTCGCCGCAGAGCGGATTCGTGCGTTCCACGAACGCCAACGCCGGGACGACGACGTCTTCGAAGACGAGATGTTCCGACTGGGCCGCCGTTACATGCCGCTCGACTCGGTCGGGGTGTACGTTCCGGGTGGGACGGCTGTCTATCCGTCTAGCGTCTTGATGAACGTCATCCCGGCAAAAGTGGCCGGCGTGAATCGTGTCGTCATGGTGACACCGCCAAAACCGGATGGAATTGACGTCTCCTTATTGATTGCCGCTAAAATCGCCGGGGCCGATGAATGCTATCTCGTCGGTGGCGCCCAAGCGGTCGCGGCGCTCGCGTTCGGCACGGAGTCGATTCGGCCGGTCGATAAAATCGTCGGGCCAGGGAACGCCTACGTCGCCACTGCCAAAGCGCTCGTCTCTCACATCGTCGGAATCGATTCGGTGGCAGGACCTTCCGAAGTGCTCATTATCGCCGACGAGACGGCTAATCCGAAATGGGTCGCGGCCGACCTCCTCGCCCAAGCCGAGCACGACGTCGAGGCGACGGCGCTCGCGCTCGTCTCGACAGACCGGATGGCTCGCGCCGTCAAGGAAGAGCTCGCACGTCAACTGAGCGACCTCCCCCGACGAGACATCGCCATCGAGGCGCTCGAACGCGGTGGTGTGGTCGTGAAGTCAAAAGATGAGGCGATTCGCCAGGCGAATGAGATGGCGGCCGAACACGTCCAACTCGCCGTCGAGAATCCGGACGATTATATGAGACAAATTCGTCACGGCGGTTCATTCTTCCTTGGTCACGAGGCGGCCGAAGCGTTCGGTGACTATATTGCTGGACCGAACCATGTCCTGCCGACGAGCGGGACGGCTCGATTCTCGAGCGGGCTGTCGGTCGATGACTTCTATCGGCGTCAGACGTTCCTGCAAATGACGGAACTCGACGAGACGGTGACACGGGCCGCCATCCGGATCGCCAAACAAGAACAGTTAGAAGGGCATGCTCGAGCGATGGCGGCCCGATTGGAGGATCTATGAGACAACGATACGAAACGATTCCGCGTTACGTCCCACATGCGGTCAAGGGACATGCGTTAAATCAAAACGAGAGCCAATACGAACTTCCCGAGCGAATCCAAGACAAGATTCGTTCAATCGACTTGACCGGTTTAAGCCGTTATCCGGTCGAAGAGTTGATTCGCTTGAAACAACGTTATGCCGAATACGCGGGCGTTGAAGTGAACCAATTGATGGTCGGCAGCGGTAGCGATGAGTTGCTCGCGATACTTTGCCAGGCACTTCTCGACGTCGATGACGTCGTCGTCGCACCGCTCCCGGACTTTTCGATGTATGGCATTTATGCACACATCGCGCGAGGGAACTTCGTGCAGCCGGACGAGGACGGATTATCGTTCCAATCACTCGTACAGACGATCGAGGCGAACCATCCGAAACTCGTCCTCGTCTCAAACCCGAACAATCCGACGGGGAAAATGTGGACGCTTGACGAGCTCGCGATGGTCGCAGAACGGGTGCCATATCTCGTCGTCGATGAGGCGTATATTGACTTCACGATGGACGATTCGTTCAACCCCCGTCTCGCTGATCATCGAAACGTCATCATTCTTCGAACGTTGTCAAAAGCGTTCGGGTTGGCGAATTTACGGATTGGTTTCATGATTGCGGACCCGGCATTGATCGAGAACATCGACCGCTTTCGCTCACCGTTCAACGTGAGCGGACTGAGCGCGGCCGTTGCGGCCGTCGTCTTAGAGGATGTGGCCTACATTCGTGACGCTGTCGCGTACCATAATGAACAACGTGAAAAACTGAAACCATTACTGGCACCGGTCGGGAAAATCCTCCCGAGTCGGGCCAATTTCTTATACGTCGTGATACGAGACAGTGAAGCGTGGGCGAGTCGGTTTCTTGCCAACGGGGTCCACGTCCGGGCTTTCTCCGATGGCATCCGTGTCAGTGCCGGGACGGATGAGGCGTATCGATTGATTCAACAAACGATAGAAGAGGTGAGTTCACTTGAGAACAGCTGAAACGAAACGCGAGACGAACGAGACAAAGATTGAACTGAAGTTAGATTTGAACGGGACGGGACAAAGCGATATTCAAACGGGCGTCGGCTTCTTCGACCACATGTTGACGTTGTTCGCTTTCCATAGCCAAATCGATTTATCGGTTCACGTCGAAGGAGATACGTGGGTCGACGCCCACCATACGGTCGAAGACGTCGGGATTGCCTTAGGGCAGATGATTTTAGAGGCGCTCGGTGACAAGGTCGGGATTCGCCGCTACGGTACGAGTTACCTCCCGATGGACGAGACGCTCGCACGCAGTGTCGTCGACGTGTCGGGTCGCCCGTTCCTCGTGTTTAACGCCGACATCAAAAATCCTAAGCTCGGTGACTTTGATACAGAGCTTGCCGAGGAGTTTTTCCGCGCTGTCGCGATGAACGCCCGACTGACGCTGCATCTTGAAGTGCTATACGGCACGAACTCACACCATATGGTCGAAGGGTTATTCAAAGCGTTCGGTCGCTCGCTCGCCGAAGCGATTGGACAGGACGGGTCGAACCGCCTGCCCTCAACGAAAGGACGGATCGAAGGATGAACGTCGCGGTCATTGATTATGGGATGGGGAACGTCTTTAACGTCGAACGGGCGCTGAAAGCAATCGGTTGTCACGTCGTCATCACGAACGATGCGACGGAAATTGAGGCGGCCGATGCGATCTTGCTACCAGGTGTCGGCGCTTTCCCGCAAGCGATGGCGTCCCTCCATGCGACGGGACTCGTGCCGTTGTTGAAACGGATGGCGACGGAGAAACCGTTCCTCGGGATTTGCCTCGGCATGCAACTGTTGTTCGACTCGAGCACAGAAGGAATGTTGACCGAAGGACTCGGACTCATCGAAGGACGCGTCGAACGGATGCGAGCGAAGCGGTTGCCGCACGTTGGGTGGAACTCGATTTTACGCGATGAGGACGTGTACTTCGTCCATTCGTATCACGTCGTGACCGCTGAGGCGAATATTGTCGCCTCAGCCGACTATATGGGCGAGCGCGTTCCTGCGATCGTACAGGACGGTCTTGTCACGGGGATGCAGTTCCATCCAGAGAAGAGCGGGACGTTCGGATTACGTTTACTACAAGAATGGAAGGAGTCGGTCGAGCGTGAGATTACTACCGGCAATTGATTTAATCGATGGTAAAATCGTCCGTCTGACAGAAGGGGATTTTAATACAGAAGAACAGTACGGGGACCCATACGAAAAGTTGAAAGAATGGCAAGGGCGTGTCCCGATGCTCCATTTGATCGACCTCGAGGGAGCAAAGGCGGGTGAGCCGAGACACCTTGACGTCGTCCGTTTCGCGAAAGAATGCGGATTTTTCGTCCAGACGGGCGGGGGCATCCGTTCAGTCGAAGCACTCGATGCTGTCATGGAGACCGGGGCCGACCGCGTCCTACTCGGGACGAAGGCGTTCACGGATCCCGATTTCTTGGATGCGGCGCTCGCCAAATACGGCGACCGTATTGCCGTCGCGCTCGATGCGTATGACGGGATGGTCGCCGTCAACGGCTGGCAAGAGGCGACGACATTGCGTGATATCGAGGCCGCGAATGATTTGGTCGCCCGTGGCGTGAAGACGATCCTTTACACAGATATCGGTTCGGACGGCAAACTGAACGGCCCGAACCTCGAGCGCATGCGCGCGCTCCGTGAGGCGGTCACGGTCACTCTCATCGCTTCAGGCGGGGTGACGACAGAGGCAGACGTCCAGGCACTAAGCGACGCGCAGATCGATGAGGCCGTCGTCGGCAAGGCGTTGCTTTCAGGAAAAGTCAGTCTCGACCAGTTGATCGAGTGGGAGGCGCGCCATGCTTAAACGACGCATCATCCCATGTCTTGATGTAAAAGAAGGACGTGTCGTCAAAGGCGTCGAATTCGTGGCGCTACGCGATATCGGTGACCCGGTGGAAATCGCGAAATATTATGACGCCTCCGGGGCCGACGAGCTCGTCTTTTTGGATATCACGGCCAGCACCGAGCGGCGCCAGACGATGCTCGACGTCGTCAGCGCCGTCGCCCGGAAAGTGTTCATCCCGCTCACGGTCGGCGGCGGTATTCGTTCGCTTGAAGACATCTCTTCGCTTTTAAAAGCAGGGGCGGATAAAGTCTCACTCAACACGCTCGCCGTCGAATCGCCTGATTTGATTAAACAGGCGGCCGAACGTTTCGGGTCTCAATGTATCGTCGTCGCCATCGACGTTCGCTTCGAGGACGGGGAGTACTTCGTCTACACGTATGGCGGCAAACAGAAGACGGAACTGCGCGCCATTGACTGGGCGAAACGCGTCGCCGAACTTGGGGCAGGGGAACTGCTCGTCACGTCGATGAACCAAGACGGGAAACAGAGCGGGTATGATTTGGGCATTCTCGAGCTTCTCCGTGACGCGGTCGATATACCAATCATCGCCTCGGGTGGGGCCGGCAACGCGAGTCACGTCGTCGATGCGCTCGAACGTGTCGATGCGGCGCTGCTCGCTTCGATTCTACATGACCGGAAAACGACAGTGGAAGAGGTGAAGCACGTATGCAGCGAACACAACTTGCCGATGCGGTTTGTTACGACGACAGTGGATTGATCCCGGCGATCATCGTGTCGACGGAAGATAACGCCGTACTCATGCTCGGCTATATGAACGATGAAGCGATTCAACAGACGCTTGAGACGAACACGGTCACGTTCTGGTCGCGCTCAAAAGGGCGGCTTTGGATGAAAGGCGAATCGAGCGGGAACACGCTCGAACTTGAAAGCATTCATGTCGACTGCGATCAAGACGCGCTTCTCGTCCGCGTCCGGGCCAATGGGCCGACGTGTCACACGGGTAATCGAAGTTGCTTTTTCACGGAGGTGGAAGGATGATTCACGAGTTAGAGAAATTGATTCAAGAACGGAAGACGACACCGAAAGACGGGTCGTATACGACGTATTTGTTCGAGTCAGGCGTCGATAAAATCGCCAAAAAGTTCGGCGAGGAATCGTTCGAGGTCGTGATTGCGGCATTGCAGGATGAGAACGTCGTCGAAGAGGCGGCGGACGTGATCTATCACTTGCTCGTCTTGCTCGCAGCGAAAGGTGTCTCGCTTGAAGACGTCGAGACGCTTCTCAGTGAGCGCCATGGGACGACAACACCGGCGAAACCACGCCGTGACGTCGAAGACTGGTAAGACGAGAAAGGAACGAAGCCTCAAGGCTCCGTTCCTTTTTTTAGCGATTGACCGAGGTGGCCATGCGGATATACGTATGACGCCGACCGCGGATGGCAATCGATAACGCTTGAATATTTTCCGGTGTGGCGATGCCTGACAGTCCAGCGTCCCCGATATGAAACACGTCCGTCCCACCACGTTTCGAGGACAAGGCGATTTCCCGAATCGTCGCCTCGTCTGCTCCTTCTTGTGAAGTCCCGATGGCGGCGACGACGAGTTTGTTCAGCGCTTGGATGTCGCGGGTGACTTCGAAAAACTCGTCTTCGCGAACACCAGGGACGGTACCTGGGGCTGGAATCAAGATGATATCGGCACCGGCTTCGGCGAAGCGCGTGTACGCCTCGCGGTCGAGCACTCGGCCGACACCGGCTTGATGCATCTTGCCGGCGATGATGACGCCGGCAAACTCTTGACGGGCGCTGATAATGGCTTGCTCGATCGCCTCATTCGTCACGCCGGTGTTCGGGTTGCCGGTCAGACAAATAAAGTCGATGCCAAGTTCAGACGCTTTCGCGAACGCTTCACGTGTCGCGAGCCGTCCATGCTTGACGTCATGCATTTCAGAAGACTTCTCGGAGAAGTCGACCGGTTCTAAATTGACACCGATCGGCAACCCGACGAGCCGTTTCAACTCTAAAATCGGATTGTCTGACATCGTTTCTTCCGGGTCGTTACCGAACAAGGCGTGACTTTCCAGTCCTTTCACGTACGGGTGAAACACGTCAAACATGTTGAGTAAGATCATATCTGCACCGAAGGCTCTGGCAAGTTCCGCGTTCGTCACTTCGGGATACAACGGTTGGACGGTCGGGATGACCTCCGCGAGGACGGTGCGTCCTTCGGCTTTTCGAATGGACTCAATCAAATCGCTGCGGTTGAACGTCAAAAAGTCGCTGGCTCTGCAATCTAGAATACGTTTCATCTGTCAATTCCTCCTCAAGTTCGTCAACATCCTATTCCCCATTTCTGGCGAAAATCCTCTATACTGAAAAAGAATAGGGGGAAAGACGATGACGGAAAAAGAAAAGATGGTTCGAGGCGAGCGCTACCTTGCCGGAGATGAAGAGCTTGTGACCGCACGGCGCCATGCGCGTCGATTGATGGAGCAGTTCAATCAATCAGGCATCGATGATCTCGCCATTCGAAAAGAAACATTAAGCGAGTTGTTCGGGTCGACCGGGGAGTCGTTTTACTTCGAGCCGACGTTCAAATGTGATTATGGCTTCAATATCCACATCGGGGAGCGGTTCTTCGCAAATTTCGATTGTGTGTTTTTAGACATCTGTCCAATCCGGTTCGGTGACGATTGTATGCTCGGACCGGGCGTGCACGTTTACACGGCGACTCATCCGCTCGACCCGACGGAGCGCATCTCCGGCATAGAATATGGGAAACCGGTCACGGTCGGACATCGCGTCTGGATCGGCGGTGGCGCCATCATCAATCCTGGTGTGACAATCGGGAATGATGCCGTGATCGCTTCCGGCGCGGTCGTGACGAAAGACGTGCCCGCCTCTACCGTCGTCGGGGGCAACCCGGCGCGCGTCATCAAGACGATCACATAAAAAAGGAGGCCCCGCAAAATAGTTGCGGGGCCTTTGATCATTCCCAAACACGTTTTAGTTTGAACGTCTCTTGTGCATAGCCCCACACTGAAATCGGGGACATGAACAGCTGATAGCTCAACACGAAAAAGATGAAACCGAACAAGTTTTTACGGACACGTAAGTTCAAGTTTTTGAACACGTAATCGCGTTGATAAAAGTAGAGGAGACCGTAGCTAAGGACGGTGAGGGGCAAAACGAGCAACGTCATCGGACCGACGATCCAATAGTGACCGAACATGGCGAGGATCAGACCAGGGATCCAAAAGAACGTATAAGCGATATCGAGATAAGGCATGATCAAGTTGACGCCCGTTAAGTATTTTGTATACAGCTGGGGCTGACGCCACGGCTTCACTTCCTGCAATCCCTCGACCATGCCTCGGGCCCAGCGCGAGCGTTGGCGGGCAAAGTGGCGGAACGACTCCGGGGCGTCGGTGAAGGCGACCGCGAGCGGTTCAAAGTAGACACGGCGTTTCTTCTCAAGCAAGCGCCAAGTGAGCACGATATCTTCACCGATTGCGTCGGGCCAACCACCGACTTCTTGAACGGCCGCCGTTTCATATAAACTAAACGCCCCTTGTGCGACGAGCGTTCCTTGATAAAGTCCTTGAAGCCGTTTGATTGAAGCGATTCCTAAGAAATAATCCCATTCTTGAAGGCGTGTCCAAAACGAGCTGCGGCTATTCCGGACGAGCATGCTGCCGGCGACGGCGCACACATCTTTCGGACTGCTCACGAGTCGAGCCACTAAAAATCGAACCGCGGACGGATGAATCAACGTGTCGGCGTCGAGGGTGATGACGTACGGTGTTGTCACGTGGGTTAAGCCGAAATTAAGTGCTTGGAACTTTCCTGGTTTTTGTTCATGTAATAATGTGATCGGAATCGAAAAATCTTCTTTAGCTCGTAACACTTCCGCTGACGTATTGTCATTTGAATTGTTATCGATGACAAGTAAGTGAAGGGGACCTGTATAATCTTGCGTTGCAACGTAGCGGATTGTCTCATAGATTGAAGCCTCTTCATTATAAGCGGCAATCATAACCGTTACGGCCTCATTTGGATGTTCATCTTTGAACGGAGGTTGGCGATCGAGGACGAGACTGGCGAGTAAAAAGGCCATCAAATATCCTGGTATGTAGGCGATGCCACCGATAATGAAGAGTGCAAGTGGGAGATTGGTCAATTTGGCTAAATCCATGAGCCAAGGAAGCGAGATGTAAATCGAGAAGAGCAACCAGGCGAGTGAGAAACCGTGTGACAGCCAAAAACGCGTTAAAATCGTCCAATACCAGCGATTCCCGATGCGTTTTCGTCCCCATTTCGTCTCGACCGGTTCATTGCGTGAAACCATGCTGTTTCCTCCATATCTGTAAAGTATAAGCTGCGACTGGTGGAGGCCGAATCGTCAATAAATCGATAACAGCCAATCAACTTAGAAGTTAGCGCAGTAAGATGAAATTTGATGGCCTTTTTTGATCTTGTCAACGAAAGACGTGCACTTCTTGAAAAATATTGACCTAAATCAAAAACGCCCTATAAAGTCGGAAGAGTACCGAACTTCAAAGGGCGTGCCGTTTATGGTTGAGAAACGGGCGACCACGTCATCAACGCACGTTTTGTAGCTAACAGAGCTTGCTCGGTTCCGAGCGTCACTCGAATCCCGCTTGATTGACGCGACGTGTGAATCCCGTTCGTGGCGAGATGGGACCATATCAATTCCGGTTCGTCGAGCGTCACGTATAGGAAATTCGCTTTAGCGGGGTGAACTTGACCGATTGTGGCGAGTAACGATGACCACTTGTCGCGCATCTCGGCATGCCAAGCGATCGCCTCGTCAAGATAAGATGAATCTTGTAAAAAGACGTTGGCAATTTTTGCACTGACACCGCTAATGTTGAACGGAGGAACGAATTGCCGGAAGTAAGCCGCTAGTTCAGTCGTTGTGACCATGAAACCAAGACGGACGTTGGCGAGACCGAACGCCTTCGATAACGTTCGGAGCACGATTACGTTCGGGAAAGCATCGAGATGTGAAATCATGCTCGCGTCCGGTGTGAAATCGATGTATGCTTCGTCGACGACGAGATACGGAACGCGTGCGGCGAGGTCACTCAACTCGGCAACCGTCCATAGCTTTCCAGTCGGATTGTTCGGGTTCGATAGCAGCAATAGTTTTGGTGCATAGTGTTCCACCGACGAGACGAGGGCATCGAACGATAAACCGTCAGTTTGCACGTGACGTCCGTGTGCGATCGTCGTGAAGATCGGATAAAGGGCGAAATCGGGATTCGGTGACAAGACGACGTCTTCCGGCGATAACAACGCCTGCGTGACGACGTGAATCATCTCGTCACTGCCACACCCGACGAGCAGTTGATTCGGTTCCACGCCAACGTACGCCGCATAACGCCTGAACAACTCGTCAATCGGTTGCACCGGATACTCATGTAAATCGTGAAACGAGAGCGTTGAAAGCTGTTCGTGCAACCGTGTCGGCACCGGGAACTGGCTCTCGTTTTGATTTAATCGAAATCCGGTCGGATAGGTGACGGGATAAATCGGCAATGAGACTTGTCTCATTCTGTCGGCTCCATCGAGAACCATTTCTTCGTCAATTCATCAATTTCGCCTGACTCCATCATCTTTTTCAACTCATCATTGAATTGGTCGCGCAGCTCATCGTCTAACTTGAAGGCGGCCGCCGAGCCCTTTTCGCCGTCTTCTTTCAACGCGAACGTGTAGAACCCTTGATCTTGGTCCAAGTACTTCTGAGCGACCGTATCCTCGATGACCATCGCGTCGATCCGACCTGTGTTCAATTCCTGGACGATTTCTGGAATCTTGTTTAATGAGACGAGCTCCGCATCCGGTGCTTGCTCTTTGGCGATGTTTTCTTGAATCGAAGCCGTCTGGACACCGATTTTTTTGCCAGCAAGCGCTTCAATCGATTGTAGCGATTCATCCTTCGACATGATCAAGTTCGTCGCCGACAAATAAATGTCCGTGAAGTCCGCATTCTCTTTACGTTCCTCGGTCGGCGTCATGCCCGCCATGACAAAGTCGACACGTCCAGCGTTGAGAGCGCCAAGCAGACTTCCAAAATCCATATCTTCAATCTTTAACTCATAACCGAGACGTTCCGTAATCGTCTCAGCGATTTCAATGTCAAAGCCGACAATGGCGTCCCCGTTCGCCGTGTCGACGAATTCATACGGGAAGTAGTCGGCGCTCGTCCCCATGACGAGTGTCTTTTTTTCTTCTCCCGTTGTCTCTTGACTGCAAGCCCCAAGTACGATGGCACTCATGACGAGTGCCCCTGTAACGATCCATTTCTTCATGTATGAATTCCTCCTTCAAGATATGAGACTAAGTGTAATTGCATAATTATTAATTGTAAAGTATAAAAATTCAAATAAATAAAAAAAGATGCATCCAGCTTCCTAGCCGCCGGATGCATCAGGTATTCAATCAATTTGTTGAAGATAGGCGATGACTGCGGGAATGTACGTCTCGAGCGGACGATTCGTATCGATTGTAAGCGTATGCATATTCGGTGGCTTTTTGCTGTTCGCCACGGTTTGGTGAAAATCAGATGGGGAAACGTGTTCGATTTGGCTGAGCTTTCGATCGCGCTCACGCAACCGGCGATTGATTTCATCGATGTCATCGACGAGACATTCGATGTAACGATAGGTGGCTCCGCTATTTGCCGCAATCGCCAAGCCGCGGTCAATCATCACGTCATATAAACAAGGGCTATCCAACATGACGTTTCTCCCTAAAGATAGATTGAACTCGACGAGCGCCCAGTCGATGTCATAAGCGATTTTTCCGGTCAGCGCCGGGTCAAGCGGATGCTGTGCGGTCGATTCAAGAAGTGCCGTCTTCGTGACATCGTGATCGACGATGACCGCATCCAGTCGTCGAGCGATCTCGCGAGACAGCGTCGATTTACCGGATCCGGGGAAACCGGACAGTTGAAGAAAGAACATGGGGCAACCTCACATTTCGTTTGATTTTCCGCGGCTGAATCCGGCGAACAACCGGCCGCCGAACGGGGAGAGCGTCTCATCGACGTAACGGATGAGGGCGTCGGTTTCGTTCGTTTGATAATAGCGTTCGAGTGCATCGGCGAGCTCACGGGCTGCTTGGGCATCATAGCGATCGAGAGCGCGGTACGTCCATTTGGAGGATCCCGTCCATTGCCGATTCGTACGCAGGATGAACTCACAGACTGACGTAGCGAGGGTGCTCGCGATGAACAACCCCTCTGCGCGATTCGTACATCCGATCAGATCATCGAGCGCATCGGTCAGAAAATATCGCTTCATCTCAATCGTCTCGTCTGACCAAGGCTCCGGCCCGATGTCGAGTAAGGCTCTCGCTTCACGTTTGATGTGTTCGACGACATCCGTATCGATCAAGACGATGCCTTCGGAGACCATTCTTGGCAACGACGGAATGGCGCGTCGGCAATCCTGCTCAAAGAATTCGCGATACGACGTCAAGTTATGGGCGAACAGCTCGATAGGCCATCCTGCCTCGATAAACGATTCCCGATAAGACGAGACGAGTCTGTCGTCGAAGATGATGATGTCAAGATCTGACGTCGCGGTCGCCTCACCACGGACGACGCTCCCGGCGAGCAGCGCGGCTCGACAGCCGGGGAAGTGCGTAGCGACGAACGTCCTTGCCGCTACGGCAGGTTCAAGTTTGAAGTGCATGGATAACTCCTTTCACATGTCATGATTCTTGACTCGTGATGCGCCACTTTTTTAACTCTCCGTTCTCTTCATAAATGACTCGTACCTCCATTTGATTGAGGACGAGCCGTTGTTCCGTGGCGAAGAGGATAATCGGATAACTAATCGAGAGCGGTTTATCCGCCTCATAGATCGGGCTGTGCGCCTGCATGGCGTAGTAACCGTCCGAGCGCGTATTGGCCGCACCAGCATCAACTTGGACGACCGTCTCAAAACCGCGCAATCGAAGGACGTAACTATACGATGTACGGGCACCACGTTCAAGTTGCCATTCTTCAAGCACCGCTTCATAATCGTGCAACGTCTCTTCGAGCAGTAGTTTTTGGGATGTGTACTCTCGCTCATAAGGAATCATTTCTTGAATGTTGACGGCCGTCATCGTGGCCACTTTTTGCGATTCCTCTGATGGAGGTGTGATCAGTATGCCGATGAAAATTAATATTGGGATGAGCAAATAAATGATGACCCGACTTCGCATATGGTTTCACCTGTCCTTTATTCGTTTTTTCGCCATCGTCCGCGAGAACCCTGCCTCCTTGTCCAAAAACCTCAGAAAAACAGGTTACATCGTCACGAAAAAGACGTGTCGAGGTATGATGAAAGAAGGAGGCGATATCGATGCGAATTGGGGTGATTGGAGGCGGCATCGCAGGATTGACTGCGGCCGCGCTCGCACAACGAAACGGACATGACGTGACAGTATATGAAGCGTCACGTGAATGGGGAGGCTGCGCCGGCAAGTTCGAGCGGGGGGATTATTTGTTCCCGGCCGGGGCGACACTCGGCATGGGCTTCGAGCCTGGCGGAATTCATGACCGTGTGCTTCGCCATTTAGAGGAGGCCGTCCCGTTCCGGCCGTTACAGGAAGTCATGCAGATTCACTTGTTCGACCAGACCGTCATCTATTATCAGGACCGCGGTCGTTTTCTAGCTGAACTGGAGGCGAAGTTCCCGACGGAAGCGCACCTTATCCGCGCGTTCATGAAGGAAATGTGGCGTGACTTCGAGACACTCCGGCCTTTATTCGAACGACTACCAGCCTTGCCGTTTCGTAGTCTTCAAGACGTCCTCGTCGCCCTGCAAGGACTTCGGCCAAATACTCTCACCATCGCGCCGAAGTTGTATCGTCCGTTACAGAAGACGCTCGCCCGTCATCAGCTGAGCGGGACGATGTTCGAACGATTGATTGACGGCGTCTTGCTCGACAGTCTGCAGACGGGATCAAAAGATGCGAGCCA
Organism: Exiguobacterium aurantiacum DSM 6208; assembly: GCF_000702585.1. GTDB lineage: Bacteria > Bacillota > Bacilli > Exiguobacteriales > Exiguobacteriaceae > Exiguobacterium > Exiguobacterium aurantiacum. Next base: position 2,056,452 of record NZ_JNIQ01000001.1, on the reverse strand, counting down.
TCTGCTCGCCGCGGTCGCCTTGTCGATTTACCATGAGGGGGCCTTTTACGTCGAAGGGGGACTGTATCAGCTCGCCCATGCGCTCGAGCGGGCACTGCGTCACGACGGTGGGACGGCGCTGCTCGGTCGTCACATCACCTCTGTCGAACGGGTGAGTGATGGCTGGTTGCTGACAGATCGGCGCGGTCGACTCGACATCGTCGATACGGTCGTATCGGCCATCCCGCTCGAAGCGACGAGTCGATTACTGACTGGTAACGATGCCGAATCGTTCATGCGACAATATCGGCGCCACTTGAGCCGTTCGCAGTGGGGGACGTTCAGTCTCTATATCACGCTCCCGGAACACGTCTGTGTGAACCGGCCATTGTTTCAACAAGTGTATACACAACATTTACCGAGCGGCCATGCGTTCCTGTCGATGTCAGCAGGTGGCGACGTGTTGCGCACCGAAAAGCCGGAGCGGACCGTGACGGTATCGACCCATCTCGATCTTTCGGAATGGATTGATTGGAAACAGCGCGCCGTCTATGAGAAACTTGAGAGTGAATGGACCGAGCGGTTAGTCGAAGCCGTGCACATCGGCTTTCCCGATTGGACAGGGGACGCTGGGATCGTCTTGCCTGGGGGGCCGGGTGCCTGGGTGAAGTATACGAAACGGCCGCACGGCGCCGTCGGGGGCTATGCGCAAACGCCGGGACAAGCATTGTTTCACGCCGCGAGCTATCGGACGGACGTTCCAAACTTGTTCGTCTGCGGTGACACCGTCTTTCCGGGGGCGGGCACGGTCGGGGCGATGACGAGCGGGTTGCACGTGGCCCGGGCGCTCGGTGTGACGTTATAAGGAGACGATGAACGATGATCAGAAAAAAACAATTTAGTGAACTGACGACGCATGAACTGTATGCGCTACTCGCACTTCGGACGGAAGTGTTCGTCGTCGAGCAACAATGTGCGTATCAGGAAGTCGACGGGAAAGACCTCGATGCCGTCCATTATTGGATGGAAGAAGGAGGCGAGATCGTCGCTACGTTAAGGATTTTAATCCATGCCTCCCCCGTTGCGATCGGGCGAGTCGTGACGAGCCCGGGGCATCGTGGCAACGGCTATTCGCGTCAACTGATGGAGGCCGCTATCGAAGATTTCGGGGCAGAAGACCTCTATTTGCAAGCCCAGACATACGTCGAACCGTTTTATGCGAGTTTCAGATTCGAGCGGACGAGCGATGAATACGATGAGGACGGGATTCCCCACGTCGACATGGTCCGAAAAAGCAAGGCTTGAACTGAAGCCATGATGTACCTTTCCGAATTCGTTCATGGTAGAATGGTGGAGAACACTCGCGCACGATTCGTGCGATAACATTATAGACAGCAAAGGGGTTTACGAACGTGACTGACCAACAAGTGATTGAAAAAGCAAAAGAATTGGCCGAACTTCTCGCGAAGACGCCTGAAGTGGCGCGTTTCAAAGAAGCAGAGACGAAAGTGAATGAAAGCGAGCGCGTTCAGACGCTCATCAAACGCATCAAGTTCTTGCAAAAAGAAGCGGTCAATTGTCAGCACTACGGGAAGACGGAAGCCCTCGCGAAAGTCGAACAGAAAATCGATAAAGCGATGGATGAGCTTGACGCGATTCCAGTCGTCCAAGCGTTTCAAGAGACACAAGTCGAAGTGAACGACTTACTTCAATACGTGACGGTGACGCTCGCCAACTCGGTGACCGATCGCATCATCGAAGCGACGGACGGCGATGTCCTCGCAGGAAAAACAGGAAGTGGCATGGCGGCCGAGAAATCACGCGGCGGCTGCGGATACTAACAAACAGCTGGCCATTGGTCAGCTGTTCTAATTTCTAGAGGTGAAAACGAATGGAAACGATACATCAAACCCCGATGATGAAACAATACTTTTCAATCAAGGCGGACTATCCAGACGCCTTTTTATTCTATCGGCTCGGTGATTTTTATGAGCTGTTTTTTGATGATGCACAAATTGTCGCCAAAGAGCTCGAATTGACACTCACCGCAAAAAACGGGAAAAACGCGGAGCATCCGATCCCGATGTGCGGGGTCCCGCATCACTCGGCAGCGATTTATATCGAGCAATTGATCGAAAAAGGGTTCAACGTGGCCATCTGTGAACAAATGGAGGACCCGAAGGCGACAAAAGGTCTCGTCAAACGGGAAGTCATTCAAGTGATCACACCAGGGACCTATATGGCGTCACTCGGTGAGAAAGAGAACCGTTACTTGGTCGCCGTCTCGAAGCACGGCGCTGTATATGGAGTGGCCCGTGGCGATGTGACGACCGGCGAATCGTGGTTGACGACGCTTCCGACAAAAGAAGCCGTCCTTCGGGAAATGGAAGGGTTGCTCCCGAACGAGGTGCTCGTCGATGACGAGCGATTAGCAGACGCGCTTGCGCCGTTAGGCATCCCACTCTCCATTCAATCGGAGCGCATCGATTCCGACCTTGCCGACGGCGCGAAGGACGGGGCGCAACGGGATGCGTTCGCGTTGCTATACGCGTATTTGACACGGACACAAAAGCGTTCCCTCGACCACCTGCAACCTGCCATCGCCTATGAAGTCGAGCAACATATGCAGCTCGATGCGAATACGGCTAGGAACTTAGAGTTGTTCCGTTCAGCCCGGTCCGGAGAACGAAAAGGATCGCTCCTAGCCTTGTTAGATGAAACGACGACCGCGATGGGCGGCCGGTTGTTGAAGCGTTGGCTCGAGCAACCGCTTTATACGGAAACGGCGATTCAAGACCGATTGGACGCAGTCGAGAACTTGTTAGACGACTTCATGTTACGTGACCAACTCCGAGAACAGTTGAAACACGTGTACGATATCGAACGTCTTGTTGCAAAAGTCGGATACGGGACGGCGAATGCCCGAGATCTCGTGCAATTGCGCGATACGCTCACCCGCATCCCTGACGTTCAGCACTTGTTACAATCGGTCACGGCGTCACGTCTCCGTCAAATTGACACAGACCTCGACACGTTCGACGAGTTGACGAAGTTGCTTCATTCAGCGCTTGTTGATGCGCCGGCGATCTCGACAAAAGAAGGCGGAATGATTCGTGCCGGTTATTCGAGTGAGTTGGACGAGCTACTCGAGGCGAAAGCGAACGGAAAGACGTGGATTGCCAACCTTGAGCAACAAGAGCGACTCGCGACTGGGATTAAATCACTCAAAATCGGCTACAATCGCGTCTTTGGCTATTACTTGGAAGTGACGAAAGCAAACGCACGCTTGCTCGAAGAGGGGCGTTATGAGCGCAAACAGACGCTTACGAACGCCGAGCGCTATGTCACGCCAGAATTGAAAGAAAAAGAAGCCCTCATTCTTGGAGCCGAAGAGAAAAGTTGCACGCTCGAATATGAGTTGTTCGTCGAACTTCGTGACCGTGTCAAACGAGAGACGAAGCCGTTGCAACAGCTCGCCCGTTCGCTCAGCGAGCTTGACGTGTTGCTCAGTCTCGCCCTCGTCGCCGAGAAACGTGACTACGTGCGAGCAAAGACGTCTAAACATGTTCAAATCGACCGCGGCCGCCATCCTGTCATCGAGACGGTGCTCCCGCGCGGCGAATACGTCGCAAACGATTTGACGCTTGACGACAGTCGACGTATGTTGTTGATCACAGGACCGAACATGTCCGGTAAATCGACGTACATGCGTCAGTTCGCTCTCATCACGATCATGCATCAAATCGGATCGTTCGTTCCGGCTGAAGCGGCCGAACTCCCGCTGTTTGACCGTATATTCACGCGCATCGGTGCGGCCGATGACCTCGTGAGCGGTCAGTCGACGTTCATGGTCGAAATGACCGAGACGCGTCAAGCCGTGACAGAAGCGACAGCGAACAGTCTGATTTTACTAGATGAGATTGGTCGCGGCACGTCGACGTATGACGGGATGGCGCTCGCCCAGGCGATCGTCGAATATATCGCGGCCTCGATCGGGGCGAAGACGCTGTTCTCGACCCACTACCATGAGCTCACTGTCTTAGAAGAGTCGATTCCGGCGCTTGAAAACGTCCACGTGCGTGCGATCGAACGGGACGGGCGCGTCGTCTTCTTGCATGAGGTACACCCAGGCAAAGCGGATAAGTCGTACGGGATTCATGTCGCCGAACTGGCCGACCTGCCCCCGGAACTGATTGACCGGGCGAGAACGATCTTGTCTGCACTTGAAGCCGAACCGGTCACGACCCCACGGTCGCCGATCGAAAAGGAGGCGACAGACGAGGCGGCTCAACTGTCGTTGTTCGAGACGAGCGATGACGTCCGCCAACAACTGCTCGAGCTTGATCTGCTCGCCATGAACCCAATCGAGGCGATGCAGGCGCTTTATGCGCTACAACAGTCTGCAAAGAAAGGGTGAGACGATGGGCATCATTCAAGAACTGCCAGAACAGTTAGCGAACCGGATCGCTGCCGGTGAAGTCGTCGAGCGCCCGGCCTCGGTCGTAAAAGAGCTTGTCGAGAACGCAATCGATGCCGGTGCGACGAAAATCGAGGTCGAACTCGTAGAAGCCGGGATTCGGTTGATCAAAGTTCGTGACAACGGCCACGGTTTCTATGAAGACGATGCCGCGCGCGCCTTTTTAAGGCATGCGACGAGTAAGATTCGCGATGAACACGACTTGTTCCGCATTCGTACGCTCGGCTTTCGAGGCGAGGCGCTCGCGTCGATCGCTTCGGTGAGTCACGTCACACTCAAGTCTCGACGGACAGAAGAAGACGGGTTTGAAATGACGCTCCAAGGCGGCGTCGTGGCCGAGACGATGCCGACAGCGGCCAACGTCGGCACAGAGATTGCCGTCAGTCAGCTATTTTTTAATACACCGGCTCGGCTGAAGTATTTGAAGACGTCGGCGACAGAACTCGCAAGCATCACCGATACACTCAACCGAATCGCGCTATCCCATCCAGAAGTCCGTCTATCCGCGTTTCATGAAGACAAAGAGCTGCTTCGGACGAACGGAAACGGAGACGTCAAACAAGTGATGCTCGCCATTTACGGCCGGCAAGTCGCCTCGCAAATCGTCACGGCGTCGGGCAAGACGAACGATTACAGTTTAAGCGCGTATCTCGTCCGTCCCGAAGTGACCCGCTCGAACAAACAGTACGTGACGCTCATCTTGAACGGACGGAGCATTAAAAATTTTGCCTTGACCCAAAGCGTGCTCGACGGGTATCATACGCTCCTTCCAATCGGGCGCTATCCGATTGCCGTACTCGAGGTGAATATGGATCCGATGCTCATTGACGTCAACGTCCACCCGACGAAGCGGGAAGTCCGGCTCTCCAAAGAGAAAGAACTGTGCCAATTGATTCGAGAGACGGTCCAGCTGACGTTGCGCGAGCAACGCCTCATCCCGTCTGTTCAACCAAAACCGAAACCGGAGCGCATTCAGTCTGAGCAAGAACGGCTCGACTTCACCGTGGAACGTTCGCCTGAAGTGAAAGAGGACGTTGAATGGAACTATCCGATCCCTCGTGAGCCAATCACGTCACCGAGCAATTGGGCGCCGACGCCGCACACGCAAGAGGCCACGCCTAAACGTGAGTTTGAGGCCACGCCTAAAAAGAAACAAGGGGAGCGGCTCCCGTCGCTCGACGTCATCGGTCAACTGCATGCGAGCTATATCGTCTGTGGCGCCGAGGACGGCATGTACGTCATTGACCAACATGCCGCCCAAGAACGTATCAAATACGAGCTGTTTTATGAACAACTCGGGCGTCCTGAAAAAGAATATCAGTTGTTGCTGCTTCCACTCACGCTCGAGTTCACGCAAGAAGAAGCGCTCGCCATCGAAGAAGTCACTACGCTATTAGAAGAGGCGGGTCTGCAACTCGAACCGTTCGGTGGCAACACGTTCCTCGTCCGTGAGATTCCGACGTGGTATCCGCAACATGACCTCGAAGGGACGGTCCGGGATTTGATCGAGATGGCGATTCGGGACCGGTCCATTAATATTGCCAAGTACCGCGAAGAGGCCTCAATCTTAATGGCGTGTAAACGTTCGATCAAAGCGAACCATCCGTTGAACATCGAGATGATGCGCCAACTGATCGACGATTTGAATCAGACCGCTTCCCCGTACACGTGTCCGCACGGACGACCGATTCTCGTGAAGTGGAGCACGTATGAACTTGAGAAGCTATTCAAGCGCGTTATGTGACACCGCTGTAATCTTTTTTTAACGGGCTGTAACGTTTATCTTGACCGGCCACTGGGAACAATATACACATGTCGCTCAACGCATCGAGGTTGAGAGGTGGCTCTTTCACTGCCTCACCCTCAAGATGTAGACATGATCGATAAACCAGTAGGGGGATAAGATTATGGCAGACAAGCTTAATGTAACGAAACGAGAGTTACGACCACGATCGGTCCGTGCAAACTTACGCAAAGAAGGAAAAGTGCTAGGTGTCGTTTACGGCTACAAAGTCGAGAGCACACCAGTCGCGTTTGAAGAGATGGCACTTCGTAAAATCCTTCGTGAGCATGGTGATAACGCCTTGATCGAACTCAACATCGACGGCAAGAAAGTGAACACGCTCGTTCACGGGACGGAAGTTGACCCGTTCACGAACGAGTATAAGCACGTCGAGTTCATGGCCGTGAAGATGGACGAAGCAACAGAAGTCGAAGCGGACGTCACGCTCGTCGGCGACGCGAAAGGTGTCAAAGAAGGCGGCTTCTTGGCACAAACGCTCTATAAAGTCACGGTATCGGCCACACCTGCCAACATCCCAGAGCGCATCGAACTCGATGTATCTGAACTTGGCATCGGTGACTCGGTGACGGTAGCGGACATTCCAGAAAACAAAGACTACGAGGTTGTCTCGGATGGCGAACTTCAAATCGCATCGGTTAATGAGCCGGTATCACTTGAAGAGCTTGAAGCAGACACAGATACTACGCAAGAAGGTGAAACTGAAGCGACTGAAGAAGAGTCGGCTGAAGCATCTTCGGAAGAGTCTGAAGAGAAGTCTGAAGACAAAGAATAAGCTCGATCGAACGACCCTTTGCGAAGGGTCGTTTTTTTCGTCACAAATCCGACATATGTAAACGATTACGATGTGAAAAATGTGTCAACATGATCCAAGGTCGATTGCAATTTATTGGATTCGGGCTTATATTGTTAATGATTTCACATGTTCGTTCTTATTATAAAGGTTCATTCAAACAGAAAGAAGGGTTTGTGACATGGCATCAATGGAAATCCATGCACTTGAATCATTGCGAAAAAAAGCCCAGGCGTCATCGCACATGATTCATTATCGGCCAATGGAATACTTTTTACGGGCGATGCTCGCCGGGATCTTTATCGGGTTCGCCGCCATCTTCACACTAAAAGTCGTCAATGGCATGTATCTGCTTGATTCGCCGTTCACGACGCTCATTGGCGGCTTTTCGTTCGGGATTGCACTCGTGATGATCATTTATGGGGGAGCTGAGCTGTTCACGGGGAATACGATGTACTTCACGACGTCGACGTTGCGCGGATATACGACGCTCAGTGATACGATGCTCGTCTGGTTATTGTGCTTTGTTGGGAATGCAGTCGGCGGAATTTTGTTCGCCATATTGCTTGCCCCGACCGGAATCATTCAAGAACTTGGGATGAACAACTGGTTGTTCGCGGTCGTCGAGAGCAAGATGCACCACACGACGGTCGAGATCTTCTTCCGTGCCATCTTCTGTAACTGGATGGTCTGTCTTGCAATCTTCTTACCGAAACAAATGAAAAATGAGTTCGCCCAAATCTTCTCGATGATCTTTCTCGTCGCCGTCTTCTTCGCCTCTGGGTTCGATCACGTCATCGCGAACTTCGTCTTGTTCGCGCTCACGCTCGTCGTCCCGCATCCGGAGACAATCAGCTTCGCTGGCGCGATCCACAACTTGGTCCCGGCGACGTTCGGGAACATCATCGGTGGGGCGTTATTCATGGGAGCGATTTACACATGGTTGAACGCGAAAGGATTGCGTGAAGCGCAAGAATCGGAAGAAGTCGAACTGAAAATCGTCAAATCGGCAAAAGAGGTATGACATACATCACGATATCGAACAGTCGAGTCCACGCCTAGGATTCGGCTGTTTTTTTCATATTCGTTCGTTTCAACTGTCACAATTTCGTGCCGCCTTCGATTCGATAAACGTGACATAATCAATATATAGGTGGTTCAACCGGTTATAACGAATTATGAATCAATATATAGTGAGGTGTTGCGAAGTGAATTTAGTTCAGCTGTACGAGGACGTCTGTGTCCTGCCCGATCAAGATTTAGTACAAGAAAACGCCAACGTCGACGGGAAATCGCCGCTCGGGAAACTGGCGCGTCTATCGTCTGAAGTATCAAAAGAGTTGGCCACAACATACTTGTTGTCGAAGCGCTCGAGGCAGGCAATTGCGGACAATTTCCTTTACGTCCATGATGCGGACTACTATGTGACAGGCTCGACGACATGTTGTCAAATCCCACTCGGGGACTTGCTTGCGAACGGATTCCATACGGGTCATGGGACGATAAGATCACCCCAGGATATCCGTTCGGCGATGGCGCTCGCATCGATCATCCTTCAAGCGAATCAAAACATGCAGCATGGTGGACAGGCGTTTCCGACGTTCGATGCCGACCTCGCCCCATACGTCGAGAAAACGTACGAGCGACATGTTAAACGCTTGAAATCGCTTCCGGTCGATTTATCGGATAGCCAAATCGAAGCGATTGCAGAGCAAGAGACGGTCACGGCCACGTACCAAGCGTGTGAGGCGTTCATCCATAACGCGAACTCGATGCACTCCCGCGGTGGCGGTCAAGTACCGTTCGTCTCCATCAATTATGGGACCGACACATCACCTTGGGGCCGCGTCTTCATTCGGGAACTGTTACAGGCGACAGAACGGGGACTCGGGAACGGTGAGACGCCGATCTTCCCGATTCAAATTTTCAAAGTGAAAGAGGGGGTCAACTTTAACGAAGGCGATCCGAACGTTGACTTGTTCCAGTTGGCGTGTCGTGTTACCGGAAAGAGGTTGTTCCCGAACTTCTCCTTTATCGACGCTCCGTTCAATGCAGCGTACTATGACGGGACACCTGCTTCAGAAGTCGCTTACATGGGGTGCCGAACCCGGGTCATGGGCAATCGTCACGGTGCAGAGACGTCGATCGGAAGAGGGAACTTGTCGTTCTCGACGTTGAACCTCGTCAAAATCGCGCTCGTATCGTCGGATTTGAAATCATTTTATGAGACGCTCGACACGTATATCGACATCGCCATCGAACAGTTGCTCGAGCGATTTGAGTATCAATGCAAACGTCGTGCCGATGAGTTCCGCTTCTTATACGCCCAACACGTGTGGCGCGGTAGTGAGACGCTCGCACCTGACGATGAGCTGCGGGAAGTGTTGAAACAAGGGACGTTGTCGGTCGGTTTCATTGGACTCGCTGAAACGTTACGTGTTCTCGTCGGTGCGACGCATGCAGAGTCGAGGGACGCTGAACGGCTCGGTCTCGACATCGTTGCGCGATTGGCCGAGCGGGTGAAAGCGGCGGCAGAACGCTATGACTTGAACTTCTCGCTTTTGGCGACGCCTGCGGAAGGATTGTCCGGAAAGTTCGTCATAAAAGATCAACAGTCATTCGGGATGATCGAAGGAGTGACTGACCGGGCCTTTTACACGAACTCGTACCACGTCCCCGTATACCAGAACGTGTCAATCCGAGAGAAAATTCGGCTAGAGGCCCCGTATCATGCACTTTGTGACGCCGGTCATATCACGTACGTCGAAGTCGACGGGTCACTCGCCCATAACCCGGAAGCGGTCGAGTCGATTGTCAGGCTTATGCGTCAGTATAATATCGGTTACGGATCAATCAACCATCCGGTCGATCGTTGCGGTAGTTGCGGACTCGAAGGAATCATCGATGAGGCGTGCCCAACGTGCGGCGAGGTCGAGCAGATTGAGCGAATTCGCCGGATCACTGGGTATTTGGTCGGCACGATGGACCGATGGAACTCGGCGAAACGAGAAGAAGAAAAAGCGAGGGTGAAGCATGATGCGCGTCCTATCCGTACTTGATGAATCGGTCGTCGACGGACCGGGCGTGCGGACCGTCATCTTTACAGCCGGTTGCCCGCACCGTTGCCCGGGCTGCCATAACCCGGAGTCATGGAATCCGAGAGGCGGGGAAGAGGTGACGGTCGAGTCACTGCTCGAACGGGTCGAAGCGTCCGGTTGGGACGGCGTCACGGTGTCGGGAGGTGAACCGTTCTTGCAACCGCGCGAGCTGTCACGACTCGTCCGTGGCTGCAAAGCACTTGGGAAAAACGTCTGGGTGTACACCGGATATACGCTCGAGGCGCTCGAACAACTAGAAGATGAACAGGTCAAGGACGTTCTCGACAATGCCGACGTACTCGTCGACGGCAAGTTCGTCGAAACGTTACTCGACCGCTCGCTTCGTTTTAGAGGTTCGAGCAACCAGCGCATCATCTTTTTGAACAAAGTTTAATCGGGGCGACACCGCCCCGATTTTTTGTATACTAATAAAAAGGGGGAATTTACATGAAATGGTGTACATATGAACGTGACGGGGAAGTGGCGGTCGGTGTCGTCGAAGGTGAGAACGTCTATGACGTCAGCAATCAATTACATACGAACTCGTTATTAGAAGTGATCGCTCGCGAATTCGAGCCGGACATCGACCTCGATGTCGCTCCAGTCTATCCACTCGATTCGGTCAAACTGCTCGCGCCGTACCGTCCGCTTAAAAACGTAATTTGTATCGGGAAGAATTACGAAGAGCACGTGAAAGAGATGGACACGGCCGGCGCCGGGAAACTCGTCATCTTCACGAAGGCACCGACGGCGGTCGTCGGCCCCGAGGCGGTCGTCGAGCGGCATCCGGAACTGACCGACCAGCTCGACTATGAAGGGGAACTCGCCGTCATCATCGGTAAGTCCGGTCGAGACATTGAACACGTCGCGGACCATATTTTTGGGTATACCATCCTGAATGATATTACTGCGCGCGACGTCCAAAAGCAGCATGTCCAGTTTTTCCGTGGTAAATCGTTTGATACGTTTTGTCCGATCGGTCCATACGTCGTCACTCCGGACGAGCTATCGTTCCCGTTGACAATCGAGACGACGGTGAACGGACAAAAACGTCAGTCCGGAACGACAGACGAGATGATTCGACCGATTGAAGAACTGATCCGGACGTTATCGACAGGGATGACGCTTGAAGCGGGCGACATCATCGCGACGGGCACACCGGCCGGGGTCGGCCATGGGATGAAGCCGCCCGTCTATTTGCAGACGGGTGATACGGTCGAAGTATCGATCACCGGGCTTGGGACGTTGCGGAACGTCATCGTCTAAACTGACATTGACGCAAATTGTGAAGAATCTTGTAAACGCTCCGTCAATTCTCGATGAACGGATTGGTTCCGATTATAATCAGGTTAAAGATTAGAGGAAACATCATTGAGGAGATGAATCAACATGGAACGAAACGATCATACACCTGAAGACAAACGACGCGAAGATTGGCTCGACTCGGAGCTCGGCTCGTCGACCCGTCCGCCGGAACAGCCACTTGTCGAGCAAAAGGCTAAACCGTCTTTTGTCGGGCGGATGTTCCCTGGCTTTGTGGGCGGGGTCATCGGCGCGCTCGTCACGGGGGCGGTCGCGTTACCATTCTTGGATCAAACACCGATCAACGTGAACGATACGGCGGTCACATCGGAAGGGACGCCGCTTCAGACGTCTTCGAACGTCGGGGATACGTCCGTGACGGATGCCGTCGCTGCCGCGCAACCGGCCGTCGTGACCGTGAACAATTTCGCGACGCAAGGTTTCTCGAGCCAATCGGTCGAGGCAGGTGTCGGCTCCGGGGTCATATATAAAAAAGAAGGCGACGCCGCATATATCGTCACGAACCATCACGTCGTCAACGGCGCAGACCGTTTGACGGTCACGTTCAACGATGGAAAGACGGCGGATGCGACATTGATGGGCAGCGATGCGACGTATGACTTGGCCGTCTTGAAAGTCGATGCGGCCGACGTGCCGGCCGTGATCAATATCGGCAAGTCTGGTGAGTTGAAGCCGGGGCAAACGGTCATCGCGATCGGTAACCCGCTCGGTCAGTTTGAGAACTCAGTGACGCGCGGTGTCGTCTCATCGACGTCCCGTCTCGTACCGGTCGACACGGACGAGAACGGACAAGCCGATTTCAACGCCGAGGTCATCCAGACCGACGCTGCCATCAACCCAGGTAACTCAGGCGGCGCGCTCATCAACGAAGCAGGTCAATTGATCGGTATCAACTCGATGAAAATCGCGACCGACTCCGTGGAAGGTGTCGGATTCTCGATTCCAATCGATATCGCTTTGCCGCTCATCAATCAAATCGAGCAGACGGGGGAAGTGAACCATCCATCTCTCGGCGTGTCGCTCCGGGACGTGTCTGAATTTCCTCCGGGATACTTGACGGAACAGATCAACTTGCCAGAATCGGTGACGAACGGGACAATTATCATCGATGTACAGGCGAACAGTTCAGCGGCACGGGCCGGGCTACAGGCACGCGATGTCATCGTCAAAATCAACGACCAAGACGTGTCTTCTTTCATCGACCTCCGGAGCGAATTGATCCGTGATACGGACGGGACGGTGTCGATTGAATATATTCGAGACGGTCAAACGGATACAGTTGACGTCGAGATACAAAACGTGAACGGTTCGGCATTGTAAAGGTGGGCATGTTGCCCGCCTTTTTTGGTATGCTTAAAAAAAGGGGGAGTTCATATGATCCGTTCGTTATACGGCATGTTGTTTCTAGGAGCCGGAATCATGCATTTCGTCCAAGAGCGTGCCTTTATGTCCATCATTCCGAAGTCTTGGCCGTTCAAACGATTTATGGTTCAGGCAAGCGGTGTGATTGAAATCGTCTACGGGGCGTTGTTGCTCATGAACCGCGGAACGGGCTTCGTCAAAAAGACGTTGCCGGCCTTCTTGCTCGCCGTGTTCCCGGCAAACATCAATATGGCGCTGAAACCGACGCGTATCGGCGGAAAGCCAATCCCGAACTGGGTGACATGGGCACGTCTGCCGCTGCAGTGGGTGCTGATCAAAGGAGTCAAGAAAATATAATGTACATACGGAGGGATGCTACATGAGTACAAACGTACTGACGTGGTTCGAACACTTTCACGCTCATCCTGAAGTGAGTTGGAAAGAAGTTGAAACGACGTCGACGATCGCGGATATCTTGGCGACATGGGGAGTACGTCATGAGACGTTTGACGACGTCACCGGCGTCATCGCCGAAATCGGTTCAGGGGAGGAAGTCATTGCCGTCCGGGCCGACATTGACGCCTTATGGCAACAAGTTGACGGAACGTTCAAAGCAAACCATTCGTGCGGTCACGACGCCAACATCAGTATGGTGCTCGGTGCGCTCGACGTGCTGAGAAGTGAGGCATTGACCAAACGGATTCGGTTCATCTTTCAACCGGCCGAAGAACAAGGGAACGGATCGCTCGCGATGATTGAGAAAGGTGCTCTTGCCGACGTGACCCAGCTGTTTGGCATTCATTTGCGCCCGGCAGAAGAACTCGCCCTCGGTCAGTTCGCGGCGACGATTCAACACGGGGCCGCCATCTTTTTAAGAGGACGCGTCATCGGTGCCGATGCCCACGGTGCGCGTCCGCATCAAGGCCAAAACGCGCTCGACGTCATATTCACGATCCAGCAACAGTTGAAAAGCATCTATCTGTCTCCGTTCGAGCCGCACTCGATCAAGTTGACGGGCGTGCAGGCGGGAAGTGATAACTTGAACATCATCCCGGGCAACGCCACGTTCTCGATCGATGTGCGTGCGCAAGCAAACGATGAATTGCTCGCTTTACGTGACCGGGTCGAGGTGATGCTGGCGCAAATCGCCAGCCTTCATGGGGTGACAATCGACTGGGCATGGGAAGATTTCACGCCAGGCGCCGTCGTTGGACCAAAGTCGAGCCGTCAGGCGAGCGAGGCGATTTTGGAACGGTACGGCCCTTCGGCACTCGTCGAGCGCATCGTCACGTCCGGAAGCGATGATTTTCATTTTTATACGGTGAAACAGCCGGACCTTGACGCGACGGTGATCGGCATTGGCGCGAACTTGACACCAGGCCTCCATCATCCCGAGATGACGTTTGATCGGTCCGTCCTGCAAGAAGGTGCGCTTCTGCTCGCCGAAACGATACGGCGAGCGGTAGAGCGGGATTGAGACGAGAGCATGACGCTTTCGTCTTTTTTTATTGCCAAGAATTGATGTAAGCGTTATCATAATCCTATTAGCGACAATATAACGACAATTCTGAATTTTTCGCTATCGGGGAGGAAAACGTATGGAACAGGGGAACAAACTAGAAATGAAGCTCGGGTGGGCGATCCTACCGCTACTTGTCATGATCGGGGTCATGCTCGTGGCGATCGTCTTACTCGAGCAAGGACCGCACATCCCGCTCATCATCGGGACGGCCGTCGCATCGATCGTCGCCTATAAACATGGATTCAAGTGGAAAGAGATCGAGGAGATGATGTACAAAGGGATTCGGCTCGCGTTGCCGGCCGTTGTCATTATCATTCTCGTCGGCTTGACGATTGGCGCATGGATCGGGGGCGGCATCGTTGCGACGATGATTTACTACGGTTTGACGATCATTTCGCCAGCCTATTTTCTCGTCACGATTTGTTTGATTTGTGCGGTCGTCGCCTTATCGATCGGCAGTTCTTGGTCGACGATGGGGACAATCGGGGTCGCTGGCATGGGGATCGGCCTCAGCATGGGGATTCCGGCAGCGATGGTCGCGGGGGCGGTCATTTCGGGGGCGTACTTCGGGGACAAGATGTCGCCGCTATCAGATACGACGAACCTTGCAGCCGGACTGACACACACGAATTTATTTGAACACATTCGTCATATGCTTTACACGACGATTCCGGGATTGTTGATTGCGCTCGGAGTATATTTCTGGATTGGCAGACGGTTTAGCGAGACGTCGACGGATTCGTCTGAGATCACGCAGACGCTTGTGATTTTAAAGGACAGCTTCCTCATTTCACCATGGCTGTTGTTGATCCCGCTTGCCGTCATCGTGCTCGTCGCGAAAAAAGTGCCGGCCATCCCCGCGCTCGTCGTCGGGATTGCGCTCGGTTTCCTAGCTCAAGTCGTCGTCCAAGGCGGTTCGCTCGCTGATAGCGTCGGGGCGTTGCAGAGCGGGTACGTCATCGATACAGGAAACGAACTCGTCGACAACTTGTTCAGTCGGGGCGGCTTAGACGCGATGATGTACACCGTCTCGATGACGATCGTCGCGATGACGTTCGGAGGAATATTGGAATACTCGGGCATGCTCCAATCGATCATGAATCAAATCGTGAAACTTGCGAAGTCGGCCGGTTCACTGATCGCGTCGACCATTTTAGCCGGTTTTGCCACGAACGCGACGTGTTCTGAACAGTACATATCCATCGTCGTCCCGGCACGCATGTTTGCCGGTGCCTACGAGAAGATGGGACTTCAGTCAAAAAACCTATCCCGTGCGCTTGAGGACGGCGGGACGCTCACGTCGGTGTTCATTCCATGGAACACGTGCGGGGTGTTCATCCTCGGTACGCTCGGCGTCGGGGCGTTCGAGTATGCGCCATACGCCATCTTGAACTTCATTGTGCCGGTCATCTCGATCGTTTACGCGTTCACCGGTTTCACGATTGCGAAGCTTCATGTGTTAAAGGCAGAAGCGCCTATCGAACAGCAAGCACAATAAGAACAGGCGCGTCGCCCATAAGCGATGCGCCTTTCTTCAGGAGGGTAACTTAAAGATATAGACGGCGCGGGGACGTCCCTGGGTATAACTCATCTCCTCGCCGATCACGTCGACGAATCCGCCATCATGAAGTTTTTTGATGAGCCGTTCCGTCGTCCGTCGAGATACCCCGAGATAGTCGGTCAGATCTTTGGCGGTGAACTCATGCTTTCGTTTCGAAAAGCCAAGGATCTTACCGACGTTCAGCGGACTGATGCCGATTCGTTTGACCATATCAAACGCGATCTCGTCGGTCACCCGATACTGGACGGTCTCGCCGCTGGCCGGGAACGACAACCGTTTCGCCGCATCGACGATTCTTAGCTGCTGTTCGGTTGAAGCGGACAAGGCGATGCGGGCATGCTCGAAAGCCGTCTTGTAGTCGGTGCCATACCCGATCCCGATCAAGGAGTCGTCATCGCGAGGGGACAACGTCGCTTCCTCGAGGGCGTGGACGATCTCGCCTTTCGTCGTGAGCAACAAAATTGTATCGTCTTGAATTTCGACGTGACCTTGATGACGCATCGTACGCAAGTACTCGTGTAACGAAGCGCTCGTCGAGGCGTAAAGGACAACTGCGAACTGGGACAGGTCGGCGAGATGTCTCCGGACCTGATCGATGAGTTTTTCAAGGTGGCGGATGACCGTACTGACCGGTTCGATCATAAGTTGGCTGTTAAATCCTTCTTCGAGCAGTTGCCGATGGACCCGCTCGATGCTCGTTACGGCCAACTTGGTGTCACGTTGTTGATGGGAGGCGTGGAAACGAAAGACGTCTGAGAAATCGACATCTGGATGGATCTTCATGACAGCAGGTTGCGTCAAATCGGTGAACGACGTGAAGATGGTGTGTAACCGTTCCGGTTCGTTCACATCAATCGTCACTTCATCGAGGGCAAGCTTTTGGGTGAGCGTCGCGTATAGGACGGTCGTCAAGAGGACGGTCTCATCTTGTACGACGTGATGGGCGATCGTCTCGTTCAAAAAAGGCGACGCGTAGGCATAAGGGAACGATCCAGAAAAAAAGACGCCGTCGAAAGACCCGAGCTGTGTCGCGATGTCGGCCGCTTCGCGAGGATGCGCATACGTGAAGTGGGAGAAGCGTACGTCGTCGAACTTCGGCGCGGCGTGTGAAACGGTCTCGACAAATGTTGTCGAACCGACGATGGCGATGTGGATGGTCATGAAAACTCCTCCTTGCAATATAGCGACTATTTAACGACAATATAACTAACGACACGTTATAAGTAAAGGAGCAAACAACATGTTAATAGACAAGATTGAATTATTTGCGATTCGGTTACCACTCAAAGTGCCATTTATCGTCAGTTATCATCGTTATGACGACATGCCGTCGGTCATCGTCAAAATGACGAGCGCATGCGGCCATGTCGGATATGGCGAAGCCGTCGCTGACGAACACGTCACCGGCGAGTCGCTCGAGAGCACGATCAGTGTCATCCGTCACTTGCTCGGACCGATGTTGATCGGTAAAAACCCGATGCACCTCGAACAGATCCATGAGGCGATGGATCGGGCCATCCGTGACGTGCCAGCCGCTAAGGCGGCACTCGACATCGCGTGTCATGACCTTGTCGGGAAGAAGCTCGGGCTCCCGGTCTATGAATGGATTGGTGGCCGTTATCATGACGCCTTCCCGGTGACACACGTCTTAAGCATCGGAGAGCCGGAAGCGATGGCGCGCGAGGCGAAGCAACAAATCGAGGCGGGCTACACGTCGGTCAAGATGAAAGTGGGCGTCGACGTCGCTTCAGACGTCGAGCGCGTCGCGGCGGTACGTCAAGCGGTAGGGCCCGGTGTGCCGATTCGAATCGACGTGAACCAAGGTTGGGTCAATGCCGGGAAGACACTCCAGGCGATGAAGCAACTCGACGGTTACGACATCGATTGGGTCGAACAGCCGGTCCGTGCCGATGATTTCGAGGGCATGGTCGAAGTGAAATCGAAGATCAATGTGCCGCTTATGATCGACGAGGGCGTCCGCGGCATGAACGAGATGCGTCGATTGACGATGATGCAGGCGGCCCACAAAGTGAACATCAAACTGATGAAGTGCGGGGGCATCTATCCGGCGAAAAAACTATTACACGTCGCTGAGATGTCTGGTATCGAGTGTCAAATCGGGTCGATGGTCGAATCGTCCGTCGCCTCGAGCGCCGGGTTCCACGTCGCTTTCTCGAGCAAAATCGTCCATTCGGTCGAATTAACGGGGCCGCTCCGCTTCTCTGAAGACATCGGCAACTTGTCGTATGATTTGCCACACATTCGATTGAACGATCAACCCGGTCTCGGGATCGAGGTCGATGAAGCCGTGCTCGAGCGATTGACGACGGCACGTTATGAGGTGAGCGGCTGATGGGGGACGGCGTATGGACCGGGGTATGGAACGGACTCACTCTAAACGTCCGCTATTTGTCGGAACATGACCTCCCGGCGATCGAAGCGGTTCAAGACGCTGTCGTGGCCGAGTTGGCGTTCGCGAGCCAGTATGAGTCGCTCTCGACTGAAGAGTTTTTAAAATTGTTGGGGGACAAGACGATACTTGGAGCGTTTCATGACGAGACGTTGATCGCGTTTCGAGCGCTGCTCATCCCTCCGATCGACGACGAACATCTCGGACGGGACATCGGTTATCCCGAGCATTTGCTCGCCCGGATCATCTATCAAGAAGTGACGAACGTGCACCCATCTTTTCGTGGGTATCGGCTGCAACAACATCTTGGCCGTTTGTTGATGGAGGAGTTGAGCCAAGATAGCCGATTCGACCTCGTCTGCGCGACCGTCGCCCCGTTCAACATCCCGAGTCTAAAAGACAAGTTTGCCCTTGGATTACGGGTTGGGGCGTTGAAGTGGAAGTACGGCGGCAAGCTTCGATATATTTTCATGAAAGAGCTCCATACCGGCTGGCGACCGAGCGGAGAGACGGAATGGATTGACATGGCAGACACGTCGTTGCAGGCGGAACGGTTAGAAGAAGGATGGTACGGCACAGGGATGCGTCAAGAGGCAGACAGCTGGTACGTCCGTTATGAACGCGAACAGGCCTGATCATTTGATCAGGCCTGTTTATTAATCGAGGACGAACAACACGTCTTCCGCAAACTTCTCATACGTCCGGTCGCTCGGATGGAACTGGTCGGTCGCTAAGTCTCGGGAGACGTCGGACACATAAGCGAACGGGTCGATGACGTCGATGCGATGTGTATTGCCGAAACTCGCGGCGGAAGCGTTCCAATCGAGGATGAGTTGGTTGAACGCTTGACCGTTCTCATTGTCTTGGAACGGATTATAGAGGGCGATGTAAATGATTTGGGCGTTATCGTTTAAAGCGCGCAATTCAGCGAAGATGTCATTCAAATTCGTTTTCGCGTCGGTGACAACTTGCTCAATATCGACTGAATCGAAATTGTCGACGTTCTCACCGCGGTTAAACAAGTCGTTGCCCCCAATCGTCAACGTGATGTACCGGGCGTTCGCAATCGTACGTCGTACTTCAGGTTGCTCGAGCTGGGCGAGCAAGTCTTCGGTTCTGGCACCGGAGACGGCCAAGTTTTGTGAGCGGATGCCGTCTTCTTGCAACACTCGACTGACCGGCTGGACGTAACCAGCGCCGGACGTTGATCCGACACCGCGTGTGAGTGAGTCACCGAGTGCGACGAACACTTCGCCTTCCGGGGCCGGGCGGGAGTCTTCGTTCACGGAAAGTGTCCGTTCCGGAGGATGAACGATGTCCTGATAACCGATCCATAGTCCATATAATGCTGTCCCTGTGAGAAACAGCGTACCAATCAAAAAGGCATACCATTTTCGATTTTTCATCTGATGACCTCGCTTTCGTTGCCACTATCATATCAAATATTCCCGAACCTGCCCTATGTGAATGTTCGAATAGGACAGATCAGGCCTGCGTCCGCTAGAATGGAAAAGAGGTGAGACGATGCAACCAACATTGAAGATTGATCAATTGACAAAAGTGATTGGGAAAAAGACGATTATCGACAATATGTCGTTCGATGTGTTCCCAGGTGAAGTGTTCGGCTTCTTAGGACCGAACGGAGCCGGGAAGACGACGACGATACGAATGATCGTCGGTTTGATCAAACCGACGAACGGGACCGTCTCGATCTGCGGCTATAACGTCGAACGAGAATTCGTCCAAGCGATGAACCAAATCGGGGCGATTGTCGAAAACCCGGAGCTATACAAGTTTTTGAGCGGCCGAGAAAACTTGGAAGTGTTCGCCCGCATGTTGCCGGATGTGACTGAGGCGAGAATCCAAGAAGTGATTGACCTCGTCGATTTGACGGCGCGCATCGATGACAAAGTGAAGACGTACTCGCTCGGGATGCGGCAACGGCTCGGGATCGCCCAAGCGCTCCTCAACAACCCGCGCGTCTTGATCTTAGATGAGCCGACGAACGGACTCGACCCGATGGGGATTCGTGACTTGCGCCTTTTCATCCGCCGACTCGTCGAAGAGACGGGCTTAAGCGTGCTCGTCTCGAGCCATATTTTAGCCGAGATTGAACTGCTCGCCGATCGCGTCGCCATCATGTCACGCGGCAAAATCGTCAAAGTCGGCACGGTCGGGGACTTGATCAACGAGCTCGCCTCGACGGTCGACGTTCATGTGCCGGACAGCTTCGAGGCACTCCCGATTGTGCGCGGATTTGACTCGGTGACCCAAGCCGACGTCATCGATGAACGGACGATTCGCGTCTCGATGAACTTGGAGGATACCGCCGACTTGAACCGCTATTTACTCGAGCGGAACGTCGCAGTCTCCGGTTTAGAGCGACGCGTTCAAACGCTCGAAGAGTTGTTTATTTCGTTGACCGGGGGTGACCACATTGTCTAATCCTTCAATCATCGGACTGATTCGAAATGAAGTGTTAAAGATTCATCGCAAACGACGCTTGCTTGTCGTCTCGACGATTCTCGTTGTCCTCGTCTCGATGTTCACGTATGCGAACTATCGACAGATCGAGAAGCAGCGGGAAGAACAGGGAACGATTGACTGGCGCGTCGATTTGCAGCAAGAGATTATCGACACGCAAAACCGGCTCGCCTCGGCGAACGTCCAAGACGAGTTCCGGCAAATCCTCGAATTTCGGGTGCAACAGAACCAATATTACTTAGATAACGACATTAACCCGAGTTACCCGGGGGCACCAACGTTCATGCGCGTCTTCTTCTCACAAGGGACGACGCTCGTCCTGCCGCTCTTCATTATCGTCTTGATGGCCGATATCGTCAGCGGCGAGCATAACGACGGGACGATTAAGACGCTCTTGTCGCGACCGGTCCGGCGCTTCAAGATCCTGCTCGCGAAATGGATGACGACGCTTCTGTATACGTCGCTCCTCATCTTTATCACGGCGCTCGTCAGTTATGCGATCTCCGGTATCGTGCTCGGCTGGGACGGTTGGACCGCGCCGATACTGACCGGATTCCAAGCCTCGCCGACCGGTACGTTCTCGACCGACTTCGTCCACACGTTGCCGATGTGGCAATATCTACTCATGTCCGTCGGCCTCGCCTGGTTCGTCGTCGCCGCGGTCGGGACAATCGCACTCATGGTGTCGGTCGTAGTCAAAAACACGGCGACCGGGATTGGGATCATGATGGCCGTCCTCATCTCGGGACCGCTTTTGACGTCGCTCGGGTCGAACTGGGACAGCTCGAAGTACCTCGTCAACGTCAACTTCGGTCTTCATACCTATCTCGAAGGGCAGGCGCCCCCAATCGATGGGATGACGTTACCGTTCTCGCTCGTCGTGATCACGCTCTGGTCACTAGCTGCTCTTACATTCGCGTTTTACCATTTCACGCAAAAAGATGTGTATTGATTTGGCGTCGCCTTCACGGGCGACGTTTTTTTGTGCGGTTAAAAGGGCTAATCGGGAAGTGAGAACTAGTTCTATTGACTTAATATTTCAAATTATCAAAATAATTAAAAGGTTGGATACCATAATTGTGTGAAACTATGTAAAGTTTGAATCACCACATAAGGAGGGACACACAAATGAAAAAAGTATTATCCACATCGATCATCGCCGGCGTCTTACTCGTACCGCAACTCGTCGGTGCGAGCGAACTCAAATCGGGCACGTTGACGAAACCGTCGAACGAGGCCCCGACGACAATCGTCAAAGAATATGCGAAAGCGAAAGGGCAGTTCAAGACGATTGAGTCGAAACGAGACAAAGTCGGTCAAGTCGTCAAATTGCAACAGACCGTTGACGGGGTACCGGTGTTCGGTGGCATCGTCGTCGGTGTCGTCGATGAGTCTGGTCAATTGAAGACGGTCGTCGATGATACGAAAGAAGTCAGAGGGTTACATAAATCGATCAAGTTGAACGAACAAAAAGCGATCCACCGCTATAAAGAGCTCGTCGGTCATCAAGGCGCGTATGAGCTTGAACCGAAAGCAGAACTCGTCGTCTATCCACAAGGAGATTCTTCCGTATATGCGTATGAAGTGACGGGAACGATCCTTGACGCGGACGAGCCGTCACGTTGGACGTACTTCATCGACGCGGCGAGAGGAGAAGTGTTGAACAAATACAATCAGCTGGCGCATGCGAAACCGACGAACGGGGTGACCGGCACGACGTACACGGGAACGGGCATTGACGTCCTCGGACAGAGCCAGACGTTCAAGACGACGAAGAGCGGCTCGTACTACTATCTTCAAGACTCGACTCGCGGTAAAGGGATTTACACGTATGACGCGAAAAACCGCACGACACTTCCAGGTGCGCTTTGGGCCGACCTCGATAACGTCTTGAACACGACGTACGACCGGGCCGCTGTCAGCGCGCACGTCAACGCGACGAAGACGTATGATTTCTTCAAGAACACGTATGGACGGAACAGTTACGACAACAACGGGGCCGCGCTTAACTCGACGGTCCACTATAGCCGCAGTTACAACAACGCGTTCTGGGACGGCAGTAAGATGGTTTACGGAGACGGGGACGGCCAAACGTTCACGTACCTCTCTGGTGCGCTTGACGTCGTCGCCCACGAGTTGTCTCACGCCGTCACGGAGTACACGGCAGGGCTCATCTATCAAAACGAGTCCGGGGCGATCAACGAAGCGGTCTCGGATATCTTCGGGACGGTCGCCGAGTACAGCGTCGGCACGGACTTTGACTGGTTGATCGGGGAAGACATCTACACGCCTGGCGTCGCCGGCGATGGACTCCGTTCGATGGCGAACCCGGCTGCTTACGGCGACCCGGACCACTACTCGAAACGTTACACAGGCACACAAGATAACGGTGGCGTCCATATCAACTCAGGGATCGTCAACAAGGCGGCCTACCTGCTTGGAAACGGCGGCACACATTACGGCGTCTCGGTCCAAGGCGTGGGCGTCATGAAGATGGGGGACATCTACTACCGTGCCCTCACGGTATACTTGACACCGACTTCGAACTTCTCAAGCCTCCGTCA
Organism: Exiguobacterium aurantiacum DSM 6208; assembly: GCF_000702585.1. Lineage (GTDB taxonomy): Bacteria > Bacillota > Bacilli > Exiguobacteriales > Exiguobacteriaceae > Exiguobacterium > Exiguobacterium aurantiacum. Next base: position 2,033,078 of record NZ_JNIQ01000001.1, on the reverse strand, counting down.
GGCGGTCGTCCAGTCGGCGAAAGACTTGTACGGTGCGACGAGCCCGGAAGCGGTCGCGGCAGCGAAGTCATTCGACGCGGTCGGCATCAACTAACAGACAGACATCGACTTCGAAAGGAGTCGGTGTTTTTTCGTATGGGGGATACTGGCTATGAACTTATGGGTAAAAGGAAAGGTATGAAAAAAAGCGAGGTGTATCCAAGTGATTGATATCGATGCATACAAAATTGACAAGCAACAAACACGAAGGCTCGAGGAATTCGACACGACCGTTGCCGAGCGGCCGGATGATGACGTATTGCGGGATGAACTCATACCTGACAGTATAAACCGCCTGAAAGAGCTACATTGGAAGCTGTATGCCGAGGCGGAGAAAGGTGTCGTCGTCGTCTTACAGGCGCTCGACGCCGGCGGGAAAGATGAGGCGATCAGTTACATCTTCTCGAACTTGAACGCCCAAGGGTTGAAGACGAACGCGTTTCAAAAACCGTCCGAGAAAGAGAAGAAGCACGACTATTTGTGGCGCATGCACGACTTGATGCCCGAGCGGGGGCAAGTCGGCATCCTCAATCGCTCACATTATGAGGAAGTTATCGCCCCCCGGGTCCACGACTTGCTAGGGGAAGAAGCCATCCCGGATGAGACGGATAAAGCGGAGGTCTGGTCGATTCGTTATCGTCAGATCAATGACTTCGAGCGCTACTTATACGAAAACGGGTTCAAAATCATCAAGTTTTTCTTCAACGTCTCGAAAGATGTCCAACGCGACCGGTTGCTTGAACGGTTGAAAGACCCGAAGAAAAATTGGGAGTTTTCCTTCAGTGACGTCGAGGAGCGGAAACGTTGGGACGACTATCAAGCCATCTTCGCCGACGTGTTGTCGAATACGGCGACCGAACATGCGCCGTGGTATGTGTTGCCGGCCGACGATGAATGGTACGCCCGCTACATCGTCTCTTCGGTCATGATCGATGTGTTAGAACAGATCGACCCTGAGTTCCCGACGTTCACAGATGAAGAGCAAGACAGGATCGACGAAGCGATTCGAACGCTCGAGAACGAGTGAATAAAGGCGTTCTCGTGAACAGCGATTTCCCCTCTTGCATTGAAAGCGAATTCACAGTACAGTGGATATATCGAAAGACGTCTGACATCTGTACAAAGGAGTAATGCTCGTGGGGAATATTAGTTTATTGTTTGGCGGCGTGGCGTTGTTTTTAAACAGCCTCGTCATGTTCGGGAAAGTCGATGTGAAAAGCGCTGGCGTGTTCAGCTTGTTCACGGGTATATTGCAAGCGTTCATCGCGACGTGGCTCGTTGTTAACGCCGCGCCGGCCGAAGTGTTCGGGTATGCCGGCATTTACTTGTTCGCCTTCACGTACTTGTATGTCGGCGTGACGTTCTTGTTTGACATGGACGGGCGAGGCGTCGGGTGGTTCTCACTCTTCGTCGCGATTGCGGCCCTGTTTTACGCAGGCATCGGCTTCGGACGTGCCGACTTTGTGGACGGGGCGATGTGGGCGTTTTGGGCGTTCCTTTGGGCGCTGTTTTTCCTCGGCATGGGACTCGGTCGTCCTGTCGATGCGTTGACGGCGCGCGTCGCTTTTGTCCTCGCTTGGCTCACGTTGATCGTACCTGCGATGGTCGGTCTCGCCGGGCTGACGACTCCGCTCTATACGGTCATCTGGTGGGCCGCGAGCGGCACGGCCGTGCTTTATTTCAGTTTCACGATTTGGCGGCAACGCCGTCTCGTCGAAGTGACCCAATGAAAGACGCTCCCCGTGAGCGTCTTTTTTGCGGGGATGAATTATAAAATTAAGTGCAACACCTGAACGTGAACGCAAAAAAGCCCATAGCGACGGCCTCGTGTAGAATGAAGTTACCACACAAACATTCAGACGGAGGAATCGCTATGAGCTACACCCATCTTACCACAGTCGAACGCGTGAAAATAGAGACCTATCTGGGGCTCGGGATGTCCATCCGGTCCATCGCGAGACGGCTCGGGCGACAGCCCTCGACCGTCTCGCGGGAGATCAGACGGAACCCCGGCTATACGGCCGAACGCGCACAGGAGCGCTACGCCAAGGCGAAGGGAAACTGCGGCGCCAAGACGAAGCTCGACGACATGATGCGCCGGACGATCATCGAGAAGCTGCGGGCGACGTGGTCCCCGGAACAGATCGTGGGTCGTCTCTTCGACGGGGAGATCGCCTTCTCGACCATCTATCGCTGGATCTATTCGGGGCTGATCGACGTGCCGGTGACCGTGCTCCGCCAGAAGGGCAAGCGCCGGAAACCGGTGGAGACACGCGGGCGGTTCAACATCGGGCTGTCCATCTCGAAACGGCCTCCGGAGGTCAGGGGGCGCCAGACGTTCGGGCATTGGGAGCTCGATACGGTCGTCTCCGGGCGTGGGAAGTCGAGGGCGTGCGTCGCGACGTTCATCGAGCGAAAGAGCCGGTTCTACCTCGCCCTGCCGATCGCGGACCGCAGCGCGGCCTCGATGGAGGAGGCGATCCACACGGTCCACGCGGCCTTCCCAGCGGGCACGTTCAAGACGGCGACGACGGACCGGGGCAAGGAGTTCAGCTGTCACGAGCGCGTCCGGGCGACACTCGGCGTGCCGATGTATTTCGCCGACCCGTACTCGTCGTGGCAGCGCGGCAGCAACGAGAACGCCAACGGCCTCCTGCGCGAGTTCTTCCCGAAAGGATCGGACTTCGCGACGGTCGGCCAAGGAGAGATCGTGGACGCGCTCGCCAAGATCAACGGGCGGCCGAGGAAATGTCTCGGCTGGAAGACCGCACACGAGGCCTTCACGGAGGAAGTGTTGCGCTTAATTTGACAAACCGTCGCGGGTTAAATTGTGTCTAAAATGTGAAAAGGGGGAATGAGAAAGAAAAGGAGGCGGACTTACATGAGTGATGGATTAGTTTTGTTGCTTGGGCTACTATTATGTGGATGGATGCTGTTTGCCGTCGTATTTGATGATACAATTAAACGAAGAATTTGACAGGCCGTTTCCTTACGAAACGGTCTTTCGTTTGAGGAGTGAGCAAGATGGAAAAAACACCAGTCATCGTCATCGTCGGTCCGACGGCAGTCGGGAAGACGAAGACCGGGATCGAACTGGCGAAAGCGTTCAATGGTGAGATCGTTTCGGGAGATTCGGTTCAAGTGTATCGCGGAATGGACATCGGTTCGGCCAAAGTAACGGTCGAAGAAGCGGAGGGCATCCCGCACCACTTGATTGACATCTGTGATCCGGATGAACCGATGAGTGTCGCCAAGTTCCAACAACTCGCCCGCGCGGCGATTGACGATATATATGCGCGTGGGAAGCTGCCGATTCTCGTCGGCGGCACCGGCCTATACATTCGGTCGATATTATATGATTACGAGTTCACGGAACGTCCGGTCGACGAGGCGTTGCGTTCGAAGCTCGAGCAAGAAGCGGAACAACAAGGCGCTGCAGTGTTACATGAGCGGTTGCGATCTCTTGACCCGAGACGTGCCGAACTCATCCATCCGAATAACGTCCGTCGTGTCATCCGGGCGCTCGAGGTGGCGCTGCAAGGAGATGTTCAAGCGATGGACAGCGCGCCGTCTGAACACTACGCGTACAAACTGTTCGTCTTGCACGCCGATCGTGACGTATTATACGAGCGTATCAACGAACGGGTGGACGTCATGCTCGCCTCGGGACTCATCGAGGAAGTGGAGCGGCTTCTCGAATCAGGATATGGAGATACCCAGGCGATGCGTGCAATCGGGTACAAGGAAGTCGTACCTTACGTCGAGGGACGTATGTCCGAAGAACGGATGCGGGAGACGCTGAAACAACATACGCGACAATTCGCGAAACGGCAATTAACGTGGTTCCGCCATCAATTTGATGGGATTTGGGTAGATATGGGAAGAAAATCATTTGAACTATCGTATAAAAATATTTATGATGAGGTTGAGGGGTTTTTTCGAAAATTCCGATTATTTGAAAGAGACATAGACTAGGGGGAATGCAACATGAAGGCAAGCTATAACATCCAAGATCACTTTTTGAACCAGTTGCGCAAAGAAATGGTGCCGACGACCGTGTTTTTAGTAAGCGGGTTCCAAATTAGGGGCGTTATCAAGTCGTTTGACAACTTTACCGTCATCGTTGAGTCGGAGGGGCGCCAACAATTGATTTACAAGCATGCGATTTCGACGTTCTCGCCAGCACGAAACGTCACGCTTTATGAGCCGGATGCGGTCGAAGTGACAGAAGGGTGATTAACGCATAAGAAAAGAGCGGCCCGGGGACCGCTCTTTTCTTATGCCGTTTTTACGTTCGGATCACGGTCGATCGCTTCGAGGACGCGATGAATCGCGCAACCGCCGAGAATCGATTCGAGTTGGTCACATAGCTGGGCCGGTGCCGAACGATACAGATGGGCGAACGTCCGCTTCCAAGAACGCTCCGCTGATTGAATCCGGACGAGCAAGTCAGCATGGCCGAGCTCTTTTAGCTTCTCGATGTTCATGCGGTTCGTCCGCGCGAACGCCGATAGGACGACCGCTTTCGCGAGCGGCGTTTGAACCGGATAACCGGCGACGATGAGGGCTGCCATTGCCCCTTTCAACTCGTGCTCGATCACGGATTCAAGCACCGAGTCGTGCGTATATGGATTACCGGCATGACCGGTTACGGCTTGCTCAAGCTCGGCTTCAGGTACCGGGCAGGCGGCCGCGTCTAAAATATGTTGAATGGTCGGATGGTCGTTCGCATAACGTGTCGCTTCCCCTGTCGCGATGAAACGTTCATACGTATCAATTAATGAAATCATGTCGATTCCCCCTTTTTCGAACTATCTATATCGTATCAATAAAGGTAAGCGCTTTCAATATATCGAGCGGATTTTTCCACCTATAACGAAAGTATGTTCGCCTACAAGGGTAAAACACGGTACAATGGGCACAGATGTGAAGGAGGGGCTAACATGAAATATTATCAACAGATCGATCCGGTCACCGGAGGAACGTTCGACCGACAGACGTATCGTATCCCGGCGATGGAGAAGTCCGACGAACGTTTGACAGACCTTACGGACGGGACACCCGTTCAGACGAAGGCGCTTGTCAGCACTGTCGAAGTCCGAGAAGGGAAATCAGGGGCGAAGTGGCTCCAACTGAACGTGACGACGGCAAGCGGATTAATTCGCGCCAAACATTGGTTGCGCGGGAACGAAGATCAGCTGTTGCCGATTTACGAATCGGGCGTCGTCGAACTGTCAGGAAAAATCGATGTCTATCCGAAGCCGGACGGGGCCAAGTCGATCACCATCGACAAAGTGCAACCGATCTCACGCGACGAGGCGGTGTCGTTACTGCCGGGATTGCCAGGTGAGGAGACGATCGAACAGTTCGCTGAAGAGCTGTTCGCGCTCCTATCCACGCTGTCATCAGACGCCCGGAAAATCGCCTATGCGCTGCTCGAAGATGTGTGGGACGATTTCGTTTTGGCGCCAGCGGCTTTGTATCATCATCACAACTACGCCGGTGGGCTATTGAAGCATACGACGTGTATGCTGCGGCTCGGTTATCGGATCCAAGAACAAGACGATTACTTGGCGACGGCGTTTCGTATAATTAAAGAAGCCGAGCAGTTGCACAAAGTAGACGTATGGAATACGATGAACGGTGTAAAAGTCGAGCAAGCGTTCCGTGGGACGTTCGAGTCGCTCTATGCGGCGTGTGAGGCGATCGCTGAGTTGAAAGAACCGTTACGTTGGGACGAGCTTGCCCTTGGTATCTTGTTCCATGATATCGGCAAGTTATACGAGTACAGTCACCTGTTATCGTCACCACGACGATTCGAAGAGTTGTTCGCCGTCAGTGGCACGAGTGAGACAACAGGCATCTCGATCAACCCGATGGGAAGTTTGATCGGTCATATGCCGTATGGTGGGCTGTTGTTCGAGAAGAGCCAACGCAGCGCGGGCGTCGTGTTGCCGCTCGACGTCCATCACCGAATCTGGCATATGATCTTATCGCACCACGGGAAGCGGGAATGGGGATCGAGCGTGCTCCCGGTGACGACGGAAGGCTGGCTCCTTCACTTGATCGACTTGCTCGACGCCCGCTATGAAAAATGGGCACGAGTCCATGACAATCTATGAAGTGAGGTATACGTGATGATTCCCGTGCAATTAGTGACCGGTTTTTTAGGCGCCGGTAAAACGACATATATGAATCGATTGCTCGCCGCGACGAATGAACGCATTTTGCTCATCGTCAACGAGCTCGGTTCGGTCAATCTCGACGAACAATTGATCGTCCAAATGGACCAAGAACAGATCGAGCTGTCTAACGGATGTATCTGTTGCTCGATTCAAAATGATTTGAGCAAGACGTTTTATCAACTCGCAGCTCGTGACAAGACGTTCGATCGCGTCGTCATCGAGACGACAGGGGTCGCCGATCCGGCCCCGATCATTCAGACCATCTATTATGATGATTACTTACGGTCACGCTTTAAATTGACGGCCATCTTGACCGTCGTCGATGCGAGCCAGATGGATCGTGATTTGTTCATCGAAGGGATCCATCAAATCGCTTACGCCGATATGATTTTGTTAAACAAGACAGATCTTGTGGACAGGGCGGCGCTTGAGCGAGCTTATGAGCGGATTCGGACCATCAATCCGACCGTGCGTGTCATCGAGACGGTACAGACAGAAGGAGATTATGACTTGCTCGAGAACACGTTCCAGCTCTCTCGAGTCGACGAAACCGTGCTGTCGGAGTTGACGGATGGACATGGTTCGGTCGCTTCGCTCCGCGCCATCACGTTAACGACGGACGTTCCGCTCGCCAGAGACCGCGTCACACGTTACGTGCGTGAAGTGCTCATGCATTATGAGGAGGACTTGTACCGTTTGAAGGCGATTGTCCGATTAGACGGTGAGGCGTCCAAGTTTGTCGTGCAGGCGACGAACCAGCTCATGGGAGCGACGTTCGCAAACGAGGCGAGCGACGATTCCCGTTCCGTATTCGTATGGATCGGAAAAGAACTCGACCGCGATGCGCTCGAACGTGGATTAAAAGCTTGCGAGGTGAATCAAATATGAAACTCATGCTAGTGGATGGCTTTAATTTGCTATCACGTTATTATTTTGCGACGGAGCGTCGCCGTGCGCTCGACCCTGACGTAACGGTGAAAGGATTGCTTCGAAAAGTGGATGGGTGGACGAACGACTTCACTCATATCGCCTTCTTCTGGGACGGCCCCCGTGAATCAACTCATCGTTTCGCCCTGTTTCCGGACTATAAGGCGACGCGTACCGGGTTACCGGAACCGTTATTTGACGACTACGTCAAATTGCGAGCAGCGTTGACAGAACGCGGGATTTTTCAATCTGAACTTGCCGGTTATGAGGCAGATGATTTGATGGGAGCGGTCGCGACCCAGTTTCCAGGTGAATCATACTTGTACTCTTCAGACCGCGACATGCACCAACTGTTATCGGATACGGTGTTTCAAATCGTCCCGAAAAAAGGAGAAGAAGTTCTTATGAACGGCGAGCTGTTCGAGTCCATATACGGCATCAAACCGCTCCAGTTCGTCGATGTGAAGGCACTCCAAGGCGATGCGTCAGACAACATCCCCGGTGTGCGCGGTATCGGACCGAAGACGGCGACGTTGCTCGTTCAATCGTATAATACCGTTGAAATCCTGTACGAACGTCTGAAGAACGAGCAACTGCTCGAGGCACATCGCAAGTTTTCGAAGAAGCTCGACGGACACGAGGAAATCGCGTTGTTGTCAAAGCAATTGTCGCGTATCGACGTGCATGCGCCGATCGAGACAGACTGGGAGGCGTACCGGTTTGGTTCACATCTATTTTGATGCGGCGACGAATCAACAGACGAGCGAGGTCGGCCTCGGGGTCTGGATGAAGACGTCGGACGGTACGGTCAGTATCCATACACACAAAACATCGGGACTGACGAGCGTCCAAGCCGAGCTCGCCGCGCTCCGCTTTGCGCTTGAACAAGCCCATCGGTTACACGGTGAGACGACGTTCATGATCCACTCGGACGCCGAAACAATCGTTCGGGCACTTGAACAACGGTTCTTAAAAGATCGTTCGGTAAAGCCGCTTTTTCTTGAGGTGCTCATCGCTTATGATGAGTTGCCCGTCACATTCATCAAATGGGTGCCACGTAGTGAAAACAAGGCTGACCGCGTCGCCAAACAGGCGTTATCAAGGGAATGATTGAAAAAGTCGGGACAAGGTCTCGACTTTTTTTAGATTTGACGCCACGCCCGTTTCTTTTTCACATAAGTTTCGCTAGAATGAAAGCGTAGTCAAAAAAAGAGGGGGAATTTTCATGGAATATCGGATTGAAAGGGACACGATGGGGGAAATCAACGTTCCTGCTTCAGCGAAATGGGGCGCACAAACTCAACGGAGCTTGCAAAACTTTAAAATCGGGACGGAGAAGATGCCGCTTGAGGTCGTGCATGCGTTCGCGATTTTGAAGAAAGGAGCTGCCTTGGCCAACGCTGAACTCGGCGTTCTTGAGCAGGACAAGGCGGACATCATCGCCGAAGTCGCAGATGAGATTGTGGCGGGCGACCACGACGCCGAGTTTCCGCTCGTCGTCTGGCAGACAGGTTCGGGTACGCAATCGAACATGAACGTCAATGAAGTCATCGCCCATTTGGCGAACGACAAGTTGAAAGCACGCGGTCAGTCGATCACGATTCATCCGAACGATGACGTCAATAAATCACAAAGTTCAAATGACACGTATCCGACAGCAATGCATATCGCAGCCATCCTCGCGGTAGAAGACAAAGTCCTCCCAGCGATTGAGGCGCTCCATGCGACGCTCGATAAAAAAGCAGAGGCGTATATGGACGTCGTCAAAATTGGACGCACCCACTTGCAAGACGCGACGCCGGTCACGCTCGGGCAAGAAATCAGCGGTTGGGTCCGGATGCTTGAATTATCAAAACAGATGATCGAACGGACGCTCGACCCGTTGACGGAACTCGCGCTCGGCGGAACGGCCGTCGGCACTGGGATTAACGCTCATCCTGAGTTCGGGGAAGTCGTCGCGGCTAAAATTTCGGCGGAGACCGGAAAACAATTCGTGACGGCTGTGAACAAATTCCATGCGCTCACGAGCCACGACCAGCTCGTGTTCACACACGGTGCATTGAAGGCGCTTGCTATGGATGCGATGAAGATTGCCAACGACGTCCGTTGGCTCGCCTCAGGCCCACGTGCCGGTATCGGTGAAATCACGATACCTGAAAATGAGCCAGGCAGCTCGATCATGCCGGGTAAAGTGAACCCGACACAGAGCGAGGCGTTGACGATGGTGGCGGCCCAAGTGCTCGGCAACGATGCGACGATCGGGTTCGGCGCGAGCCAAGGAAATTTTGAATTGAACGTGTTCAAACCGGTCATCATGTACAACTTCTTACAGACGTGCCGTTTGTTGACGGACAGTCTGCATTCGTTCGATGTACACTGTGCGGTCGGCATCGAGCCCGATTTGGATGTGATTGCCCATAACGTGGAACGCTCCCTCATGCTCGTCACGGCGCTCAACCCACACATCGGTTATGAGAACGCGGCGAAAATTGCCAAGTTGGCTCATACACAAGGGACATCGCTTAAAGAAGCGGCGCTTGAAACCGGATTGTTGAGCGAGGAACAATTTGACAAGTGGATTCGTCCGGAAGAAATGACGTCTCCGAACTTAAAAGTGGAAAAATAAGAGAACAGCGGCTGAAAAGCCGCTGTTCTCAGATTGTTGACTAACAGAATGTTTTCGCTCCTCCTCTTGGCGCCTCCGCTTTCCTAGGGGCGAGCAGGGAGCCGCATCGCGACGTTGTCGCTGCTGGGTCTCCCTCCGCTCGCTGATCCCTCAGGAGTCTCCGGCGCCGTCGGATGAGCGACGCGAGAGGCCGCCCTTGGGTGGCCTCTCGTCTTTTTCTGAGGCCTCGACGGCCGATAGAAAAAGCCCCCGATGCGGGCTAAAACCTCGAAAAGCGGGAACTGGTATGTATGGATCGTCACCGCCTCCGAACAGGAAGGGGAATCATCATGTACCGAGTCCATATCGCCAAACGCCATGAACCAATCCGCACCGACGCCTCGCTGGACCAACTGGTCCCGAAAGACCACCTCGTCCGCAAACTCGACCGCCACATCGACTTCTCCATCGTCCACCGGCTATGCGCGCCGCTGTATTCAAACACCGGACAGCCCGGCATCGACCCCGAGATCCTCATCAAGATCATCCTGCTCGGCCCGCTGTTCAACATCCGTTCCGTGCGACAGACCATCAAGGAAATCGAGACGAACCTCGCGTACCGTTGGTTCCTCGGGCTCGGGATGGACGAGAAAATTCCCGACCATTCGACGATCAGCCAGGCCTATCGACGCCGGTTCGCCGGCACGGACGTCTTTAGACAAATCTTCGAGGACATCGTGGGCCAGGCCGAAGCCCACGGCTTCATTTCAGGGCGCATCCTGATCACCGACTCGACCCACATCCGAGCCAACGCGAACAAGAAGAAGTTCGACAAGGTCGAGGTCGAGCAGGTCGTCGGCGATGTCGAGGAAGAGCTTCTCGGCCGGGTGAACGAGGAACGGGCCAAACGAGGAAAAAAGCACTGAAGCCCGCGCGACAGAAGAGGAAGCGTCGACTCATCAAGGTGAGCCGGACCGACCCTGACGCGGGCTATATGTACCGTGACCAGAAGCCGGAAGGCTTTTTCTGGCTGGTGCACCGGACGGTCGACGCCAAGCACAACCTCATCGTCGATGTGCATGTCACGCCCGGGAACGTGTCGGACAGCACCGTCTATCTTGACCGTCTCGACTATATCCTCAACCGTTTCGCCTATCCGCTCGAGGCGGTCGCGCTCGATGCCGGTTACTACACGACCGAGATCGCGAAGGCACTCGTCGAGCGCGGCGTTTTCGGCGTCATCGCCTGGCGGCGGTTCGGTGGGAAGAAGGGGATGATTCGAAAGACGCGGTTCACCTACCTGCCGGACGTGGACGCCTATCTGTGTCCGGCGAAACAGCACCTCACCTATAAGACGACCGACCGTCACGGCTATCACCAGTACGCGTCCGATCCTGCCATCTGTCAGAACTGCCCGCTCCTCGAGAAGTGCACGTCAAGCCGATCGCATCGGCGCGTCATCAACCGCCACATCGATGAGTCCTACCGCGAAGCGGTGAGTGAGAACCGTCTGTCCGCATCGGGCAAGCACCTCTACCGTCTCCGGCCACAGACGGTGGAGCGCTCGTTCGCCGACGGGAAGGAGCTCCACGGTCTCCGCTTCACGTTCTACCGGGGGAAAGAGGCGGTGGACCGCGCCAATCTGGTGGCAGCGACCGCACAAAACATGAAGAAGCTGGCCAACCTGTTGGCCGAAAACGACCGTCTACATAGCATTTTTTCAATTTTATGTCGGGCAGAGCGCCTCGAGCTCGTTGAACACAAAAAAAAGACGAACCCATTCGCCAGAAGCGAATGGGTTCGTCAACAGCCTGAGAACAGCGGCTGAAAAGCCGCTGTTCTCTTATTTATTTTAGGACATAAGTACTAACGATATGGCAAACAATAGGAATTAAATGAGGAAATAGTTGTATTTTCGTGTAGGAAGTCGCATAATCGAAGACAGAAGCGAATTTCGGGAAGAACGAAACTGGGGGGTCGGGAATGGAGCATCAACCAACAGATCGCGTACACGATATATTATCGAAACTGACGGAGGCACGACAGCTTCCGACACACGATATCGAATTTCTTTTAAGTTGGGTGAAGACGGAAGTCCGGAAGCGGCGGCTGATGCATTTACTTGAAATATTCAGCCGTGTCGAGTCGGAAGTTCGGGATTTACCACCCGTCTTATCGCAGGCGGAAGCGAACGCGTTGCTTGCACCGGTCAAACGTTACATACATACGATTCTCGGAATCGATCAAGAAGATGAGGATCTCGTGCTCGTTTTGGCGGCGAGCTTCTCGACGTTCAGCCGATACAAATCGCGCATCGAAAAACTTGGGGCGAGACCGGTGTTTTTACAGACGTTGGAAGAAGCCGTCGAATACGATTATGAAGACGTGCCGAAAGCGATCATCATGGATGTGGAGCTATGGCCTAACTTCCTTGAACGTGACATCCAATCGTTTGTCAGCAAAATGAAAAAACTATACGTACCGCTCATCGTCATCGGGACGAACGAACATTATCGTCTCGCCGCTTACTCGTATGGCTTTGATGACTACTGGGAGTCGTGGATCCCGATGGAAGAACGTCTTGTCCGTCTCGGGTTGCATATCGAAAAGGCGCGTCTCGTCTCGAACGCGCTACTCGTCGATGAGTTGACCGGCGCCTTCAATCGTAAATATTTGAAAGCGACGTTCGGTCGCTTCATGTCCCGGCTCGAACGTTCGGGAGAGAGTTTTACGCTCGCCTTGCTAGACATCGATCACTTCAAGCAACTGAACGACACGTTCGGTCACGCATACGGGGATGAAGTGCTCCACCGGGTCGCTGAAGAGATTCGGCTCGCGATCCGTTCGAGCGACGAATTGATTCGCTACGGTGGTGAGGAGTTTCTCATCATCTTGAACGTCTCGGACCGGGCCGTTGTCGATGCCGTCCTCGAACGTGTTCGGACGCGCATCGAACAGATGACGTTCCCGTACGAGCATCACGTGACGGTGTCGATCGGCTATACCCGCGTCTGTCAGCTCGGCATGACGCTCGGGGAATGGTGTGCGTATGCGGATGAAGCGCTCTACAAGGCGAAACGGGACGGACGCAACCGGATCATCCGATACTCGACGGCGGTCCGGGATGAGAAACGTCTGGCCTACGTCACGATGAGCTCGAAAAAATATGCGCTTTTGGCCGACCAGTTGCCGAAGCAGCATCGCCGCTACGAGATTGTCTATCGACCGTACGGCGCCTACGTCTGTAATGACCATGTCGAAATGTTCATTTTAGACGAATCCGGGTCGAGCGAGGCTCGGACAATGTCCGCCGTGAAAGAGCAACGCGGCAAGTATAGTCACATCCTTGCCGTGACGGCACGCACCGCCGCGGAGCTTGGATTATACGACGATGTGTCCGAAACGGACGGAGAAGACGTCATCACGGAAAAAATTGAACAATGGCTCGAAAAGCTACCAGACTAAAAAAGACATCGACTCAGTCGATGTCTTTTCTGTCGTATTGATAAAATGTGAAACCGTACGCGTGGCGTTCGTCGGCAAGGTGTGATTGCTCGCGCGTGATGACGACGTCAGGGAGTTCCGGGTAAAACGTGTCTGCCTCGAAAGTCCCGTCGACTTCTGTCACGTAAAAACGGTCCGTGAACGGCATCGTCTGCTCATAAAGAGTCGCCCCACCAATGACATAGAAATCTTCAGACGTATCTGACCCGTTGAGCCGGTCGAGATCGTGCCACACCTCGACCCCTTCGGCCTCGAACGTCTCATCCGTCGTGACGACGATGTTACGTCGGTGCGGCAAGGCCCGGCCGATCGATTCATACGTCTTTCGGCCCATCACGATCGTCTGGCCGGTCGTGATCGCTTTGAACTGTTTCAAGTCGTCTGGAAGTTTCCATAACAAGCCGTTATCTTTTCCGATCTCACGATTCGTTCCGTAAGCGACGACGTGGATGATCATACGCTCACCTCTCCTTTAATATGCGGATGCGGGTCATAATCGACAATCTCAAAATCTTCAAAACGGAAGTCCTCGATCGATGAGACGTCACGCAAAATGTTAAGTTTCGGGAGCGGACGCGGCTCACGTGTCAACTGGAGTTTCACTTGTTCGAGATGGTTATGGTAAATGTGCGCATCGCCGAGTGTGTGGACGAAGTCACCGACCTCAAGGTTCGTGACGTGCGCGACCATATGAGTCAACAAGGCGTATGACGCGATATTGAACGGGACGCCGAGGAACGTGTCCGCGCTTCGTTGATAAAGCTGGCACGATAACTTCCCGTCCGCGACATAAAACTGGAACAACAAATGGCACGGCGGGAGCGCCATATCTTCAAGTTGACCCGGGTTCCAAGCCGATACGACTAGGCGACGTGAGTCGGGGTTCGTCTTGATCTGTTCAATCACTTCGGCGAGCTGGTCGACGCTCGTGCCGTCCGGTTTCGGGAACGAGCGCCACTGGGCACCGTAGACGGGACCGAGGTTGCCGTCCTCATCGGCCCACTCGTTCCAAATACGGACGCCGTTGTCTTGCAAATACTTGACGTTCGTGTCGCCCGTGATGAACCAGAGCAGTTCATGGATGATTGAACGTGTATGTAGTTTTTTCGTCGTGATGAGGGGGAACCCGTCCTGAAGGTTGAAACGCATCTGATAGCCGAAGACGCTCGTCGTCCCGGTGCCGGTCCGGTCTTCTTTGACGACACCGTTCTCGAGGATATGGGTGCATAAATCATGGTATTGTTTCATGTGGGAAGTCCCCTTTCTCGTTAAAAATTAACATAAAGACGCACTTATTATAACACAATATATTGATGACATAACGTTCCGAATTCTATATGCAGATGTATTTGTCTGAAAGTACGTCGATTTCTGGAGCGAACGTTATTGGAGCGGGGATGGGTAGTCCGTGACAGAATGGACGCCCTCTGTTAGCTTCGTCATGTTTCGTTGAGAGTATAAATACACATCCCCAAAAATCTCAATCCTCTTTTCTTGAACCCGAATCGCACAGTCTTTGTTGGACGCATAGACCGGCAACTCTTCGGATAAAAGGGCGAGCTCTTGTTTGACTACACCCATGTTATGTTCGAGATCGAAGTGGGAGAGAACTGAAAAGTCATGTAACGCCAGGCCGTTGTAAATCGTCGTTGCGGAAGTCGAATAACCTAAGTTTGGGGAGCAAACCCATTTCGAAGACATATTGATTGCGCCTGCACTGGCTCCGATGACAATACCACCATTAGATTGAATCGACTCTAATAAATCGTACTCATATAAAAACATGTTTTGTTTTACGGTGTCCCCACCTAATAGAAAAATCATCGAAGCCTCACTAATCCGGCGTTTCGCCTCTTTCTGACCTACTTCGTAATTGATTAGATGGTACTCGTCAAATATAATTCCCGCATCCTCTAACCAAGACAGTTCGGTGAACCCGTTTACTGAAGTGGAGGCAGGATTCGAACTGATCATCACGAGCGAATGACGAGTCGTCGTGTCTCGAGATAATGCATGGGCCAAATTATTTGGGAAGAAATTGTTGAACCAGCCTAGATAGTAGTACGTAACCATATTAAGTCTCCTTCAACAGATGATTGAGGAATCAATCTTATTGTACCCGATTTAGTTGGAATCTTTTCCAAAAATAATATGAAGTACTTCTTTATAGAGAGGAATATGGACGGCCCTTCGAATCAACAGCTTTTCTTTCAGCAATCGTTCCGATTCCTCAGCTCGTTTGATAAGTAATGACATCCTATGAACGAGGTGACTTTCCATTTGATTATCTTTCGTTGAAACGGTGAATTCATTAGTAACAACTTCGTGCGACAAAAAGGAGGTTTACGATGAGAGCAGTAATTTGTACCGCATATGGGCCGCCGGATGTGCTACAGCTTCAAGTGGTGGACAAGCCTGTGCCGAAAGACTTTGATCTGATGATTAAAGTTCATACTTCGGCCGTCCATTCAGGAGACCGCCGCCTACGAGCACTCGATGTACCGGCAGCTGGTAAGCTTCCGATGCGGGTCGTCGTCGGTTTCACGGCGCCGCGACAGCCGATTTTAGGTGTCGTCTTGGCAGGGGAAGTCGTTGAGACGGGCAGACGCGTCGAGCATTTCAAGGTCGGAGATCGCGTCTATGCGTTGACCGGGATGCGATTCGGAGGATACGCCGAATATGCGTGTGTCAAAGAGAGTAAGTGTGTCGAACTCATGCCTCAAAACGCTAGCTATGTCGAAGCGGCATGCCTACCGTTCGGCGGGACGACCGCCCTTCATTTTTTGCGAAAAGTGAACATTGAGCAAGCGAAGACCGTATTGATATACGGGGCTTCCGGTGCAGTCGGTTCAATGGCCGTTCAAATCGCGAAATATTACGGGGCTCACGTGACGGCTGTCTGTAGGGAACGAAATTTTGAACTCGTAAGAAGTTTAGGGGCAGACGTTGTGGTCGATTATACGACAGCAGGATACGATAACAACTTGACCATGTATGACGCCGTGTTTGATGCGGCCGGTAAAATCGATAAACAAATGGCCCGTAAGCATATCGGGGAACATGGAAAGTTTAGTTCCGTAGCCGGTCAAGGTGTCTCAAGTGAACGGAAGGAGGACCTGACTTTTCTGAACGAACTGTTCGACTCGGGACGTGTGAGAGCCGTCATTGACTCGATTTATCCGCTCGAGGACATCGTCGCGGCCCATCGTTACGTGGATGCGGGCGGGAAGACCGGAAATGTCATCGTGACAGTGGCACGAACGGATTAATTGAACAAATAAGTTAAAGGTTAAAGGCGTGCGTTTCGTCGATAGTCTTTGTTTTCGCCACGTTGCTTATAGGGTATACTTGTGAAAGACAATGAAAGGGAGGGGTTCGATGAAATTACAAGGTATGAACATCCTGCAAATCGTCAGTGACGATTTTGAAGATTTAGAACTGTGGTATCCGATCCACCGCTTGCGAGAGGAAGGCGCGAACGTCATCCTCGCCGGGGAGAAAGGTGCGCACGTCTACACGGGGAAATATGGCGTTCCCGCAAAGTCCGACGTCGCGTTTGAAGACGTGGACATCACGTCATTCGATGCGTTGCTCGTGCCTGGTGGTTGGTCACCAGACTTGTTACGTCGCTTTGACTCGGTGAAAGGGTTCGTCCGTTATATGCATGACCAAAAACGTCCGATCGGTCAAATTTGCCATGCCGGCTGGGTGCTCATTTCCGCTGACATTCTTAAAGGTGTCAACGTTACAAGCACACCAGGCATTAAAGATGATATGGAAAACGCAGGTGCGATCTGGCATGATGAGCCGGTCGTCGTCGATGGGCATATCGTTTCGAGTCGTCGTCCACCTGATTTGCCAGATTATATGCGCGCCTTCATCGATGTGATGGCGAAGCGCTGAACAACTTATAAAGGAGCTTACGAACGTTGAACCTTAAATCAAATCCAATTCTCCGCAAATCGATGGAGACGTCTTCTTATGCGACCGCACCGATGACGAAAGCCGGTACGTGGTCTAAAATCTTCATGTTGCTCATGCTCGTCACAGCGACTGCCGGAGTGACATGGTCGCTCGTCCCAACGATCGGAGAAGGCCTTCTCTTCCCGATCATGATCGGGTCGCTCATCCTTGGGCTATTGCTCGCGCTCGTCATCATGTTCAAACCGCACACGGCACCTGTCGTCGCCCCGCTCTACGGGATCGTCGAAGGCGTCTTCGTCGGGACGATCTCGTACTTCTTTGAATCAATGGTGCCAGGCATCGTCGGTCGTGCCGTGTTGACGACGTTCGTCGTCGCTTTCGCGATGTGGTTCGTCTACTCGACAGGTCTCGTCAAAGTGACGCAGAAGTTCCGCGCCGGTATCATGGCCGCCATCTTTACGGTCATGCTCCTTTATCTCTTCCAAATCGGGATGAGTTTCTTCGGAGCAGGACTACCGTTCATGACAGGTTCATCACCGCTCGCAATCGGTGTCCAGTTCGTGATCGTCATCATCGCCTCGCTCGCGCTCGTTCTCGACTTCGACTATATCGCGCGACAAGTCGAAGACCGGGCACCGAAACATCTCGAGTGGGTGGCCGCGTTCGGTTTGATTGTGACGCTCATCTGGCTCTATATCGAGTTGCTCGACTTATTGTATCGTCTCGCGATGCGCGACTAAAAATCATCGGCCACAAGGCCGGTGATTTTTTTCAGGAAGACAGGAAAGGATGTGAATGCCCTCATCCGTTGAGGGCGAAACGTATGAAGAAAGTCATCATCATCGGTTCAGGGATCGTCGGTATCTCGGCCGCTTATCATTTGGCGGGGAAAGCTGATGTCACCGTCATTGACAGAAAAGAAGTCGGACGGGCGACCGACGCCGCGGCAGGGATCGTCTGCCCGTGGATCGCCCAGCGCCGTAACAAGGCATGGTACGCGCTCGCCAAAGGCGGTGCCCGCCACTATGCGACAGTCGTCGACGACTTGAAGCGAGAAGGCGAGACAGAGACCGGTTACAAACGTGTCGGGACGCTCGCTTTACATGAAGACAAGAAGTTGAACGAGATGCAAGAACGGACGGCGCTGCGCCGGGAAGAAGCACCTGAAATCGGTGACTTGACCCGGCTGACGGCAGAAGAAGCGAGAGCGCTGTTCCCACCGCTCTCGGACGAATATGACGCTCTCCTCGTCGCAGGCGGGGCTCGCGTCGATGGGGAGAAGTTGCGAGCGGCCCTCGAACGGGTCGCCGTGAAGCGCGGCGTGACCTTGATTGACGGCTCGGCCGTCCTCGTTGAAACGGACGGCTATCATGTCGAGTGCGACGGTGTCCGCTTTGAGGCAGATGAGATCGTGCTCGCCTGCGGGGCGTGGTTGCCCGAGTTGATGGAGCCGATTGGTTACACGGCCCGTGTCGCCGGGGAAAAAGCGCAAATCGTGCACGTACAGCTGCCAGATACAGACGCGTCCGACTGGCCGGTCGTCATGCCGCCGCGTCGCCGCTATTTGCTCGGATTTGAAGCAGGACGAATCGTCATCGGCTCGACACATGAGCGGGGGAAGGCGTTCGACACACGACCGACGGCAATCGGGATTCATGAGGTGCTCTCGAAAGGGTTAGAATCGGCCCCGGGACTCGCCGAAGCCGAACTGATTGAGACGCGGGTCGGCTTCCGTCCGGTCACCCCGAACTCGATTCCGATTCTCGGTCGCGTGCCGGGAGCGGAGCAGTTGCTCGTCGCGAACGGTCTCGGGTCATCCGGTTTGACAGTCGGTCCGTACATTGGGAAAGTGCTCGCGGACCTCGTTCTGACCGGGGACTGTGAGCTTGATCTATCACTCTATCCGATGGCGGAATCGGTATTTAAAACGGAAGACAACTAATCGAAGCAAGGCAGTGAACGAATGCGGTACGAATTTGATTTGATCGACGATGAAAATGATGAGTTTGAGCAGCTGGCGGATAATGTAGGCACGGTCATGGTGTTTGATGAGTCGTGGGAAAACGTCAGCCCGCAAAGCAAGGTGATGATCTCATTGAGCCAAAATGCCATGATTGGTCTCGGCACGGAGTTGATTCGAATGGCACACCGCTTCGAAGTCGGCCGACACGTTCATGTTGAACCGATGATGGAAGGATTGGTTTGTCAACGCATGGGTGTCTTTATGACGCCGAAAAGTTCGGAACTGATTATCGCCTGCGGAGACGAATTGGACGTGGATTCGTACATCCCCCCTGAACTTCAAGAGTAGCATCTCCACTACGTTACCGGAATATAAAAAGTCGCCTATCACTTCTACACGCACAAGAAGGGGAAGGCGACTTTTTAGTTATTTTTTCTCATGATTCCGTGGAGGAAAAAATGAAAATGTTCGCGCATCGTGTCGGTCATCTGTGCCGTGGAAAGTTGAGGGTCCGACAAGATGGCATGTTGCATCAATTGAACGTAGCGCAAATAAGCGTCGGTCGAGATGTCCGGGTCGACCGCTCCGGTCATCTTGCCGTACTCGATCAAGTTCCGAAACGCGGCGTACCCGCGGGCCGCGAGTTGTTGCCACGATGGGTCGGTCGTGACGATCGTCAACACCGTGTCGTCGAACATTCCCGCCGATTCAATTTTTCGTCTCAAAATGTCAATCAACAACTGCTCAAACGGGATCTGTTCCTCGATCCGCTGCTCGATCCAATTCATTTCTTGCACGGTCAGGTGCGTGAGGACGTGCAGGATGACTTGCTCTTTCGAACCGAAGTAATTGTAAATCGAGACAGGAGAGACCGAGGCGGCACGGGCAAGCTCGTTGATCGTAAAGCGCGACTGTTCTTTTGTCATGAGCGTCCGAGCGGCCTCGAGTATGGCTCGGCGCTTCTCTTCGGTCCGTTTCGTGAATCCGTCCATCAGTAACCCTCCCTTCTATTATTTTGTAATCAATATACCATTTCCATTTCAAAAAATAACGTGATATACTAGTTTTGTAATGATAATGTTCATATATTTCAAAAATAGGGGGGATATCCATGATTCAAATCGAGCGGTTGACGAAGCGGTTCGACGCGTCGCACGGTATCTTTGACGTCTCGTTGGCGGTCGAACGAGGGACCGTCTTTGGTTTCATCGGTCCGAACGGGGCAGGTAAATCGACGACGATCCGCCACTTGATGGGGTTGCTTCATGGCGACTCTGGTAAAGCGACGATCATGGGACATGATTGTTGGCGGGAGAGTGAGACGGTGAAGGCGTACGTCGGCTACTTGCCCGGCGAGATCAATTACCCGCAAGACATGACGGGGGAAGAGATCATTCGGCTGACGAGTCGCCTGCACGAGACGAGTATTGAACGAGAGACACGTCTCCGCCAAATCTTTGCGTTCGATACGACGTTAAAAGTCCGAAAAATGTCAAAAGGGATGAAACAAAAGCTAGCAATCGTGACGTGCTTCATGAAAGATGCCCCCGTTTATTTGTTGGACGAACCGACGAGTGGTCTCGACCCGCTCATGCAAGAACGGCTCATCGAATGGGTGCTCGCCGAGAAAGCGTCTGGGAAAGCCATCTTAATGAGCTCCCACCACTTTCCGGAGATGGAGAAGACGTGTGACCGGGCCGCGCTCATTAGAGACGGACGGATTATCATTGAGTCCGAGATGAACGAACTAAAGCGAAGAAGTGTGAAGACGTATCAGGTCGGGTTGAAAAGCGAGACCGATGCGGGTGCGCTGGCGTCACAGATCGGGACACGCGACGGTCGCAACGTCGTCGTCTCGATTTCGAGTCCAGAAGAACTGAACGGATTTCTCGCCATGTTGACGCAATTTGAAGTGGAGTCGCTCACGAGCGGGGCCGACGAGCTCGAGCACATGTTCATGCAATATTATGGGGAGGCGACGTAAATGGTATTGATCGCATCGCTATTTAAACAAAACCGCAGTTGGATTTTAGGATACTCGATCGGAACGAGTCTATATTTGTTCTTCTTGGCCTCTGTCTTTCCGTCGATCAAAGAGACAGGCTTGATCGAAGGGAAACTCGAATCATTGCCCCCTGAGCTGCTCGAGGTGTTCAAGATCGACCCGACTCTCGCAATGGACAACGTCATCAATTTACTCGGAGGCAACTATTATGGCCTCATCTTTTACGTCCTCGCGATCTTGTTCGCGCTCACGTTTGCATCACGACTCATGGGGAAACCGGTCGATTCGGGAGAAGTCATGCTGTTCATGGCGGCACCAATCTCACGACGTGCCTACGTCTCGGCGAGTCTTGTCGTCTTGCTCATCGCAACGATTCTATTCGTCGGGTTGAACGGACTGAGCCTAACGCTCGCTGACGTGCTGTTTGACTTGGCAATCGATTACGGCGTCATGTGGACGTTGCAATTGAACGCGGGTCTCATTTTACTCGTTCTCGGTGCCATCGCCTATATTCTAGCGAGTCTGTTCGATGACAGCACCCGTTCTTACATGGTGACGGGTGGCTTGTTCGCTCTCTTCTTGATCGCGAACATTTTCTCTGGTTTCAGCGAGCGGCTCGAGTGGCTCGAACGTTTATCGCTCTTTTCGCTGTTTGACGCTAACGCCCAAGTGGGAGGCGACGTTCCCTTGCTGTCCCTACTCGTGCTGAGTGGATTGTTCCTCTTTGCCGCGTTAGCTTGCTATGCCCGCTTCACCCGAAAAGATTTGACGATTTAGTTTTTCGGAATAAGATCTCGGGTATGTTACAATCAGCTCGAACAGTTGAAAGGGGAATGATGATATGCAACTCGCAACGTTACGAAATGGCGTTCAAATCCCGATGATTGGGTTCGGCGTCTGGCAAGTCGATAATGAGACCGAGGCGCCACAAGCGGTCGCTGAGGCGTTAAAAGTCGGTTACCGCCATATCGATACGGCAGCCGTCTATAAAAACGAAGAGGGCGTAGCTAAAGGCATTACGACTTCAGGAGTCAGCCGCGACGACATCTTCTTGACGTCGAAGATATGGAACGAGGATATCCGTCAAGGACGGACGAAGGAAGCGTTCGCCGAATCGCTCGCGCGCCTTGAGACGGACTACTTGGACTTGTGCCTCTTGCATTGGCCGGTCGATGGCTTTGTCGAGGCGTGGAAAGACCTCATTGATTTATATGAGGCTGGAAAGATCAAAGCGATCGGTGTCTCAAACTTCAAAGAGCATCACCTCGAGGCGTTGAAAGAAGCGGGACTCATGATACCGCTCATCAACCAAGTCGAGTTGCATCCACAACTACCGCAACCGGACCTTGTCGAGTATTGTCAAGACGAAGGTATCCAAATCGAGGCGTGGAGCCCGCTCATGCAAGGTAAGTTCCTCGACATCCCTGTGTTCGCGGAGATCGCCGAGAAGCATGGGAAGACGCCAGCCCAAGTCGTCCTCCGTTGGCACTTGGAGACAGGGAACGTCGCCTTGCCGAAATCGGTGACGCCACATCGAATTAAAGAAAACTTCGACGTGTTCGACTTCACGCTCGATGCGGACGACATGGCGAAAATTGATGCGGCTGCGACTAACGAACGTCTAGGGCCAGATCCTGACAATATTGATTTTTAAACACATTGAGACCCGTTTTTGGGTCTCTTTTTGTGTATGAGCGGAGTCTCATGGGTATAGAAAACTATGTTAATAAAGGAGGTGTCAGATCTTCTTCGGGAGATCCTATTTATGGACTTATCAAAATGGCCATTGATCAACTGGCTGGCGTTTTTGGCGACCGTCGTCATCAACTACTTTGCGAGCGGGGATAATGCGGCAGTGTCGGACCGGATCGACATTTACTTCAAACCGGCCGGCTACGCGTTCTCGATTTGGGGACTGATTTACGTGGCGCTCGCCGTTTGGCTCGTTTTACAATTGAAAAAAGGGTCGGTCGCGAATCGGCAGGCGAATCGGATTAAGGCAGGGTTTCTCGTCTCCTGCATATTGAACGGCTTGTGGCTTCTCGCCTTCACGAATGAATGGTTCATCGCCTCGCTCGTCGTCATGGTGCTCTTTTTGGCGACGCTCGCATGGCTGTATCACGTGGCGTTCCGGACATCGACGAGCTGGCTCGATCGCTTTCCTTTCTCGGTCTATATCGGCTGGGTGTCGGTCGCGACGATTGTCAACGTGTTCGTCGTCATGAAAACAGAACGCATCACGACCGTGCTCGGTCTCGATGAACTCGCCTGGACGTCGCTCATGCTCATGGTCGGTGTCGTCCTCGCCCTCGTCTTTATGTGGTGGCACCGTGATTTCATTTATCCACTCGTGTTCGTGTGGGCCTATATCGCTATTTTCGCCAGAATCGACAACGCGACGCTTTACGTCGTCCTTGTCAGTGCGTTGATTTTGCTCACGCTCGGATATGTCGGGCTCATCATTTGGAAACGCCCGCGCGGGTTTCTCCATCACTCTCGTAAAACAATCCAATAAGCCAAATGACCGTCAACTGATGACGGTCATTTTTTTTGTGTTCTCAAGAACTTAAAAGTTAATATATTTCATGGATAATTATTCTTTATTTATCATAAGTTATTTTAAATAAAGGCTTGGTAAAGCTAGTGATAACGCTTTCAAATCTTATACGTGTGACTATTGTTATGCATAAACGTATACAATCCGCTTGATTTTTCAGAATATTTAGAACAAAATAAAACTTACGAACAAGTACGAAAGAGAGGGGTTGATTCGATGAAACGGACGAGTTTGTACGATTCACGATTCGAAAAAGACGCTTGCGGCATCGGCCTATACGTCAACCTTAACGGAGAGAAAAAACACGACATTGTCAGCCGTTCGCTATCCATGCTCTGCAAACTCGAGCACCGAGGTGGTCAAGGTGTGATTGACGCCGGAGACGGCGCGGGCATCATGACCGAGATCCCACACGAATTGTTCCTTCAGACGATGAATCTGCCGGCACCAGGCAACTATGCGGTCGGAATGGTATTCTTTCAGCCTGAGGAGACGAAGCTGCGTGACAAGCAACAGATGATGGAGCGTCTCGCGGAAGAGATCGACTTGGCGACAATCGCGTGGCGTGAAGTTCCTGTCGACGCCTCTGCGATCGGCGAACATGCGCGCGTCACGAAACCGACGATTTATCAGTGGTTCGTCGCTTGCCCGTATTTAGATTATGACGCGAACGAGCGCTCGCTGTACGAGTTGCGCCGCACCATTGAAAAAGTCGATGAACTCAACCTGTATATGCCTAGCTTCTCGACGAAGACGATCGTTTATAAAGGAATGCTCACACCGGAACAAATTGAACGATTTTATATTGACTTGCAGTCGCCATTTTACAAGAGCACGTTCGGAATCGTTCACTCACGTTTCTCGACGAACACGTTTCCGTCATGGGAACGGGCCCATCCGAATCGAATGATTGTCCATAACGGGGAAATCAACACACTCCGCGGCAACATCGACGCGATGCGGGCCCGTGAAGGCGTGATTGAGACGGACTTGTATGAGAACGTCGGCCGGTTGTTCCCCGTGCTACAGGAAGAAGGAAGCGACTCGTCGATGCTTGACAATGCGTTCGAGTTCTTCACCCGGACTGGACGGTCGATCGCCCATACGGCGATGATGCTCATCCCGGAACCGTTCATCGAAGGAAAAGTCGATAAACAAAAACGAGATTTTTATCAGTATCACTCGTCCATCATGGAACCGTGGGACGGGCCGACCGGTGTCGTCTTCACGGATGGCCGCCAAATCGGTGCCATCCTCGACCGAAACGGTCTTAGACCGATGCGTTATATCGAGACGACAGACGGAGAACTCATCTTGTCGTCAGAGAGCGGCGTCATCCCGGTCCAAGCCGAGAAAGTCTTGAAAAAGGAACGGCTTCGTCCCGGTCAATTGTTGCTCATCGACTTAGAATCGAAGCGACTCATCCCCGATACGGAGATTAAACAGACGATCTCGCGTGCCGAACCTTATGGCAAATGGCTAAAACAAATGAAGACGCTCGAGGACGCTCCTGTCGATGAGCCGGTCATATCGGACATTCTATTAAAACAACGTGCGTTCGGTTACACGAAAGAAGACATTGAACAATATATCGTCCCGCTCATCCGTGAGAAGAAGGATCCGATCGGTTCGATGGGGCATGACCAACCCGTCGCCGTCCTCTCAGAGCGGCCGCGTTCTTTGTTCCATTACTTTAAACAACATTTCGCCCAAGTGACGAACCCTCCAATCGATGCGCTCCGTGAAAAAGTCGTCACGGCGACGTTCACGTGGATCGGGCCGCAATCGAATCCGGTCCATACCGGGCGCGGTCACGCCAGCCGAGTATGGCTCGAACATCCAATCTTAGACGCGGTCACGCTCCGCGGTATCGAGTCCAAGTTGCGTGTCGAACGCATCGATGCGACGTACGTCGAGGACTTGGAACACTCGCTTGAGACGTTGTTCGCGCGCGTCGAAACGGCCGTGAAAGAAGGCGCGGAAGTCATCGTCTTGTCCGATCGAGACATGAGCGCAGAACGGATCGCCATGCCGGCGCTACTCGTCATGAGCGCCGTCCATCAACGGCTCATCCGTTCGAATTTGCGCGCATCATGCAGCCTCGTCAGCGAGAGCGGTGAGTTGCGGGAAGTTCATCAAGCCGCGGCGTTGATCGGTTATGGGGCCGACGCCGTCTACCCATATTTGGCATACGCCACAATTCGGGAAGCAATCGAGACGAATCAACTGTCCTACTCGCTCGATGAGGCGGTCAAACGTTATCAAGCGGCGACGGTCGACGGGATCGTGAAAGTCATGTCGAAGATGGGGATCTCGACCGTGCAAAGTTATCGCGGCGCCCAAATCTTCGAGGCGGTCGGTTTAGACCGCGGCCTCGTCGAGACGCATTTCCGGGGGACGACGTCACAACTTTCTGGTATTGGCTTCGCAGAACTTGAGGCTGAGAGCCGCGCCCAGCACGTTGCGGCTTACGACCGAGAACGGCCGCTCGAGGCAGGTGCCGACTTCCAATGGCGAGCTGATGGGGAAGAGCACGCGTTTAACCCGAAGACGATCCATCTGTTGCAACGGGCGTGTCGCGAGAATGAACGCCGCTATTACGACGCTTACGTTCATCTGCATGAATCCTCGGGCCAGTTTTTACGACAACTGTTCAGCTTCAAAGTACGAGAACCAGTCGCACTCGACGAAGTCGAATCGGTCGCGTCGATCGTCAGTCGTTTCAAGACGGGCGCGATGTCGTTCGGTTCGTTATCGAAAGAAGCACATGAGACACTCGCCATCGCCATGAACCAAATCGGTGGAAAGAGCAACTCGGGCGAAGGTGGCGAAGACCGCAACCGGTTCGTGCCAGATGAAGACGGATCGGAACGGATCAGCCGCATCAAACAAGTCGCGAGCGGACGCTTCGGTGTGACGGCTGAATACTTGTATCACGCTGACGAAATCCAAATCAAGATGGCTCAAGGCGCGAAACCGGGCGAAGGCGGGCAACTACCGGGCAACAAAGTTTACCCTTGGGTGGCCGAGGTCCGTGGTTCGGTACCGGGTGTCGGACTCATTTCTCCGCCGCCACACCACGACATTTATTCGATCGAAGATTTGGCACAGCTCATATTCGATTTGAAACACGTGAACCCGAACGCGAAAATCAGCGTCAAGCTCGTCTCAAAATCGGGTGTCGGGACGATTGCGGCCGGTGTCGCCAAAGCGAACGCGGATACGATCGTCATCTCCGGCTATGACGGAGGAACCGGTGCGTCGCCACGGACGTCGATCAAACATACCGGGCTCCCGTGGGAACTCGGACTCCTTGAAACCCACCAGACGCTAGCCTTGAACGGTCTCCGTGGACGCGTCACGCTCGAGACGGACGGCAAGCTCATGACAGGCCGAGACATCGTCATGGCCGCGATTTTTGGGGCGGAAGAGTACGCGTTCGCGACGGCACCGCTCGTCGTCCTCGGTTGCATCATGATGCGCGCTTGTCATCTTGATACGTGTCCGGTCGGCGTCGCCACACAAGATCCGGCGCTTCGTGAGAAATTCATGGGGAAACCAGAGCACGTCGTCAATTTGATGACGTTCCTCGCCGAAGAAGTGCGCGAGATTTTGGCGTCTCTCGGTGCGAGGTCGCTCGAAGAAGTGATCGGACGGACCGACCTGTTAGAAGAAAGTGCCTGGAAGCAACAACACGTCAAAGCAAAAACACTCGACTTGAACCCGATGCTCGGTATGCCGACACCTTTGCCGGCAAAAGAAGAGTTGCCACATCCGGCGTTCAAATCATATGACCATCGGAAACTCATGCCGGCCGTCTCCCGTTCGATCAAATCACTGCAGCCGACGTTCTTCGTCGGTCGGATTCGCAACACCGATCGGGCCGTCGGGACGATGCTCGGTTATGAATTGACGAAAGTGCATGGCAAAGTCGGGCTCGCCGAAGATACAATCTCGATTCGACTCAGCGGTTCGGCGGGTCAAAGTCTTGGGGCGTTCCTTCCGAAAGGGATCACCTTGTCTGTCATCGGCGACGCGAACGATTACGTCGGGAAAGGCTTGAGCGGCGGGAAAGTTTCCGTCATCGCCGAGAAACATGCCCCGTTCGACGAATCGCAACAAGTCATCGCCGGAAACGTCTGTCTGTATGGAGCGACAGATGGCTTGGCATTTTTCAACGGCCATGTAGGGGAACGGTTCGCCGTTCGTAACTCCGGTGCCGTCGCTGTCACAGAAGGGGTCGGTGACCACGGGTGCGAATACATGACCGGGGGGACGGTCGTCGTCCTCGGTGAGATCGGTCGCAACTTCGGGGCCGGCATGTCAGGAGGGGTCGCCTACTTGTATGGGGACCAGGACTATAGTGAACTCGTCAACAACGAACTCGTCGCCGTCGACGGCTTGAACGATGAGGATGCGGAACAAATTTACGCGCTCCTCGAGTTGCACCAGTTCCACACGGATAGTGTGAAAGCAAGGCTCATCCTAGATTCATTTGAAGAAGAGCGCCATCGTTTCGTCAAAGTCGTGCCGCGTGATTACGCGAACGTGCTTGACGTCATGCGTCAGCTCGAGGCATCTCGGCCCGAGTTGAGTGAGGCGGACCGGGCACTCGAACTGTTCCGGGTTGTGACAGAAGGAGGGGGAGTATGAGACACAAATTTTTAAGCATTCCGCGTGAGACGCTCCCAGAGCGGACGGTAATCGAGCGGATCCATGATTATAAAGAGTATGCTTCACGGATGGAAGATGGTCCGATCGTCAAGCAGGCCGAGCGCTGTATGGACTGCGGGACCCCGTTTTGCCACGTCGGTGACATGATTGGACAAGAGACGATTGGCTGTCCGATTCATAACTTGATTCCCGAATGGAACAAACTCGTCAGTGAACAAGATTTCCGACGTGCTTACGAGCGGTTGATGGAAACGAATAACTTCCCGGAATTTACCGGTCGGGTCTGTCCGGCCCCTTGTGAGGGGTCGTGCACGCTCGGCATTAGTGAAGATCCGGTTGCGATCAAGTCGATCGAGCGAACGATCATCGACCGTGCCTTCGAACAAGGGTGGGTCGAACCGAGGCATGTCCGCATGCGCACCGGTTACCACGTCGCCATTATCGGTAGCGGGCCGGCCGGTCTTGCCGCGGCCGACCAGTTGAATCAAGCCGGACATGTCGTCACCGTGTTTGAAAAGGCGGATGAGATAGGCGGCCTTCTGTTTTATGGCATCCCTAACATGAAACTCGATAAAGATGTCGTCCGTCGCCGGGTGCAGTTGCTCGAGGCAGAAGGCATTCGCTTCAAGACCGGTGTGAACGTCGGCACAGACGTGACGGTCGAGTCGTTGCGAGATAAATACGACGCCGTCATCCTGGCGACAGGTGCTCAAAAACAACGGACGCTCGGTATCGAAGGGGATGACGCGGCCGGAGTCGAGGCGGCGATGGACTACTTGACGGCTTCGACACGAGAACTCGGCGGGACAGCGGTCGAGGCGCGCTTTGAAGCTGCCGGTAAAGAAGTCATCGTCATCGGTGGGGGCGACACCGGTGCCGACTGTGTCGCGACAGCGATTCGGCAAGGCGCCAAATCGGTGACGCAATTCGGTAAGCATCCTGAGAAAGGATTGTTCCGAGCACCAGATCGTCCGTGGCCGCTACAACCGGACACGTTGTCGACGGACTATGCGTATGCGGAAGCAATCGAGCATTTGGATATCGACCCGCGCACGTACTTGATTCGCTCAAACCGAATCGTAAAACAAGGGGACCGGGTTGTAGGAATTGAAACGGAACGGATGGAGAAGGTCGTGAAACCCGACGGTCAAGCCACCTTCTTCGTCGTTGAAGGTTCAAAAGAGACGTATGCGGCCGACCTCGTGCTCGTCGCCATCGGCTTTGAACGACCGGAACCAGAATTGAGAAAATTGGGCGTCGAATCGAAGCGGGACTATGTGACGAACCTCGATGGGGTGTTTGTTGCCGGTGACGCGCGCAGGGGCCAAAGTTTGATTGTCTGGGCGATTCGAGAAGGACGTGAAGTGGCAGAGAAGGTCGATGCTTACTTGAACGCTTGTCAAACGGAGTTAAAAACTTCATCATGAAAAGGAGCGACGATTTCGTCGCTCCTTATCTTTTTGTCACAGGAGGAATATGATGATTACCGAGATCCTCATGTATACAGGAATTTGGTTCTTACTCGTTCTTGTCTTGCTCGGGACGATCTACGCGCGTCGCAATCGAAAGTGATCACAGCACCATCGCGGCGATCAAACCGAACACGATGAGCGGGATGTTGTAGTGGAGGAACGTCGGCCACACCGTTTCACGCAAGTGATCGTGCTGACCGTCAGCGTTCAATCCGCTCGTCGGACCGAGTGTCGAGTCACTTGCCGGGCTACCGGCGTCACCGAGCGCGCCGGCCGTCCCGATGATGGCGATTGTCGCCTCGACCGAGAATCCATACTGGATGCAGAGCGGGACGAAGATGGCCGCGATGATCGGGATCGTCGAGAAACTCGAGCCGATTCCGAGCGTGATGACGAGACCGACGAGCAACATGATGAGCGCGGCGAGGAACTGCGAATCGCCCATGAGACCGGACGCGCCGTTGACGAGCGGTTCGATGGCGCCCGTCTCGCGAATGACGGCGGCAAAGCCGCTCGCCGCGATCATGACGAAACCGATGAACGCCATCATGCGCATCCCGCTCGTGAAGATGTCGTCCGCTTCAGACCATGGGATGAGTCGAAGCACGGTCAATAAAATCAAGCCGGTGACGGCCGAGGCGATCATCGAATCGGTCTGCAACTGAACGATGAGGACGACGATGACGACGGCAAGCGTCAACCCGATTTTCAGTGGGCTCAACTGCCGAAGTTCGTAGTCTTTAGGGCCAAGGGCGATCGTCTCATACGTTCGCGGTTTCCGATAGTGGATGAACGCGGCGATGAGCCCGACGAGCATTCCGAGAGCTGGAATGGCCATGATGCTGACGATGTTGACGTCGCCGACGGCCATGCCGTTCGTCTCGACGTTTGGGAGTAAAATCTCGTTCAAGTAGATGCCGCCAAACCCGATCGGCAGGAGCATGTACGGGGTGACGAGACCGAACGTGAGAATCGTCGCCACGAGGCGACGGTCAAGCTTCAACTCGTTGAACAAGACGAGGAGCGGCGGTACGACGATCGGGATGAAAGCGATGTGAATCGGCAACGCGTTTTGCGAGCTGATCGCGAGTAATAGTAATAACGACAACAGCATCGCTTTCACGAAGCGGACGTTCTTTCCGGTGACGTCGCGTCCTGACATGCTGATCAATTTCTCAGCGAGGACGTCCGGGAGTCCCGTCTTCGACAAACCGACGGCGAACGCGCCGAGGAGCGCGTAGCTTAAGGCGATGGACGCGCCTCCGCCCAGACCGTCGCTAAACGCGGCGAGCGTATCGTTAAACCCGAGACCGCCGACGAGGCCGCCGACGATGGCCGCGAGGATGAGCGACAACACGATGTGCACTCGACTGATGGCGAGAGCGAATAAGACAATAACGGCTAATAAGACAGCGTTCATAGTAATCCAACACCTTTCCTTAAAACTCTTTCTCTTATTATCACTTTAATATGATAAAGACTTTTGAAATTTAACATATGAAATCATGCTTGTCAAATCAAGTATTGAAAAAAAGCGATAACTCCGAAAAGTTATCGCTTGCTCGTCATCATTCGACGTTATGGTATACCTGACGCACATCCTCGAGGTCTTCGAGCACGTCGAGAAGCTTCTCGAACTGTTCTTTCGACGCGTCGTCGAGGGTGATTTCATTTTGTGGAAGCATCGTCAACTCGGCGATTTCGAACGATTCGATGCCGGCTGATTTGAATGCGGTTTGGACGGCGTGGAACGCCTCTGGCTCCGCGTAGACGATGACCGTGTCTTCTTCTTCAAGAATGTCGCGCACGTCTAGGTCATGCTCCATCATGAGTTCGAGCACTTCGTCCGAATTCATACCGGAGACGCCGATGACGGCCGTCGCGTCGAACATGTAGGCGACCGAGCCGCTCACGCCCATGTTGCCGCCGTTCTTCCCGAACGCGGCGCGCACTTCGGACGCCGTCCGGTTGACGTTGTTCGTGAGCGTGTCGACGATCACCATCGATCCGCTCGGTCCGAACCCTTCATAACGTAACTCGTCAAAGTTTTCTTCGTCGCCGCCTTTCGCCTTGTCGATGGCCCGGTCGATGATCGCTTTCGGGACGTTGTACGTCTTCGCCCGCTCGACGACGAATTTGAGCGCTTGGTTCAGTTCAGGGTCTGGCTCCCCTTGGCGGGCGACGATATAAATCTCCCGACCGAACTTCGCATAAATCCGACTCGTATTGGCGTCTTTTGACGCCTTTTTTTCTTTGATGTTGTTCCATTTACGACCCATTACATGTCATCTCTCTTTCCATAGTTCGATTGATTCACTGTCGATTATATAAGAAGAACGGAGCATTGACGAGAAAAATTCATCCCTCGCTCTTGTCCATCTTCTCGACGATTTCCGTCAGCGTTTTCAAGCTATCAATCAATCGTTCGGTCTCGTCATCGTCTAAAAAGGCGAGGCGATCTTCGAACAGGCGGCGGAACGAATCGCGTCGTTCCCGGAGTACTTGTTCGCCTTTCTCGGTCAATTGATTCCAGATGACACGGCGGTCCCGCTCATCCGGCACACGCGTGATGTATCCTTCATCGACGAGTTTCGTGATGAGTGGCGTCACGTTCGGTGGGGCGATCGACAACGTCTCGCTAATGTGCCCGTTCGTCACCGCACCTTCGTCCTCGATTAACATCAATAGATGAAAGTGGGAGAAGTTCAAGTTCGGGATTTGCGGGAGGTCAGAGCGACGTAGCAATTTTCTACGAATCAATGGGATCAGTTTGACGAACTGATCGGCTGCATCTTGTCTAGGCATAAGTCTATTCACTTCCTAATTAGGTTCTATCTTACATTATACACGAGTGAAGAGGGCTTGGACGACCAATCCTCGTGATGTGAGGAAATACACACGTATTTCGACATCCAGACGCCATAAACAATGTAAGCGTTTACATAAAGCGGGCGTAGCATTTTCATGAAAACGCATTCGATTTTACGAAGGTACGGAGTAAAATGCAAGACCTATCCTCATTCTTCAAAAAAATATTGTGAAAGAGTTCACATTGTTGTCACGCACAAAATCCTGAAAACGGTGTATTCTATGAATGTGAAGGAAAGCACAAACTCTTCTTGAACTAACTGATTGCCCCGTGCTCTCCATCAAGTCAAACTTATCAGCTCTCATTCATGAGGAGGAAACCAACATGGCAGTTAAAGAGAAAGCAGTAGTAGAAACATCAGCAGAACAAATGGTCGACACGCTCGTCACGCAAGCGCACAAAGCGCTCGACACGTTGATGACGTTTGACCAAGAAAAGATCGATGCGATCGTTCAAGCGATGGCGCTAGCCGGCCTCGAACAACACGTCGCACTCGCGAAACATGCATATGAAGAAACTGGTCGCGGTGTATTTGAAGACAAGATGATCAAAAACATCTTCGCGACAGAATATATTTACAACTCACTCCGTGGCGAGAAGACGGTCGGCGTCATCGAAGACGACGAGCAAAACGGCATCACGTACATCGCGGAGCCAGTCGGTGTCGTCGCCGGGGTCACACCGGTCACGAACCCGACATCAACGACGATGTTCAAAGCGATCATCGCCATTAAAACACGTAACCCAATCATCTTCGGCTTCCACCCGTCAGCACAACAGTGTTCAAGCGAAGCGGCCCGTATCCTTCGTGACGCAGCCATCGAAGCCGGGGCACCGGAACATT
This sequence comes from Exiguobacterium aurantiacum DSM 6208, assembly GCF_000702585.1. Lineage (GTDB taxonomy): Bacteria > Bacillota > Bacilli > Exiguobacteriales > Exiguobacteriaceae > Exiguobacterium > Exiguobacterium aurantiacum. The sequence continues at coordinate 1,999,510 of NZ_JNIQ01000001.1, read as the reverse complement.
TGATTCAATGGGTCGAAAAACCGTCACTCGACGCGACGAAAGCGCTCATGAACCACCCAGGTGTTGCCATGGTACTCGCGACAGGTGGAGCGGCGATGGTCAAATCGGCGTACTCGACTGGTAAACCGGCACTCGGCGTCGGTCCTGGTAACGTCCCAGCCTACATCGATAAGACGGCAAAAGTGAAACGCGCCATCTCGGACGTCATCTTGTCGAAAACGTTCGATAACGGTATGATCTGTGCGTCTGAACAAGCGATCATCGTCGACCAGGAAGTATATGAAGAAGTGAAAGCGGAAATGACGGCACTCGGATGCTACTTCTGCTCGCCAGAAGAGAAAGCGAAACTCGAGACACTCGTCATCAAAACAGACTCATGTGCGGTCAACCCGGAAATCGTCGGGAAACCGGCAGCGTGGATCGCCGAGAAAGCTGGACTCACAGTCCCGGCCGACACGAAGATTTTGATCGCTGAACTTGAGACGGTCGGCGCGACAGAACTTCTCTCACATGAGAAGCTCAGCCCGGTGCTCGGTGCGTACAAAGTTCAATCGCGTGAAGAAGGGTTCGCCATCGCTGAGAAGATGCTTGAAATCGGCGGTCTCGGACATACGGCTGCGATTCACTCGACAGACGACGACGCGATCCTCGCCTTCGGTCTCCGGATGAAAGCTTGCCGTATCATCGTCAACTCGCCAACGGCACACGGCGGGATCGGTGACCTCTATAACGAAATGACACCGTCGCTCACACTCGGTTGTGGGTCATACGGTAAAAACTCCGTCTCTGAGAACGTGACGGCGAAACATCTACTCAACGTGAAAAAGGTGGCGAGACGTCGCGTGAACATGCAATGGTTTAAAGTCCCTGAAAAGATTTACTTCGAGAAAAACTCGGTCCAATACCTTCAGTCGCTCACATCGAAGAAACGGGCGATGATCGTCACGGATGAAATGATGGTCAAACTCGGTTTTGCCGATAAAGTCATCAAAAACTTGCCGGCTGGCGTCGAGTACCGCATCTTCGACCAAGTCGAGCCAGATCCATCTGTTGAAACGGTCATGCGTGGTGCTGAAGCAATGCGTCACTTCCAACCGGATATGATCATCGCACTCGGCGGCGGTTCGCCGATGGATGCCGCGAAAGGCATGTGGCTCTTCTACGAACGCCCAGAAGAGAAGTTCTCGAACCTTCGTCAAAAATTCATGGATATCCGCAAACGGACGTACAAATTCCCGACGCTCGGCAACAAGTCGATGTTCGTCGCCATCCCGACAACATCTGGTACGGGTTCTGAAGTGACGCCGTTCACGGTCATCACAGATAAGAAGAAAAACGTGAAGTACCCGATCGCCGACTACGCGATCACACCGGACGTCGCCATCGTCGACCCTGAGTTCGTCATGACGGTCCCAGCGTCCATCACGGCTGATACAGGAATGGACGTGTTGACGCACGCCATCGAAGCGTACGTATCGGTCATGGCAAACGACTATACGGACGGACTTGCGCTCCGTTCGATGAAGATGATCTTCGACTACCTCCCGAAAGCGTATGAAAACGGTAGTGACGCCGAAGCTCGTCAGAAAGTCCACAACGCATCGACAATGGCTGGTATGGCGTTCGCGAACGCGTTCCTCGGCATCAACCACTCGATCGCACACAAAATCGGTGGTGAGTTCCACGTCCCACACGGACGGACGAACGCGATCCTCATGCCACACGTCATCCGCTACAACGCGACACGCCCATCGAAACTCGCGGCGTTCCCGAAATATGAGTCATTCATCGCCGACGAGCGTTACGCGGAAATCGCGCGCTACCTCGGACTTCCAGCGAGCACGACGGAAGAAGGTGTCGAGTCACTCATCCAAGCGGTCATCGAGCTCGGTCAGCGCTTGAACATCAAGCTCTCGTTCAAAGCACAAGGCATCAAGAAAGCGGACCTCGACGCGAAAGTCGACAAGATGGCAGTCGACGCATTCGAAGACCAATGTACGACGGCCAACCCGAAAATGCCGCTCGTTGAAGAATTGAAAGAAATCATGTACGCAGCGTACGAAGGCGTATAACGAACGAAAGGCGACCACTCAAACGAGTGGCCGCCTTTTTTTCATACGATCAGGAAGAGTCCGATGAACAGGAATATGACGAATAAAGCGATGACGTTGAACCAGACGACAAACTTGATCGCGATCTCGGCCCACCTTTTTTCTTTTAACCGAAAATAGAGCAGGGTCGCAAAAAAAACGAGACCGCCGACGAGTCGGTATGGGGAAGACGCGTCAGAACCGATGTCATATGCATGTTGCACCGTATTGAGTATAGCGAGGAAGATGAACGCGTACAGGTAACGTTTTTTCTTTCGTTGTTGATTCGAATAATGAGGCTTCATCAGGAGCACCAACTGTTTATTTAAACTTGATGTTGATTCTTTCATCATCATACCATCTTCCGGACAGACGAGACGAAGAAAACAGCCGGAGTCGTTTTCTTCGTTCACTCATCACCAATGCGCTGGATCGAGTGAAGCTGAAGCAAAGAAACGCAATCCAAATCCCATGGTTCCCGATTAATGGGACGAGCAAGACGACGACGATCGTAAAGACGATGAACGCATAGATGAGTGAGTTACGAACGGGCCGTGCGTCCCCGAGTCCAGCAAAGACTCCTTCATACAACATGGCCAAGCTTCCGACGAGCGGATAGACAAGAATCCACATATAGTACGTCTCAATCGTTGAGCGGAGTGCTAGATCTTCTGTGAAGAGGCGAATAATCCCTCCATGTGCGACCGACAACAACAAGGTGATCCCAATCGTTGACCAGAGAAGAAAACGTAACCCGATTTGAACCGTGCGCCGATACGCCGCTTTCGATTTCTGACCAATCGCGCGACCAATCAAGACGGTGGAAGCTTGCCCGATTCCGCTGAACCAATAGGCGATTAAGTATTGCAATTGAAACAAGATGGCGTTCGCACTCAACGTCTCGACGCCTTGTCTCGCACCGAGTGAAGTGAACCAGCCTGTCATGAGAAGTAAAAAGACAGTCCGGATGAACAAGTCACGGTTGACGGTCAAGTAGGTGAGGTAGGCGCGGACGTTCATCAACTCGTGGACGCGCTGTACGGAGTACGTAAGATGGCCGTGAACGAACAACCAACCGAACCCGAACGTCATCACTTCTGACAAACTCGTCGCGAGAGCAATCCCGGCGACCGGGTCATCAAACAGACGGATGAACCAAACGTCTAAGAAGATGTTCAGCACATTTCCCCCGACTTGAATCGCTAGAGTGGTCCGGACACGGCCATGACCGATTAACCAGCCAAGGACAACGTATGTGCCGAGTGCGAAGGGAGCGGCGTAAAGTCGCGTCGTGATGTACGTTCGAACGGAACCGGCCATCGACGCATCGGTCACGAGTAAATGGATGGCCGTTTCCCGAATCGGGATCAAGAACAAGATAAAATTGGTTCCGACGACAAAAGCGATGACGAGTGGCCGGAACAGACTCATTTGAGCAAGGTTTAAATTGTTTTGACCGAGCGCTTGCGCCGTGAAACCGCTCGTGCTGATTTTCAAGAAGCCGAACAGCCAATACAACGTATTGAACACGACCGCCCCGATGGCGACCGCACCAATCGCGGTCAATTGTCCCGTGTTCGCAATGACGATTGTATCGACAACACCGAGGAGCGGTGTCGAGAAGCCGGCGAGCACGAGCGGATAGGCGATGAGCCAGAACGATTTAGCCGAGACCATTCAAGGAACGTCCTTTCTCGACGAAAGCGTCACGCAACGCGATCGTATACGGATGGCGTGCCTCATCAAACAGTTCATCGGTACGGAATGCGTCCACGATCGTTCCTTCGGACAAGACGAGAATCCGATCGCACAGTCTCGATACGATCGATAAATCATGAGAGATGAATAGGAACGCCATGGATTGGTCGTGACGATAAGACTGTAGCATCTCGACGATATGATGTTGGGTGAGCGTGTCGAGCGCGGTGGTCGCTTCGTCTAACACGACGAGTTGAGGATTGATGCTGAGCGACCTGGCGATGGCGGCCCGTTGCTTCTGTCCGCCGCTTAACGCCCGAGGATACGAGCTCATACATGTGTACGGAAGTTGCACGATCTCACACAAATGGGCCAACTTGGTCGGTTCCTCACTCGGTTCAATCATTCGGAAATGACGAAGCGGCTCTAAAATGGAATCGGCTAGTCTCCATCTCGGATTAAACGAGTCAGAGCTATCTTGAAACACGGCTTGGACACGTCGTTTCATCGATGACGTTTCTTTACGCGACGCGTTTTGCCAAGACGAGCCACCTAAATGAAGCGTTCCACTGTCAAGCGTCTCAAGCCCAAGGATGCAGCGGGACAACGTACTTTTTCCGCTACCACTCGTGCCGATCAGACCGACCGATTCGCCAGCCTGAATCGTGAACGTCACGTCGCGTAGCACCGGCTGGCCATTATAAGATTTTTGGACGTTGTTAACGCGTAGTAACATGGTCGAGTCGATCCTCTCGTTTTATAATCGGTGCCGCCCTGAGCAAGGAGTTGGTATACGGGTTGCTCGAGGCGAGCAAGTGATTGCGGTCTCCCGCGTCGACGATGCGTCCCGCTTTCATGACGAGAATGTGGTCGGCATACATCATCGCCTCGGCTAAATCGTGGGTCACCCAGAGCATGCTCGATGTCTGCCCGATCATCGCCTTCAACCATTCGGTCACCTGCCGAGCCGTCAACACGTCGAGCGCATTCGTGATCTCATCCGCGATGAGAAGCCTTGGCTTGATGACGATTGCGAGTACGAGAGAAAATCGCTGCAACTGTCCGCCGCTCAGTTCGCCCGGATAGCGGGAGAGCAATGTTTCCGGCAGGTGGACTTCGGCCATGATCGAGCGGATACGGGTCACGTCGTACGTCTGCTCGTGACTCGCGAACAAATCCCTAAGGTGCGCCTCCATCGTCAAAAACGGTGCGAACGACGTCGTATACTGTTGAGGGATATAGCCGATTTCACACCCGTAAATGGAACACGCGTTACTGGCTGATTGAATCGTTTCGTCGTTCCACGAGATCGTACCGGTTGTTTGCAGTGTGTTCGGTAGCATTTGTAAAATCGATTTGACGAGAAGGGACTTTCCGCTTCCGCTCGCACCGACAAGACACACCCATTTGTTTTGTTCGATGGCGAGCGAGACGTCCTGTAAAAGGAGGCGTTCCTCGTGCTTGATGGAGAGGTGATCGATACGTAGCATGACGTTTCCTCCTAACGGTTAACCTTGAAAGTGACGGGACAATTTTGTTGATAATCGGGTCGACCCGACGATGGTCAATACGATACAGACGGCCGGCCAGAACACGAGCGTTGGATTCGTTCCAAGGTAATGACGTCCCTCACTGATCATACCCCCCCCATTCGGGTAATGGCAATTGGACGCCCAATCCGATGAACGAGAACGCCGAGATGAGCAGAATCACTTTTCCAAGGTCGAGACTCATGACGACAATAATATGCGGGCAGACGGCAGGGAGGACGTGCCGATATGCAATCTTTGATTTCGAAAGTCCGTTCACGTGCGCAGCGAGGATATGTCCTTTCGTGCTCTCCTGTATAACGAGCGTATGGACAAGCCGGGTGTAAGACGTCCACTTAATCAAACTGATGGCGAGCACGAGACTTTGGATGCTAGGCCCCATGACGCCCGCGAGTACGATGGCGAGTACTGTATCGGGAAAGATGATCGTCGCGTCCGTCACTTTTGTGACGATCGGTTCAATTTTTCGATTGACGAACCCGCTCAACGTGCCAAGCGCGACACCGATCGTCGCTGTCGTCAGAACGATGGCGATACTTAGTCCGACCGTGATCCCTCCAGCAAGCAAGAGACGTGACAACACATCCCGCCCGAGATGGTCGGTTCCGAGCGGGTGCTCCACAGATGGCGCGGCAAGTCGATTCGTCACATCTGTCACGAACGGGTCGCCAGCGATGAACCAATAAGCAGTTGCACAAAGTACGAAGAGGATAAATAGAAGCGACCACTTTTTCATCGGGACACCTTCTTTCGGTAAAGGTGGGGCTGGAGCAGGCGTAACAGCGAACCGGTCACGAGGTTGACGGTCACGACGAGACAAGTCGTAAAGACGAGATAACCCTGTAAGACTGGGAAATCACGACGTAATACAGAATCCACCATCAGTTTGCCGACCCCGGGATAGGCGAACAACACTTCGAGGACGACGACCCCGCCCATAAGGCTCGCCACGCTCACCCCGAACATCGAGATGACCGGAGGCAAGGCCGCCCTGGCGATATAGCGTGTCAGTAACGTTTTGGAACGAATTCCCCGAATTTTCGCCATCACGATATAATCCGTTGACATCACCTCAAGCAAGGTTGAACGGATGAGTCGGATGTAGACACCACCTACGGCAATCCCTAACGTCAAAGACGGCAAAATGAGGCTCTCCCAACCGGTGCGCCCCATCACGGGAAACCATTGGAGCGTCACGGCGAACACATACATCATAAACAATCCAATCAAAAAACTCGGGACCGATGAGCCGAGAATCGACAACCCGGAAGCGAGTGTGGCGAGGGCAGAATTCGGTCGAAACGCACTAATTGCCCCAAGCGGGACAGCAAGCGCGATGGCGACGAGGATACCGCCGATGGCGAGTTCGAACGTCGCGGCATAGTTATTTTTGAACAGTTGCGTCACGGGCTGTCCGGTGATGAGTGAGTCGCCTAGGTTGAATCGGACGACTTCGGACAGCCATTGGATGTATTGGACCCACACTGGATCCGTGAAACTGAGTTCCTCACGAAGACGATCAATCTCGGCGACGTCGACTTGCAGTTCGTCGACCTTCAATAAATAGAGGACAGGGTCGCCGGGGACAAGTCGAAGGAGCAAAAAACTGAAAAAAGTGAAGACTAAAAAAGCTAGTCCCCACTCAAGCAATTTACGTGCCACGAATCGCGTCATGTCACAACACTTCCAAATCTTTTGTGATCATGTAGTATTCGCTCTTTTCTGTAATCCAACCACGAACGTTGTCTTTCAAGGCGACATTCGTCGACGGGTGGACCAAGAACGAGTTGATGACACGTTCATCGACATAGCGTGCAATCTCTTCGGTCATCCGGTCACGCGCTTCACGGTCGACCGTCTGATTCAAGCGATCGATTTTTTCTGTCAACGCGGCATCCTCCACACCGCTAAAGTTCAAGGCACCGTCCGGATGGAACGTGGCGTTCAAATAGTAGCCGCCATCGCCGCGCGGCGCGGTCAAGTTGCTATACGTCGCGAGGTCCCAGTCTCGTTCAGCGGCCATATATTCTTCCGGTGTGTCAATCATTTGAATGTCGATTTGAATCCCGACTTGTTTCGCATCGGATTGAATCAACTGTGCGATGAGCGGTAAGTCAGGTCGAGAACTATACGTCAACAGATTGAGCCGGACCGGCTCACCGTCTTTCATCAATACGCCGTCAACTTGCTCGTACCCGTCTTGTTTGACCAGGTCGAGGATGTCTTGTCCTTTTTTATCAGGGTAAGACGGGGCGAACGGGAATGATGGTAAGAAGGGCCCGACAGCAGGAGTCGCATAGCCGTTCAAGATGCCGTCGACGATTTGCTCGCGAGCGACTGCATATGTTCACGTTCAAGGTTCATCGTCAACTGATGGACACGGAACGTCTCCGCCTTGTCGACGACATGCCCATCTCGTTCGAGCGTCTCGATCATCTCGATTTCGGGGCGATAGACGATATCTGCTTCGCCTGACTGGAGCGCCATCGTCCGTGATCCCGGATCTTCATTGAACGTGAACGTCACCGTATCGAGTTTCGGTTGTCCGTCCCAGTAGGCGTCATTTCGTTCGAGTTGAATATTCGAGCCAGGTTGGAACGACGTCACGTGATAAGGGCCGGTGCCGACAGGTTTTTGATCGATGGCTTCATCCGCCGTGACATCGATGATGGATGTGTTCGGATGGACGAGTTCATTGACGAGTTCTGGATACGGGACCGTCGTCTCGATGAGGAGGCTCGAGGCGTCTGCTGTAATCGAATCGATGCGCAACGCGCTTCGAAGACCGGTATTTTCTTCGAGTGAACGGTCAAGTGAACGTTTGACCGCCTGTGCGTCTAGCGGTTTCCCGTTATGGAACGACACGTCTTCTCGTATGTAGATGCGCCACGTCGTTTCGCTCACTTGCTCAAAAGAAGTTGCGAGCCAAGGGTCGACCGATAATGTCTCGTCATTTAATTTAAAGAGCGTCTCCGTCACACCGGCACGGAGCGGTACGTAACTTGAGTCGCGGTGTGGATCTAGCGATTGTGTCGAGAAGTTGTAGACGAAATGTAAATGTTGATTGTCTTCGTCCGAAGCGTTGCACGCCGTTAAAAACAACAGGGCGAGCGTACATAAAAAGGGAGCTACATATTTCATAGAGATGACATCCTTCTTTCAAGTTGTAATGATTACGAATTACATCTTAACGTAATCATTACGATGTAGAAATGGATTATTTTCGATTGACTCATGAATAGGTAAAATGAGAGGACAGTGGACCGATGACAAGATAAAATATATCGAATGTTTATAAAATTTAAATTCACTTACGAATGGAGTGGATTTATAATAATAAATGCCAAGTTATCCATTCTTTACTATTTCTTGGACGATCTTATTTATTTGTAGGGGAGACACGTAAGATGAACATCTTATTCAATTTCATTTATGCACTTTTCGTAACGTTTTTATATCTGAACCCACTTTCGCTCGATACCCCGTATGAGACGGCCGAATATTTCGCCTCGTACGACCGTCACGTCGATAGTTGGGAAAATGCGGAGCTGTTTGAATCGCTCGGTTTTGATCTTGATTTGAACATGGACCGCATCATGCACGATGCACCGCTCCAAACGTTTTATACGGACGTCACGATAGAAGATGAGGTGTTCGATGGGTACTCGTCGATGATGATGGAAGAACCGATTCAAGGCGACATCATCCACATCGAATGGGACGCACCGATTCCTGACGTGACAGACAAAATCGTCGTCTTGCCGATGACCGACGTGTCCTTTGAGGCGCGGGATAATGCGTATCACCTTGACCATTATGGCGAGGTCATCAATGATGAGGCGGCGAATCGCTACTTGACGAAATTGAAAGAGGCGGGAGCGGCTGGGTACCTCATCACCCCGCATAAAGAAGCGTCGGACGAGTTTGGATTCGTCCATGTATCGGCTTGGCTTCGTTTAAGTGGAACCGGCGTTGGGATTGAGGCGGCCGAAGCGCTAACGGATGGTCAAACCGTGACGATCGAACCGTATGAATCGGAGATACCCTACACGGAATTCGTTCAGACGGGGACGACCGATGAGGAAGTCATCGTGATGGCTCGCCTCGATAGCAGCGGAGATGGTGACCACGCGTTGATCGGTCTCGGTGGCGCCTCGATTCTGTATCAAGTCATTCAAGCAATGGATGACGTCAAGACGGACGCGACAGTCCGCTACGTCTTTTTGAACGGGTATGGGGAAGGGTATGAGGCGAGCACGCATTACCTTGGCATGTTAGAGGAGCGGGGCATGACGCCGAGAACCGTCATGTTGCTCGACTTGATCGGGACGGGAGATACGGGCCGATTCGTCAAAACGCACGGCATGAAGTCGTATCCGTTCATGGACGCTGCATCGTTTGACGATGTCGAAGTGAGAAGTTTAGGGGTGTCGATTTTAGACGAATATCGACAAGCAGGCATCGACGTCATCTCGTTGAACGATTCCCTGACGGCGAACCAGGACGTCTTCACTGAAGACGATACGATCGACCGGCTCTCTGAAGAAGCGATGCTCGAGCATGTAGATTGGTTGGTCGAATGGTTGACGACGCAATGAACGAATCACAGACTGTAGACGATACATGGTCTACGGTCTTTTTTATTCACCCTTCTCCTTGGGACGAGGGATTGGGAAGCGAGTTACCCAAGCGATGAGAGCATATGTCGTCGTGACCGTCAGAAGTTTGTGTAGTTGTGCATAAATCGTAATTCAAATCTGTGCATTGATTACATAATAATGGAAACATGGTACGCTCGTTTGTAGGGATTGAGCTTCAAAAATCTAACTGACGAAAGGATGAGACAAATGAAGGATACAATCCAAATATATAAGCTGACGATGCTCACAATCATCGCAATCAGTACCGGTTATATCGCTTGGCACATCGATGAGCTGATCAATGCATTACTTCACATTTCCTCCGCACTACAAGCGTTGACCTAATCCATTTATCTTTATTGAACTGATGAAAGGACATTCGGATATCTGAATGTCCTTTCATAATGATTAGAGTTCGGTCAAAGACATCTGAATCGACAGAGCATGCTAGAAAAGTTCCATCGCTCTCAACACAAGAAGTAGATAATAAAGCGTCGGGATGAACGTGAGCACCAACCCCATCGATTTCGTTCGTTGCTTGAATTGCAACAAGAAACCAATTGTCCACAACAGGAACCACAACATGAAATACCAGCGATAGTCTGGCGTGTCCGTTTCGGCTATGCCTGGACCGCTCAACCAAAGTGAGCAGGCCAACACAACCAAACCGGATAGGACGTTCCAGCCATACCGAACCATTTTTTCGAACATTCTCTCATTCCTCTCGTAATTCGACTTGTCGTATCCATCAGATAACGATATGTGTTCTTTCGACAAATGGAAGGATTATCCTTTTGTGTTGCGCAATCAATCTAAGAGAGAGGGAGACGACTGACCTGCCCACTCATCAGTTTTGCTCGATACGCGCCAAAATGTTCGGTATGATGTAGGAGGAGGCGATACGATGGAACAAAACCTAACTATTTCGAGACCATACGGTGATTTGGTCGGAACACTGTTATTGCACGATACGCCGCGAAAGACGGTCGTCATCTTGAGCGGGAGCGGACCGAGCGACCGCGACGGCAACATGGGGCCGTCACAGTTCGGCACGTATAAAAAATTAGCGGAGGCGCTGTTTGAGATGGGCGTCAACGTCTATCGGTACGACAAACAAGGGATCGGAGAATCAAACGGCGATTTCAACAAAGTCGGGCTGCACGACTTGATCGATGATGCGATCGCAGTCGTCAATCAAATCAAGCGTTTACCGGAAGTGACTGAAGTCATCATTCTCGGTCATAGCGAAGGGGCGGTCATCGCACCGGCCGTCCAACTCGAGACGAAGGCGACGGGCTTGATTCTGCTGGCCGGATTTAACGACGCGTCGAAGCAGATGTTTTTGCTTCAAGCGGATGCGCTGGCTAAGGAGATCGCGTCCGTCAAAGGATTGAAAGGGATATTTTATCGAATGACCGGCGTCCCCGCGAAAGTGCGCAAACGTCAAGATGAATTGTTCGAACGTTCATTGCGGACGAATGTCGCCTCATTCAAATTCCGAGGCCAAATCGTCAATGCGAAGTGGATTCGGGAGCACGCCTCATACGACGTGCGCGAGCGACTCGAACATGTGCGTGTACCGGTCCTTGCTATCACCGGTGACCGGGACGTCCAAGTCCCGCCAGAACATGTGAACACGATTCAGACCCGAGGAGAAGTCGAACACGTCATCCTGAAAGACATGAACCACTTGCTCGTCGAACGGACGAGACCGCATTCGTTGCTTCAGCTTCATAAAGAATATCGAGAGGCAATCGAGGCGCCGTTGCATCCCGCTTTAATTCAACAACTCGACAGATGGTTCCAAAAACAACAATGAACAGTCAAAAACGGTCACTAAGTGACCGTTTTTTATGTTATAATTGTGACAAATAAAAAAATAATGAACGAATATGAATGTTTTTGATTGTTTTTTGAATGTAAACGCTTTATATTATAACTACGGAGGGAATACGATGTTAACGAAACAACGACATCAACTGATTTTGCAACGGTTATCGGAACAACGAATTGTCAAATTGAAAGAGTTGGTCGAATTGACGGAAGCGTCAGAGTCGACCATCCGTCGTGATTTGACCGATCTTGAGGAGGAAGGTTATTTGGAACGGGTACATGGGGGCGCGACGCTCGTCATTCACCCGGAAGAAGAACCGACGTTTGAAGAGAAACGTGACCGGCATGTCGATGAGAAAGTCGCGATCGCACGGAAGGCCGCGACGTTCATCGAGGACGGAATGTCCGTCTACCTCGATGCCGGGACGACGACGCAGGCGATGGTCCCGTTCCTCACTGGGAAACGTGTCATCGTCGTCACGAACAGTCTTCCGATTGCGAACGATTTGTTCGACCTCGACATTAAGACGTTCGTCATCGGCGGTGAACTGAAACGTTCGACCCAAGCACTCGTCGGCTACAACGCACGCGAGAGCATGATGAACTATCGTGTCGACCTCGCATTTCTCGGAATCAACGGCGTCGACCTCGAGGCCGGTTATACGACCCCGGATCCAGAAGAAGCCCTCGTCAAAAAAACAGCGATTGAACTCGCACGTACGGCCTACATCTTGGCGGATGACTCGAAATTCGGGAAACGGTCATTCAGTCGAGTCGCGCCGCTCGAGGCGGCCACGCTCGTCACACTGTCGGATGTCGCGTACGTCCGTTCAATCGAATCTACTACAAAGGTGGTGAACGCCCAATGATTTACACGTTAACGCTCAACCCTTCGATCGACTACTATGTCACGTTACCGGAAGTTGTGCTAGGAGAAGTGAATCGGATTCAAGAGACGACTCAAACCGCAGGCGGCAAAGGAATCAACGTTGCGTTCGTCTTACGTGAATACGATGTCGAGACGGTCGCACTCGGATTCGTCGGTGGGACGACCGGTGAATTCATTAAACAAGCGCTAAAAGACAAGGGTGTCCAAACGGACTTCATCGAAGTCACGGGCGAGACCCGAATCAATGTGAAGATTCGGGCCAAAGAAGAGACGGAGCTTAATGCGAGCGGGCCTATTATTCAAGACGCTGAGCTTGAGCAGCTGACGAAACAGTTCGAACACGTGACGGCAGGCGATATCGTCGTCCTCGCGGGCAGCATCCCGGGCAACTTGCCGAGCACGCTCTACCGGACGCTTGCCGAGACGATTCGGGCCAACGGGGCCGAATTCGTCGTCGATACGACGAAAGAAGCGATGCTTGAAGTGTTGTCACTCGAGCCGCTCATGATCAAACCGAACCATCACGAGCTTGGCGAACTGTTCGATGCGGACATCGAGACGTTTGAACAGGCACTCCCCTTTGCGGAGAAGCTCGTCGAACGGGGAGCGAAGAACGTCATCGTCTCGTTCGCCGGTGACGGTGCGATGCTCGTCAACGCGAGCGGAGCCTACACGGCCAATACGCCGAGCGGGAAGCTCGTCAACTCGGTCGGAGCCGGTGATTCACTTGTCGCCGGGTTCGTCGCCAACATTCTCGACCACGACGCGTCGGAGGCGTTCCGCTATGCGGTGACGACCGGCAGCGCGTCTGCCTATACGTTTGGCCTCTGTACGAAACAAGACGTGGACCGCTTGGTCGGCGAAGTCGACGTCACCCCACTATCTCGATTGGAGGAAACAACATGAACATCACGGATCTGCTCAAAAAAGACACGATTCAATTGAATCTCGGCAGCCGTACGAAAGCCGACGTCATCGAAGAACTCGTCGACGTACTCGACCGGGCCGGAAAACTTTCGGACCGGAACGGCTATCGTGACGCCATCCTCGCGCGTGAAGCGCAAAGCACGACCGGTCTCGGAGAAGGGATCGCGATTCCACATGCGAAGACGAAAGCGGTCAAAGAGCCGGCAATCGCGTTCGGACGCTCGGAAGGCATCGATTATGAGGCGCTTGACGGGCAAGACAGCCGCTTGTTCTTCATGATCGCAGCCGGTGAACATGCGAACAACGAGCACTTGGAAACGTTATCGAAATTATCTGTCTTCCTTATGGACCCGAACTTCCAAGAACGTCTCTACGCGGCTAAGTCAGAAGATGATGTCATCCGTGCCATCGAAGAGAAGGAAGCCGCTGAAGCGGCTCCGGTCGAAGCGAAAGCGGTGAAAGAAGATGCACCATACATTCTCGCCGTCACAGCTTGTCCGACAGGTATCGCGCACACGTATATGGCCGCGGACAGCTTGAAACAAAAAGCCGACGCGATGGGCGTCGAGATGAAAGTCGAGACGAACGGATCGACCGGCGTGAAGAACGAATTGACGTCAGCCGACATCGCGAAAGCGACGGCAATCATCGTCGCAGCGGACAAAGCGGTCGAAATGGATCGTTTCGCTGGCAAACACGTCATCGAAGTTCCTGTCGCCCAAGGAATCCGGAAGCCGGAAGAATTGATCAACCGTGCCGTGAAGCAAGACGCACCGGTTTATCAGTCGACTGGTAAGTCTGGCGGCGAGAAGAAAGAACAACGTACAGGTGTATACAAACACTTGATGAGCGGGGTTTCGGCGATGCTTCCACTCGTCGTCGCGGGTGGTTTGTTGATCGCACTCAGCTTCTTCTGGGGCATCAACTCCGCGAACCCGGATGATCCATCATACAACGCATTTGCCGCGCAACTCATGACAATCGGAGGCGCCGCGTTCGGATTCCTCGTTCCAGTCCTTGCCGGTTTCATCGCGATGTCCATCGCCGATCGTCCAGGTCTCGCACCGGGTCTTGTCGCCGGTTTCCTCGCAAGTGAAGGTGGGGCAGGGTTCCTCGGTGGTCTCATCGCCGGTTTCCTCGCTGGTTACGTCGTCGTGTTCTTGAAACGCGCGCTTGCGAATTTGCCGGCGTCACTTGAAGGAATCAAGCCGGTCCTCTTGTTCCCGCTACTCGGTTCATTCATCTCAGGGATGATCATGTTGCTCGTCGTCAACGAACCGATCGCCGCGTTCATGACATGGCTCATGGAAGTGCTCAACGGTATGAGCGGTGCGAACGCCGTCTTGCTCGGTGTTATCGTCGGAGGCATGATGGCCGTCGATATGGGTGGTCCGATCAACAAGACCGCCTACGTCTTCGGTACGGCAGCCCTCACGGCCGGAAACCAAGAAGTCATGGCTGCTGTCATGGCCGGTGGGATGGTACCACCGCTTCTCGTCGCGCTCGCATCGACTGTGTTCGCACGTCAGAAGTTCTCGAAACAAGAACGTGAAGCAGGGAAAACCGCATACGTTATGGGCGCCTCGTTCATCACGGAAGCAGCCATCCCGTTCGCAGCGGCCGATCCGATTCGTGTTCTGCCATCAGCGATTCTAGGATCTGCCATCGCCGGTGGATTGTCAGCGTTCTTCGCCATCCAATTGCCAGCACCGCACGGCGGTATCTTCGTTTTCCCACTCCTTGAAGGAGCCGGAAACGTCGTCATGAGCATGGGGCTTTACGCACTCGCGATTCTCGCTGGTGCCTTGATTGGAGCACTCCTCCTTTCATTCTTGAAAAAACCACTTACGACTGCGACAGCTACACCGAAACAAGAAGTCGCATGATGTGAACGACCGTGGATGTTCCACGGTCGTTTTTTTGTCGCTAAATTGTCTTTGGATTTACCTGACAAATGGATTGCAGGATGGCGATTTGTGGTAAAATACTTGTAAAACTTGCGCTAGGAGGGGGCCGAGATGATTATACGAGTAGCCGAACCAAAAGATGCGTACGGGATCGCACGCGTTCGAGTGAACGGTTGGCGGACGACGTATCGCGGAATCGTACCGACCGATTTTTTATTGAAGTTGTCATCGAACGCGATCGAATGGGCCGAGAAGGTTCGTGACGCCCTCTCGAAACGAGAAGTGGACGGATTCGTCGCCGTCGTCGAAGAAGAGATTGTCGGGTTCGTCCTGTACGGGGCAGAACGGACCGGGACCTATCCGGATCATCCGAACGAAGTGTATGCGATTTATGTGCTCGAGGAGCATCAACGGAACGGTCTCGGTTCGAGCCTGCTCGAGAAGGCCGTCGGGGCGATGTTCAGCTCAGGGATGATCATCTGGGCGCTCGAGCTGAACCCGTACCGCTCGTTTTACGAACGGAAACAAGGCGAAGTGATTGACGAGAAAGAGCGGACCATCGGGGAGCTCGCTCTTCGCGAGGTCGCCTACGGATGGACGAAAGCGACCCATGACGCCATCATCGGGGCTTGAACGGACGTGACATCGTTGTCGCGTCCTTTTTGACGGCTTCCATTTAGAAGGAGAAGATGAGCGTATGTACATATATAACGTGACTAAATACGATCCTGAAACGAGAGGGGAGGTTGACGAATGGACGGATATGTCGTGCATCGGTAATACGTATGACGGGACTGTCTTCACGCTTGAAGAATATCTTCGTGTGGAAGCCAACTACATTGAGGCGATTGAGCGAATGATGGATGATTTGGGCGTGAAGACATTAACCGTCTCCTATCTTGAACGACGTTTCCATGACTATGCGTTTCGTCCCTCTGCAAAACGCGCGTTCGATGCGCTCTATCCGATTCGGATGAGAGACATGCGCAAAAAATGAAGACAGGCAAGGTCCTATCGAGGCGTCATATCCCGAACATGTTACGGCTCATGTTAAGGAATGGGCTATACGCCGAGTTAGAACATAAGGCGGAAGGCTCAGACGAAGAGTATACGTTCAAAGTGTTCATCGGATACGACTACATGATGGGTGTTCATTCGGTTGTTAATCTCTCGTCACTTCAAGACGAGTTGTTCCAGTTGGCTATTTATCTTGAAGACTAATGGGGGGAGGGGAATAGCGAATGAAAACGATTAAGTTGAAGTTTCATTTCGAGCACGAGACGAACCAACAGACAGCTCGCGACGTGTTAAACATCATGACGGACTATGGTCTAGTCCTAGACAAGTTAGGTTTCTATGAGCCGATCAACATCCCGTTTACTAGAGAAATGTTTATAAACATGTGGATGGACGGCCTTGAAGATCATTTTCTCTTTTTTTCCTCTCTCAAGCAAAGGAAGAGCTGGGTGACGTTTCATACACGAGGTGAGGGTCTGCCTGGTAGCTTTTATGTAGCTGTGAACCTCTCTGAAGCCCACTTCCATGAGCGGCCGGACGAGTGGGTTTTATTTTTTAAAGCGATGTGCGGCGCGCTAACGCCATACCGGGCCTTCATAGCGAAGGAGACCGTGACACACTACATGTATGAATATGAACAGGGTGAATCAATCTTCCTCAAACCAGACGAGGTCGAATGGTACAACTACTGGAGTGGCGATTTATTCAAACATTCTACATCGAAATCGGTCAAACGTTTTGATTGGGCTTCAATCGAAAAAACTTCATCTGGTCTCTATTGTCAGTTGACTCAAGATATCCGAGACGACAATTATATTCTTCGGGCTGAACAAGCGAGAGCATGCTTAGGCGAAGGGTTGCTATTGAAAAGAAGTCTTGATCCTGATTTCATACATGAACTGAACTATCAAGCTACATTACACGGTATAGAATTGGAACGTCATGCTATCATCTCTTTTATAAATGATATAAAATATCAACCGTTGAAATCCTACGAAGAAATTGTCTCGGCATTCTTAATTTTTATCAAAAGTTGAGAGGAGCTTGTTTATGAATCGACATGGAGACAGAGGGTAACTTGGCCCCACAAACACAGTCGTTACACCTGCGCAAGCAGGTGTTTTTGTCGTTTGTCGACTGCCAGCTGGAATGAAAAGGGTTTCAATTATGAACATTCTAAATAGCGTGAAGAATTTTAGTGAGGGTTATGGAAAAACTGTGATTTCGACCGATATTGTCAGTAACGTGACGAGCAGATCGCTCGAGATTGGAGTTGTTTTATGAACCGAAAGTCAACACGCACGATCAGCATCAAACAGAAATTGATCATCATGTCTGCACTCGTTTTACTCATCCCGTCCTTATTGATCGGATTCGTCGCCTACGGTCAGGCGAAGCAGAAGATAAAAGATCAAATCTTACAATCGGCCCACGCGGGAGTGGAGCGGATGGACGTCGAGATTAACAATTTGATCGGCCCGATCAAAGGCGATGTCGATTTCTTTGCCGATCGCATCGATGCGACGCTCTATGAAGAAGGCGATGCCAACGAAGCGTTAGCGGAAAAGTTCGTCGAATATTTAGCGACGCATCCGGACGTGACGAACATTTATTACGCATCATCAGAGGGCTCGATGACGATTTATCCGGAACAGACGCTACCGGACGACTACGACCCGCGTACGCGTCCTTGGTATGAGGCAGCTGAAGCGGCAGGCGCCCAAGTCGTCATCACCGACCCGTACGTCGACGCCGCGTCACAGAAGATGATGGTCACCTTGTCGCGCGAGGCGACGGATGGGCGAGGGGTCATCGCGGTCGATGTCGACGTCAATGACGTCGCGACGGTCGCGGCAAGTATTCAAATCGGGAAAGATGGATACGTCACAATTCTCGACCGGACAGAGCGATTCGTCACACATCCGACGCTCGCTGCCGGGGAAACGGCGTCGGGAGACTGGGTCGAGCCGCTCTATAGTCAAGCGGCGGACAGCTTCGCCTATACGTTCGAAGGTGAAGCGAAACAAATGGATTTCATGACGAACGAACTGACAGGATGGAAAGTCGCCGGGACGCTTTATGAAGCCGAGATCCAGCAAGAAACGGTCGGTATATTGTGGACGACGCTTGCGGTCATCGCGGCGATGGTTCTCGTCGCATCCGTCCTCCTCTACTTCGTGATCCGTTCCATCGTCCGTCCACTCAATCGGTTGACGGAAGGGGCCGAACGGATTCAACAAGGCGACTTGACAGAGCTGATTCCGGTCGACTCAAACGATGAGGTCGGACGAGTGTCGGTAAGTTTCAATGAGATGACACAATCCTTGCGGACGATCATTGCACGGCTCGATGAATCGATTGGACAAGTGGCGGCCTCGTCGCAGGAACTGATGGCGAACTCGGCTCAAAACACGGCGTCATCCGAACAGGTTGCCGGGGCAGTCCAACAGATGGCGGCCGGGGCGGATGATTCAAAGCGCCAACTCGATGATAACGCTGTCTCGCTTCAAGCCATCACTTCGGGAATCATGCGTATCGCGGAAAGCTCGACGGACGTGTCAGAACTTTCACGTGAGACGGCGATGGAAGCAGAGGACGGGACTTCTGCCGTCACCGAGAACGTGGCCCAGATGCGCGCCATCGATACGTCAGTCGAGTCGTTCGCTCACGTCATCGAGTCACTGTCACACCGCTCGAACGAGATCGGGAATATCGTCGACGTCATCAACGGGATCGCGGCGCAGACGAACTTGCTCGCTTTGAACGCGGCAATCGAAGCGGCGCGGGCCGGGGAGAACGGTAAAGGGTTCGCCGTCGTCGCGAGTGAAGTGCGAAAACTCGCCGAACAATCGCAACAGTCGACGAAACAGATCGCCCATTTGATTGAACGCATCAAACAAGAGACCGAACAGTCGGTTGTTTTGATGAAAGAAGTGTCGGCGCATACGAAAGCAGGACTCGAGACGACGGAGAACACAGTGGCCCGATTCCATAAAATCATGGCCCGCACGCAAGAGATGACGCCGCGAATCGAGGACGTGACGGCGACGGTCGAGGAAATCGCCGCGAACGTCGAGGAAGTATCGGCGGCGGCGACACAAATCGCGCACATCGCCGAGGAGAACTCGAGCGCTTCGAAACAAGTGGCCGCGACGACCGAAGATCAGCTCGGTTCGATGGAAGAAGTGTCACAATCCGCGAAAGCGCTCGCCGACATGGCAGAAGAACTACAAGAACTCGTGTCACGATTCACGATTTAACGGCAAAGCGTCGCGGACTCCGCAAGAGGAGTACCGCGACGCTTTTTTCATCGTTTGCTTGATACTTGGTTCCGGCCCATGTTTTTGGCCACATATAACGCCTCGTCAGCGTCTTTCAACACTTGCTCGACCGACTTCCCTCCTTCGAACGAACTGACACCGAACGAACACGTCACGTGAGGGACCGGACCGAACGGTTCATCGTTCACTTTTTGACGGAGCTTATCTGCAAGCCGGACACCTTCCGACAAGGTCGAATGGGGGGCGACGATTAGAAATTCTTCCCCTCCCCAGCGACCAATCGCATCAGTCTTTCGAATGTTACGTCTCAGAAGCTGGGCGATGGCGCGAAGGACGAGGTCCCCGGTCGGATGACCGAACGTATCGTTGACGAGCTTGAAATAATCGATATCTAGCATGATGACGGCCGCATCCGACGATTGACTCGGATTTTCAGCGACCGCCGCCAACAAGTCGTTCACTTTCTTTCGGTTGTACAGCTCGGTGAGCGGATCGAGTGAGGACAGGTGCTCCATCCGTTCCTCATAGCGGCGTTGTTCCGTCGCATCTTCGATGATCCCCACGCCTCCTGTAATGTGTCCGTCGTGCTGAACACTCGGCGACATCGTCGCCCGGATGAAACGAGGTTGTCGTTCCGGACCGTGGTACCAGCCGGATACACGGACCGTTTCCCCGGAGAGAACCCGGTTTGACGCCTCGACCAAATTCAGTTGGGGTGACGTACAACGCTCGAATGCAAGGCCGGTCGTTACGGATACGCCCAACAGTTCGATGAAGGCATCGTTATAGTTGATGATCCGTCCACCGAGATCGAACGCGAACAGACCGATCGGAAGTTCGTCCCATGAGGAAGGATCGATTCGTGCTGTGATTGCGTCTTGATGTTCTCTAGGATCAGCCATAGGTGACATATGCGCGAACGCATACTTCCTCCTTTCCGAGTGGAAATGAAAGCTTAGGACGTTCGTATTGATACTTTATACCCTGATTTGGAATGGAATTAGCTAAAAGATAGAGAAATGTGCTGAATCTAAAAAACTGTCAGTTATTAGACAAAACCGGAGGTGAAGGAATGAAGACGCGCGTAGCCAGCATATGCGTCCAGACAACAAAAGGATATGCGAGAGACGCATACCCCTTGATAGACAAAGATTCTACGATGTAGAATCAACTATTACATTATAGAATCGGACTCAACAGGCGAGAGACACCTTCCCGCATCCGGACGGTCCATTTCCGTTCGGCGTAATCCTCGACCGTATAGCGACGGCTGACAGCGATGTCCGACTCGAACAACGAGGCGAGTTCGAGGGCGACTTGTTTGTCATAAATGAGGGCGTTCACTTCGAAGTTCAAGCGGAAACTGCGGGCATCGAGGTTCGTCGTCCCGACCGTCGCAATCTCATCATCGACGACGAGCGTCTTCGCATGCAAGAAGCCTTGGTCGTACATATAGACGTTTGCCCCGTAATCGAGCAGCTCGCCGAGGAACGACAGCGACGCCCACATGACGAACGGATGGTCCGGTTTCCCGGGAATCATGATGTTCATCTCGACGCCGGAGAGGAGCGCCATCTTACAGGCATCCATGAAACTCGCGTCGGGAATGAAGTACGGCGTCTGGATGATGACGCGATGCTTCGCCGACATGATCATTTTGATCATCATGTTCTTCAAATGCTCCGTGTCCGAGTTCGGGCCGCTCGTCACGATTTGCATCGGTGACTTGTCCGAGATGTCATGGCGGGCGAAACAGAACGTGTTCTCAGGGTCGTGCTTGTCGTGACCGGAATAATTCCAATCCAAGATGAAGCGATGCTGAAGGTGGTAAACGACGTCGCCTTCGACCCGGAGATGCGTGTCGCGCCAATACCCGAACTTTTCGACGAGGCCGAGATACTCGGTCCCGACGTTGAATCCGCCGACGTACCCGATCTTCCCGTCGATGATGACGAGCTTGCGGTGGTTACGGTTGTTCAGTTTGAAGTTGATCAGCCCGAGTGTCGGCGGGAAGAAGACCCGGACCTCACCATTATGGGCGATCAGTTCTTTAAAATCGGAGTTGCGCAAGCTGCGCGAACCGACGGCGTCATATAACAGGCGTACTTTCACACCGGCTTTGGCCCGTTCGATCAATTCGTGGATGAGCGCCTTACCGAGGGCGTCGCGCTGAATGATGTAATACTGAACATTGATTTCGGTCTCGGCGTTGCGAATATCGTCCATGAGCGCCTTGAACTTCTGTTCACCGTCGTGCATGATGGCTGACTTGTTGTGGACGCTGACGAGCGATTTGGAGGACCGCAAGTTCATCTCTAGCAATTGTTCATACTTCTCGAACAACGGTTGTTGCAACGCGGTCTCTTTCCGCCGCAACTGTTCGATTTGACTTTCGACTTGAAGCGAGTGGAACGAACGCTCCTCGACGCTCAAGTTGAAGAAGTTGTCTTTCTTCAGCTGGCGCCCTAAAAATAAGTAGATGATGAAGCCGAGAATCGGCAAGAAGAAAAGGACGAGCAACCACGCCCACGTCGCCCCGACGTCACGGCGTTCTGCGAAGATGACGGCAAGCGCGAATAATAAGTTCAATCCGAGGACGATATATAGTCCCCAACTGATGATGACGGACCAATCCATAACCCACACTCCTAACGACAAATTATACATCTAGCTTTATCATACCTCATTCCGGGGAATAGTATGCTATCGAAACAAAGGGGGAGACACAGATGAATATGAAAGTGAATTGGAAACAAGGGATGGCGTTTGAGTCGATGACGCCATCAGGCCATCAGGTCACGCTTGACGCGGGGGAAGACGTCGGCGGATTGAATCAAGGGCCGCGGCCGACCGAGATGCTCTTGCAGGCGACGGCCGCTTGTACCGGCATCGATATCGTCTCGATCTTGCACAAGATGCGCTTGCCGCTCGAACACTTTGAGATGGAGATCGACGGGGTACGGGCGACGGAACATCCGAAACGGTTCACGGCGATTCACATCCTATACGTGCTCGGAGGCGACATGCCCGAAGAGCGTGTCCGCCGAGCGATCGAACTATCGGTCGACCGCTATTGCTCCGTCTCGCACAGCTTGAATGCGACGCTCACGTACAGTTACCAACTGAACGGGGGCGAGGTCGTCTTGTTCAGAGCGTAATGATGAGGCAAGATGGTTGAAATCGGTCAGAGACGTCCGTTATATTGGTATTTCAAATACTGTATGACTAAGGAGGACGTTATGATTCGACTCGCGACGAAACGCGATGCCTCAAACATCGCGAACTTAATCGAACAACGAGCCGTAGCGCTAAATGAACAAGGAAGCGACCAATGGACGGAATATTTGGAGCAAGATTTGTTGAAACGGGTAGAGACCGACATCGCTAGCGGTGACGTATATGTATATGAACAAGAAGATGCCATATTGGCCTCGATCGCCTTGCTTCCACCGGACGAGTGGGACCATGCCTTATGGGAAGATGGCGAGCGCGGTCAATATATTCACCGCATCGTCGTCAGCGAACGGTTGAAAGGCCAAGGCGTCGGTCAACAGTTGATGGAGCATGTCCTCGAAGAAGCGGACGGAGATCATCCGATTCGCCTCGACTGCGTCGCGGACAACTCGTTCTTGAACGAGTATTACCCGCGGTTCGGCTTCGTGTACGTCGGTTCACGCAACGGATACAATACGTTCGAATACGGGCTCGAGGAGAGCGTCAGTGCATGAGAGGTCAAGCGACCTCTCTTTTTGCTATACTAAAGGATGAACGATAGGAGGAGAGAGTATGATCAATACGATTTTAGTCGGCTTCGGTTTCTCCGCGACGACATTTCATTTGCCGTTTTTAAAAGAGTTGGATGAATATAACGTGGTTGGAGTCGTCTCATCACGGCCGGACGATGTGCACCATCACTTGCCGAACGTGCATGTGTACGCGTCACTCGAAGCGGCACTACAGAGCGAGGCGACCTTATTCATTATCACGACGCCGTCCCATCTACATAAAGACATGGTCGAGGCGTGCTTGAAAGCAGGGAAAGACGTCCTCGTCGAGAAACCCGCGTTCTTGACCGTCGCGGAAGGAGAGGCGCTCCGTCACCTTGAGGAGAACAGCCAGGGGATCGTCAACGTATTCCACAATCGACGGATGGACGGGGACTTCCTAACTGTCAAAGCGCTACTTGAAGGTGCTGAGGTCGGGAACTGGAAAGTGTTCGAGTCACGCTTTGACCGCTTCCGTCCTGTGGTCCGTGACCGTTGGCGTGAGAATGCAGGTCCAGGGGCGGGCATCTTGTTCGACCTCGGCAGTCATTTGATCGACCAAGCGCTCGTCTTGTTCGGTGTCCCGGACCGGGTCCAAGCGGACGTGATGATTCAGCGTGAAGGGGGGCAGTCGGACGACGGGTTCTTTGTCACACTCCATTACGGAGAAAAACGGGTCTATCTTCGTTCGAACCCGTTCATCGCCGGCGAGACGCCTCGCTTCGAGTTGCATGGGACGGAAGGGAGTTTCATCAAACACGGTCTCGATCCACAAGAAGCGGCACTGCGAGATGGGAATCTGTCACCGGACGTGTTAGAGACGGGAACATTGACCCGAGAAGAGACGAGTGCGCTCGCCATCGAGCCCGGTCGCTATGTCGACTTTTATCGTGAACTCGCGGCTAGTTTTATCGCCCGCCGTCCGCTCGTTCCATTGAGCGACGCGATTTTGACGACACGAGTCATCGAACTCGCCCGATTGTCCTCAGACGAACAGCGAACAATTGATTATTGACTTGAAAAACGGACGTCCCTAGCTCGAGGGACGTCCGTTTTTTATGCTGCTTCTTCTGCTTCGATTGTCTTCTCGCTTTGTGAGACGATCGGGAAGTTTTTAAATAGCTTGCTGCCGACGAGACCGGCGACGATTCCGATCCCGAAGACGATGATGGCCGTCACGGTGACGGTTTGCCAATCATTGAACCCATACATGACGAGCAGTCCAGGGACACCGGCGGCCGAGCCCGGTGCGTTGTTGACCATCCCTGTCATCGCGACGACGAGACCGGCCATGGCGCCACCGATGAAGTTGACGCTATAGATAGGAATCGGGTTGGCCGAGATGAGGTCGGCTTGCGTGAGCGGTTCGATCGCGACCGACAGTTGGTCTTTCTTCGTCCCGATGTTCAAACGCTTGAACAACAAGAAGTTCATCGAGATCGATGCCGTCAAGGCGAGCGCGGCGATAGCCATCGGCACACCTGTGAGACCGAGCATGGCCGTGAGTGCCATCGAACTGAGCGGCGATGTCGAAACGACCGTGACGATCCCGCCTAGGACGAGCCCCATGACGATCGGGTTTTGCGTTGCTGCGAGTTCGATGACCGCCCCGATCTGGGCGAGCGTGTTCGAGACGAGCGGGTCGACGCCGATGGCGACGAGTCGAGCGAGCGGTGCCATGACGATGACATAGAAAATCATGTCGACTCCGGCCGGTAAATGTTTATCCATCCGACGACCGAGTAGTCCTAAAATGTATCCGGCGAAGAATCCAGGCAAGATGCCGAATCCTGAGACGGACAGTCCGAGCATGAGCGCGTACACCGGATTGATTCCGAGCGCGATCGCAACGAGTGCCGCCGCAGCTGGCCCGGATAGCGATCCGGCGGCCTGACCGACTTCTTCATAGAGCGGGAGCGGCAACAGCCCACCGATCGCGTAGGCGTTGAACGCTTCGACCAAGAAACTGGCGATGGCTGCCCCGGCGAGCGCCCCCATCGCTTTCATGCCGAACGGGGCTTTGTAACTGAACAATGTAAAAAGTGCGAGAATCAATAGTAACAGTGCAATCCCTTGTATGATCACCATGGTGTTGTACCTCTTTCACTCTGTTTGTATTTCCTCTATATTTAAACATCCCAACGCTCCTGTAAAGCCATTTCATCGAACTGACATAAGAAAATTCGATGATAACGCTTCCAATTCGAAAGTTGGAAAATTATAGTTGGTCAAATTTGAAAATGTGCTGAAAAAAGTTGTGAAAATGTGTCAGGATGCGCCGGAGTGGGAAACAAGAAGTAGAAGTAGATTTAGATAGATGGAATTGAGGAGGAGAAGCAGAGATGGAGATTGAGAATCAAAAATGGCACGCCCTCGAACCGGACACGGTGAGGGAACATCTCGAGACAGACGTCGATCATGGCCTATCAAAAGAGGAAGTGTCGAGTCGTCAAGAAAAATACGGGAAAAACGTGTTACCCGAGAAGGAGAAGACGCCAGAAATCATAAAGTTTTTACGGCAATTCAACGACGTCCTCGTCTACGTTCTTCTCGGTGCCGCCGTCGTGACCGGGTTCCTCGGGGAGTACATCGACACAATCGTCATCTTGCTCGTCGTGACGATCATCGCCGTCGTCGGTTATCTACAAGAGAACAAAGCCGAACAGGCACTTGAAGGGATCAAAAAGTTGCTCGAGACGAAAGCGAGCGTCGTCCGTGACGGGAAACAGGTTCAAGTCGACTCGAGCGAGCTCGTTGTCGGCGACGTCATGGTGCTCGCGGCCGGGGATAAAGTACCGGCCGATGCCCGCGTTATCCAAGCTGAAAAATTTAAAGTGGAAGAATCCGCACTGACCGGTGAAGCGACGACCGTCGAGAAAAAAATCCAAGTCGTAGCGGAAGACGCCGTCCTCGGGGACCGGAAGAACATGATTTACTCCGGTACGAGTGTCGCTACGGGCAGTGCTAAAGCACTCGTCACGTCAATCGGGGAAGGGACGGAACTTGGTCAAATCAACGCGTCGATCGCTGAAGTGGAGACGGTGAAGACGCCGCTCATCCGTCAGACGACGAAGTTCGGACAGACCGTTTCAATCGCGATTCTCGTCATCTCGATCGCCATCTATGCGTTCGGATACTTCTTCCGCGATTACGATCCAATCGAACTGATGCTGACGACGATCGGTCTTGCCGTTGCCGCTATTCCGGAAGGATTGCCGGCCGTCATTTCCATCATTCTCGCGCTCGGCGTTCGCAATATGGCCGAGAAGAAAGCGATCGTCCGAAGTCTACCATCGGTCGAGACGCTAGGTGCCGTTTCGGTCATCTGTACGGATAAGACGGGTACGTTGACGAAGAACGAAATGACCGTCAAGCAAGTCGTGACCGCGAACCATGACATTGAAGTGTCAGGGAGCGGATATGCGCCAGACGGAGACCTCGAGATTAACGGGCAACCGTTCGACCTCGACGACGATCCCTCGATGGTCGATTTGCTTACGGTCGGGAAAACGTGTAACGACGCCCAGCTTTATCAAGAAGAAGGCAAATGGGTCGTCAACGGCGATCCGACCGAGGCGTGTCTTTTGACGCTCGCTGAAAAAGCGGAGCAGCCGATCGAACGATTGAAAGTCATCTCGAAGATTCCGTTTGATTCAGAGTACAAATATATGGCCACGCTCGTCGACTATAAAGATGAGCGGATGATCTTTATAAAAGGAGCCCCGGACCGCCTATTCGACATGGCGGAGAACGGAGACTTTGACCGTGCGTATTGGGACGAAAAACGGAAAGAGATCGCCGACCGCGGCCAGCGCGTGCTCGGAGGCGGGTTCAAGCGAGTCGATCGATCCAAAGAGACGGTCGACCATGAGGACGTCGAAGACGGCATCACGTTCTTAGGACTGTACGGCATCGTCGACCCACCTCGTCCAGAGGCGATTGAAGCGGTCGCGGCTTGCCGTGACGCAGGCATTCGGATCAAGATGATCACCGGCGACCATAAAGATACGGCCGTCGCCATCGCCCGTGAGCTCGGGATGGAAGTCGAAGGGGCGCTCGAAGGGAAAGAATTGACGAACATGTCTGACGAGGAAATCAAAGAAGCCTCGGTCCATAACGACGTCTTCGCACGGACGAGCCCGAATGACAAACTTCGCCTCGTCAAAGGGCTCCAACAGAACGGGCTCATCACATCGATGACCGGTGACGGCGTCAACGATGCCCCGGCCTTGAAACGGGCCGATATCGGGGTTGCCATGGGTATTAAAGGGACCGAGGTCGCGAAAGAGGCATCCCAGATGGTGCTCGTCGACGATAACTTTAAAACGGTCTACAACGCGGTCCGTGAGGGGCGTCGCGTCTATGACAACTTGAAGAAGACCATCTTGTTCCTCTTGCCGACAAACGGAGGACAGGCGCTTCTCGTCGCGATGAGCATTCTGCTCGGGGCGGCCGCGCCGCTTAGCCCGGTTCAAATCTTATGGGTCAACATGGTCGTCGCCATCACGCTCTCGCTCGCCATTGCCTTCGAGCCGCTCGAAGAGAGTACGATGAAACGGCCGCCGCGCCCGGCGAACGTGCCGCTTTTGAGTAAGTATTACGTCTTCCGCATCATCTTCGTCTCGATCCTAATCGGTGGAGGGAGTCTCGCCATCAACTATTTACTCGCCGACTATGATTTCTCGACGGCGAAATTGCAGACGATCACGCTGAACACGATCGTCATGGCCCAGCTGTTCCACTTGTACAACTGTCGGACGGAACTCGCACCGGCGTTTAATCGACATTTCTTCGATAACAAGATCGCGTTTCTCGTCTCGGGTCTCTTGATTGCGCTTCAACTGTTCATCACGTATGTGCCGTTCATGCATACGCTGTTCGGAACAGCCGCGCTTGACCTTGGCGATTGGCTCTTCCCGGTTGTTTTCGGGTTCATTGTCTTCGTCATCGTCGAGATCGAGAAAGCAATCTCGCGCCGTGTCATCGGCGACAAGAACATCCACTGACGTTTCAAGTGTATGTAAAAGTGGAAACAAACAACTATCGAAAAGGAGGGATGCTTCATGAAACGTGACGAATCACAACCAGGGGTCCATCCAGACCCAGAGCCAGACGAACAATCCGATCCAGCTAAAAAACCGGCTCCGACGGAACACCCAGATCCGGACCCGGAAGACGATAACGACTAACAAAAAGGAGAGGGCCTTTGATCAGGTCCTCTCCTTTCCTGTTCATTTTTTCTTGACGGCTTTGAATTCGTTCATACGGTCGAACTCTTTTTCATTGAAGTATTCGACGATGACGAAGTCACCGACCGGACATTCCCACCGGTCTTTGGCGACTTGGCACTCTTTTAAGCTGACGTTCTCTTCGTACATGTCGAGTTCGAGCATGTCTTTCAAGAATTGGTCGACTTTCTTTTCAGGTACTTTATGATACTCGCTGAGGGTGACTTCCTCTTGTTTGTCGTTCGTGTGTGTCATGACTTTGAAAAAACGCATGATTTCATTCCTACTTTCTGTTGCGCTCATTTTAGACGTTGAGGTCTCACCACCCATCATACATCAATCGACGTGACGAAGATAGACGAACGCCCTGTCGTCACTGTTTGAGTGGGACAGGGCGTCGTTTATGCACGTCTAGGACGTTTTGGCGGTGCTTCATTGAACGGTTGTTTGTGACGGATGATGAGCCAGAACAAAAGTCCGAATAACGGGATATAGGGGAGCGGCCATAAACCCATCTTGTATCGCTTCGCGTCACGGTTCATGAGCGTGATTTGAATGAACGCGAGCAAGAAGAAGTCGACGGTCATCGTCCGGACGAACTGATTATTTTCCACGTACGACCAATACGTGCCGATATCCCCTGTCGTTGCGGCTGCGATGAAGAGGCCGATCGTCACGAGGAGCAAGGCGACGCCGAGCAGTCGTGTCGGTAACGGCTTGATTGGCGTCGGATAAGGCGACTGCCGGGCGAACGCCAAATAAGGTGCGATGATGAACCCACCGACGACGAACCCTGTCGCAGCCGGCAAGAGCGGATTCGGGCGCAACTGGTTCACTTCAGACCACAACAACGGGAACAAGGCGAGTGGATACACGCCTAAAATGCTGAATAAGGACAAGGAATAGCCTTCATACGCTTCCGTGTTATACGTTAAAAAATCGAGCAGGAAGCGGCTCGAGAACGGTTCGTTCGGCCCGAGGAGCGCAATGGCGATGGCGATGGCCCACGGGATCAATAAAAATTTTCTAGTCATGCCGACACCTCATGTCAAGTTCTGTTTCAACTAGTATACCCTGTTTTCGAATAACGAAAAATGAGAAAGTGTCGGCGGACACTTTCTCATTTGTTCTCGCGGGCGTATGATTTGATCATCGTGACGAGCTGTTGTGCCTCGTCCGAATTTGTTTCGAGTAAAATGCCGTAGTCGTACATGCTGCCGATTTGACTGCGGTGCCGGACATGCCCGGTCAGTTCGATCGCTTGCAACATCGGGACGAGATCGAGAACGACTTCTACTTTCAAACCATCGGACAACGGAAATAAATAATCACATCGCAGTTTTAAGCCATGGGCGCTAATGTTCAACAACATCCCTTCGCCGTCGTGAAGTTCTTTGTCTTCCCAAACGAGGCGATACGGAACAATTCGAGGGTTCGGTAAGATGTAACGGAATGTCTCTTGGCGTCGATAACGCATCGGTTCACCTCATTTCTCTACTAGCATTATCGGTTCGATTATAAAAAAAGTGAAGCAGGGATCACCGTAAATTGACGCAGACGCGGTTTACAGAAACGGAAGCGCTTTCTATAATGGGGGTACACAGGAGGTGTGAGTGAAGGAGGGGGACCACATGAACGTCAATGACTTACTCCGACGCTATTCGATCGACGAACCGATCATCTATGTGAAGAACTTACACGGGCAGTGGGTCAAACTCGAGCAGTTGCCGCCCTACACCATACTAGAAGTCGAAGCGACAGAAGAGGCCATCGAGGCGTTGGCGATCGACGCGTACATGGCGCTCACCATTTGTCGTGAGAAATCGTCGCTCGAAGATGCGAGACCGTACGCCGTTCGTCTTCATATCAAGGGGAAATAAATACCGCAGCCGAATTCGGCTGCGGTATTTATTATGCTGCTTTTTCTGTTTCGTCGTCTTGCGGTGCAGTCCGTTTCGCATAATACATGAACGGTGTCGCCATCCAAGCGATGACGAACTTCGCGACGTACGTCGTGACGAAGATGTTCCACCAGATGCCCCATTCCATGCCCCAGAAGGCGATTGTACAGAACGTGAGCGTGTCGATGAACTGGGAGACGACGGTCGAGCCGGTCGTACGAAGCCACAGCTTCTTCTCACCAGTCTTCGCACGAATCTTCGAGTAGATGAAGACGTCGAACAGTTGCGAGACGAGGTACGCCGCGAGACTACCGAGCGTGATGAGCGGTAGCATCGAGAACAACGCCTCGAAACTTTCATGCATGAACAGCGCTTCTTCAAACGGCTCGTACAGCAAGGCGAACTGCATGAGCACCGTCGAGACAATCAAGATGAAGAAACCGAGCCAGACGCCTTTACGCGCCGTATGACGACCGTATTTCTCGTTCAAGATGTCTGTCGCTAAATAAAGGGAACCGTAGACGATGTTCCCGAGTGTGAAGATGAAACCACCGATTACAATCTGCTGCGTCACTTGGATGTTGGCGACGACCGAGGCCATCGCGATCCAGGCGAACAGCCCGACGCGTCCGAATAGCTTGTAGCTGAGGACGAGCAGGCCGAGCGTGAGCAAGGCAGAAGGAATCCATAACCATTCATTAAGCATTGGGATGTTGCTCCTTCCGAATCAATAAGTACTTTTAACTTTTCAAGTTTATAGAGATACCGAAACTGTGTCAAGACAGTTTCCATGACTGAATGGAAAAGCTCTCACTCGAGTTTTGGATGAGAGCGATTTAGCTAATTGGGATGTGGTCATACTCTACTCAGATTGATAGCGATGCCCTTCATAATCGATGACAGCTAATTCAGTCGGTTACGGGCATCTTCCCAATATGTTCAATCGTCAGCCTCTAAAAACTGCGTCAACCCCTCACTGACGGTTGTGAGTTCATTTAATACGCTGGTCAGCTCTTTACGGTCGATTTCTGACGCATCGGATGCGATAAGGTGGTCGAGCGCCAAGTGATATACCCTTATATGTAAATTTAACGGAAAAATCATAACGACACTTTTGTAAAATTTAGGAATTTGATAAAGGTGTCTCGAGAAATGAGTTATAATATTAAATGAAAGGTGGGGGAAATTATGAAAGTTTTATCGGCAGTGATATTATTATGTAACTCTTTATGGATGACAATTTATTTGTATGGAGAATATGCGATTCATTCTGTAAAATTTGATATTTCTTTAGTGACATTTCCAGTAGCGCTTTTTATTTTGTCTATCGTATTCTTTTTATATCCCAAGGAAAGCTATCCAGCTAAAGAAATCAAATTGAATGACTAGATAGGCATTTAGAAAAGATTTGAAATCTATTATATGAACAAATAAGCGTCCTCCAGGGCGTTTTTTGTCGTCTGTTAAAGTTACACTCATAGCTACAATTCAATACGTGACCTCGCATCACAAAGAGGTCACGTATATGCAACTAACGACGTCGCTCCAGAAATAGACGGTAAATACATTTGGGACGTTCAGGAGGTACATTTTGAAAGGGTTATCTCATTCATTCGACAAACTGCTTCTGTGAACAACCTGTGCAAAGGTAAACAAAAAGCACTTCCTGCAAGATACAGGAAGTGCCGTGAACCGCTTCGTTAAGCGGTATATTTGATGCCTCCGACGAGAATCGAACTCGTGCTGCAGCATTACCATTGCTGAGGTCTGCCACTAACCTACAGAGGCGTTACACATATTATGTTACACAGTTCGTTCGCCAATTTCAAGCTTTTTTAGAATAATAAGACCCCGCATCCATTTCGGATGCGGGGGAGGATAGTTATTGTTTGCGAATCCAAACGGCACCGGCCGAGTTGTCTTTCGCTTCGCCGACGACGTCGACGACGAGACCGTATTTCGGTAATTTCTTACCTGCGTCCGGGATGAGCGAATTGATGTACGTGTTGGCGTCATTGAATTGCTTCACGCCTGGTTGTGCTTTGTAGTCGTAGATGCCGCGACTCGTTGAATTGATGTACCATGGAATCGTCTTATCTAAGCTGAACGCCGCGTCCGCGATTTGGTAACGCGTGCTACCTGCGACCGTGTCTTTGCCGTTCAACTTTCCGATCAATGCCTCCGGGTGAGAATCGACGACACCGATGAAACCTTCACCAGGGTGGACGCCGACCCAGTTGTCTGAGAACGAATCGTCCCCGTACCAGACGACGAGACCTGTGTTGTACTTGACGCCGCGGCCATTCAAGAGGCCTGTGTCAGCGCCGGCATGGTTACGCCACTCTAAATAGTAGTAGTGCGGCTTCTCATCCCACCCGTCCGATTTGACGAATCCGTTCAATTTGACCGCTTCCGCACCTTCCGCGTCGTCAGCGAACAACGTCGCGCCACCTGACGTGATCGAGACGTTATCGAGGGCGAACCCTTCAAGCGCAAGACCGCCGTCTGTCACGTACTCGAAGACGATCGAGACGTCTTGACCGGCAAATTGAGACAAGTCATACGACTTACGGACCCATTCACCATTCGTCGATTCAGCGTCGTTGCCAGTGTCGTCGTCACCATAGACGTCGAGGACGACTTCTTTGCCGCCGCTGAGCGCTTTGACGTAGAGATAGTCGTAATCATACTCGATCTCAAACCGTGTATCGAACGCGAGCTGACCGTCAGCACCGAGTTTCACGCTCGGGATGGCCAATTCAGTATGCAAGTTATCGCCTTTTGTCGAGTAGTAGTAATACTTCCCGAATTTCGGCTCGATACCTTTTACTTTTTTATCTGGCAAGTTGATTTTCACGATGCCAGGATTGTTCGATTTCGTCACCGATTGGTCGAGTTGCGAGACGAAACCTTGGGCGTTGATATCTTCAAGGTCGACTTCCGTGATGTTGGCCCAGTTACCGCCCATCAACTTCTGGAAGTACTCTTTGTTCTGTGGTGAGAAGCTCGTCGGTTCTGTACCGGCAACTTTACCAGCCCAGCTACCGCCGCTCATGATCGACCATGATTGGACCGGCTCGCCTTGACCTGTATATTGCGTGTCGTACTCATCCGGAAGACCGAGGTCGTGACCGTATTCGTGGGCGAAGACGCCGACGGCCCCGTCTTCTGGTTGAATCGTGTAATCGAACGCTGCCACTTGACCGCCCCAATACGGGACAGCTGCTTCTGTGCCGGCGATGCGATATGGGCTGTTGTCGACGACCCAACGGTGTGACCAGACCGCGTCGTCACCGAGGATGCCGCCACCTGCTTCTTGGCCGGTACCCGCATGAATGATCATCAAGTGGTCGACCAAGCCGTCCGGTTCGTTGAAGTTTCCGTCACCATCAAGGTCATACAAGTCATACTCGTCGAATTCGGCAAGGTTCATACCGTTCGCGACGGCCGCGTTCAAAGCGTCTTTGACGAGTTGACGCGGTCCTGGTCCGGCGTTGTCATGACCACCCGTCGGACGATCGGCACCGTAGTCTTTCGCTGTGCCCGGTACAGTCAACCATTCGGAAACCGTTCCATCGACGGTGTAGCTGCCGCCAGACTGCTCCTCATAATACTGTTTGAACGTCTGGACTTTGTCCCCGTTGAACAGTTCGAACGAATCGTCACCGAACATATACTGTTCGTAGTGCTCTTTACTGAAGTTGTCGCTATACAGATAGCCTTCTTCTTGGACGACGTTGTTATGTTTGAAGTCGCTATACTCGACGAGAAGGACGAGTACTTTGTCTTCGCGGACGGCGCCGTTATAGCCGGCCTGTTTCGCGGGATCGACTTTTACTTGGCCGTTCGGTTTCCCTTTGCGATAGTTCGCTTGGCCTTTTTTCGCTTTGTCGAGGAGACGGTTCGATTCTTTTTCGAACTGGTTATGTATCTTCTCTTTGGCAGCGGCTGCCTTGTCATGCAAATCATGT
Organism: Exiguobacterium aurantiacum DSM 6208; assembly: GCF_000702585.1. Classification (GTDB taxonomy): domain Bacteria; phylum Bacillota; class Bacilli; order Exiguobacteriales; family Exiguobacteriaceae; genus Exiguobacterium; species Exiguobacterium aurantiacum. Next base: position 1,964,814 of record NZ_JNIQ01000001.1, on the reverse strand, counting down.
TTATGCGGGTCTTGCGCTGCACCTTGTTTCTTGGAGATGTACGCCTCGACCGCTTTCGTACGCTCGGACGCGGATAAGCCCTTTTTGATGACGCCGCGGTTCTCGAGCGCTTTCGCGAGACGGTCCTCATCGATGATGTGATGGTCGAACGGGGCGTGTTCGCTGGCCGTCGGCAACGCCGGAGCGACATTGGTCGGCCCGGCAGCTACCGGGATGGCGCTGATTGTCATTGCTGACGTCAAGACGGCTGCGAGTGTTGTACGCCGAATGGAACGATTTTTCATCTGTACTTACCTCCTGTGAAAATAATGGGAAAATGTGTGAGCTTAGGGTAAACGTTAGACTTGTGTCAGATTAATGTCAATATTCAGAAAAAAGGAAGTGTAAAAAAGAGACTTTAGCCCCTCTTAGGCATAAAGCACTAAAAGGAACCGGTCTCTTTGTCGATAAATCCGTAATGCAGTTTAGATGTTTTCCTCACAACCCGTGTGAAACCGAACTGTTCAAACGCCTCGCTCTCAAAATGGGCCTTCAGGACAATACGTCGTTTGGCGACACGAACCGCCTCTTGCATCAGTTGTATGGAGAGGGGGGCATCGTTGGCGAGCGACCGTAACGGGTTCAAGTGAACCGATTCTGAAATCGTTTTTTCGAACATCGGATCGAAGTAGACGACGTCAAACGAATTGGATGCACATGTCTTCAAATAAAGGAGCGCATCTTGATGGACGACTTCGATGCGGCGCATCGCTTCATTGAGCGCCTCTTCTTTCTCTATCCAGACAGCCATCCCTTCACGGACGAGCATCGCCGTCACAAACTCGCTCTCGATCCCGGTGACATGACCGCTTTCACCGACCGCGTGGCTCATGACGATCGAGTCCGAGCCGAGACCGAGTGTACAGTCGAGTACACGGTCGCCTTGTTGAAGGCCTGCGATATCGACGAGCGGGTCGTTTCCGCCCCGCAGCAACTGCTTGACGCGGAAAACTGAGCTCGACGGGTGAAAGAAAAACGGTTCGGTCGTGCCGAACGGCGTATACTCGACGCGGCGTTTATCGAAGACGAGGACACCGACTTGGTGACGCTCCATCAAAGTTTCGATCGAATGCTTGCGTCTCTCCACAAACCGGACGTCGTAATCGGACGCGTGGGCTTTTGCCCGTTCCAAGACGGTCTCGGTCGGGCGCAGACAAGTCGTGACAATATACATAAGTGTTTCTCCTCACTTAAAAAGCGAGACGCGACAGGCGCCTCACTTCTTCTTACTGAGTAAATCCGACAACTCGTCGATGAGCGCCTTGTGCGTGGCGAGTTCTTTCTTCTTTTCATCGTTCGGGTTGATCGGGCGTTTCGAGCGGCTTTGGAGCGCCTCGAGCGTCTCGTCGATCGACGATTTCAACGTGTCGCGGTCTTCAGGCTTGAGCGTGACTTCTTGCGGGTTTTCACCGCTTGCGTCGAGCTCTCGTAACCGAGCCATCAACTGTTTGGCCTCACGATTTAAATCCGATAACAATCTGTCAATTTGTTCCAAACGTAATTTAATACCATCTCGTTCTGTGAACATACGTTTCACCTCTTTTTACGGGTTAACCACAAGGGTCTCTTCATGATTACTTTACCATATTTTTCGTAAGACGAAACTACCGGGAATATATTCCATTTATATTGGGTGTGGCAAACACTGTTTCTCTATACCCACTCAAAGTCGACCTGGTATACTAACGAGGCTAAAAAGGGAGGTGGTCGGATGGATTCGGCGAATCATCCACCAAAAGCGCTCAAAGGCGCGATATTATCGATTACGACGTATATGGTCTTATCTGTATTAAAAGTCGTTTTCGGATATATTTATAATTCAGAGGCCGTCCTCGCCGACGGTTTCAACAATACGACCGACATCATCGCCTCGATCGCGGTCTATATCGGCATCCGGATCGCCGCATTGCCAAGGGACGCCGAGCACAAGTACGGTCATGCGAAGATGGAGACGCTTGCCGCACTTGTCGCGTCACTGATCATGGTCGCCGTCGGGGTGTTCGTCTTGTTGAACAGCCTGGCCAACTTGATCGGCGGCGAGTACGTGGAACCGAACCCGCTCGCAGCGCTCGTCGCCTTTTTAAGCGCACTCGTCATGTTCGGCGTGTACGCCTATAATTCGAATTTGGCGAAAAAGACACGATCGTTGGCTTTGAAAGCAGCGGCGAAAGACAATTTGGCCGACGCGATGATCTCGATCGGGGCAACACTCGGGGTATTGTTCGCCTACTTTAAACTACCTTGGATGGACACAGTGCTTGCAGTGCTCATCGCAGGGATGATCATTCGCACGGCGATACAAATCTTCCTCGATGCGACGCACCAATTGTCAGACGGCTTTCCGCCCGACCTCGTCAACGAGTATGAAGAGACGATCGGCGAGTTTGAGTCGGTGAAAGAAGTGCGTGAAATCAAAGGACGCCATCTCGGCAACCACGTCATGCTCGACGTGACGATCGCGGTCGATGGCGAGCTGACGGTCGACGAGGCCCACGGTTTATGTGACGAAATCGAGCGAAAACTCGATGAGCGCCATGCCGTCGATTCGGTCCACATTCACATCGAACCGGTTTGAGGTTCGGTTATCTTTTGCGCTACACACCGCGCTTCGTATATAATGAGTGTGGAAAGACTTAGGACTAACTGTTAAGGAGGGCACGGGATGGAAATCGTGCGTCAACCTATTCGTCAGATTGATGAGATCGAATATGAACATTTTCAAAAATACGGGGAAAGCTCGTACGGCATTTCAGCTGAAGAGTTGAAGGGCATCTTCGTCGAGATGGGAACCGAGCATGTGTATTCGGCCGATGAACATAGTTACGGGGAGGACTTTTATTATGATCTTCTCGTCGACGGGAAAATCGTCGGTAAAGTGCTTCTTCTCAAGCTCGCTCGCGTCTATCAACTTGATTTGATGGTGTTCGACCCGTATAAAGACAACGGGTATGCGACAGAAGGGTTACGCCTCGCGCTTGAACAGTCGGACTTAAAAGCAGGTCATACGGTTCGTGCCGGCATCCCGCCGACGAGCCCGCATCAAGAGGCAACGCGCCTTGTGCTCGAAAAGAATGGCTTCGAGAAACGGAACGGGCTCTTTTATTTAAACTTTAAAAAACGATACGTAGTGAACCACTGAACTGACGGCGTCTAGCGCGTCAGTTTTTTCGTATGGAGGTTTTCGGATGAGACAAGTGACAATCAATGACATCGCCAAGCTAGCCGGCGTCGCCAAGAGCACCGTCTCCCGTTATTTGAACGGGGGTTCGGTCGGGCAGGCGACACGCGAAAAGATTGAGCGGGTCATCCAAGAGACGAACTATGAACCGAACCAGTTTGCCCAAAGCTTGAAATCAAAACAAACGAAGATGATCGGCGTCATCGTGCCGCGGCTCGACTCATACGCCGCCTCGCGGACGATGATGGGCATCGATGAACGCTTGACCGAACGGGGTTATCAAATGCTCGTCGTGAACACTGCCCAACAGACAGAGCGAGAGATCGAACAGCTATACAACTTAGCGAAACAAAAAGTCGCCGGCATCATCTGGCTCGGGACGACGGTCACCCCTCGCCATTTACAGGCGATTCAAGACATCCAAATTCCTGTCCTGTTGATCGGACAGGAGCATGAGCTCGTTCATAGTCTCGTCTATCCCGATTTTGATGCGGCTTATGCCCTTGGCAGACAATTCATGGACTGGGGGCATCGTGAGGTCACCTATGTGGGCGTCGAGTCGTACGACATCGCTGTCGGCCAAGCGAGACGAGGCGGTTTCTTGAAGGCGTTTAACGAGGCGGGCGCAGACGTCAAGACGTATACGACGACGTTTAAAATCGACGACGCGATTCCGATTGGGACACAGATTGGACAGGAGCAAACGTCATCGCTCGTCGTCTGTGCAACCGATAATATCGCCCTCGGGATACTGAAAGGGTTAGCCAATAGCGGAAAGACCGTCCCTGGAGACGTCTCGGTGAGCGGATTTGGCGGCTACGATTTCACTGAAGTACTGCATCCATCTCTTACGACCGTCCACCTTCCATATCGAAGGACGGGAGCGAAGGCGGCTGACATGATTCTCCAGTTGTTAACAGCTGATGTCATCCCGATGAAAACGTTCACAACTTTTGAATTAAAACTACGAGAAAGCGTTGACATTTTAAATTAAATCGATTACATTTGTGTTGTGGAACCGGTTCCGCAACATTTTTTATTCGTTTTTGGAACTGGTTCGATAAATGATACGAAGCAATATATTCAGACATGGAGGTGGACGGATGAACACCGTACATTGCATTGGTGAACTATTGATTGACTGGGTTTGCGAGGACGCATCGAGCGACCTCGTCAACGGAACGACATTCGTGAAAAAAGCGGGAGGCGCGCCGGCCAACGTGGCTGCCGTCGTCAGTAAACATGGGGGCGAGTCGAGCTTCCTCGGACAAGTCGGGGCGGATCCGTTCGGACAGTTCTTGAAAGAGACGCTCGAAGCGAACGGCGTCGGCACGGACAACTTGGTCGAAGCAGGCGACACGACGTTCGCATTCGTCTCGATTCAAGCGGACGGAGAACGTGACTTCACGTTCCGACGTGGAAGTGACGGCGACTATGCGTTCGAAGCGATCGACTTATCGAAGTTCAAATCAGGGGATATCGTCCATTTTGGCTCGGCGACAGCACTCCTTGACGGTGAATTGAAAAACGCCTACTTCAAGTTGCTGCAATTCGCCAAACGCGACGGGCTGTTCGTCTCGTTTGACCCAAACTATCGCGACGCGCTCGTGACAGACCTTGAGGCGTTCAAACAAGACTCGCTCCACTTCATCGCCGAGGCTGACTTCGTCAAACTGAGCGAAGAAGAAGCGCACTTGTTGACCGGAGCCGAAACCCTCGACGAAGCGGTCGACGCACTACTCAAGCTCGGCGCGAATCGCGTCGCCATCACGCTCGGCTCGCGCGGCACGTTAATCGCGACAGACGAGACGCGAGACATCATCCCGTCGGTGTACATTGAAAGCGTTGACTCAACGGGTGCCGGTGACGCATTCGTCGGCGCGTACTTGTATCGTCTCGCCACACTCGGCGTCGAGGATACGCGTTTACAGAAGGATATCGAATATGCGAACGTGACCGGCGCCTTGACATGCACCGCTTACGGCGCGATTCCAGCCATACCGTCGCCACAACGTGTTCAACAAATGTTAGGAGGGAAACTGGAATGAACTACAGACAAGAAGCAGAAGCGATTTTAGAGGCGCTCGGCGGAAAAGATAACGTCGCCGCAGCCGCCCACTGTGCCACCCGGCTCCGTCTCGTCTTGAACGACGAGTCGAAAGTCGATGAGAAGAAACTTGACGCGTTAGATGTCGTGAAAGGGACGTTCTCGACGGGCGGACAATACCAAATCATCATCGGTACAGGTACGGTCAATAAAATTTATGCTGAGTTCTCCGAATTGACAGGTCTCGGCGACATGTCGACAAGCGACGTCAAGTCGGCGAGCGCGAAGAAAGGCAACCCGCTCCAACAGTTCGTGAAGATGTTATCTGATATTTTCGTACCGATCATCCCGGCCATCGTCGCCGGTGGTCTCTTGATGGGGATCAACAACTTGCTCACGGCACCGGACTTGTTCTTTGACGGCAGCTCACTCATCGACCAGTATCCAGGCATCGCTGACCTCGCAGCCATGATCAATACGTTCGCCAACGCCGCCTTCGTCTTCCTGCCCGTCCTGATCGGATTCTCCGCGGCCAAACGGTTCGGGGGCAACCCATATCTCGGTGCCGCCCTCGGGATGATCATGGTCCACCCGGATCTCGTCAACGCCTACGCGCAAGCGACGGTCGGCGATATCCCGGTTTGGAATATCCTCGGATTTGAAATCGAGAAACTTGGTTACCAAGGTCAAGTGTTACCAGTACTCGTATCGGCTTATATCTTATCGAAGCTCGAAATCAACATCCGTAAATTCATGCCGGCATCGCTCGACATCTTGCTCACACCGCTTCTCTCACTCCTCTTCACAGCGTTCATCACGTTCGCCTTTGTCGGACCAATCACGCGTGAGGCAGGGAACTTGATCATCGATGGTCTCGTTTGGACGTACGACTCGCTCGGCTTCTTCGGTGGCCTCGTAATGGGACTCTTGTACGCACCAATCGTTATCACTGGGATGCACCACAGCTTCATCGCCATCGAGACGCAACTTCTCGCCGATATCGCACGTACGGGCGGATCGTTCATCTTCCCGATCGCTGCGATGTCAAACGTCGCCCAAGGCGCGGCTACACTCGCGGTCTTCTTCTTGACACGTGAGAAGAAAATGAAAGGTGTCGCTTCGGCATCAGGTATCTCGGCACTACTAGGCATCACGGAACCGGCCATGTTCGGGGTCAACTTGAAACTCCGGTACCCGTTCATCGCCGCCATCATCGGTTCAGGGATCGCCTCGGCGTTCATCGTCGGTCGCGAAGTTCTCGCCGTCGCACTCGGTGCAGCTGGTCTTCCAGGGATCATCTCGATCGCACCGACATCGATCGTATCGTATATCATCGGCATGGCGATCTCGTTCGCTGTGGCCTTCAGCTTGACGTTCGTTCTCGCGAAGCGCCAGGCGAAAAAAGAAGCGGTCAAACAAGCCGCATAATCAAAAGGAGTGATTTAGATGACTTGGACGAAGGCGGAACGTTATCGTTCGCTGCGTGACGTGAGTGCCCTCGACATGGAGACGCTCCGCACGAAAACGGCGGCCTCACCGTGGCGGTTCGGATATCATATCCAACCGCCGACAGGCCTCCTCAACGACCCGAATGGATTCACTTTCTTCAACGGGGAATACCACATGTTCTATCAGTGGTTCCCGCTCGGACCGGTACACGGTCTGAAACATTGGTATCACGTCACATCGACGGACCTCGTCACGTGGACTGATCGCGGGGTGGCGTTAGTCCCGGAGACGACCGAAGACTCGCACGGCGCTTACTCAGGTAGCGGCTTTGTCGCTGATGGTGAACTCCACGTCATGTATACGGGTAACCACCGGACGGACGACTGGACGCGTCACGCCTCGCAACTGATCGGCGTGTTACGAGATGGTAAGATCGAACGACGGAACGTCGCCATCCCGGACGTACCGGCTGGCTATACGGAGCACTTCCGCGATCCAAAAGTATGGTTTGAGAATGGGTTCTACTATGCGATCGTCGGGGCCCAGCGCGAGAACGAGACCGGATGTGTTGTCTTGTATCGTTCAAGCGACTTAAATGACTGGACGTTCCTCGGAGAAGTGAAGACGGGCCTCGACCCGTTCGGTTACATGTGGGAGTGTCCGGACGTGTTCGAACTGAACGGTCAGCACGTGCTCGTATTCTCGCCACAAGGCATCGAGCCGGACGGACATCGCTATCACAACATCTATCAATCCGGCTACTTGATCGGGAAGCTTGATGTGGAGACGTTGACGTTCACACACGGCGCGTTTGAAGAGCTCGATTTTGGGTTTGACTTCTATGCCCCGCAGACGACCGAACATGACGGACGTCGCGTGCTCGTCGGTTGGATGGGCTTGCCGGAGATCGAGTATCCGACGGACCGATTCGGTTGGGCACACGCCTTGACGCTACCGCGCGAACTGTCGATTGAAAACGGTGAGCTTAAACAACGTCCGGTGAAGGCGATGACAAAGCTACGCCAAGACGAATTCGTCAACGCCTCCGGGACTGCGATGAATGCTTCGACACCGAACCGCTACGAACTCGAGTTGACAACAGATGGGTCGGACTTCACGCTCGAGCTGCTTCGAGTCGGAGACGAATCGCTCGTCATCCGGTACGATGAAGCGTCTCGTGAGTTGACGATCGACCGGACGAACGCTGGTGAGCCGTTCGCGACCGAATTTGGCACGACGCGTACGAAAGTGATGGACGTCACGTCTCTCCATCTCTTCGTCGATTCGTCGAGCGTCGAATGTTTCGTCAATGACGGTGAAGCCGTCGCCACGCTTCGGGTGTTCCCGAGTGAGCTCGACAAAGGGCTACGCTATGAGGGTGGCACCGCGACGTTGACTGGTTGGACGTATGAATAAGAAAAAGCTGGGCTTCGGCCCGGCTTTTTTGTTGTTCCAAAATGTAACGATTTCATGTTTTGCTTATGATAATGTAAAAATAGGTAATTAATTACATAAAAAATGGAGAGTGATACTCTAATGTGGATTATATTTGGATTACTGGCGATTGGGGCGACGTTATTCAATTTGTACACGTTCAGCGTTGGGAAAGACTTCAAACTGGCGATGGCAATTGCGTTGTCGCTGACCGCACTCACGCTATGTGCCGAATATAGTTTGATTGCGATGTGGGTCGAAGCGGAAGACTGGGCGGCTTTAGCGGACGTTGTACCAGGCATGGAGCGTGCGCTATGGGTACTGACGATGACTTCAATCGGATTGAACGTGCTACCAATCTTTTTAGAACGGGCTAAGGAGAAGCAGAAGTCAAAAGCTTAAAGTGATATTAATGAAACGTTCTGTACACGTTTTGCGTATGTAAAATGATCAGACAGATAGGAGGGCGAATATGATGGGCAGACTGTTGAATTTCATTAATGAAGTGAGAAAAATTACGCTACCGTATGGGTATGGCAGAGAACGATTCAAGGCAGTTGAAGCTGAAGAGATGAATCATGTGAAAGTCGCTGAATCGTTGGAAGGGACCCGATTCAACGACCAGTTCCTCGTCGAATACAATCGACTGCAGGACATCAAGGTATTCGCGGATATGCTTCGCAACGCGGACGAGTTGATGGACACGACAGTTCAGCGTGAACCGGATTTTGATCTTGAAATCCGTTATAAAGATGACGGGACAGAACGCTATCAACTTTGGCTCGGCCGAAGAGGGACACCGAGCGTCTTCATGAACGTCACCGAGACGCACCTCGTCTATAAAGTGGCATCTGACGTCACGGATCGTTTGATTGTGACGCTAGGAGTCGATGACTGAGCGCTTTACTTAAGTTTTTTCTGTCAGACGTTAACGATGAAACCAATTACACCTACCACTCGTAAAGAAAGACGACAATATATGGAGGTGGAGTCAGATGAAACGTCGGGGCAAATGGATGACGGGTATAGCCGCATTGACAGTCGGCTTACTCGGGGGTTGCGACACGAACGAGCTCGTCGCTGAAGATGTCACAGAGGTGAGAATTGCCGAGTCGGTCGACTTTGGCCGGTTCCAAGAACGAGATGTCCTCACGTATGACGAGCTCGAAGACGTCAAAGTGTTCGCGGACATGATTCGGAATGCAGAACAGCAAGCGGGAATCGTAAATATGGCGACGCCTGAGTATGATGTGGAAGTCCATTATCAAGGTGAGAAGGTCGACCGCTATTACGTCTGGCTCGGCGACCTAGGCATGCCGACGAGCATTATGGATGTGACCGATACGAATACGGTGTATCTCGTCCCGACAGACGTTACAGACGAGTTGATTCGATTGCTCGAGCGTGAGTGAACATCTAAAACGAGGTGATGGTTGTTGAAGCAATCAATGAGGCGAATCGGTGCATTCACAATCATGGCGTTCGCGTTGACCAGTTGTGGCTCGAACGATTTTAGGACGGACGGGATTGAAGCTGTGACCGTCTCGGAATCGGATGGGTTTTACCGATTCCAAACGGGTGACCTCATCACGTTTGACGAACCGAAAGCGATTCAAGTATTCGAAGATATGCTTCGTGAGGCAGAGAGAATTCCGGGGATCGCCAACGTGGTCGGGCCGGAATACGATCTCGAGGTCCGCTTCGAAGACGAGGAGACTGACCGCTATTACCTCTGGCTCAATGAACTGGACGGTGAGAGCAGCCTTTACGATGCGGACGATACAGACACGGCTTACCTCATTCCGGTAGACGTGACCAATCGACTGATTGAACTACTCGAAGCAGACTAAAAAAGACACCTGAACAGGTGCCTTACGAATTAAAACGGATGAAACGCTCGATTTGTTGCTCGCTCTTTCGCGCTTGTCGACCGATCCAAATCAAGTGACCCGGACTGTTCAAAATCGTGAGCTGTGCGTGCGGGATGAGCCGTTTGGCATGGTGGGCGTGTCGTACGGGTACGGCCTTGTCATTTTTTGAATGGACGATATACGTCGGGCACGTCACCCCGAGCAACGCCTCGTCAGGGACACGTTGACGCAGGTCAAACTGCGCCCCGAGCCCGAACGCCATCTGACTGGCGACGCGTTTCAATAAGAAGATGTCGTACGGCGTCACTTCATCCCGAATGGCATCTAACGCGAGCAGGCTCGTCGACTGAATCATGCGGGCCGTCGCCTCGAATGGCTGTTTTTGAATCGCGCGGAACACGAACTGTTTCATCGCGAACTGTGCGGCAATGAATGGAGGTTGGGCGATGTTTCGACTGATGTAGCGACGGTACGGGAAATCGACCTCGCTCGTCACGGCGGCGGCGAGCGTCAGACTGAGGGCCCGGTCGTTTCGTGAGGCAAGCTCGATCGAAGTCGGACCACCAGCGGAGATGCCGTACACATGATAAGCGCCGATGTTCATGATATGCATGAGTTGGCGCAAGTTCTCGGCGAACGCTTGCGGCGTCGCCGAAAATGAGTACGGAGTCTCACCGTAACCGGGTCGAGATGGGACAATGACCCGGAAACCAGACAAGACGAGCCGGTCCACATGGTACGGTTCGAGACTCGATGATTGGGTACCATGAATCAAAACGACGACAGGACCGTGACCGCGGTCGATGTATTCGATTTTCGTGCCGTTGACGTGGGCGTAATGTTTCACAGCGACGATTGCCTCCTTAAACGAAATGTAATGGAAAATAACTTTATTTCATGGAAATAACATGATAATGTCTCTTTATACATATTATATAGACAGAAATGAAAGGGGAACATACCGTGAACAACCGAGAGCGGTTACTCGAAGTAAGACGGTTCTTTGAACGCCATACGGACGACAATCATCCGAAGACGTTAGAGGACCTGCTTGCCTACTTATCTACGATTGGTGATACTTCTAAGTTAGCAAAAAAATCCGTGAAAGACGACATCCAAGCATTGACCGATTCGGGGTTCGAGGTGCAGGATGAGCTCGAGAAGAACGGTCTTGCCAAAAAATATTGGCATTCGGCCCGCTTGTTCGAGAGCCATGAGCTGCGGATGATGGTCGATGCAATCGTCGCCGCGAAATTCATCTCTGAGGACGTGACCGAGCAGATCGTCGACAAGCTCCGCAATTTGACGAGCATCCCGGAAGCGGAGACGCTCCAATCGATCATCAAGACACCTAAAAAGAAAGTGAACTATATCCCATACCATATCGACCGAATCCAACGGGCGATTCAAGAACAAAAAGCCATCTCGTTCCAATACACGGACGTCGTCGGGTTCGACGTAGCCAAGCGGACGTTCCCGCTTCGACGTGACGGGGAACGGTACGTCGTCAATCCGATCGATTTGCACTGGAATCACGAGCAGTATTACTTGATCGGCATCGACGAATCGATCGGGGAGATTCGCAACTATCGGGTCGACCGTATCGTCAACTCAGAGATCGTCGAAGACGACTCACCGCGTCAAAAACATCACTTGCCGGATGACTACTTCCAAAAGTCGTTCAATATGTATAACGGGCTCGATGAAGAAGTCGTCCTGGCCGTTGACGAACGGGTGCTCCCGGTCATTTTCGACAAACTTGGGGAAGATGTGTCGATCACGGAAGTGAACGATCGATTCCACATTCGTTTCGATGCGGCCGTATCGGACGGGTTCGTCTTCTGGCTCTTGTCGCTCGGCAATCAAGTCGAGGTGCTCGAGCCGGTGACGCTCCGTGACCATATGCGTGAGACGATCGAATCGATGGCAAGCCGATATGCGAAAGCGAGCATTCATTGAATCGAATGATTTGAAGTTGTGATATACTGCTTGCGACACTTGTAGAAAGGGGACAGGCGGATGTTGAACTGGATGCCATTAATCATTCCGATTGTCGCTGTCATTTTTGTCGCTGTCGTCGCAAGACGCGCCATGAAAATGGACCAAGATAAATAAACTGAGGACATCCTTCTCGTTTTGAGGAGGGTGTCTTTTCAAAGAGAAAGGAGGGATACTGTGGATACGATCACACACACGCTGTTCGGACTCACGTTATATGGGGCAGCAGATAAGCGCGAGTTACAGAAAAATGAGAAACGCGCGTTGCTCGTGACGACGCTCGTCGGGAGTCAAATCCCAGATGCGGACGTCATCTCTCGGCTGTGGGACACCGAAGGAATGTATCAGATGTGGCATCGCGGCATCACGCACTCGATTTTCCTCGTCCCGCTATTCGCGCTACTCATCTATTGGCTCGTCCGCGTTCTCTTTAAAGTAACCGATACACGTTATTTTTACTGGGCAATGCTTTCCGTGTTCATCCATAACACGGCCGACGTGTTCAACGCCTGGGGAACGGGTTACTTTGAGCCGTTGTCAGACGCTAGGCTCACATTCGGCGTCATCCCGATCGTCGACTTCGTCTATTGGGGAATTTTCCTCGTCGCGTGGCTCATCGCGCGCCGGACTGACGTGAGGCACACGGTGTACCGTTACGCCTGGGCTGCTATCCTTGTCCACGTCTTGATTCAAAGTGCACAAGGGGCGTACCTGTATCAGTCGTACGCGAAAGATCATGAAGAAGTCGCATTATCGGCGTCGTTCATCCCGACCCAGTTCACGGTCGTCACGAAGACGGACGATACTGTCTGGATTTTCAGTGATTCAGTGTATCAATCGTCTGAACTTCAATATGAATTGACGAGTGCGGACGACGCCGACTTGACTCCGCTCTTTGATGAGAATAAAGAGGCACTCACGCTGAAGCAATGGTCACCCTTCGTTGTCGTTGTCGAGGAAGACGAGCGACTCGGTCTATTCGACCCGCGTTTCTTTGACGGCGAGTCGTCATTCCTCTACGAATACATCGAACTGTAGGTGATCCGATGCGACGCCTCCGATACTTATTCATCTTCGGCTACGAACAGGCGCTCAGTTGCCTCTTCGCGGTCGCCATCTTCGGCGCGCTCGCGTTGACGAAATGGGTCGACTTTCCGATTCCGCGCTACGACGTCCTTCTCATCTGGTGTCTGGTCGTCCAAGTTGTGCTCGTGAAGACGGGGCTCGAGACGATGGAAGAACTAAAAGTCATCAGTTGGTTTCACGTCATTGGACTCGGCCTTGAGCTGTTCAAAGTCCAGATGGGCTCTTGGAGCTATCCGGACGAGGCACTGACGAAGCTGTTTGGTGTCCCGCTCTATGCTGGCTTCATGTATGCGAGCGTCGGTAGCTACGTCGTCCAGTCGTGGCGTCGGCTCGACCTCGAGTTTTTGAAGATGCCGCCGCCGCTCATCGCCTTCGGTCTCGGGATTGCCATCTATTTTAACTTCTTTTGGCACCACATTTGGCTCGACTTGCGCTGGGTGTTGATTGGTCTTGTCTTTCTTACGTTCGGTCGGGCCATCGTCACGTATCGGCTCGACGACCGTCGTTTCACGATGCCCGTCGTCGTCGCCTTCTTTTTGATCGCCTGCTTCATCTGGTTCGCCGAGAATATCGTCACGTTCTATAACGGTTGGGCGTATCCGAACCAGTTGAGCGGCTGGGCGCTCGTCGACCTCGGCAAACTCTCGTCGTGGTTCTTGCTCGTCATCATCAGTATCTTACTCGTGGCGTGGCAGAAGCGACGCCAAGAATGGTAAACACAGGCAAGGCGTGACCGGATTTCGGTTACGCCTTGTCTTCGATTTGAAGCGTTCTCTTTGGGGAGCGGGCAATCATATGGACGATGAGCACGTAGAGCGGGAATACGAGCGTGAGGGCGATGATCAAGAGGCCGATGACGGGACTCGGCCATGCCGCCTCGCCCGGGGGAGGAACGAGCCGTGTCCACACGTACGTGAACAAAGCTAAGTAGGGAAGCCATAAGATGTAAAGGAAAAAGTTCCAACGTGACATAGGGAGCAACAGTAGGAGCTTGATGAGGACGCGCGCGAACAAAACGAGTGAGGCGAGTCCGCTCACGGCGATGACAAGGACATACCCGTCACCAATCAACAAATACAGACGACCGCTGTTGGCGAGGAGCTGAATATTAATGAGTAAGGTGAGGGCCAGTAAGATTGAGATCGATTGTAACTTGAGGAAGTTGGTCATGAAAGTCTCCTTTTCTAATCAGATAATCGTGATAGCAAGTTCGTCATTTGAGTTGTTGAGGGCATAGACAGTAGCATAATGAATTAACGATTCAAGATTTTATTTGTGAATAATTTTCGGAATATTGTATTTATTCACATGATGATTGTGATAGAATCATAACAGTGTATATGGATATTTTTAACTTTAGTATCCGTATTATAAGCTTTATTATGGATTGCATACATGAAAGCACGACAAGGTTATACGAAATCGATATATTTTTGGAAAGGGGAAGAACACGATGAACTGGATTGCTCAAAAATCGGCTCAGTTTTTTATCACATTGTTTGTGTTGATTGCGATCAGTGCTTTGCCGTCACTCGTCGTACAACTCGAGTTCGTGCCATCGAACTACTGGAACGGGTTGCAGCAACAATTCAGTCAGTTGACAAAACTTGATGAGATTACGTATTACAACGTCACGGCGCAACAAGAGTTACCGTTATTGCCAGCGCTCGCGCCGCTCATGAAAGAGACCGTCATCATCTTTATGACGTCACTTGCCGTCTCGGTCGCGTTCGCCCTACTCTACGCTTATTTCTTTTATCGGAGCGGGAAGCGTGTGCGGACGGTGCTACAACAAACGAGTCAGACGCTCGAGATGGTCCCGGATCTGTTTTGGCTTATCTTCACGCAATTCCTCGCCATCACGCTCTACAAACAGACGGGATTCAATCGTATCGAGGTCGCGGGTGGCTTTGCCGAATACATACGTTTTTTGCCGATCGTGACGCTGACGCTCACCATTTTGTTTTTCTTCCTTAAATGGTTGACGAAGCATATCCTTGAGGAGGAAGCGACCCCGTTCCTCGAGCTGGCTCGGGCCAAAGGTGTCCGACCGGCCGCCTTGTTCTGGAAACACTTGCTCCCGAATTTGGTGTATCGATTCTACCTCTTTTTCCGCTCGAATTTGATTACGGTGCTATCGAGTCTTTTAATTATCGAGTATTTGTTCAACGTGCAAGGCATCTTCCGTTTCGTCGTCTATAATCCGGTGATGCCGATCCTCCTCGTCATTTTACTGGTCGTTTATATTCCGATCTTTCTCGTGGACGTGTTGGCGGAATGGCTTATCCCGGATGCATGGAAAGGAGGGGTTTGATGCGCCGCGCACTCATGCGTGATCCGATTTTCTTAATCGTCTTCACGATTTTAATGGGCTTACTTGTACTCAGTATCAGCAATACGATTTTTCGCGACGGGCAAGTCGATCAATTCTTGAATCGGTACTCAGAGGAAGGGCGATTGATTGGCATCCCGCCGCTTGAACCGTCGAAAGACCAATGGCTCGGGACGGACCGGGCCGGGAACGACTTGTTCCAAATGATGATTGAAGGGTTCAAATGGACGGTCGGCATTTGTGCGACCGTTGCGCTCGGGCGGATGGCGCTCGGGTTACTCGTCGGGATTCCGCTCGCGTTCCGCGGGGCGCGGTTAAATCGTTACTTCAAAATGGTGTTGGACGGTTTTTTAATTCTACCAATCTCGTTACTCGCGATGATGATGCTGTTCTCGTCATTAATGTTCGCCGACTCGACGATGGTACCACCGCTCGTGGATCGCGTCTCGCTTCAGCTCACCGTCTTCATCCTACTCGGGTTACCTGCTGTCACGCTATATTTGATCACAGAAGTGAGGCAACTGCTGAAACAAGAGTTCATGGTCGTCGCTGAAACGTTAGGAGGCGGCGTCTGGCATCGGACGAGACGACATCTGTGGCCGCACCTCGTCCCGACATTGGTGATCGTCTTCATGCAACAGTTCGTGCAGACGTTGATGTTACTCATCCATCTGTCGTTGTTCGGTGTCTTCTTCGGAGGAACCGTGTTCTTGTTTGAAGGGGTCATGCCGACGCTATTCGAATGGTCGTCAATGTTCGGGTATTATTTCAAGCAGTTCACGGCGACGACTTGGATGACGAGTCATATCTTCCTCGTCCCGGCCATCGGACTGTCCTTGCTCGTCTTCCTCAGCAATTTGTTGACGAGCCGACTCGAGCGGGCTTTCCGGTTACGGCGTCATGAAGTGATCGTGGTCGATGAGACGGTCTCGCAAGCAGAGGCGGCAGCGGCCTCGCTCGCCGATCCGTTCACGCTCGTTCATGCGGATGGTGCGCTTCAACAGGGGAACCAAAAGAGAACGGATGGAATCAGTTACTGATCCCATCCGTTTTTGCAACTCATGAATAGAAGAAACTTAAAGGCATCAATCTTCGGGGTATGATTTGAGCTCTTGCATCCATTCATCAAGCATGTCATAGTCGATTCTTCCTGATTTCGCCGTGTAAAAGAAGCCGCGGTAACGGACGGTGTCGGCACTATTGACAATAAATTCATCGAGCTCATCCCCGTCTTTGTCATACAATGTGACTCGGTACGAGTACCCCATATAACCGAAGCTCACTTTTCCTTTTTGGAACGTGACATCATTTAAATTTTGCATGACGGCGTTGATGTCGTCTCGGTCACTCAAGTCGAGCTCATAACCGCTCTGACCGTCAAATACGTGGATGCGAGCCACGCTCGATGGCGTTGTCGTGATGACGCGTTGCGGGATATACGTCGTCGCATACAATAATCCGAAGACGGTAAAGACAAGGATGAGCCATTTACGTTTCTGATACGATTTCTTCAATGTACTTCTCCTTCATGTCAGTCTTCAATGACATCTTTCCCTTCTAGACGGAGCTTCGCAAGCGCGGCGCGCATCTGGTCGATCTGTTCGACGGAATGGCGTTCCCACACCCCGAGTTCGGCCACGACTTTGATCGGTTCGCTCGAGCGGTACGACCGGGTCGGATTGCCGGGGAAGCGTTTGTCCGTCAAGTTCGGGTCGTTCTCGAAGTCACCGGTCGGTTCAACGAGATAAATGCGCTCTCGGGCGTCAGACTTCGCGAGCTCAGCGCCCCATTTGGCGGCGTCAAGGGTGGCCGTGAAATAGATGTGGTCCGACTGCCTGTCATGATAGTTCGAATCGCGACGCGGTTCCAGTAACTCTCCAAGCTTCAGCTCGGCTTTCGTCCCGTGAAAGAACGGTCCCGGGTCGAGCGGTTTCGCATCGTTCGTCATAGGGCATCTCTCCTTTGTTTCGTGTCTTCCTAGTATAGTGGCTGAAATTAGGAGAAGATAGTCTGTTTTTGGTGTTGGAATCACGATATAATTAAGACGGGAAGAGCGACTGGCTCTTCCCTTTTGCATACCTACAATCGCTTTCGGAATGAATAGCTAGTGATGGTATAACCCATCTTATCGAGATAGAAACGGTGTGCCTCAGTTCGTGCGAGTCCAGACTCGAGGGCGACGTAAGTGGCGCCACGATCGCGTGCGTATTCGTGGACGAAGTGAAGCAGCATCTCACCGTATCCGTTCGAACGATGGTCCGCGCACGTCACGAGGTCATATATGTAGACGTGCTTCTCGAGATAGAGATTGACGCGAACTTCTATGCCCGCGAGCGATACGATCGTATCGTCTGCGTATAACGCATATAGTTCATAGCCTTGCGGGCGCATGGCGGCGACGAGCTCACGATAGGCGGCGAGGGTCAGGTCGGTCCGCAATTGGTTCATGACGGGGAACGATGCGTCGAGTTCGCGTGGTGACTGGATCGGTTTAATGCTATAGACGGTCGATGAAATGGGAATCATGCCTCCTTGATGGTGTGTTATATATTGATTTCGCTCTCGTGTGACGTGATTCCTGTACAGACAAGACGAGTCACGCAGACTACGAAAAAGCCCTTGAACAATCACGTCCACCGACGGATCGTTCAAGGGCTTTATAGGTCAAAACGATTCTAATGAAGCGATGAAGCCCTCTCAAGAATCGCATCGACCATGACCGTGGCGTTCTCAAGCGTCACTTCATAAAACATGTCCTCGTATGTCAGTCTCACGTGCTCGCCGCTCTGTAACTCATAGTCCTCGAGCAACGGACGGATGCGGTCATGGACAACTTGCGCCGCCTCTGGAGACGTGTACGGAAAGATGATGGAGAACGTGTCATGGGCGATTCGGTATTTTTGGTCCGTACGCCGTGTCGCCCTGTGGAGTTCGTCACTGAAGTAATTCAAAAACCATTCATACTCCGTGCGTCCATATGTCTCTTCGAAACGCATAAAGTCGTCAAATTGAATGAACGAAACCGAGAAAGCACCACCATGGCGGACGAGACGGTCACGTTCGCTGTTGACGTTCAGTTGAAACCGCTCGGCGTTATCGAGCCACGTTTCGGGGTCAACGGCAATCAGTTGTCGCGCACGTTCTTCAAGTGCGTATCGCAATCGCTGAACGCGCTTCACGAGTTGGTGAACGAGGCCAGAAACGACAGATAGCATGAGGAGAAGTGTGGTAAACCCGATCCCGCGCCAATTGAAGAACTGGACTTCCCCTTGTGCGTTTAGTGGGGCAAACGATTGGAAGTAGATGAAGAGAAAGACGAGCAGTGTCACAGAAATCGACAAGCCAGCCCGCATCCCGAAGGCGAGTGAAGTTATGACGATGACCGGCAAAATCAATAAGCCGAGAAATCCGCTGTCACTTTCCACGAGCAAGATGGTATAGAGTATCGTTCCGATGAGCAGGGAAGAGATGAGACCAATCAGCTTTAACGATTCGTTGGTCCATCGGTTCATAGTCATCCCTCCTTGTGTATCTTTTGAGTTTGAGGCTTTCCCTCACAATTATCCCATGTATAGGTGGGTTAACCAAGAAAAGGCACTTTATGTTCATTATAGAACAAGGGATGGCGTCGGATTATCGATTTTTCGAAATGAAGCGAGTACATTCCTTACATATTTCAAGGTAAAACGAACAGAGACAGCCGTTTCCTATAAACGACTGTCTCTGTTCATTCATGACGCTTCTTCAAATGATGCGGTATCGTACAATGAACGTCTCGAACGTTCTAGTGCAACCCGGATCGTGATTAAGCCGACGAGCAAGAACGCGAGCGAGAAGACAACGTACGTCGAACGGATCCCGACAAATTCTGCGAGCAAACCGATACCGAACGTCAAGCTGATAATCAAGACAGACTCCGCGACGCTGATCACCCCGGAGAAGCGGCCCATTAGCTCGTTCGGGACGTTGTTTTGATAAAACGACAAGAAGCCGGTGTTCGCGAATGACAGGGCGAACGTGAGTAAGAAGAAGCCGACAGACGCGACCACGAATGATTCCGAGAAGGCAAAGACGAGATAGCCCACTGGCGTCATCACAGCACCAAAACTAATCAGGAACGGCAACGTCATCCGAGCACTGAACGTCGCATTGATGATCGATCCGGCGATAATCCCGGCTCCGGCGACACTGACAAGAAAGCCGTAACGGCTCTCGGGGAAATCGAGCACTTGCGTCGCAAATGATGCCTCGAGCGAGTCGAGTCCGGACATGAAAATCGTCATGACGCAGAAAAGGCTATAAACGAGCGTCACGTAGCGCTTCGTCGACGCGAAGCGTACGACCGTCTTCCAATCCTCGATGATCATGCGTACACTGAACACTTCAACTTCGTCACGGGCCGTATATAGCGTCGGCAAAAGCGTGAGGATGCCGACCGAGACGAGTAGCGCCAACGCATTCAACTGAATGGCGAGCGTCGGACTGCCAATCATAAACAAAAGCCCGGCGATAGCTGGTCCTAGGATAAAACCAGCCGATTGAACAAAGTTCTTCATGGCGTTAAACCGCTGGCGGTCGCCACTCGGGACGAGTTTCGTCATGTAGACGAGGGACGCCGATTCAAAGACGGAACTGGCGATGTTCAATAGAAAGACGAGCACGTAAATGAGCGCGAGCGAGTCGATGAAGGCGAGACTGAAGACGACGACGGCGCGTAGCGCGTCGAGCAAAATCATCAGGCGTCGTGTATCCGTGCGGTCGATGACCGTACCTGACCAGAAGTTGGCACAGAGAGCCGCGAGCGGGACGAGCATGTAGAGGACGGACACGGCGAACGGCGACTGCGTCATCTCAAGGACAATCAAGTTGAGGGCGATGAAGTACACCCAAGCCCCGAGGTTCGAGATGCCGACCCCGGTGAGCAAAAGTAAAGGTTGTTTCCAGGTCTGCATATGAATCGTCCCCGTTCAAATCAATTTTGAACAGT
Source organism: Exiguobacterium aurantiacum DSM 6208 (assembly GCF_000702585.1). Classification (GTDB taxonomy): domain Bacteria; phylum Bacillota; class Bacilli; order Exiguobacteriales; family Exiguobacteriaceae; genus Exiguobacterium; species Exiguobacterium aurantiacum. Next base: position 1,944,393 of record NZ_JNIQ01000001.1, on the reverse strand, counting down.
ATGTCACAAAACTGATAGATGCACCATAAGAAATTCAAATCATTTCAAAATTTTGCTTGGGAATGGATGGGGAGCTGAATGATAGGAAAGGTGAGAATCGGCATTCATGAGCTTTTAGTTGAGAAATAGGCATCGACTTGCGTCGGAACGTCTTCAAGGTCACCTGATAGCTGGACGACATGTGCGACGTGATAGAACGTACTCGTCGTCTCGACATTCGTCATACTGTCGGTCGTGTCATGAAGAAACACCGGCACGCCTGAGCCGATGGCAATCCCGAGCTCGACGTGACTGCCTTTCCCGGCCGGAAGCAAGATGACGACAAAGTCGGAATTCTTGATGGCGTCACGCTCTTTCTCTCCGATGTCCCGTAACACGTCGACCGAATCGGCTCGCGCATTACGCATCCAATCGTATGTATGGGTATGCCCTTGTGCGGTGAGCAGATCGCGTAACCGTCTGACGTTCTCGATGTTATTAAACCCTGACCCGATATAGTAGTGCATTGAGCTTCCTCCCATTTAAATTTGATTCAAGTTAATCGCAACGACCCACCAAAGGATGAGGCCGAATGACAGCGCAAAAGCCACAATCAGTCCGATTCCGACAACGAACCGTTGGCGGTAAGTCCAATGATGCTTCTGTCCGAGAAGGGTACTGAATCCCATGACGGACAACAGGAGAAGCCCTACTGTTCCGCCTAACCAAATCGATTCATTCATGTCAGGCAGACTCGGCGAAAGCAGGAAATGGATGAGGGCGGTGATGAGACTGGCCAATCCAATCAGCAACTAACGGCTCATGTCGATCTCCGTGACACCATCATCGCAATCTCATGAATGGCAAGGATGAACAGTCCGATGAAAAAAGCGAACAAGGCGATGAAATCTGCCTCGACGTTGAAAAAGAAGTTGAGCCCGAAGAGTGGGGTCACGAATAACAAGTAGAGCGGATATTGAATCGCGAACAAGGCGTCAAGGATGACGATGTCGTACACATACGTCTCAAAGCTATGTAACGTGAACACGGTCACACCGGCGAACAGGAGGGCGGTCACGTAAAGCTTAGCGACCCGGTCGTTCAAGACGCACGTCCCCATCATGCAAAGGACGAGCAAGACCGACGCCGTTGCCTGGAGCGGTCCGATTGTCGCATCGGGGAACGTGACCGAAGGGATGACGTTTAAGACAAAGGCGATAGCATAGACGCACGATAGCGTCACGATGCATCGTTTTTTAATGTTCATGTTGAAGCTCCTTTCATTGATTTCGCGCGAGTCTGGCCAACACGTGCATGGCATCGTCCGCATCGAACGAGCTGTACCAACGGACGTCTTTTGAATCGAGGATACGGTAATGGCTACTGATGACGTTTTGTTGCATCACATAATCGCCATCCGTTGTGACTACCTTCCACCAGACACGGCCGCCGAGCGTCTTCGATTTCGGCTCATAGGCGACCTCTTTGGCGAGCAATTTCACGAACTCGACCGGATCGTCCCCAATCTCATTTAACAGAATATCACTATCATTGAAGAGCGCGCAGAGCGTGACGACCGTGCCCCAGTTGGCGACAGTCCGTTCTTTCTCGATTTGGATGAGCGTTTTTTTTGAGATGCCGAGCATCTCGGCCATTTCTTCTTGCGAAAACTGTTGCTCGATCCGAATCGATTTCATATGTTTTGAAACAGTTTGGATAAAATCGTTCTTATTCATGGTCCACCTCAATTGACTACTAAAAAGGATATTATGACAATAACTTACAAGTGTAATTTTACACTATGAAAAATCGTTGTCAATTAGAATCAATGGGAATATAAAACATATTTCGAGGAGGCTGAGGTAAAATGAAGAAAAATAGAGGGAGGTAGTCATATGACGAAAGAAAAATTGCTAGCACTGTTACCGACGTCCGAAACGGAAATTCGATTGAAGGATGCAGAAGGGCTGCCGCGTTTCGCATTCTTAAACGAACGCGACCGTTTTGACGAGGTACAAGGAGAGGTTTTCGATGAGGAAGAGCCGTGGCCAAACCATCTCCCCGTCATCGGATATGAAGATTTCCTCGGGGACCTCGTCTGTGTCGACTTGAAGACAAATGAAGTCGTCATCGTTGACCATGAGACAGGTAATCATGTCGAGCAAATCGCGCCCTCGTTTGAAGATTGGGTGCAGTCAGAACGATGACATGGGAAGAAGTGCGAAAGTTTCTCCCGACCGAAGAGTGTCCCGTCACCATGACGACCTCTGCGGGTGAACGGCTGCCTTCGACGCTCCTCACTATTGAGGATGCGTCACACCTTCCATTATCTCCGCTCGGGCAACGAATCGGATATGACGCTTCCGGTGATTGGCTCATGTACGGACGAGATGAGACGCTCTTTTTATGGAATGAGATGAACAATCAGATCAAATCGATTCGGACGCCGCTTGAGACGGTGCTCGACATTGCGCCGACAAACCAACGACTCATCGAACTCTTTGAGCAGGTGAACGGAGGAAAGCTGGCGACAGATGAACTTCCGAGGCGCCGGAACGTCCCGTCTCGCGAGGATCTTGTCGATTGGTTATGCGCTGTCCGTACAGGCGCGCTGACGTTCGAAAACGTCTCCGACTTGGCAGCGGACGCATTAGAGCGGACGGAAGACATGCACCTTGATGCGAGTGTGATGGACGGGCTGACGTTTTTGCACGGGGTCGACCTTCAAGTAGAGCCGGGTGTATATTTGCACGAGAAAAAAGAGCTCGAGCGTTGGATTGACGATCTGCGAGAAAGGGAGGGTTGACGATGAGGATTTCAATCGAACAGTTGGGTCAAGACGGGCTGACGCGCGAGATATCTAGATTGGATGCCTTGCTTACATTACTTCATCAGAAGATTCGGAGCTTGAAGCTTACACTTCCTCGTGACGCGTCGCTGACGGTTGTCTGTTGTGACACGTTGTCGAGTGAATCGCTTCAAGCCATCGTGTATGAGCACGGGGTTGTCCCGGTATATGTGTTACCAATCGATAAAGAGGTCACTCCGGAACGGGCGCTGACCGAGTTGGAGCACGCATTACGCTTCTGTGCACCGAACGTCTTCACACCAGACGTCCTACATACGTTGCGCGATCACGTCGAGCGTCACGACTATACGTTCGAAGCAAACTTGATGCGTGCGATAAATAAGAACGAGACGATTCGAGCGAACTTGATTGTCTCGATAAAAGAGGACAAAGCGAGCATATGGGTCGATTTTTATGACATCCATGGCAAACGTCGCTGGATGAAACGGCAATCCGTCATAGAGGTCGATGCATCGTCGTTCGATCGTTCCTTTCCGAGAGGGTATCGAATCTCTCGTCAGGTGTACAAGTTGCACTGGGATTCACTCTATACGTTGGATGTGATCGGGTGGCTCGGAGACCGGTACAGATTTCGTGTCTACCCGAAACAAGACGGGAATTGGAACGTGACCGGTCAAACGCTAGAGCGGAAACGTTCAGAACGATCAGTCTTGGACGGACGAGAAGGTGAGCGAACTTGAAAAACATACATTACGGCTGGCTGATTGCCCTTGGTTTAGTCAGTTTATGTGTTTGGGCTGCGCTCGGGTATGGTGGCTACCGTTTCTAAACAGCAGGCGACACGATCGATGGTGTGCCAAAGGGCGAGCTCGTCTATGAATCAGAATCACCCGATGGGACACAGTCGATGTTCTTTTATCGAACGAGCGGTGGGGCGACGACAGACTTTGCGATGTTAGGGGAAATCGAACACGGTGGGTCGACAGAGCGAGAGCGTATCTTTTGGGACTATCCGTGTGAAGAAGTGACAGTCCTTTGGGAAGAGGGGCTCGTCACGATCAACGACGTGACGCTTGATCCGGTGCGCGAGGTGTATGACGTACGATACGGCACATATGAACGTGTGAGAGACGACTGAGGAGGTCAAAACATGGGACGGTTCAAGCATTTAGATCGTGTGGCCTTTCGACGGGCGATCCGGTGCCGAGACGTACGGACCGTGCTTGCAATGGCTGCTACATATGATGACGACACGGTGCGAGATTTGTTTTTAACAGTTGGATATGACGAAGGTGACCTCTCTCTTTATGGTTTTGTCGTCGAAATCATTCAAATAGAAGAGACGGCACAATGGCATGAAATCGCATCGCTTTTATTAAGCCAGCCGTTTTGTCACCATGCAGGCGCCTATGAGCGGAGTTTTTCACACGCGATAAGGGCCGCTGAACTTGATCCTGACGATGTTCGGTTGAAAGAGTATACTATTCTTTCATGTCATTCCGGACAAACTGCTCAGAGAAGAGGAGGTGGAGCGATTGGCACTCCACATCTTAAGCGTTTCCCTTTCTAGCCACGTCGCACGCCAACATGTCTATAGTGAAGCGGGAGGGGAAGAACTTAGACGGATCGAGTCAAATCGCCATTCCAACAAGAAGACGAAAGGAGTATAGCGATGAACGAGACAATGTATGAAGCTGTTGACGCCGATTGGTGGGGTGAGGAGCTCATCACGTTACATCGTGCAGATTGCGTTGCCATCGTGACGTGGCGAGCGAATACGATCAAACTCAAACTCGACCTGACCGACCCGTTCATTCGGGTGATCGACGAGGCGACATTTGTCATTGTCGACTTTACTCGCGATGATACAAAACCGAATGCTTGGATTGTTCGAACGGATGGCAGCATCGAGACTTTCTTTCACGCCGGTCAATGTATCGCGTCCGTTGCCGTTGATACGTCAAGGATTTGGGTCGGATACGGCGATGAAGGAATTTTTGGTGAAGACATCGCGACGGAGGCGCTCGTCTGTTTCTCGAGAGACGGTGACATATTGTTTCGCTATAACCACGAAACGCGTAAAGCCCCGATTATCGTTGACTGTGAGCACCTCGTTACGACCGCTTCAGGCGTCTGGATGTTCCCCACGCTCGACGGTGAGTTGACACATATCAATCGTAACGGACAAATTATCGTCTATCGTGCACCGAAAATGCTCCATGAAAGCGAGGCGATGACGATTGTCGGAGAAGCGGCTTATTTTGTGACGGGCGGCGAGTTGTATCGTTGGGCGTTCGGTCGGCGTGAGAAGCCGACCCGTTGCGGGCGAGTGGCCGGTGACCTGCGCGGGTGTGCTGGCGGGTTTATTCAAATCGACGGAACGGACGTCACGTTGCTTCGTGTGTGAGTCGTTCAGACAGCAAAGACGAAAAATACATTCCCTCTTTTCACCAAAAAAAGTATACTTTATGTGATTGAATGACGAAATGAGGGATTGCAATGCGTATCGAAACCAACCTGCCAGGATTTACGTTAGAAACAATCGAAGCGGTCGAACAAGAGCTTGGCAGTCGTTTGCCGAACGGTCTTCGGGAGGCGTGGCTTTATGACAATAAGTTTGAGGTCGGGGAGTGGTTCTTTTATCCGATCAAAGACGAGCGCTTCTTCAACAAAACGTGGGACGACATCATCCGCGCGAACAGGGACGAACGTCAGTTGCCGGAAGACTTTATCACGGTTGCTGCGAACGGGAGCGGGGATGAGCTCGGTTTTTTGACTTCAGACGTCGAGACGATCTATATCTGGTTGTATGAGACAGATGAGCTCGAGCGAGTTGCCGACTCAATCGATGCGTTCGTCGAAGTGGTCCGATTGGAATTGGACGTGATTGAGACGTTCTGTGAGCGTGTCCTTGAAAGCGAGACGGTGTTCGGGTTGTCGGCAGAAGCAAATGACGGTTGGGCGTATGCGCCCTCGGTCATTGAGGCGACAGACGTGTTGCTGTTCTTCTCGACCCGTGAACGGGCACTTGCTTGTAAGGCTGAGGAGTGGGAAGACTATCACCTCATCGAGTTGCCACTGGATCTGTTCGTCGCGGGCTGGTTGCCGAATATGGCGGATGACGGGTTGTTGTGTGGATTGGATTGGTCGAGTGACTTGAAAGGGATGGAATATGAACCCGAGACCGTCCTAGAAACCATTGAAGAAGCGGATTAAATTTATTTCAAATACCGAATTCACTATTTTTTTACCAAGAGAGGTTTTAAAAATGTTGAATCGTTTCAAACAGAAGCGCAAGCATAACGCGCAATGTGCCTGTTCGGTCTGCCAAGCACCAATTGACGTACCACTCGGATATGGTTCGCTCATGCCGACCTTTATCGAGGAATTATCTAAGAAAGAGAGGAAGCGTCGCGTCGTCTTGACCGATGACGTCTGCGTCCTAGACGAGGAACATTTCTTTGTGAATGGTTGTCTCGAACTCCCGATTATCGGAGAGGACAACATCTTCACTTGGAACGTCTGGGTGTCGCTCAGCGCGGATAATTTCTTTCGGATGCTTGATGCGTGGGAAGACCCGGCTCGTGTCGAACTTGAACCGATGTTCGGTTGGTTCTCGACAGACTTGCCCGATTATCCGGACACGATCAATTTGAAGACGAACGTCCATATCCGAGAGGTCGGGATGCGGCCGTTTATCGAACTCGAGCCGACCGACCATCCGCTCGCCATCGAGCAGCGAATAGGCATCACACGTGAACGGATCGAGGACTTGGCGCGAACTATCGATCAAAGGGAACGGTCAAGGGACTAGGGTATCGAACGGACGAACGATAAAGTCGCCGTCTTGCTCGAAAAATTGTCTCAACAGATAAACATGGGCGAGACCGTACAAGAGCACAATGCGGTCATCCGACTTCGCGACACGTTTCACGTTCTCATAGATGCGCTGATTCCGTGCATTCCAGTAAGATTCGACCCAACGCGAGCCTGTCGGACCGACGGCGGCGATTTCGGTGTAGGCTCGATGCATCGAATCGGTAATCTCGCTTTGGTTTATGTACGCATAATACTCAGAAATCGTGAGGGTAGCGAAGGCGGTCTCCACGTCCTGCACGAGCGTACGCTGTGTCGAAATGATTCTCTCCATCTCGACAGGGTGAGTATCCATCACGTCACCGAGGCTGACACCGTCAACTGTTTCGTTCCAATCGACGGCTTGAACGAGTGGCAACTCGCACAGCTTCGCGAGCCGGAAGCCGATTTGCTCGCGCTCGTCTTCGCTGGCTGTGAGCGGATTAGTTACATATTTCTGATAACGCTGATTCAACGACTCCTGATCAGTTTTTGCGACTTCGAGACAGATGACGGTCGGTTCGAAACAAGAACATCGCGTAACAAACGCATCTAGCTCTTGTTGACGGGTGGGACTGAGGATATCGGACGTTTCCGGCATCAACACATCCCCGTTGTTCGGCATATTCAAATGCGTCGTTCCAATAAGCAACAACTCAATCATGCTTTCTCACACTCCAATATAAAATTTCTATACGTTTTCTCTACGATCTCTTTTAGAATAAGTTTCAGAAAAGATAATCGAGAAGGTAAGCCCTATGACACGAAATGATTTCTTTCCAATTAAACGAATCCCAAACAGCGGCCACTATTGTTGGAACGATATAAACTTTTAATAAATTGAATGGAGTCTATTATGATTCAACTCAAGGTAGAGAAGCATTCCATTTTCAATACGATTGAACAATTATATACCTGAAAAGAAGACCTTTTAGCTCGACAGATTTATCAATGGAACGATACATATATTTTGAAAAAATATTAGACTGAAAGAGGGGGATTCAATGAAACAACCGACAGAAATCGCGACCTATCAGATGACCATCCAAGCCCCAATCGACCACGTCTTCGCCTGTCTGGTTGAAGATGAACACATCATCAAATGGAACGACCATCTCATCGAGAACATTTACGAGGACAATGACAACGCACTCGTCGAAGGCAAACGTTTCGTCTCGGTTCAACAGTTCGAGAATAAAGAGATTCGTGTCGATTCCATGTTGACGCATGTCAATCGACCTTATGCGTGTGAAGTACAGGCGGTGACGAACCAAGGTGTCTCGACGACGTCTTACGTCCTCGAGGAGACCGAAGGCGGCACGAGCGTAACGGTTCGAATCACGTTGTTGCCTTCGTCTTGGTTCTACCGGTTGTATGCGAAAGGATTCGCCTGGGCGATTCGTCTCATCTATGACGAGCAGTTCAAACAGTTCCGAATCTATACCGAGGCGAGTCAGCAGGCCGCCCCTGCCGATGAGGCCGAGTAAACAATGATTCATGCCATCACCACTAGTAACCGGACCGAGGTTCGCGCGTTTTTCATGAATCAATGGGGGGCTTCCCAGATGGTCGTCTCGTCTGGGACATATGACTGTGCGTCGCTCGACGGTTTCGTCTGGATGAACGGGTCGATTCATGGGCTCGTCACGTACGTCATCCGTCATGATGCGCTCGAAATCATCTCGCTCGACAGTTTACAGGAAAACAAAGGCATTGGGTCCTCACTCTTAGAAGAAGTGGAACGAGAGGCGAAGCGTCATCGTCTCAAGCGTTTAACTTTGATTACGACGAACGATAATGTGCACGCGCTCGCGTTTTACCAAAAACGCGGCTTTCGGCTCGAACGAATCGTGACGGATGCGGTCAACGTGGCCCGGCTCGAAAAGCCAAGCATCCCCCTGATCGGGAACAACGGCATCCCACTTCACGATGAAATCATCTTGTCAAAACAGCTATAAAGAAACGAGGAGATTACATATGATTCGATTCGGCATCATCGGCACGAACTTCATCACCGACACCTTTCTTGAGACAATCCAACAGATCACAGGCACAGAAGTGACGGCCGTCTATTCCAGGACAGCGGAGCGGGCAGAAACATATGCCGCTCAATTTGACATCCCCCATACGTTCACGTCTCTCGAAGCGATGGCCGCGAGTAACGTCATCGACGCGGTCTATATCGCGAGCCCGAACGCCCTCCACGCCGCGCAGAGCATGCTGTTCATGCGTCACAACAAGCATGTCCTCTGTGAGAAGCCGTTCGCCTCGAACGTCCGCGAGGTCGACGCGATGCTCGAGACGGCCCGCGCGCATGACGTCATCTTGCTCGAGGCGCTCCGCAACTTGTTCATGCCGAACTTCGACGTGTTGCGTCAAGAACTTCATCGCATCGGTCCGGTCCGGCGCGTCATCTTGAACAAGTCGCAGTACTCGTCACGCTATGACCTGTATAAACGTGGGGACAACCCGAACACGTTCAACCCGGACTTCTCGAACGGCTCACTGATGGACCTCGGCGTCTATTGTCTCGGACCCGCGCTCAAGCTGTTCGATCGACCAAACACGATTTTGGCGAACGCCGTCAAACTCGAGTCAGGTGTCGACGGCAGCGGCTCGGCCATCCTATCGTATGACGGGATGGACATCGTCGTGCTCCATTCGAAGATTCACGGGTCGAACTCGCCGTCTGAAATCATTGGGGAGACGGGGCGTATCTTGATTGACGACATTGCCACGTTCGACCGCTTGACGTTCGAAGGGCGTGACGGGACGACCGAGGAGCTCGTCAGCGAGCAAATAAACCCGATGGCGTTCGAAATTCAGGAATTCGTTCGGTTAATCGAGGCGGGGGAACGGGAGACGCCGCGTCATACGCATGACGACATGCTCCTGCTTGCCGACGTCATGACCGATATGCGCCGCCAAATCGACGTTCGTTACCCGGCTGACGCATAAAAACAAGCCTCGAGCGGCACGCTCGAGGCTTGTTTCATTCTTTGTTCGTGATATATAAGTGTCGGATGAACAGACCGAGCGCGAACGTCATGATCACGGCCGGAATCAAGCCGACAAGGAGTAAAGATCCCATGCGTTCATTCCTTTCCGAGCGCTTTGAGGCGCTGTCTCATGTCCGTGAACGACTGTCCGTCTGAGAGGACGCTCAGCTCGCCGGAGACGAGTTCACGCACTTCATCGTTCCACGCGGCACTTAGGCTTTCCTCGAGTCCGGCGAGCTCACGAGACGTGCGTTCGATCTCTCGGGCACCAATTGCTTCGAGCTGATCACGGACTGCGAGGCGCAGGCGTGCGCTCAAGTCGTCCCGGAGCATCGTCCGCCCGTCCCCTTCGAAGAATTGGCTCGTGTTCTTGAACTGTTTCAATACCGGCCGGAAGGCGGTTTGGTCAAACGACACCGTCTCGACCGTGTCACGCAGCCAGTCGATCGTCACGTCCTCGTCGAACGCAAACGTCGGCAACAGTGGACGCAGCTTCGCTGTCTCTTGCGCGATGAGCCGGGCCGTCTCGTTCTTCAAGAATTTCTCGAGCCGATACTGGAACACTTGAAGCTCTTGATGGACGTCATAGGCATACTTGTCGAGCGTCCGGACGAGGGCGCGTTCTAGACTCGCCTTCGAGCCGTCCACCTCGACCGGATGGAACGTCTCCTTGACGAAGTCCGATAGACGAAGGAGCGACCGCGTCTCGAGGTGGGCGAGCAGTTCTTTCACTTCCCGGGCGAACGGTGCGTCAAGCGATGTGACCGGGAGCATTTGCCCGTTCTGTAACCGTTCGAGCCGGTCGCGACGTTTCGCTTTGACGCTCGCGTCGGCGTCCGCTTCCCGGACGACTTCTTCGAACGAGGCGAGGAGTGCGGCCGTCTCTTCCTTGATGCGAAGCGCGTTCGCTTGGCGCAGGTCGTGGTCGACGAACTGGCCGAGCCGTTCAGCGAAGCGGTCGAATCCTTCGTCTCGCCCGTTCATGGCGTTTCGGCTCGAGATCGGCAACACGGAAGGGTGTCTCACGCCGAGCTTCGTCAATTGCTGGGCCACATAGTCGGAGACGGCGTCCCGTTCCGTCTCGTCCGCCGCTAAGTCAGAGGCGTTGACGAGGAAGAACATCTGGTGGTCGCCCGTCCCTTGGACCCGCCCGAGCTGGATGACGAGCTCACGGTCGGCCTCGGTGAACGCGTGGTTGTAATACGTCACGAACAAGACGGCATCGGCGTCACGCATATAACCGAACTGGACCTCGCTATGTCGGTTGAACTGCGAGTCGGCGCCCGGCGTGTCGACGAAGATGATGCCGCGCTCGGCCCAAGGGGAATCGACGTACAGCTCAATCTCTTTGACGATGCAGCTCTTCGTCTCTTCCGTGACGAACGAGGCGAACGTGTCGTAATCGACCGTCTCCGTCGTCCCGAGATGCTGGAGCGGGGCGTGTTTCACCGCATTCACGAACGGATGGTCGAGCGCGAGCGAATCGAGTGTCGTCCCGTAACTGTCGAGTTCCGTCTCGAGCTCGTCACGCGATTTAAACGTGATTGTGGCGCTCTTGTGCGCCCGTCCGTTCGGCGGGACGATCTTCGTGATCGAGGCGGTGAGCGGGTTCGGTGACGTCGGCAACACCGTCTCGCCGAGTAGAGCGTTCAACGTCGACGATTTACCGGAAGAGAACGCACCGAAGATGGCGAGCGTGTATGTCTCGGCTTCGGCTCGTTCGAGTTTGCGTCGGAGCGACCTCACTCGGGACGTGAATAACGGATGACTTTCTAATATTTCACATACCGTATATTCATTTGAAAAATCAGAAAAAAAAGCGCTCAAATTATCATCCAAGACTGTCGTCAGTGCAACTTCTTTCTGTTGCTGGGCGACTTGTTGCTTCGGTAAATGCTCGACATCGACATAGTGACGGACTTCGAGCGCCTCGATGCGTTCCGGCGTCAAGGATTGTTCCGTATAGGCTTGAAGTGCAGTCTGTCGTTCTAGCAGGCGACGTCTCGTACCGAGCGTGTCCAACATGTCGTAAAGCGAGTTTTGTTCGGTCGTGATTTGGTCAAGCCGATCCGCACCGTCTGTCTCGAGATACGTTTCGACCGACGCCACCCACGGGTCGGACGCTTTCGTCACCCAGGCGGCGAGGGCGGACTCGATGTCCCGGCTGAACTGAAGGACCGTGTCCCCGCTGAGCGAGGCTCCACTTTTTACTTGGTCGGTGATGAGTGTGGCCGGCGCTTCCGGCAATGCATCCGGTCGGGCAAGCCTCGCTTCTGGAAACTTCAAGTCACGGATGATGTCTTCCGCGTATTTGATTAAGTGCGGACGCAAGTTCGTGTCGAGCAGGCGATTGAACTCTTTGACGGCGATTTCCTCACGTCGTGACCGTTCTTGCCGCGTCTTGTCTTTCGAAAAGAACAGGCCGACCTTGAACGTCGGGGCACAGCTTTCCAAATAATCCCGCAACAGTTCACGGAACTCGTAGTTCATGATCGGAGCGCTGGCGACGATCGGGGTCTGGTGGCGGAAGAACTCGCGGCGGAACGCGCTGAGCCAGACGTGTTTTTTCTCGAGTCGCTGCAGGCGGGCCTGAATCTCGGTCGGGTGTTTCTCCACAGTCGGTAACTGCTCGAGTGAACGGGCGTACGTCTGCTCCGAACGCTCGAGGAGCGTGTCCGTCAACTGCTCGGCACTCTCAAAACGATTGTCCCTTGCTGTGGTGATGACGCGTTCGACGTATGATCGAAGCCGCGGCACTTCATTTTCCGTATGGTCGAGTTCACGGAGCGAGATATAAAACACGTCATCTGGCTCGATGTCGTGGTGTGCGAACGCTGCCGCAAGCGTCTGCTTGAACGACGAGAACGACAGCTCGCTCTCCTCATGCTTGTCGATTTGGTTGATAATGATTGAATACGGGCGTCCCTCGGTGCTGAACTGCTTCATGAGCTGGATGTTCTGTTCCGATTGGACGTGGTTGTAGTCCATCATGAAAAACAAATGGTCCGCAAGGAAGAGCGAGCGCTCCGTCGCTTGACGGTGACGTTCGTCGGTCGAATCGATGCCCGGCGTGTCCATCAAGACGACGTCGTCGCCGAACGGGAAGCGGGGCAGGGCGTACTCGACTTCTTTGATCTCTTCAATCTTACAAAAGTCACTTAGACGTTCGAGTTCATCGGTCCCGAGCTGGATCCAGTCCGTGTCGTTGACGGCGACCGAGGCGCCGGTCGCACCGCTTCGGAGCGTGACGATATTTGCGCTCGTCGGAATCGGGCTCGTCGGTAAGACGCCGTTCCCAAGCCAGTTGTTGAGCAGTGTCGATTTTCCGGCGGAGAAGTGACCGCAGACGGCGATCCATATCTCATCACGTGTCACTTTACGGAGTGCCGTCCGGGCGAGACGGGTCATATCGGTCTCGTCTTGCGTTTCAAACAGGTCGGTCAATTGCGCAAGGCGCATACGTTGTTCGTTCAAAGTCTTCATCCCCTCATCGTGACTCCGTCGTGATCCCGACGCGATGCCCTACATATTTGTTTCCTTGCCAGACGTCGAGGACGAGGTCGGCGACGTCATCGCGTGAGATCGGTCCGGAATGGAGCGTCCCGAGCTTGTCTTGAGTGATGACGAGTTTGCCGACTGACGGTTCATCAATCAATTGCGTCGGGCAGACGACCGTGTAATCGAGACCTGAGGCATCGAGCAACTCATACGCATGGGCGTGGTCCTCGGCCGCCGTCGTCATCGTCCGTTTCGACTCTCGTGTTTGGAAACGATACGCATCCGTGTCGTGTGCCTTTAAAATCCCGGCCGTCCCGACCGTGACGATGCGTGTGACCCCAACTTCTCGCATCGCCTCAATCACGAGTGGGGTGAAGCGCGACAAGACATTTTGTTTGTCGGTGCCGAGTGCTGAAAAAACGACGTCCGCATGCTGCACCGTCTCCTTGACCGCGGTCAGGTCGGTCGCATCCCCTAATATGACCGTGACGCCTTCTCGTGATTCGACTGGTCGGCGAGACACCAGTCTCACCTCATGACCGGCCTCTAACAATTTCTCGAGCAACCGCATCCCCGTGCGGCCGCTCCCTCCGAATAAAGCAATGGTTGACAAGTAAACCCCTCCCCATCAAGATGAAAGAAAATATCCACCGCCATCATACCACGGAAGCGCTCTCGAAACAGCGGTTAACGGCTTCGTTTGTTCGCATGTTTCAACCCGTGATAAGAAGGATACAAAAAAAGAAGACGTGTACAAAGGAGGAAGACAGTTCGCTGTCGACACCGCATGAGATTTGGAGCTAGAACGATTAAAACCGGGATTTCCGTCGCCCTGGTATTATTGATTGCCGAGGCGTTTCAGTTTCAACAGATTGTCGTACCGGCGCTCGCCGCCTCACTCGCTTTACTTCCGTCCGTCTATCAGACGGGACTCCGGTTTTTAGAAGAGATGAAAGGGAACTTGATCGGGGCGTTGCTCGCCGTTTTCTCGTTACTGTTGACCCCGAATCCGACCCCGATCGCCATCGGCGTCGTCATCATCATCGCCATCTCGATTCTTCTGTTCTTGAACCTTGAGTCGACGACACGGACCGTCATCTTGACGACGATCTTGATCATGGAAGGGGCGAGCCAGTCGGACATGCCGATTTGGATGTTCGCCGGGGAACGATACTTACTCATCATGATGGGGATCACGGTCGCGCTTCTCGTCAACGCACTGTTGTTCCCGCCACGCTATGAACGGAAGCTCGAGGACGAGATCACGACGGTGTTCCAGATGGCCGTCCGCATCGCGCGTCTATTCTCTGAGACGGACGGGGGACGTTCCTCGTTCGAGTCACTCGAAGAGACGAAGAAGAAACATCGCGGTTCGAAGACGACATACGACTTCTTCGAGGAAGAGATTAAAGCGAATCGCTGGCTCGAGAAGAAGACGCCGATCTATCGCCGGGCCGTCTTGAAGTCGAAGATGATCGACACGAACAGTGCCGCCATCCACGTGCTCGACAAACTGCATGACGATTTTCTGACGCTCGAACATTTGCCACCTCAGCTCGAGGAAGAACTGTTGCGCCATGTACGCCATTTGCTCAGACGACATGAGCGCCTGTTCTCAGCGTATGAACTCGAGAACGAGCATATCATCGATCGGGAAGAGGACCTCATCCATGAGAACTTTGACTTCGCAAAGCTGATGATTGAGAAGATGCGAGACGAAGAAGAAGACCTCATCTTGACCGTCGTCCCGCTCGTCGCGACGATGACGGACTGGGTCAAGGCGATGAACGAGCTCGAGCGTTACCTCATCACCGAGATGAAGAAACATGGCGACAACTTGAAAGTGGAACCGCGCAAAAAGTGGTTCTTTGAAGACTAAACCGCTCTCGAGCGGTTTTTTGTATACTTAAGCTACGTCATTACATAAGGAGAACCAGATGCAGATCTATTTACAACACACCACAAAATTCTGGAACATCCGTGTCGGCACGGACGAGTTCGTCGTCCAATACGGAAAACGCGGCACGGTCGGGAAAGTCCAGCTGAAGTCGTTCGATACGGCAGAAGCATGTAAGAAAGAAGCGGACAAGCTCGTCCGTCAAAAACTGAAAAAAGGGTACGTCGAGGTCGAGTACGACTGGGACACCCATCTTTACGTCGACGACCCGGAGATCGGGCCGCATCCGCTGACGGCCCACCCGGCGTTCATGCGACATTTCCAAGAAGATTTCTATTTGGACTGCACGGACGAATTTGCGCCGTTCGGGAGCGATGAAGGGGCCGACGTCCTCGACATGTTCGGAGAAGCGCTTCGGAAAGAACGAGACGTCGATTTTTTGGAAGGGGCGTATGCGATTCTATCGGACTGGCTTGAAGAAGACATCTCGACGCCCGAAGACTGGATGCAAAACGGGGACCGCTTCGCATGTGACGTCGTCATCCTCGCGAGTGCGTTCGCTTCAATCAAGCTGACCGGACGAATCACGGATGCGTTAAAACGTTCCGCTCACGAAGCGTTAACGACCATCGTCGACGAAGTCGAGCCTGAGTATGTACACCGGTTTCAGTTAATCAACGAACAGCTTGCCGCTTTCCCCGTGTCAGATTGAAACTTTTTTCAGAAAAACGGCGTATACTAAAGAGAGAGACGGACGAACGTCCGAACGGATAGGGGGAAACACCAATGTCAGAGAATGAAACAGCATCACCCATCAGCGGTACATTGCCAATCGAGGCGAGAACCGTATTCCGCTTATCGAGTGCCATCTTCTATGTGATTGGTTTGGTTATCACGGGTGCGCTCGTGTTCGCGGCCGTCTGGTTCGACTGGCCAGTTTGGCTCCGAGCCACAGCTTACGGGTTACTGGCGATTGCGGTCATCTATAGTCTAGTCGACATCATCGTCTTCCAGAAATGGAAACAGGAGCGCTTCACGTATCTCGTCCAACCTCTCGAGATTCGACTCCATCACGGCATCATCACGACACATGACGTCTTGATCCCGATGACGAAAGTGCAATACGTGCATGCGAAGCAAGGGCCGCTTCTTCGAAAGTTCGGCCTTCAGACAATCACGATCGGCACAGCAGGCGGATCGCATGAGATTTATGCGATCGAAGAATCATTCGCGAAGACGCTCCGCGAGCAAATCGCCGTCTACGCCCGCATCGAAGAGGAGGATGTCGTATGACCGAAACGTCGCTCACGTGGCATCGGCTTCCGACACGGGTGCTCGTCCTGCGCATCGTCGACATGTTGAAGTCGTTCGCCATCCCGATCGTCATCTTGTTCGTCTTGAACAATGACTGGGAGACGACGTTTGGAATTATCCTTCGCGTCGGTGTACTCCTGTTTATCGGATTCGATTTGCTGCAAAAGTTTTTCGGATGGCGTAACTTCCGGTACGCCTTGGACGAGAAGACGATGTACGTCATCGAAGGGAACTGGATGAAGCAAGAGAAGTCGCTGCCGCTCTACAAGATTCAGAGCGTCCACTCGAACAGCCCGTTCTTTTATCGGTTGCTCGGCGTCGTCGAATTGACGTTCGATACGAACGCGAACAGTGACGACGCCTCGTTCAAACTCGCAGGCGTCTTCCCGGGTGAGGCGAAACGGCTCGAGGATGTGCTCGACCAGTCGAGACGTCGACGGCTTGACGCCTCGGCCGAATCGAGCGAAACGGAGGAAGGAAGCACGGAGAAGTCGGTGACGATCGAGAAACCGCCGGGCGTTCGGCTTTATACACTATCGACCCGCGAGATTTTGCTTGCCTCGCTCACATCGCTGTCCGTGTTCGCCATCTTCCCGGTCGCCTCGACGATCATCACGTACATCGACGACTTCATCAACCTCGATGGCACGTTCGACCAAATCGGGGACTGGGTCATCAGCGCCTCGGTGATCGCCATCGGCGTGCTCGTCCTCTCCATCTTGTTCTTGTCGGTCGTCATCGGGACGGTGATCAACTTCCTGAAGTATGGGAATTTCGTCCTCGAACGGAGGGGCGACCGCATCCGGGTCGAGAAAGGCTTACTGAACCGGTCGGCCAAAGAGATCCCGTATGAGAAGATTCAAGCGATTCGCATCAAGGAGACGTTCATCCGGCGCTGGTTCAACATCATCGGTGTCGAGCTCGTCGCGGCCGGGACGATGGACGAGTTGAAAGACGAGTCGTCGACGATACTCCCGTTCGTGAGACGCGACCGGGCGATGCGGGTCCTAAACGAACACTTCAGCCAGTTCGCCTGGGCCGACACGCTCCACCGTCTGCCAAAACGATCGCTTGGAATCAAGCTGATGCGCATCAGTTGGTTCGGCGTGATCGTCACCGGGATCGTCGTCTATTTCTTCCGCGAATATGCGTGGTGGCTCCTCTTGTTGTGGGCACTCATCGTCGGTGGGCGTGTGCTCAGCTATTACACGACGCGCTATGCGCGGAACGGGGCGTTCATCCAACTGCGGACGGGCGCGTTCAACGTGCGCTCGTTCGTGACGGACAAACCCCGCATCGAACAGATTCATGTGACCCAGTCCTTGCTGCAACGACGCTTCGGTCTTTGTAACGTCGTCTTATCGACGCGCGGTGGGTTGTTATCCATCGAGTCGATTGAGGATATCCCGAAACGTGAAGCGGACGCCATGCTTGACTGGTTCTCGCGCTACAACGGAGAAAACATGAAAACACCGGGCTGAAGATGGCCCGGTGTGTCCCATTTGTGCGATTCGATTCACAATTTTCGTGTTTCTGTTACTGAAAACCGGCAACAAATGTGGTATGATGCAAGTAGAAAGAGACCGGTGCTCGACACACCGGCCTCTGGCTTACAGGCTACCACTTTAAGAGTGGCCCAGCCGCCACAATGGTTAGTGAATCAGAAAGTGACCCATCTCATTGCGCCGAGGGGGTCATTTTTTTGTGCGTTCAGACGTTGCACGATCGGATGTTTGGTGGATTACCAAGTGAACGATAATCGGAGCGAGGATCGGGAGGATTACGTAATCACCGACCCAGGTCCATAGCTGTTCCATCCGCACCACCGCCTTCCTCCATTGTGGACTTGGCGGCTGACCCCACTATTGCTGCGTTAACCTGCTCCTTCATTATAGCAGATTCTCTTCAAAAAAGATGCTAAAAACAGGAACGTTTGTTCTTGTTTTATAAAATGAAGCTTTAGACGGAGCAGGTCTCACGAGTGGGTCGAAAGATGGAATTGAGTCAACATTCGCTTGCATGTCAGAAGTCAGACAGGATATAATCAACCTCGTGTGTATAACCACATGGGTGGGTGAGGGTGCCAATAAAGGATTGATTCCTATGGCAAAACAAACAGAATGGAAAACAGAAACATACGGGGGCGTGCTGAACTTTCTGGCGACAGCATACATCCCGGCCGTGCACGCGGCAATCTTGACACAAGCCGGACTCCCGTTCGAGGGAGCGCTCGTCGGAGCGATTTTGACAAGCATCATCGGAACGTTCATCGCTGGGCTCTTCAACTTGCCACTGCTGCTGTTACCAGGGATGGGCATTAACGCGTTGTTCACGTACACGCTCGTCCTGCAGATGGGTCTAAGCTGGCAAGGCGCGCTCGCCGTCTCGCTCGTCTCGGGGGCGCTCGTCGTCTTGCTGACCGTGACGAAGGTGGCGAGGAAACTCGCGAACGCGTTCCCGCCGATCATTCATGACGGATTGACGGTCGGTCTCGGCCTGTTCCTCATCTTGATCGGGCTCGAGGCGGCGGGGATCGTCTCGGGCGGCGGTGGGGCACTGCTTCACATCGGAGATCTCGGAGAACGGCCGGTGCAGGTCGCGTTCCTGACGCTCTTCGTCGCCATTCTGCTCTTCTTGAAGATGGGACCGAGCAGTTTCCTTTGGACGATCGCGTTCGGTGTCGGCTTGAGCGCCGTCATGGGCACGCTCGACTGGACCGGTGAGTTCGCGCTCACACCGTTCTTCGAGTCGTTCGGCACCGTGTTCGGGAGCGTCTCGTTCACCGAATCGATGTCGCCGCTCTTCCTCGTCGCCGTCGGCGTGTTGACGCTCGTCTTGCTGATTGAAAACATCAGCTTGATCCAGAATCAGACACGCGCGATCGGCAAAGATGCGGACGCTCCGAAAGGGCTCGTCGCACAAGGATTGTCGACGATGGCGGGTGCCTTATTTGGCTCGAGCCCGACCGTCTCGACGGTCGAGGTCGCGGCCGGCATCTCGGTCGGGGCACGGGGCGGCATCGCCTCGTTCGTCACGTCAGGCCTATATGTCGTCTCGCTCTTGTTGTTGCCGCTGTTCGCGATCATTCCGGTTACGGCAATTGCGCCAGTATTGATCATCATCGGCATGATGATGTTCCAGAACGTGAAGCATCTCCCGCTCGACAATTGGGAGCATGCCTTCCCGGCGATTCTCGTCATCATCATGATCCCGTTCACGTATTCCATCGTCGATGGCATCGGGCTCGGCTTCATCGCCTATACGATGATCGTCTTGTTCAAGAAGGGCTATCGGTCGCTCAGTCCGGTCGTCGGTGTCTTGACCGTCTTGTTCCTCGTTTTCTTTTCTTTACCAGTCTGGCTGTAAGATAGGGCGGTACCGTGTATACGGTGCCGTTTTTTTGTATGATGAATTATAAAATTAAGTGCAACACCTGAACGTGAACGCAAAAAAGCCCATAGCGACGGCCTCGTGTAGAATGAAGTCACCACAACACACATTCAGACGGAGGAATCGCTATGAGCTACACCCATCTTACCACAGCGGAACGCGTGAAAATAGAGACCTACCTGGAGCTCGGGATGTCCGTACGGTCCATCGCGAGACGGCTCGGGCGACAGCCCTCGACCGTCTCGCGGGAGATCAGAAGGAACCCCGGCTACACGGCCGAACGCGCACAGGAGCGCTACGCCAAGGCGAAGCGAAACTGCGGCGCCAAGACGAAGCTCGACGACATGATGCGCCGGACGATCATCGAGAAGCTGCGGGCGACCTGGTCCCCGGAACAGATCGTGGGTCGTCTCTTCGACGGGAAAATCGCCTTCTCGACCATCTATCGTTGGATCTATTCGGGGCTGATCGACGTGCCGGTGACCGTGCTCCGCCAAAAGGGCAAGCGCCAGAAACCGATGGAGACACGTGGTCGGTTCAACATCGGTCTGTCCATCGCCAAACGTCCGAGAGAGGTGCGCACACGCGAGACATTCGGCCACTGGGAGCTCGACACCGTCGTCTCCGGGCGTGGGAAGTCGAGGGCGTGCGTCGCGACGTTCATCGAGCGGAAGAGCCGGTTCTACATCGCCCTGCCGATCACCGACCGCAGCGCGGCCTCGATGGAGGAGGCGATCCACACGGTCCACGCGGCCTTCCCAGCGGGCACGTTCAAGACGGCGACGACGGACCGGGGCAAGGAGTTCAGCTGTCACGAGCGCGTCCGGGCGACACTCGGCGTGCCGATGTATTTCGCCGACCCGTACTCGTCGTGGCAGCGCGGCAGCAACGAGAACGCCAACGGCCTCCTGCGCGAGTTCTTCCCGAAAGGATCGGACTTCGCGACGGTCGGCCAGGGAGAGATCGTGGACGCGCTCGCCAAGATCAACGGCCGCCCACGCAAATGCCTGGGCTGGAAGACCGCACACGAGGCCTTCACGGAGGAAGTGTTGCGCTTAATTTGACAAACCGTCGTATGGATAAAAAGGAGTCTCCTGACTTAAACGGAAAGTAGTATGCATGAAACACGTGTGAGGAGAGGATTTGACTTGACGATATCTGATTTGTCTCAAAAGTTTGTGACGTTTGCCGAGAGAGAATGCCGGGACTCGAGCCCGCTTTATGAATCGTTATCGCTATATATTTCAAAGGACGACGAGTTGCTTAAAATCGGTAGCGTGGTGAAGGAAGGCCAACCGGTCCCGAACTTATTGTTCGGTGCGGTCCATTACTTGCTGATGCAAGGGTACGACCACCCGCTAACAGACTACTACCCGAGTATGGTTCGCGACGCTAAGCCCGTAACCGAATCGTTCGAGTCGTTCAAATCGTTTTGTCTCACGTATCGAAATGAGATCGAGTCTATCTTAAGTTCGAAACCCGTTCAGACGAACGAAGTCCGAAGGTGTGCTTACTTGTATCCCGCTTTTGGCTACATTCATCATAAAACGAGAAAACCACTGGCATTGATTGAGATTGGGACGAGTGCCGGCTTACAACTGTTGTGGGACCAGTATGCGTATTCCTATGGGAAAGAGGAAGTGTTCGGAGATGTGCAGTCACGGTTACATATCCGTTCAGAACTCGTCGGGGAGCTGACACCGCCGCTCTCACCATTACCCGCCCCGGTCGCAGCACGTATCGGACTTGATTTGAACATCGTTGATTTAGAGAATGAAGCAGAGCGGTTATGGCTCAAGTCGTTGATTTGGCCAGAGCATGAGGAACGTTTAGAGATGTTCGAGCGCGCTTCTAGTTATATCGGCGAGCAACCGATTGACTTCATCGAAGGCGATGGGATCAGTCGATTGAGCGGTCTTGTCGGGAATATTCCAGAAGGAAGCACCTTATGCATCTTCCACACGCACGTGGCCAACCAGATGACGATTGACATGAAAAAACACTTATTGAACGTGGTCGAAGAGATCGGCCAAACGAGAGACGTTTTTCATCTCTACAATAATATCCAAGACAAAGACTTGCATCTGGACGAATACGTGAACGGTATCAAACGAGAGCAGACGATTGCTGAGACGGACGGGCACGGCAGATGGTTCAGATGGTTGTTAAAAGATGAGGCTGTATTGACATGAATACGATTATCGAGCGATTCGTTTCCATTCAAGAAGTCATGGATGCTCTCCGTTTACAAATCGCCAACTATAATTGGTTGGTGACGGACCTCGACGCCGTAATCTCAAATGACTCGTTGAAGTATTTCGAAGAGATTCAAGAACTTGAGGAGGGAGCGGCCTACTGGATAAAAGGTGAACGTCTACTCGAACTTGTCCAACACACAAACCTATACGTCATTTGGGGAGTATTCACGGCGTTTGAACGAAAGACGTCCATCAAGTTAAACGATCTAATCGTCCATCCGTTCGCAGACGGGAATAGTGATCTATGGATCGAGTCACCCCGTGTTCAGCATCCGGATGCTATGTGTGAATTAATCTTTTGGGACTCAACATTTGTTTTAATGCTGAGCCAAGTTGGGGACGTAAGCGAGCGATTCCGTCAAACATTCCCCGATTGGCGAAGTTTAGAGGAATATAATCGTACGGAAGGGTTATATGAAACGGAATAGATGAGATCGAATATGAGCGGATTCTTTACTTTATAAACCAAGGAGGACACTTTCATGACTAACACTTCAAACGTCATCGACGAGTTTGCATCCTATACCGCATGGCTAAACACGCTAACGGAATTGGATGAATCGGCGTGGGAGAAAACGATCGCGACCGACAAATGGTCAATCAAAGCAATCATCCTGCACATCGCCCATTGGGACAACCATCTGTTGAACGTCATCATCCCGGCCGTCAAGAACGGGGAAGGGATGATCTTCCCCGAGTTCGATTCGTTTAACGCGCGCGCGACCCAAAAAGCGAAACGTCTCTCTGGAGAAAAGGTGCTCACGTTCGCCAAAGCGAGTCGAAGTTCACTGATAGAAGGGCTGACGTCACTTCGTCACGAGACGATGACGATGCACACGACGGCAAACGGGGCGACCCATTGCCCGCACCAAGGTGTTCCGTACACACTTGCCTATATCGTCACCGAGTTCATCGAACATGACCGCCACCATCAGCAGCAAGTCGACCGGGTTATAGGGATGAAACCGTGAAGAGAAAAACGAAAGTACGAGGTGTCAGACGAAGGTTGAAACGGTTGCGGTTGGATATCGCAGAACAGACCCATTCGTTCCCGACGACGTTCCATGACGGATATTGGCATAGCAAAATTCCAATCGATCAATCGTTCTTACTATCGATTGAGAAGAACAGCGAGATTCAGCGTGCCGTCATCGAGACGATGCTAGAAGGGGGAACTCAGCTTGTGCGCCTCCGAGAACAGGAGAGTTGCCGGGTCGTCGTCTTGATTGACCTGCCGACGCTCTAGCAGTCCGAACTTATCGTATTCGAGAGCGACGCACGACTGAAGGCGTTCATGGAACGCGATACGTCTGAGCAGACGTGGACGCGCTTGCCTATCGACTCTATGTGCCTACAACGGTTCAACCTTTCAGCGGATGCCGAGGTACATCGGTTTCATGAGCGGATTCAAGACGAGGATGACACACATAACGGGGAAGTATGGTTGCTCGTTCGATAAACGGGCAACTTTTTTATAAAAAAACTGAATATTCGATCAAACCCTATGCTATAATCCTTTCAAATCCATTTTCCATAATAAGGGTTAAATGGAATCGATGAATGAAGGGAGCAGTGAAATCGAATGCAGTCGAATCAACAAATTCACAGACGAATCGAGCTATGAGAAAGGCCAAAGCCCTTTTTATATCCACGATTTTGATTTCATTACTGGTTGTCGCACTCATTTCACTCTCAGGTCAAGTCGCGTATACATACTTCAAAGGATTGGACATTTCTGGGAGTCCTATCACGAGCTGGGTGACGGACTGTCACGACAAGCGAAAGTTGTTTGGGATTATCGAAGTGGTCGATACCGAGCGTTGGTGCGGAGGTGGCGCTGACGAAGATTCTGCGTCCAAGTCTTCTGGAAGTGGGCGCATTGTTGGACCATCGGATGAGGAAGGTGGCACACCGAGAGGAAATTCGGATGACTTGTCTCCGTCATATGCGGAACCATCCAATGACGAAACCGATCGCCTTTCCCTGCTCCCATACATCCTTAGCGCGCTCCTTCTGTTGATTGGCGCATGGTTGTGGCGCAGACAGCGTCTCAATAAAAAAGTGAATGGTTTCGTTCTGACAGAGGAAATGCCCCACTCAAAGCAAAACATAAATGAAAGGTTCGAGCAGTCCCCACGCTCGATTCACCCGCTGCCGGATTCCCCGTTGCGGCAACATCTGATTCAATTCGAACAAGCGCTCCCGTCACAACAACGACGCCGGCCGTTCGAGACGTTGTCAGCCTGGGCGAACCGCATCCGGCTCGACGCCTCACTTTTGAGCTATTTAGAGACCCGTTATGACCAAGTCGAGATCACGCCACAACGAGAAGAAGCGTTCAAACAACAGCTCGATGCCCACTTACTTCGCTTAGAAAAGGAGCCACCCTTATGACGATCACACGCGTACTCGAACAGCTCGACCAAATCTATCTCGGAAAACCTGACATCACGCGCCTCTGTTGCACGGCGCTACTCGCGAACGGACACATCTTGCTAGAGGACGTCCCAGGTACGGGGAAGACGCTCCTCGCCAAAAGTATCGCAAAGAGCTTCGAGGCCGAGTTCACACGGATCCAGTTCACGGCCGACCTGCTTCCAAGTGATATCATCGGGGCTGACTTCTTCAACGTGCAGACGCAGGCGTTCGAGAATCGGACGGGCCCAATCTTCACGAATATCCTTTTGATTGACGAAGTCAACCGGGCCGTCCCCCGGACACAGTCGGCGTTACTTGAGGCGATGGAAGAGCGGCAAGTGTCGATTGGTGGGGTCACGTATCAACTGCCGGAACCGTTCTTCGTCATCGCGACACAAAATCCGATCGAGTCGGCAGGGACGTTCGCGTTGCCGGACGCACAACTCGACCGCTTCTTGATGTCGCTTCAAGTCGGCTATCCCGAGGCAGGCGAGGAGCGGCAGTTGATTCTGCAGACGATTTCGAAGACACGGCACGTCGTTCATGCCCTCATGTCGTCCGAGACGTTTTTAGCGGCACAGCGCGAAGTCGAGGAGGTTCGCATCCATGAGGACGTCGTGACTTATTTGCTCGCCCTCATCCAAGAGACGCGACACCATCCGCTCGTCGAAGTGGGGGCCAGCCCTAGGGCGACACTCGCCCTCGTTAGAGCGTCTCAGGCGTATGCCTACATCGAGGGTCGCCGCTTCGTGACGCCGGAAGATGTCCAAGCCGTCGCGACGCATGTGTTGGCGCACCGATTGACGCTCACGCTTGAAGGAGACGTGAAGTCGACGAAACGGGCCGTCCTCGCCGACATCTTGGAGCGCGTCGACGTCCCGGTCGAGAAGGTGTGAGGATGCGACAGGTCGAAGTCAGTACTCCGTCCCTTTTAGATGAAAAGCTTTGGCCAGCCTATATAGGGATACTCGTCTTCTTCGTTTGGTTCCCATACGTCTGGCCGTTTGCTTACGTGGCTGGCGTGATTCTGGGGCTGATGCTCGCACGGAAATGGCTGACGAAACAAATCGTTGAGGCGACAGGCTTGTCGTTTCATCAAAAGGAGCAGTTGTTGTTCGTGAATGATTGCGTCTCGCTCAAGATGGACGTGACAGGCATCGAGCGACTTGAAACGCTCGGGATCCCGACTTCGGTCCGCTTGGTGACGGGACGCGGCTTGATGTTTGACGAAGATCAGTCCGTGCACACCTTACAACTTCGTCATGAATCGACCTATTTGCTTCCAATCCACGCGAAGCAACGCGGTCCCGTCCAAATCGATGAATGCACCCTTCAGTTCAAGCTCCCGTTTTGGCTCGGCACCATCTTCGTCACCGGTTTTACACTGCCGTCCTGGATTATCCTCCCGTGCATCACGAAACAGAACCGATTCGACTCACGCCTCGTCCGGATGGGGGACCGACTCGTCAAACATTCGCCGCTCAATGACCCGTTGATGATGCAAAGTACAAAACGGTATGAGCAAGAGCCGGTCAAACAAATCGACTGGGTCGCGACAGCGAAGACAGGGAAGCTGCAGGCGAAAGTGTTTCAACGCCAAAACCTCGATACGTTCACACTCGCACTCGACTTGAGCGGTCCGCTCGGGAATGGCCTCCACGCGCGTTACGAAGAGTTGATTCAACAAGCCGCTTATCTCGTGTCCTATTTATTGAATGAAGACTGTAAAGTCGAGCTGTTCATCAATCGGCTAGACGCCGATAATCAGATTGACCATCTGCGGATGAGTGACGGTCGTAAGCAATTACGCCTCGCCCTCGTACGTTTGGCATGGATTTATGAATCCGATCGATTTGTCGCTTCGAAACGGTTCAATCAAATTATCGATCGACAGAAGCATCCGCATGCGGAAGTGATTCGGATTGACGCGTCACTGATGAACCGAATCGCTGTCGGTTGAAAGGAGTAAAGACATGTTCCGCCACCTCACGACATTCACTTTAGCCGGGCTCTTCACGCTCGGTACGACGTCAGCCATTGCCGCGCCGACAGAACGGTCAGCAGAACAATTTGCTGAAACACATTTCGAGTCGATCGTCCTCGACCATATCGAAGGAGACGACCCGAGTAACTATCACTTGACGGAAAGTCGCACCATCTCGTTCGGTCCGCTGCACGAAGTGATGATGGCCGCACAATCCTGTTATTCGCCAGATGACGCCTGTACGTTCGTCTCAAGCAAAGAATACGTCTCGGCTGTCCTACAGGACGGAGAAGCAAGAAACGTCATCGGTACGTACGAGCAAGAGCCAGGCGTCTTTGCCTTCTCCACGCTCGGGTATGGCGACGAGTTGGCCATTGCCTTAGCTGATGTGTCCGGTACATTGGTCCATTCCGCGCGCGAGAACGCCTGGTTTGACTATGACGGGGAGACGTTGACGACCTTGACGACCGATGCGAAACGGTTCATCGATGGAGACACGATTGCAATCGAGATGTATCAGAAACTCTTGGTCGAGACACGTTCAAACGTTCAAGGTTCCGCGGAGGATGGTCTCGTGGGTGGGGCGGGGAAGGCTCAGACGACAGAGTCAACATCGTATCGCATGCTTGGCCTCGCGTTGTTGGCGGGTCTCCCGCTCGGTTATCTCTTGTATCGGAGGCGTTGGAAAAGATGAATGTAAAACGTCCGTGGTTGCATGAGGTCGATGCGGCCACGGCTTTATTTGTGCGGCGACACGCGATGCACACGGATGAGTTTGAACAAAAGACGGAACACTTATCAAGTTCAAGCGATGGGACGTTATGGAAAGTCGACCGTTATGCATTCGACCGCGTCTATGACCAAGCGCTTGATGACGTGTATCGTTCGATTCGTCGACAAGTTGCTGACATCTTCTCGTTTCATCCAGGTGATATACAAATCGGTGAGGGTTTCACGGATGTAACGACGCTACGTTACCTCGTCTTGCATCCGTTCACCCGAGATGTCTACGTCGATGTCGCTCCATCTGGGGTCGTTGAGACGGTGTATGTCTGGATGCATCCGATCGAGGTGTGTCAACAGAGAGACCAAATCACTCGTGTGACGCTAGACGTCTCAAACATCGCGACGGAAACCGAGTTGCATGAACAATTGAAAGAACAGTTACAATTTCCTTCGCACTATGGCATGAACTGGGACGCATTTTGGGATGTCATCACCGATGAGAACGGGTTGCCGGACATCGTGGAGTTGTACGGATGGACAGAGTTTGAGCAACGTTTGCCTGTGGCGGCGAACACGCTCGCAAAATGTTTTTTGGACTACGCGAACGAGCCGGACTTAAAACTGTGTCAAATCCACTATCATCAGACAGAGATGCTGATTTTACCGAGGCAGGCATTAAAAGAAGGAGAAGCAAATCGCCTAATCTACCGACATCTCGCTGGCGCAACGTTCCCGTTACGTGTGAAACGCAAGACGTCAGTACGGTTGCCGAAGCGACACCGTTTCTCGCTTGAACGCATAGAAGAGGAGTCTGTCCTATCAGGAATTGTTCGCAGTCATGAGGAGATTGCCCCATGGTTGACACTTTCCATTGAAGACCAGCGCCAAGACGTCGTCACGTTCTCACATGGAACGGATTGGCTCTTGAGCTATTACCGGGAGGGGTTGACACTCCAAGGGGAGAATATTGAATCCGTTGAATCAATTGACACAGCGGATTATGAGACGTTCTTTCACCACGTGACACGGGGGCCGTATCCAATCGAATTGACGTTCTGTTTCGGTGGTACAATTGCTCCAAGCGAGACGGTGTATCGGTTGACGCTACATGACGCAGCATGGGAGAAATTGATTGAAGAAACGTTGTTACCTCAATTAAAGATTCCAAAAGCAAAAAGGTTTTGGCAGTCTTTTTCATCAACTACATCTCAACAGTCACTCGAGACGTTCTTAGGAGAATGTCATCCTCATATCTTTGGAAACTTCCTACTGGCGCATGATGCGGACGATGTGTATCACTTTATTGATCATGTGAACGGTTCAATCAAGCGGTTTTGAAATTCATATTGTAAAGGGGAAGTAGATTGAATTATATACAGGACATGCGGAACCTCATTGGAACTAATCTATTAATGACGGTCGGTTGTGGTGTCATCATCGAACACAATGATCAAATTCTGCTTCAACATCGTAAAGATCATGACGTTTGGGGAATCCCGGGTGGTGTGATGGAACCTGGTGAAACATTCAAGAGCGCTGCACAACGCGAAACGTTTGAAGAAACAGGTCTTACAGTCAATCAACTAAGTTTGTTTGGGCTCTATTCAGGAAAAGAAGGATATGCTTCTTATGAAAATGGAGATCAGGTCTTTAGTGTACAAGTCATCTTTCATGCGACGGCATTCTCAGGAGCACTCACGCAGGAAGGACAAGAGAGTCACGAGCATCGTTTTTTCTCACGCCATGAACTTCCAACATTGAACAGCCACCAAGAGAGGTTTATTATGGATTGGGTGCATCGAGAACAAACACCTATAGTAAAGTAAGAATCCATCAAGAAAGTTGGAAACATAATGAATTATTTAGAACACCTTGAATCCCATTGTGGAGAGTTCACGAATCAATTCGAAACGGACGATTTGTTAGAGCAGGCCGTGCAGTTCTTGCAGTTTGATGACAGCCCTATGACCGATACGTTTACCATCTCGACGCTAGGCCTTCATTGGCATACGCTGCAAAACGAGGACGGTACTCAGACACACCAAGAGCTCTTGTTGAGTTTCAAGCAAAAACGTTCGTATGAAGACGTGCTCGAGTTGTTGTGGCAATTAACGACGCATGCGCTCGAGACACATCACGCCTTCAAACTCGGTGAGTATTTTGAGCTTCCCCCGAACGTTTTCAAACGATTGAACTTCTCAGCGATCTATGTGGCGACCCCGTTTTATTTTAATGAGTCGTTTCATGTATACGAAGGGGACGAACAAACCGTAGTCCCAGTCTGGTTCATTCCCATCTTCCCATCTGAAGAAGCGTTCATCGAAGCGCACGGGGTAGAACGGTTCAACGAATTGCTTTATAAAACGGATGATGCGCTACTCGATTTGAAACGCAAACCGCTCGTCTGAACCACACCAAAACACCGCTCCACGCAAATCGCGTCGAGCGGTGTTTTCACATGTACGGCCCGTTCGCCTGGACGACGAACTGCGAGTGCCCGTAATGATAGGTGATTCGTGAGTAGTCGAACGGCTTCCCGTTCGTCAGATGGAAAATCGTCTCGATGCGGAGCGTCGGGTCGTCCATCTTCAGGCCAAGATAACCGGCCTCCGTCTCGTTCAGTCGCCCGACCTGCATATACATATCAGAAAAACCGATTGTGACGCCGAGCGCACTTTGAACGTAGTCGAAAATCGAGTCGGCGACAATCTCCCGATTCAGATAGGGCACGATTGCCTTCACATAATACGACTCCTCGTAACAAAACACTTCCCCATCGACGTAGCGGACCCGTTCGACGCGATACACGTCATCCGACACGTCAATCCCTAAGTTGTTGGCGACGTCTTCACTCGGCTTCGTGATCGACACATCGAGCACGTCCGACGTCAAGACGCGGTCGCCGAGGTTGCTTTTAAACCCTTGCGTCGAGAACAGACTCATGTAGCCCGGGCGGTTGTGACGCCGGACGAAGATCCCGCTTCCCCGCAATTGAAAGATGACTCCACGACGTTCAAGCAACTCGAGCGCCTTCGTGACGGTGCTCTTACTGACGCCATATTGGCTCATCAACTGCTCGAGCACAGGCAACTTTTCCCCTTGTTTTAAATCCTGATCATTAATGTACTGCTCAATCTCTGCTGCAATCTGTTGGTATTTTAGCATCCTTGTCCCTCATCTACATTGTCATGATGTCTTTATTATATCACACGCCTGTCAGAAAAAAGGTCACACAAATATTTTATATCGGTCTTGATTAATTGTACCGGTACAATTATAGTAAGAGTGTACAAAATGTAAGCGTTACATCAAAGGAGGGTTTTCAATTGAGTAAAGTTCGGGATTATTCAAAGCTCGCCCGTGACATTTTAGATGCGGTCGGTGGGGAAGAGAACGTCATCAATGCGGCGCGGTGTGCGACACGGCTTCGCCTTGTGTTGAAACGGTCGAATCCGCAAGCGAAAGAGAAAGTCATGGCGATGCCAGGGGTCATCACGGTCGTCGAGACGGGCGGACAATTCCAGGTCGTCATCGGGCAACACGTCGGGGAAGTGTTCGATGAGTTCTCGAAGCTCGTGAAGATGGAGACGAACGAGACGGAAGAGGGAAGTAAAGGGACAATCCTCAACCGCATCATCGCGACGATGTCTGCCGTGTTCGCTCCGTTCATCTATATTTTAGCTGCAGCGGGGATTCTGCAGGGGACGCTCATCATCACGACGCTTCTCTTCGAAGGGTTCGCCGAGACCGGGACGTACGAAGTGTTCAGCTTCATCTCGTGGGCGCCGTTCACGTTCTTACCGATCTTTATCGCCATCACCGCGTCGAAGCATTTCAAGACGAACACGTTCATCGCGGTGGCGGCGAGCGCGGCATTGGTCAGCCCGACATGGGCCGAGATGGCAGCACGCATCACGTCAGGAGAGACGATCAGCTTCCTCGGACTCGCCTTGTCGGGAACGACGTACACGTCGTCCGTCTTGCCTCCGCTCTTCCTCGTCTGGATCTTATCTTACGTCGAGCGGTTCTTGAACCGACATATGAACGAGGTCATTCGTCCACTGTTCGTCCCGTTCTTCAGTTTGGTACTCATGGTGCCGCTGACGATTCTCGTCATCGGACCGATCACGACGATGGGTGCGGTTGGGATTGCGAACGGGTATAACTTCTTAGCAGAAAACGCACCGATGCTCGCCGGTGCCATCATCGGTGGCCTCTGGCAAGTCGTCGTCATCTTCGGTGTCCATTGGGGCGTCACGCCGATGGTGCTCGCGAACTTCGATTTATACGGCCGCGACTCGTTTCAGGCGTATCAGACGATCGCCGTCATCGCCCAAGTCGGTGCCGTGCTCGGTGTCATCTTGAAAGCGAAGAGTCAAGAGACCAAAAAAGTCGGCGTCTCGGCGGGAATTACCGGTCTGTTCGGGATTACCGAGCCTGCCATTTATGGGGTCACGCTCCGTTTCAAAAAGCCGTTCATCTTCGGTTGTATCTCAGGGGCGATTGGCGCCATCGTCGCCAGTTTCTTCAACCCGTACTACTTCGCCTACGCCGGTCTACCGGGTCCGCTCACGCTCGTGAACGGGATCAGCTCGGACGTCCCTTCATCAATCTGGGGACTGCTGATCGGGACGGCCATCGCCATCATTCTCCCGGTCGTCTTGATTCAACTCTTCGGTTTTGGTGAAGATACGGCCAAACAAGTGCCAGAAGTGACAGAAACACCGGCAACGGCAGAAGCGAGTGCAACACTCGTTCAGGAAGAGACGATTGTCTCACCGGTGTCAGGGAAAGTGATTGCGTTGAATGAGATTCCGGACGACGTGTTCGGCTCCGGGGCGATGGGGAAAGGTTACGCCGTCGAACCAGACGGGAATAAGGTCGTAGCACCGTTTGACGGGACGGTCGTCATGGTCGCACCGACGAAGCATGCGATTGGGCTCCGCTCGAACTCAGGCATCGAGCTCTTGATTCACGTCGGTCTTGATACGGTGACGCTCGACGGGACACCGTTCACCGTGCACGTGAAAGATGGGGACCCCTTTAAAGCGGGCGATGTGTTGACGACGTTCGACCGTGACATGATTGTAGCCCATAACATCTCGACGATTACACCGGTCATCGTGACGAACAGTGCGACATACGCCGATGTACTCGTTCAATCAAATGAAATGACAGATTCAACACAAGTGATGCTCACGGTTGTGAACAATTAAGGAGGAACTACAATGAAAACATTACCAAACGACTTTTTATGGGGCGGCGCGCTCGCTGCTCACCAATTTGAAGGTGGCTGGGACGCCGACGGCAAAGGACCGAGCGTCGTTGACGTCTTGACGGCCGGTGCTCACGGCGTCGCGCGTCGCATCACGGACAAGGTCGAGCCGAACGAGTTTTATCCGAACCATGAGGCGATCGACTTCTACCACCGCTATAAAGAGGATGTCGCCTTGTTCGCCGAGATGGGTTTGAAGTGTCTCCGGACGTCGATCGGCTGGAGCCGGATTTTCCCGAACGGAGACGACGCTGAACCGAATGAGGCCGGTCTAAAGTTCTATGACGACTTGTTCGACGAGCTGTTGAAGCACGATATCGAGCCGATCATCACGTTGTCGCACTTCGAGATGCCACTCCACCTCGCACGCGAGTACGGTGGGTTCCGCAACCGTGCCGTCGTCGACCACTTCGTCCGCTTCGCGGAGGTCTGTTTCGACCGTTACAAAGACAAGGTCAAATACTGGATGACGTTCAACGAGATCAACAACAAGATGGACGTCAACAACCCGCTCTTCTTATGGACGAACTCAGGCGTCATCGTCGAAGAAGGGGAGAACGCGCGTGAAGTCATGTATCAGACGGGCCATCACGAGTTGATTGCGAGCGCCCTTGCCGTCGCGAAAGGGAAGGCGATCAACCCGGACTTCGAGATCGGGGCGATGGTCTCGCACGTTCCGATCTATCCGTACTCGTCGAACCCGGACGACGTCATGCTCGCGGAAGAGATGATGCGCCAGCGTTACTTCTTCCCGGACGTGCAAGTGCGCGGCGTCTATCCGAGCTACGCCTTGAACGAGTTCGAGCGTGAAGGCTATACGATCCCGTTCTTAGAAGGGGACGAGGAAATCTTGAAAAACGGGACCGTCGACTACCTCGGTTTCAGTTACTACATGTCGACGACCGTGAAGAGTGACGTCGTCGCCGACAACAGCGGTGACATCGTCAACGGCGGTCTGCCGAACGGTGTCGAGAACCCGTATATCAAGTCAAGTGACTGGGGATGGGCAATTGATCCGGTCGGTCTCCGCTACGTGCTCAACCGACTGTATGACCGCTATCAAATCCCGCTCTTCATCGTCGAGAATGGATTCGGTGCCGTCGATGAGATCGTCGACGGGAAGATTCATGATGCGGCCCGTATCGACTACTTGAAGGCACACATCGAGCAGCTGAAAGAGGCGGTCGTCTATGACGGCGTCGACTTGATCGGGTACACGCCATGGGGCATCATCGACATCGTCTCTTTCACGACGGGTGAAATGAAGAAACGCTACGGCATGATTTACGTCGACCGTGACAACGAAGGCAACGGCTCGATGGAGCGGATGAAGAAAGACTCGTTCGATTGGTACAAGCACGTCATCGAGACGAACGGGGAAGCGCTCGCGTACGAACCGGTCAAGTAATCTCAGACTCCTTTTGATGATCTCGATGATCGTCAAAGGGAGTTTTTTGTATAATGGAGAAGTGAGAGAAATGAGGGGATAAAGATGAGTCATATTACCATTCGTTTATATTCGAGCGTAAACGCGCAGCGCGACCGGAACTGGGCAAAGAAACACATCACAGC
Organism: Exiguobacterium aurantiacum DSM 6208; assembly: GCF_000702585.1. Lineage (GTDB taxonomy): Bacteria > Bacillota > Bacilli > Exiguobacteriales > Exiguobacteriaceae > Exiguobacterium > Exiguobacterium aurantiacum. Next base: position 1,910,419 of record NZ_JNIQ01000001.1, on the reverse strand, counting down.
GATTCATTCGTCATACGTTTTTGAAGAATTGTTATCACGTGCGTTGTCACGCTTCGTGGAGAGCGGGGACATTCGTTTCAAAGACCCTAATTTTGTAGGGATAAACCTTATCCATGCTGAAACAAATCATACATACAATACGCATACGTATGATGACACACATCATCAACTCGTGACGCACGAGTTCACGCATGAGATGTTCGATTATGAGACGTATGAGATGATGCTTGATGAGAAAGAGAAGTTTCAGCAGTTCGCAATGGTCATTCGGGACGTGCTCGTGCCGTTGTTAGAAGAACAGACGAGTAGCTCGGAACGGCCGATTTCTGACATGATCGAGTATTGCCTGAAGCAGATTGAAATGAACGACTATAAGTTGGTCGCCTTGCTGAATAAGACACCGAAATCGAACAAAAAACGCAATCGGATCGTGCTTTTCAAATTGAGCGTCTCGGTGACCGGTGCGTCGTTTTGGATTGAAGGGTACGAACGAGGTATAAGACTGTTTCAAGAGAAGGTGATTGAGGAGATTGCGAGCCCGTACGCGTTCTCGTTGTATTTCGGAACGAGTCGTTGGGAATCAGACGATGTGTTTATCATTCAATCTGACGTCCGGAACTGGAATGCACGCGTCGACTTCAGAAGTGGGGACATCGACATCTATAAACGCGTGCGAGACGAAGGAGAGAAAACACGATGAACAAAATTGAGTTGAAGTTCAATCGGGTCGTAAAGATGATTGAGAAGTATCCAGAAGTGTTTACATACGGTTCAGGAGCTTCGGAAGCAGCGATTCGTGAGGCGGAGGAACAACTGAATGTGACGTTTCCGCCGATGTACCGTAAATTTTTGGAGACATATGGCTATGTGGTCATGGACGAGGATGCCCTATGGGGGGGATCTCACCAGATAACAGTGAATATTATGAATTGATGAGGTTTGGGACGCGATAATACATACGATTGGAGACAGACAATGTTATCCCTAAAAAAATCTACCATAGATGAAGCAGCTGTTCTGTTAGATATACAGAAAGAAGCGTTTCAAGAAGATTTAATCACCTACGAAGATTATGAGACGAACCCCGTCAACGAACCGATTGAGCGTCTAATCAAGAAAATTCAACTATTTATCCATTACACCATCTGGATTGATGGAGAGATTGCTGGTGGAGCAGACGTACGCGATCACGGTGACGGGAAGTATCGTTTGAATCGAGTTTTTTTATCGAAACATTATCAAAATAAAGGCTTTGGGACAGAACTGATCAATTTGATTGAGGCACAATTTCCGCTCGCTAAAGAATGGGTCCTGGACACGCCTCATTTGAATACTAGGAATCATCATTTCTATGAGAAGCTCGGCTACAAACGACAGGGACAGCATCAGGTCAATCATAAACTGATATTGATTGATTATGTAAAGAAAATGTAAGTGTAGAAGTACCATTCAAAAATTCATAGCCATTAATGAATCGGTCAGGTGACCCGCTGTAAAGCAAATTGAACCACTTAATAAGAGCATGTGCTCTACTAAGGGGTTTTCGCACCTATATCACGTTTACAGTTTTTTCTCTTTGACGGCCACCCACACTTCGCTATAAACATCGTCTGTTAGACCGTCATACTCCGTGTACGAAATGCTCGGTAAATCGGCGAGTTCATAGCCTGACGTCGGTAACCATTCAGCATACGTCTTGGCCATCGTCTCCTGGAGTGTCTCTGGGAAAGGCCCAGTATTCGGGAAGACGGCCCACAGGTTCGACGCAATCGTGATTTGTTCGAGGTCTTCATACGGATTGCTATGTGTCGTCGCATAGCCAATCATATGCGTCAGCAATCCTTTTTCGTCCAAATACCCCTCATCGAAGTCATACGATACGTTGAGCACTTGGTTTGGATACAGATCCGCCAACTGCGCCATCTCGCTGTATTGCTGATCTGTAATCGATTCTGCCAATTCAGCGATTGCGTTGTTCACCCCTTCAAATTGAATCGGAACGCGCTTCGACACACCGACCACGTTGAATGAAGGCTTGTGTTCTAATTTGAATTCCATGGAAATTCCCCCTTTAATATCGATGAAGAATGTGAATTTCGGGAATGATTTTTGAATCTTGTTTTTGATTACTTCTGACGGTAAAAAGCCGCACCAGTCACGAAACGCTCTTGAAAAACCGTCGACGGATTGATATCCATACGTAAACGCTACGTCCGTGACTGACATTCCTTGAATCAAATCTTTATTCGCTTCTGATAGCCGACGGTTTCGAATGTATTCGTTAAGTGTCATGCCGGCCATGTAGGAAAACATACGTCGAAAATGGTAATCGGAAACCCCGATGATGCGAGTAATGTCTTGATTTGTGATTTCGTCAGTCAAATGTTGCTCGATATGCGCCATCAAGCGGTTTAACGATTCAGGCATTGGCATCCCCTCCCTTCTGCATTCATCATACGCCGAATCTTATAGAGGGACTCGATGATTTCGATACGGATGTCATCGGATAGAGAGCATCACTGGTTGTAGCCGAAGAACATCGTGAACAAGATGAGAATCAGCGATGATGTCACAAGGAAACAAGCAAATGAGCTCGCGAACACGAGGAATACTTTGGAGAAATGGGCGCGTCGCTTCCAAATCCCGATGACGAACACGATATTCAGAATCAGAAATGTTGCGAGCAACAGTAACGGGAGTGCTCGGTCTTGCATCAAAAAAATTAAGTCCATATAAATCCTCTTCCTTTGCTGTATGATTACGAAATTTCCATCTACTGATTAATGATGCTCGGTAAAAACAAGATACCAACCATTGTTTTCTCGCCAAACGGGTATCGTCCAACAATACCCGTTTGGAAGATCTTCAGGTAAGAATCCTGGATTGAATGTGAGATGCTGTTTGAACGTCTTTTCCCACGTAGTCTGTAGTTGATCACGTCGTTGTTCTTCTAATTGGATTCGTCGCGATGAATGATGTCGCGTGATCAAACACCGGACGTCCTCAGGACCAAACAACAACATTTCAATGAACTCAAGATTCAGCTGCTCTACCTTCTCATTGTCCGATACGAGGTGGGGCCCATGATATAGGTGATCATTCACCGTATCGATGTAAAAACCAAAATCGGGCACCAATATTCTCCTTTCACTCATATTTAAAAAATGGGGAAATTACTAATAACGCCTCCTATAATGAAAGGGAACACTGACCCTAAAGTTCATTATGAAGGAGGAAGAGACGATGAAGAAACTACTGTATGCCACCATCGCTGGAATCGCGCTATTCACGATGAGCGTGACGCCGACATCATCCGTCGATGCTGCGGCCAAGAAATTCAAAAACTGCACCGAGTTGAATAAGACGTATAAAGGCGGTGTCGCGAAAAACAAGACCGTCAAAAACGTAGGTGGAAAAACAAAATACAAGCCACACGTCGATGCCGCGCTATATCAAGCGAACATCACGAAAGACCGGGACAAAGACGGCATCGCTTGTGAACGTTAACAGATTGAACTCATAGGATACATTCCCATTACGATCATAACCGGTGATCGACTCAATCGACTCGATTCGGTCGACAAGAATGAACCAGACGTCATTTCCGGCCTTTGTCTTCAAGAGTTCCGGTTCGTACCGCTCTCCGTTCAACTCGGTAATGACGCGTGTCGTCGTACCTTGGTTGATTCCGTACAGAATATCGTAGGGCACACATTCTGATCGATTTTCGCACGTTTGGCCGGCAGTCGACCACATGAGATTTTCTTCGGGCAAAGAAATCGAAGAAATATACTCGATATGGCCTTTAATCGTAATCTCGACGCCGACGCCAGGCGAGGTCAAATCATCGGTCCATTCGTCGTCATAACGTTGCGTGAAAAAGCGAAGACCCATGTCACGGTCAGCCAGGTCGTAGGTGAGAATCGGTTCCGCTCCCTCAGGCAATTCGGGTTGCTTCGTCTTCTCAACTCCCCAAGCAACTCCAGCAGACAGCAACAGTACGGACACGATGATCAGGACAATCTTTTGCTGACGCTTTATCTAAGACCACTTATTTTCTGAGAATGTAAAAACTGGAGCACCTGTTCAATCGGGAACGCCGGGTTCCAATGGACGAAATGGCCACCTGTCATTCGGATGTACGTGATTGGGAGCTCATGCTCCCGCAAATCTAGAATGGCGGATTGCGTCAACCGGGCCTCTTTATCGTCGAGTCCGATAAAATCCCCATAAACAAGTAACGTCGGGACCTGAAGCGACCGCGTGAACGTTGGCACATCAAGGCGATAGAAACCGAACAACAGATTCAATCCGCCTTGTCCGAGCTTGGCCGGTGCATCCAATGCGCGTCGAATCTCATCTCGTTCGGTTAGACCGGTCTTCGTACAAAACATTTGGAACCGTTCGTCTGAGATGGGCTGTGCTCGTTCGTCTGAGACCATCTTTCTTTCAATTCGTTCTACAACCCGAGGGCCTAGCAGGCGAGAAATCCCGCTCAGGAGCGGGACGAGAAGTCCAAAAATACCATATTCTTTTAACGGGACGCGCGGGAACGCCTTGTGTCCTTGATCGAGTAATACGAGTCGCTTCACTTGCTCGGGATAATGAACGGCAAAAGCGAGTGCGACCGCACCTCCGAGGGAGTGTCCAATCACATGAACCGACCCGAGTCGGTGTGTCACGACGTAATCGTTGACCCAATCCGCCATCTGTTTGGCATCGACGACTTGTCTAATCCCTTCACTTCGTCCGAATCCGGGCAAATCGAGCAAATGGACCTCAAAGTCGTCGCGTAGCTTTTCAGCGAGCGAGCGGCCTTCTTCTCCAGTGAATCCCCCGGCCGGTAAAAATAAAATCGGTGTCCCACTTCCGATCACTTCTGCATAATAACCACCCAATCAAACCCCACCTTTCAACTCCCAATATCTGTATCTTTCCATTGTACGTGACGAACTACTTGAACAGAAGCATATTCTTCCAAACAGAGATACGTTTTCCTCCAAATACGGGTATAGACTAATGACACGTGAGCAACATGCACATGTCGTTTTCTCTGTCGTTGTTGATTGTCTCAACAAGGAGGAATGCGGTGTGAAATTATCGGGTAAAACGGCGCTCGTCACCGGGGCCGGGTCAGGAATGGGGCGCGCCATCGCCAAACTGTTTGCCGAGGAAGGGGCGCGCATCGTCGCCGTCGACATGAACGGGGATACAGTCGAGGCAGTCGTCTTAGAGATTAAAGCGAGTGGCGGGGAAGCTGTCGGTGTTTCGGGGAACGTCACGAAACAAGAAGATATCGATAAAATGATCGATACGGCGACGAGCACGTTCGGTTCGCTCGATATCTTGGTCAACAACGCCGGCATTATGGACAACTTTTTGACTGTCGGCGAAGTGACCGACGAGGTGTGGGACCGGGTCCTCGCCGTCAATTTGACCGGACCGATGAAACTGGCCCGGGCCGCGATTCAGATTATGGACAAACAAGAGTCAGGCGGCGTTATCATTAATAACGCCTCGGTCGGCGGGTTGTTCGGGACACGGGGCGGTGCCTCCTACGTCGCCTCGAAGCACGCACTGATCGGATTGACGAAAAACATCGCCGCGACATACGGCACGTTCAATAAGATTCGGGCGAACGCCATCGCACCGGGCGGGGTCAATACGAATATCGGTGCCACGATCACCGCGCCGAGCGAGCTCGGGATGCGGGCCATCCAAGGGGCAGGGGAGGCGCCGATCGGTGAACCGGAGCAAATCGCCAAGGTTGCGCTCTTCCTCGCGTCGGATGATTCAAGTTTCGTCAATGGCGACGTTTTGAAGGCTGACGGCGGTTGGACAGCTCGTTAAACACAGTAAAAGCCGACAAACGCTTGTCGGCTTTTACTGTGCCCTCTTTCCTTTACGGTAGGCGAGAGGCGTGACCTTATGTACTTTCTTGAACGTTTGAACGAAATGGCTGACGCTCGAGTAGCCGAAGTCCTCTGCGACCTTAGCGATCGGATCGCCCGTCCCCCGCAACTGACGGGCCGCCGCTTCCATGCGGACGTCACATACGTACGCGAGCGGGGTCGTCGCACACCATTTCATGAAATAGCGACAACATTCCGCGCGACTCAAGCCGCCGGCAGCAGCGATTTGCTCGAGGGTCAGGCGCTCCGTCACGTGATCATGGATATGAGCGATCATCGTCGTCATCCGATTTTGCCCCGTCACTCGTCTCGGTTCATCGGTTGGTTGTTGAATCCAATAACGCCAGAGCACGGTCGATTGTAGTACGGCATCAAGACGGGAGAACGGTGTATCAGATTTGAGCGTCCGTGCCGTCTTATCAATCGTATCCAGTACCGCCTTTTCGTGACGGTTCGTCGGTGACAACTGCTTTCTCGTCAAACGTGGCATGTTCAAAAAAGGAGTCACATACTGTTGCGCCATGACGGGGGCGAATAGATCATAAGGGTCGACCTTGATTTCAACGAGACGAGTCTGATCGGCCGATCCGGTGCGTTTCATCAATTGCCCCGGCGCGACGAGGAGCCCCGTTCCTGATTCAAGCCGAATCTTTTCTCCATTGACCAGCAAATCGACGCGACCTTGCCTGACGACGTACGCATGGAAATGCGTCGTCACGTCTATCCCGACCGTCGTGACGTGTTCGTCGGACCATTCCATATAAAAAATCGTCTGTGTGTCTCTCATTCTCATCCCACCTCAACAATAGAACATTTCTTTCTGATTGCCACCGTCCCGATAATTCGATTTTGCCTAAACAGACGACGAATCAGACATTTTATATCCATCCGCGTAAATAATCCCATACCGAGTTTCTTCTATATAATGGCGTCAGAAGATGAAATACGCCGTGATGCCGGCATGGACCAAGATGGCGATTGGCACGCCGAGTCGAAAGGCGGGCTTCAACGTCTTGTGACGGAACAGCCTCATCGCGATATACGCCCCGAACGCCCCGCCGATCCAGACGAGCGTCAACAACGTTTTTTCCGAAATTCGCCACGCGTTCGCTTTTGCCCGTCGTTTATCAACGAAGAATGTCATAAAAGCTAGGAAATTAGTCACAATGTAATATAGCAGTAATAGTTCCAAAGACTATCCGCTCCTTTCTTCTTCGTTTAGTATACCGTGAAACGGCTCAACAAAGCCATTTGTATCCGTTTTGTAAGAATCTCTTCCTTGACTTATCACCGATAACCTTCTGTAACTGAACTGATATCACTCTCATATCGCGCTGTAATCGCAGTGAAATATAGAGGTGTTACAGTTAGGGAGCGTTAGAAAAGGGAGGAATATTCTTATGAAAAAACCACTATTGACACTAACGGCACTCGCTGGCCTTAGTTTAGGAGTCGCTGCTCCAGCTTCGGCAGCATCAACACACACAGTTCAGTCTGGAGATACATTGTATCGTATCGCCGTGAACAACAACGTCTCTGTAAACGACATTAAACAAGCGAACGGCTTAAACTCTAATATGATTTTCCCGAACCAAGTATTGAAACTTGGCAAGGCAGAAGCAAAAGCTTCGAACTCATCTAAAACGTATACAGTTAAAGCAGGCGACACGTTGTATCGAATCGCGACTAACAACGGCGTCACTGTCAACCAATTGATGACATGGAACGGTCTTAAATCAGATCTTATCTTCCCAGGTCAACAATTCGCAGTGAAAGGCGCAGCCGCTGCATCAGTAGCGAACGACGCTCCTGCAGCGAAGCCGAAAGCTTCAACATCTACACCTGTGACGAAACAGTCTACGTCGACAACGCAAACTCAAGCTCCGGCTTCGGGTAAGACGATGACAGTTGAAGCCACAGCCTATACACCATACTGTGCAGGATGCTCAGGTATCACAGCTACAGGAATCGACGTCCGTTCGAACCCGAACCAAAAAGTCATCGCGGTTGACCCATCAGTCATCCCACTCGGCTCTAAAGTTTATGTTGAAGGTTACGGCGAAGCCATCGCTGGAGACACTGGCGGCGCAATCAAAGGGAACAAAATCGACCTCTTGATGCCGACACAAGAACAAGCGATTCAATTTGGTCGTCAATCTGTCAAAATCACAATCTTAAACTAATTCGTACGACCCCAAAAACACCGCAGGCGCGGTGTTTTTTTGTGTTCTCCTCGTTGAAAGCGGCTATGATGGCGACTGAATGGTGAGAACGGGTATGAAAGGAAGAGAAGGGGGAAGCGATCATGATCACAACCGAAGTCATCATCAGTGTGTTTGGAATCCTATTACTCATTTTGAACATGACGTTCGCCATCACGATCATCTTTTTCGAACGACGGGACATCGGCTCGACGTGGGCATGGCTTCTCGTCTTATTCTTTTTACCGCTCGTCGGTTTCTTCATCTACATCTTCTTCGGCCGCTTGATCAAGTCGAACAATTTTTATCAAGTCGACGAAGAGCGAAGGATCGAATACGCCCATCACGTCCAAGATCAGCTCGACGAATTAGACGCACGGCAAGACTTGTTCACGAGCGACCCGCTCCTCTCCAAATATCGACGTCTCGCCCGGCTGAATTTGCTGTCGACGAACGCCCTCGTGACGTATCATAATGCCATTCAAGTCATTCATGACGGGGAACAGAAGTTTGAGGCGCTGTTTCACGACATCGAGTCGGCAACGCGTGAGATCAACATCCAGTACTATATCATTCAAAACGACTCGCTCGGCCAAGCGCTCATCGCCGCCCTCACAGAACGGGCCAAACAAGGCGTGCGCGTTCGTCTCCTGTACGACGCGGTCGGGTCACGCGGCTTGCGGCGCCATCATTTCAAACAACTGCTCGCCTATGGCGGTGAGGTCAAATCGTTCTTCCCGTCACGTCTCGGCATCAATTTCCGTGTCAACAACCGCAATCACCGAAAGTTGTGCGTCATCGACGGAGAAATCGGCTACATCGGTGGTTTCAATGTCGGGAACGAGTACCTCGGGACGAATCGACAATTCGGCTACTGGCGCGACGTGCACTTGCGCATACGAGGCGAAGCCGTTCGCGAGCTGCTCGAACGTTTCCTCCTTGACTGGAACCGTTCTGTCCCGACAAGGCAGAAGACCGAGAAGGAAGCGCTCGTCTGGCCACAAGCGACGCTCGATCCGTTCGCGACGCCGGTCCAAATCGTTACGTCGGGCCCGAATTCGACGACCGAGCATTTGAAGAACATGCTCGTCAAGATGATCACCGAGGCGAAAGACAGCATCTACATCCAGACGCCTTACTTCATCCCGGACGCGAGTTTCTTAGACGCCTGCCGGATCGCACTCATGTCCGGTACGAAAATCCATTTGATGATACCGAACAAACCGGACCATATGTTTGTCTACTGGGCGACGTACGCCAACGCGGCCGAACTCGTCCGTTATGGGGCAGACGTATATACGTACGAGGGTGGCTTCTTGCACGCGAAGACGCTCGTCATCGATGGCGAGGTCGCTTCGATCGGGACGACGAACATCGACGCCCGAAGTTTTCATTTAAACTTCGAGATCTCGGCCCTTGTCTATGACGAGACGGTCGCCCGTTCGGTCATCGAGGCGTTTGAACGAGACAAAACCTGCGCTGAGCGACTGACGATCGAACGCTATGAGACACGGACGAAATGGATCCGCTTCAAAGAGAGCGTCTCGCGGTTGCTCAGCCCGATTTTATAACAAAAGACCAGCGTAACCCCTAGAGGTCACGCTGGTCTTATTGTTTGAGCACTTGTTTAACATGTTGTTCGAACGCCTCAACGATTGGACCCGGCGCGTCTTTCTCCCCGTATTCGGCCGCCTCGAGCCAGGAGGCAAACAGTGGGGCGTCCGTGAACCGGATGCGCGTCAGCCAATCGGAGGCCGTCTCTTCTCGATGACGCGGATGAGCCTTCTCAAGACGTCTCCCGGCATCGAGCAGTCGTACATGTTTCGGTGTCCGCACGGCACGTGACGCCCGTGTATGCGGAGTGTGGGCGTGTCTCGGGACGACCGCGTCCTCTTGCACCTCGTTCCGCTTTCGTAGATAGAAGAATAGTGCGATTCCAGCGATTAGCAAGATGATGAAGAATCCGAGGACGAGCATCGACTGGTTCGACACCGTCTCGAAAAACGTCTCGTTCGTCATCGTCTCTGCGTCGAGGTTCGGATTGTCCGGCACCATGAAACGGTTCACCCGATCCGATGGGTCGAGGGTGATGCCGTCGAACCAACCGCCGAGCCACATGAGGAACGGACTGACCCATGCGACCAAGTCCCCGAACAAGAGCTCTTTCACCGTTCGGAGAAGCAGGGCGAGGACGAGACCGACGGCGAGCCCGATGAAGAGCATCGACAACATCCGTTTGTAATCCCGTCGGTAATAGAGGCTCCGTTGCCAGAACAAGAACAGGAACGGAAACGCAATCATCGCGAGCGGTTGCGACGCCGGTGGGAACAACCAATCGACGATGAGGAACAGAACGCTCGCGATCGCGTAGCGGTCCGTCCAGTCGAGCGTCCGGATGAAGGTATGGACATACGTGAATAACAATAAAGTAATGCTCATCTCATACGAGAAGAACAATGCCGCGACGCTGAGCGCCGTCTGGGTAACGAGCTGCCAATTACGAGGCAGGCGAAGGGTGAACAGATAGACGAGCGGAAACACGTGACCGACGTAAAACGCGGCAAACACCCACCATAACCATTTCATCGACCATCACCTCCGAGCCGGAGTATGGACTGGCTGCCCCCGTATTTCGCGACTTTCCGTTCGAATAATGACCGCGCGAGCGGGAAGTCCCGCTCCGATAGACAAGCGAGTGTTGTCATCACTTTGCGGAAATGTGTCTCACCGCTCCCCGGGGCGAGGTCATACGTGATCCCGTCCTTCGTGAGCGTCGGCACGATCAGTCCATAACTCGCATTCTCTTTCTCAAAGTCGCGACATAGCGCTGCTGCCTGTGAGATCAATCGTTCCATCTGATGGGTGAGGGCGCGTCCGTCTTTCGTCAACAAGTCAAGGACGACGACGTATTCATTCGCCTGAACCGGTTGCTCGGTCCGGGCGAGCAGTTCGCCCGTCTTCGCATACGCCGACCAATACAGTTGACGCATCGGCTGGCCGTGATACGGCGCCACTGATTGAAACGTCTCTGGATCCCGGTAGGCGCTATGGCGCACCATCTCTTCTCCGGGCAATGTCGGAGGCCGTTTCGGGATCGGGTACGGTAAAAATTCCGGGAATACGTAGCCGATCCGGTCGAGCGGTTCTTCTTTATAGAGCGAGAACATGCGGAGCGGGTCTCGGATTTCCATGCCGATCGCCTCGATTCGGATCGGTCCGCGTTTGATTGCCTTGAGCGGGAGCGTATAGGCGACTTCCGCCTCGCGGCCGACATAGTTCTCTTGGCGCCAAAACGCATGGTCTTCCGAATCGACGGTCGGATGCAAGTAACCGGACAATCGGACGACGCCGAGCGGCACTGGGGCCGTCGACAGAAGCTTGATCGTATACGTCTCCTCGTCACCCGGGAACAGCTTCAACTCGTCGGTCACATCGACATGCACGTGATCGGCGAGACGGAACAACAGCTCCGGCATGATGAGCGCATAGAGGCTGAAGCCGAGAATCGCACTCGCGAGGAAGACGTTGCCGTACAAGGCGATGAACACCCCGACGACGAACAAGAGCCACATATACCCGGACTCGAGGTAGCGAGGGCTGACGAGTTGCATGTCACACCTCTGATGGGACCGCGATGGTCTCAAGGACAGATTTGATCAGCTTCGATGGTTTCGTCTTCAGTGATGCCTCGACTGTCAAGACGACGCGATGGCCAAGAATCGGCATGGCGAGCGCCCGAATGTCTTCTGGTGACACGTAATCGCGTCCGTCCATAAATGCATGGGCCCGGGCCGCCATCGTGTAAGCGAGCGTCGCCCGCGGGCTCGGCCCGACCTCGATGTCCCGGTGATGGCGGAGTGCTTCGACGAAATCAAGAAGGTAATCCTCTATCGCCTCGTGGAACGTCACGTCACGGACCGCTTGTTGCATCTCGGCGAGCTCGTCTTGCTTCAACGTGAACGGCGCCGCGCTCAAATGTTCATTACGCAGCAACCGGCGCTCGGACTCGCGAGATAACGGTGCGAGTGACAGCTTGAACAAGAAACGGTCGAGCTGGGCTTGCGGGAGCGGGAACGTGCCTTGCCCGTCGAACGGGTTTTGTGTCGCGATGACAAAAAACGGGTCCGGCAGACGAAGTGACACTTCGCCGAGCGTCACTTGGCGTTCCTGCATCGCCTCTAACAGTGCCGACTGCGTCCGTGGCGTTGTCCGGTTGATCTCATCGACGAGCAAGATCGATGTGAAGATTGGTCCGGTCCGGCGCTCGAACGAGCCCGTCGTCGGATTGAACAGCTCCATCCCTAATATATCGCTCGGAAGCGTGTCCGGCGTACATTGCACCCGTTGGAAGGCAGCAGACACGGAAGAGGCGAGGCTTCTCGCGAGTGTCGTCTTTCCGGTCCCCGGCCGGTCTTCAAGGAGTACGTGTCCGCCAGAAAGGAGGGCGATCGTCGACAGCTTGATGGCTTTCGACTGTCCGATCACCTGGTCGTTCAAATATGTGGTCCATGGTTGTATCATTTGTAGTTCCCCCGTCTTTTTCTGAATATTTAAGAAAATCATAGCACATTCAAACGCTCGTATGATACGAAAAGAAAAAACGATGACAGCAGCGTCATCGTTTCGGTGAATCCAAATAGCGTTCAAAATGCCGTTCGAGCCAGTCTTGGAAGAACGACATGAACGTGCAGATGCCCCAATAGATGAGGGCGACGACCAAGTAGACCGTCATATAGTCAAATTCTCGCCCCCCGACGATCTTCGCCTTGTTGAAGATCTCAGGGACGGTGATCATGGCCGCGAGCGAACTCGCTTTGATCAAGTCGAGAAACACGTTCGAGAGCGGGGGAAGCGCGATCCGTGTCGCTTGTGGCAAGATGACACCTTTGAGCGTCAGCCACTTGTTCATCCCGAGCGAGCGGGCCGCTTCGATTTGTCCGTTATCCACTGCCCGGATCGAGGCCCGGATGATCTCGGCGATATAGGCGGCCGAGTTCAAACTGAACCCGATGATCGCCGCCGTCAACGCCGCAAACTGAATCCCGATGAACGGGAATCCTGAATATAAGATAAACAAAATGATCAAAATCGGCACACCGCGCATAAACGAGATATAAAACGTCGACGGGAAGCGCAACAAACGCGATGGTGACAGCTTACCGAGGGCAAGGATGAGCCCGAGCACGAGTCCGAAAAACATGCTGACGAATGAGATCCAGAGCGTATTCGGCAGCCCGCCGAGAAGATACGGGAACGAGCGGATGGCCAAGTCGGCGTCAAAGATCGCCTCCCATTTCACTCCTTCGAACATGCTCAGTCCAATTCGACGATCGTCGCATCGACGTCCGGCTCGACCGAGACGTCCGCGCCGTTATAGAACTGCTCCGACAATTCTTTCACCGTACCGTCTTCAAGCATCTCAGCGAGAACGCGGTCGATGTTTTGTTGCAACTCATCGTTCTCTTTTTCCATGAGGAACGCGACTTCTTGCGGGTTGTAGGCGATATCCGGGTGGATGGCGATATCAAACTCCGGGAAGAAGGCGAGGGCGAGCGTTTGCAAGTAGTAGTCGTTCAAGATGACATCGGTCCGCCCCGTTGAGACGTCACGGAGATACTGATCGTTCGTCGCGTTATCATAGATCACTTCTTCTGCTCCGTACTGACGGGCAACTTCCATGAAGACGGTCGTCGCTTCACCAGCGGCTCTCTTGCCTTTCAAGTCCTCGAGCGAGTCAATGCCTGAGAGGTCACTCTTTCGGACGATGGCCGTCCCGTACGTGTACTTATACGGCGTCGAGAACGCGAATTTTTCTTTGCGGTCTTCTGTGACCGAAATATCGTTCGCCGCGACGTCGACCTGCCCGTTCTGGACACTCGTCAACATGTTGTCGAAAGCCATCTCTTTGAACTGCACCTCGAGGTCAAGCCGTTGCCCGATCTCTTTCATCAACTCGACATCGAATCCTGTCAACTCGTCGCTCTCTTCAGCCCGGAACGAAGCAGGGTAGAGCGTACCGGCCGTCCCGACTGTGAGCGTACCGCTCTCTTGAATCTCGTCCCAGCGCGAAGTCTCGGCCTGATCGGTGCTAGAATCACCACACGCCGCGAGCGGGACAGCGAGTAATAGGGATGCTGCCAAACCTTTTGTCATACGTTTCATTCAAGTTCCTCCTTAAGTTATCATCTGTCTAAAAATAGCATGACACTAGTCCTGTGGCAACTCCTAAACACTTTGAAACAGGCGATAAATTATATTTGAAACATAAATACATAAAGCGCTAACACGTCCTTGAATGAACGATTCAGTTAAGTGACACAGTTTATCCATATAAACGAAACAGATATGAATCAGTATAAAAAGGATTTGAGCGGGTGGGTACTAACTACGTTCAAAAATGAACAAAATTGAGTCACCAAACCGTTAATATTGGTTATGACTTATTCTAAAGAAACTATAAAAAGAGGATTTTCATACGGATATAGCAAATCATGTAAAATGCGAGTGGTATGCAGCTACCTTTGAATCCAATTAAAATAAGCTAGCTCCGGAGGATGGACCAACCATGACATTTATGACTATGATCGTCGTTTTAATAATCGGCTTACTCACACTTTTGATTGGACTATTCATGAAGAAAAGATAGGTTACCATCTTATCCATCATTCCGCTCGGGTTATCGCTTTAGAATTTCATGACCCTATTCTTTATGGGTATGTAATGTGCGTGAGAGACGATCACAATAAAAGAAGGGGATGCGAATGGCGAAATGGGAAAGATGGAGCGTGAATAAAGAGGTGCCGGCTAAACTAGAATTGCAGGCTCTAATTGATGATAAAGACGGATTAAAACTCGTGTTTACTGATGCGGATGAGAACATATATACATTCTTATTTGACGGACTTGTGTTTTCGTATCGAAATACAGACGAAGGAACGCTTTTAAAAACGCTAGACCATCTATATAAACATTATGACACGGATTATTTTGGCGAGTGGACACTCTTCCGAGTGACCGATTCAAACTATTTGGAATGGCTAGCTGAAGAGGCAGACAACATTTACGAAAAAATCTATGATATTCACCATTATGTGTTCTTGACATCACATGATGTAGTCGAAGTATTGTCAACTGAACCTCCAAGTTTGATTTCATAACCGCCACTGTATGGCTAGTCTGATGAGACGATATAGGAGCGGCCGAAAGGAGAAAGATCCAATGAGAGGATTCCTAGATATCTCGATTCAAACGTTAAATGAGGATTCCATCAGCGTCGTGAACGAGGCAAATGATTCATTTCCAATCATCGGAAAAATCATTCCGAGCTATAGAGACGGAGTTTGGATGTATGAGGTACAGTTATATGAGAAAGTTTATGAGACGAGATTCCCGGACGATTCACTGGACTGGTCTGAGTACATCAATCGTGAGGACAAACAAGTATTCTTGGCATTCGACGAGACGACTTGTATCGGACAAATCCGTGTCGCAAGAGACTGGAACCGTTTTGCATATATCGAGAACATCGCTGTGCAGAAAGCGTATCGAAACAGCGGGCTCGGTCATTTGTTAATCGGTGTTGCAGAGACGTGGGCAAAAGAGCAATCGTTGCTCGGATTGTCACTCGAAGCGCAGAACGATAACGTGATCGCGTGTCGATTTTATGCGAAAGAAGGGTTCGCGCTCGCCGGTGTCGATACACTCAAACAGACCGGCAATCCGAACATCGACATGACGTTGTATTGGTACAAGATTTTCTGAGTTGCAGCTGAGAGGAGAGACGTCACATCTGACATCGATTTTCTCTGCTTTTTTTATTAGTTTACATAACATATATTATCAGTGAAAATAAAACTCCGTCTCAATTCTTTAGTATACTTAAAGAAGTGAGACGGAATGTGAAAGTTGAGCCAGGATTCACGTCCGAGTAAATCGAATCAACGTGACACCCGGTTCAGGTTCGAACTCGGCGCTCGGTTCGAACCCGAGTTTCGTATACAATCGTTTCGCCGGTCCGTTATGTTTTCCGGTATGGACGTAGACGAGTTTATCTTCGTGCAAGCTGAGCACGTGTTCGAGCAATGTCGTCGCGAGCCTCGCCCTGAAATACGTCGGATCAATGCATAATTTCGTGACTTCGACCGTATTTTCGGCCGCTTCAATGGTGATAAATCCGATCATCCGCTCGTCGTTATACAAGCCATAACTCGTGCCCGGCAAGTTTTGGATCACTTCGACCGTCTCATATCGGGCCGGGATCTCATCAAACCCGATCAATTCCGCCTCGACCGCATAGGCGTTTCGCTGAATCTCGAGCATTTGCTCCGCGGAACGATAATGTGTTGTCTGAATCTCTCGCAGTTCCATCATCCTACACCTCCGGCATCATCTTGCGAATAACCGTGCTTGCTTGCGTTTGGCGCGTTTGAGCGCCCGGTACAATCGATGCGTCCCGGCGATCTCAGCTCCGTGACCGACGAACGTATGCCGCGGCGCCAAATCGATCAACCGCTCGGCGTTCTCGACCGCTGCCCGCTTGTCCCATGTCGCCATCCCCGGGAGCGGAAAGAGCGGTCTGACATCCCCTGCCACCGCGACTCCCCCATGGGATTGAAACGCGTCACCAGCGAACAATATACGGTGGGCCTCGTCAAAATAAGCGATAGACCCCGGCGTATGGCCTGTAGCAGGATAAACACGCAGACCAAACAGACGCTCCCCCGGATCTAGCAACTTATCAGGCAAGGAGTGGATCATCGGGAGAGAACCTTTCACTTTCAAATTCCGCTCGTCCGGGTCCAACGTTCGGTCCCCATCGAGCAACCGGGCGTCCCGGCGTGAGACGTATAGCTCCGCATGGGGATGGGCCTTCAAAATCGCATCGACACCCCCGACATGGTCTCCATGGGCGTGTGTCAACAGAATCGCGAGAAGCGGCTGTCCAAGCGACTCGATATATGCGAGGATGTCTGCCGCGTTCCGCTCCAAGGCGGTATCGATCAAGACGAGCCCAAGTTCTTTCTCAATCAATTGCACGTTGATTGGTAAGATTGGTGCATAAAACGTCAGCTGGTGAACATGTTCTAGACGTGTGACCTTCAAGTCATCCCCTCCCCTTAATCGAACACGGTGACCCAGTCGTCTTGCCAACGGGCCTCAAAACACATATGAAGCTGTTCAAGCGTATTGCGGGCAAGCGAGAGCGGCGGTAAATCGTCCCGGGTGAAGAAGCCGACGTCACTCGTCTCTTGACTCGCCTGCGCCTCGCCCCCGATCACTTCGCATTCGATGAACAGTTTATAATAGTGTTGGGACAAAGGCGGGTGCGGATGGTGATGCATATCAAACAAAGCGACGAGACGGATTGGCACGACATCGAAACCAGCCTCTTCCTCAATCTCCTTGACGATGTTCTCTGCTGGGGACAGTCCGACCTCGCAGAAACCACCAGGGAGCGTCCAACGACCGTCTGAGCGTTCTTTGACGAGCAACAAGCGGTCCTCTTGGAACACGACACCACGTACGTCGAGCTTCGGTGTCGGATAACCGTCAACGTGCGTCAACTCCGTAATCTCTTGAAGCGCGAGGTTGGATTGCCGCTCGAACATCTCGGTCGCGATCTGTTGCAATTCTAGATAGCGTTCCCGGTCGAACTCGTCTTTCGTGAATGTCAATCCTGCCTGTGACAACGCGTGTAGCCGTTTGGCCCAACTGAGCCATTCTGACATATACATCCCTCCATCGTTAGTCCTGCTTATCCATTTCGCCAAAGGAAGTTCTCGTTCCTGTATATGAATACCCGCTCCTCGGAGAATTTAATGTCGCCGTCGTTTGAAAATCTCGTCTTTTGCCCCCGTGTCATACTGGACAAAGACAAAACGAAGGAGGTCGGACATGGCGGACTCAGCGTTATACCAGTTCAAAGCAGACTTGAACGGTTACACCGAACGGCAACAGCGCTACGAGGCAGCAACGGGCGTCTGGTCAATCGGGCAGATGTACGACCATATCATCGCAGTGGCTTTAGAGTATGCAGATGAAATCGAGCGTTGTCCCGCCTCTACTGAATCAAAACCGCTCGCCGAACCTTGACGTCAAAGCTCTCCATGGCGGTTTTACAACCTCATCGAGATGCATACCCGGCATCATTTGCGGCAACAGGTCGACTTGAAGCGCTATTTGATGGAGGCTGGAATCTAAAATGCAATCAGCAAAAGACGCCCTTGAGCGTCTTTTAATTTACTCCTCATAATAATAGCTTTCCGTGAACGGATAATTTCGTTCGTTCCGTTCACACCAGTCGAGAAAGCTTTCGTCTTTTGACTCTGTCTGAGTGTAGGTCACCCAATCCGCCAGCAAGTCGCTATAGTAACTAAGTTCTGCCTCATATTCCACTTGCTTTTCTTCACTCAATACAGACTGGTTCAGCTGTCTCGCTTCCATGATGATACCTCTGTCCTCATCGACCTCCCCGAGATAGAGATCTTCGTTAATGTGATGAAACGCGAACCAAAGTGCATGGATTTTTTTATCCATAAGCGCTTGGACCGCAATCTGTTCGGTCACTCCACCGAGCGCGAAAGCCTGTTCATACTCTTGCAGCCAGCGATGTGGGCGAGGGTCGTTTAGAAAGCGCTGCTTCCACTCGAACAGCGTCGGACGTAGCACGTTCGTGACGAGCGAATACACGAACACATTATAGGAGTCGGATCGCTCGGACGATTCGTCATGCGTGTATAGCCAGCTCACGAATTCCTGTCGTTGTTCAAAACTCCATGTCTCCACCGTTTTAAGAAACGGGGTCAAGGCAGCGAGTGCCTGTTTTCGTAATACTAGACTTTTCAATTCACAGAACGTGCGGAACACCGGATAGTTGTTCATGTATGGGTCGTTCAGCAATTCTTGCAAGGAATCATCTCCTTAATTCATCTTGGTTTCTATAAGTTCCAATTATGCTTTAGTTCAGTATAGCGGAACGAAAAAACCCTGCACAACGTCTGTTGTACAGGGTCATCCTTAATCGAGATACACGTCCTCAATCTCTCCGAACGTCTCTTCATCAAACACGAACGAGCCGTTGGCGTAACGGTCAAGGAGTGTCAATTGCTTCGCTTTGACTGTCTTCGCTTTCTCTTTGCCGACGATGTGGATCGTCTCATCCCCATGCACCGGCAACACACGACGGATCTGGTGTGGTTTTGACTTGACCTCGCGGATGAGCATCGTCCCGCGCAAGTTGCGGTTCGTGCAGTCGAACTGGTCCTCGAGCTTCATCTTCTTGACCGCTCCACGCTGCGTCACGAGGACGAACAGTGGCGGAGTGAAGAAGGCGAACGCATCGGCGACCACGTCTCCGTCCTTCAAGTTCATCGCCTTGACGCCGGCGGCACGTTGGCCGACGACCGGTACGTCATCTTCTTTGAACCAGAGGCCATAGCCACGCTCAGAGACGAGGAACAGTTGTCCTGGACCGTCACTGATGCCGGCAAAGACGACCTCGTCGTCACCCTTCAGTTTGAGTGCCATGAGCGCCTTTGACTTACGCTGGGCGTCATAGTCACGGAGCGGTGTCCGTTTGACCATCCCTTCACGCGTGACGAACAGACAGTGCGCGTCCGTCTCGAACGTCGAGACGACATCGGCCGAGACGACTTGTTCGCCTTCGATCGGAACGAGGTTGGCCACGTGTTGTCCGGCATCTTTCCACTTCGACTCCGGGATCTGATGGACCGGAATGAGCAAGTAGCTGCCTTTGTTCGTCCAGACGAGCAAGTGGTCCGTCGTCATCGCCTGGGTGACAAGGACAGGACGGTCTTTCTGCTTCATCTCCGGCATCTCTTCGCTCGAGGCGCCGTATGAGCGCATCGACGAGCGTTTCACGTAGCCATCGCGGCTGACGAACACCATCGTCTCTTCGACGGCGATCATGACCTCGGTCTTCAGTTTCAACTCTTCGACCTCGGACTCGATGACCGAGCGCCGCGCATCGCCGAACTCGTCACGGAGCGCCGTCAACTCTTTCGAGATGAGCTTCCGTTTCGTCGCGTCGACGTTCAGGATGTTGGCGAGACGGGCGATCTCTTTTTGGAGCGCCTGCGCCTCTTTTTGGAGCTCGACGATATCCGTGTTCGTCAACCGATAAAGTTGGAGCATGACGACCGCTTCGGCTTGACGGTCCGAGAACGAGAAGCGCGCCATGAGCTTCTGTTTCGCCTCGGCCTTGTCTTTTGCCGAACGGATAAGTTCGAGCGTCTCGTCCAAGACCGAGATGGCCTGTTCGAGCGCGTCGACGATCTCGGCGCGTTTCTTCGCCTGGTCGAGCTCGAACGTCGTGCGACGGGTGACGACTTCTTCGACGTGTTTCAAGTACGCGTCAATGATCGGAAGCAGACCCATCTGTTTCGGCGTTCGGTTGACGATTGAGACCATGTTGTAGTTATAGGCGAGCTGCAGGTCAGTGTGCTTCAAGAAGAAGTGGAGCACCCCTTCCGCATCGGCCTCTTTCTTCAACTCGATGACGACTCGGACACCGGTCCGGTCGGTCTCGTCACGGACTTCGGCGACGCCTTCGACTTTCTTGTCGAGACGGAGCTCTTCCATCTTCTTGACGAGGTTCGCCTTGTTCACCTCATACGGGAGCTCGGTGATCGTAATCTGTTCACGGCCGCCCTTGAGCGGCTCGACGACCGATTTGGCACGGATGATGACTTTGCCTTTCCCGGTCTCGAACGCCTTCAAGATGCCGTCGCGTCCCATGACGATCCCGCCGGACGGAAAGTCCGGTCCTTGCATGTACTCGAGCGCTTCCGTCGCCGTCTGAACCTGACCTTTCAGACGAGCGATGGCGAGGTTGAGCACCTCGGTCAAGTTGTGCGGCGGGATCTCGGTGGCGTAACCGGCGGAAATCCCGGTCGTCCCGTTCATGAGCAGGTTCGGGAGGAGCGACGGCAAGACGAGCGGCTCTTCGGTCGAATCATCGAAGTTCGGCGTATAGTCGACCGTGTTTTTCGAGATCGACGTCAGCATGACGCCGGCGATCTTCGACAGCCGGGCCTCGGTATACCGCATCGCGGCAGCCGAGTCGCCGTCCATCGAGCCGTTATTCCCGTGCATATCGATGAGCGGGTAGCGCAACTTCCAGTCCTGCGATAGGCGTACCATCGCCTCGTAGACGGAACTGTCACCGTGCGGGTGGTAGTTCCCGATAACGTTCCCGACCGTCTTGGCCGATTTCCGATACGGTTTCTCGTTCGTGTTGCCTTCATGGTGCATCGCATACAGGATGCGGCGCTGAACGGGTTTGAGCCCGTCGCGCGCGTCCGGGAGGGCCCGGTCCTGGATGATATATTTCGAGTAACGCCCGAAACGGTCACCGACGACCTGTTCGAGCGACAAGTTTAAAATGTGTTGAATCGTCGACATCGTTACATCACTTCCTCAATCGCTTTAGTCACGTGTTCATTGGCGATGATCGAATCATCTTCCTGGAGGCCGAAGGCGACGTTCTCCTCGATCCACTCCCGGCGATGGGCGACATTGTCCCCCATGAGCACCGAGACGCGCTTGTCGGCGACGGCGGCGTCGTCGACCGTGACACGGATGAGCGTCCGTGTGTCCGGGTTCATCGTCGTCTCCCAGAGCTGGTCGGCGTTCATCTCACCGAGACCTTTGTAGCGCTGGAGGATATAGCCCTTCTTGTACACTTTGACGAGCTTCTCGAGCGCCTCTTCGTCCCAGGCGTACTCGAACTGTTCCGACTTGCCTTTCCCTTTCGAGATGCGATAGAGCGGCGGCAAGGCGACGAACACTTTGCCGGCCTCGACGAGCGGGCGCATATAACGGAAGAAGAACGTCAACAGGAGCACTTGGATATGAGCCCCGTCCGTATCGGCGTCGGTCATGATGATGATCTTGTCGAAGTTGCAGTCCTCGAGGTCGAAGTCGTGGCCGACACCGGCACCGATCGCGTGGATGATCGTGTTGATCTCCTCGTTCTTCATGATGTCCTGGAGTTTCGACTTCTCCGAGTTGATGACTTTCCCGCGCAGCGGCAGGATCGCTTGGAACGTCCGGTCACGGCCCTGTTTGGCCGAACCGCCGGCCGAGTCACCCTCGACGAGGAACAGTTCGTTCTTGGCGGCGTTCTTCGACGTCGCCGGTGTCAGTTTCCCGTTCAAGATGCTCGAACGTTTCTTCTTCTTGCCGTTACGCGCCTCTTCCCGCGCTTTGCGAGCGGCTTCGCGGGCCTGGGCGGCACGGATCGCTTTCTTGATGAGCATCGTCGCCATCTGCGGGTTCTCCTCGAGGAAGATCGTCAGTTGCTTCGCCATGACACCATCGGCGCTCGTACGGGCCTCAGGCGAGCCGAGTTTCGACTTCGTCTGCCCCTCGAACTGGAGGAACTCTTCCGGAATCCGCACCGAGACGATGAGCGTCAAGCCTTCACGGACGTCACCGCCGTCGAGGTTCTTGTCTTTCTCTTTCAACAGACCGTTCTTGCGGGCGTATTCGTTCACGATCCGGGTCATCGCCGTCTTGGCGCCGACTTCGTGCGTGCCGCCGTCCCGCGTCCGGACGTTGTTGACGAACGAGAGGACGTTCTCGGAATAGGCGTCCGTGAACTGGAAGGCGAGCTCGAGCTCGATGTCGTTCTCTGTACCTTCGAAGTAGACGATCGGATGAAGCGTCGCCTTATCATCGTTCAAGTATTGGACGAACTCGGCGATCCCTTCCTCGTAATGGAACGTCTCTTCTTTTCCAGAGCGCTCGTCCGTCAGAGTGATCGTCAATCCTTTCAACAGGAAAGCCGATTCACGGAGCCGTTCAGCGAGCGTGTCGTAATTATATGTCGTCGTCGAGAAAATCGAAGCGTCCGGCTTGAAGTAGACGCTCGTACCCGTCTGACGGGTCTTTCCGGTCTCGAGGAGCGTCGTCTGCGGGATCCCACCGTCAGCAAACGTCTGCTCGAACACCTTGCCGTCACGATAGATCGTGACGAGCACCTTGCTCGAGAGTGCGTTCACGACCGAGGCGCCGACCCCGTGGAGTCCACCTGACGTCTTGTAGCCGCCTTGACCGAACTTCCCGCCGGCATGGAGGACGGTGAAGATGACCTCTGGTGTCGGTTTACCCGAGGCGTGCATCCCCGTCGGCATGCCGCGCCCGTGGTCGCGCACCGTAATGGCGTCATCTTGATGGATCGTCACGTCGATTTGGCCGCCGAAGCCGGCGAGCGCCTCATCGATCGCGTTATCGACGATCTCATAGACGAGGTGGTGCAGACCGCGATGGTCGGTCGAGCCGATATACATCCCCGGACGTTTTCGGACAGCGGTCAATCCTTCGAGCACCTGAATGGCGTCTTCGTTGTAATTAAATAAGTCTGTTGACATCTTCGTCACCTCAATTTCGAACACACGTTCGTTTTTCTACCCTATTGTATAGCTGTTTTCGGATTCTGGCAAGCCTACCTCCACGCGCGAGACACGTGAAAAAAAGGAGACCTGCCAAGGAGGCAGGTCTTAACCGATCAAGCGGGCGTGCTCGACATAGATGCATCGGTTCTCGACGTAATCGATCCCGGCTTCGCGGGCGATCCGTTCCGCGTCAGCGCTCGAGAGGCCGAGCTGGTTGAAGATGAGACCGACATCCCCGTGCCGGACGGCATCCTCTGCGACCCCGGCCAAATACTCGCTGCGACGGAACACGTCGACGATATCGATATGGCCCGGGATGCTCTCGACGGTCGGATATACCTTGCGGCCTTTCCACGTCTCGAGTGACGGGTTGACCGGGATGACCGTGTAGCCTTGTAGCAGCAGATAGTCCGCGATCTGGTTGGCCGTCTTGTTCGGATTCGAGGAGATCCCGACGACGGCGATCGTCTTCGCTTCCTCGAGCAATTGTTTCAAATGCTTGTCGTCCATTCCAGTAGCCCCCTTTTGTTTACGTTCTCAGTGTACCGTTCCCCCAATCGTGGTTCAAGGTTTATTTTCGATTTACATACAACTGTAACTCTTTCCTTTTTTTAAAACAAATCAATTGGTTCACTATAAAATATTATGTAAACCATGTTAAGCGGTTTATTATTTCACTTCCAGATAACTACTGTCGTTACGCGATTAACCACGCTCCCGAGAAACATTGCGTGAAATATCTATTTCACGCAATTATACGGACCGTTCTTAGCGGTTCTCGACAGACAGATTGACGTGATTTCACGAACTTGCATGGGCAAACGGAGGTGAGTTCGGTATACTGGTAAAAGGAGGTGTTCACGTGGGAACTGCCTATGAGGAACGTCGCGGGACGTTATACAACTACCGCATCACTTTGTACGGGAACGCGCTCGCATGGTTGATTCACGTCGTGTTCTTGATTACATTTTGGCGACTAGACGTTGGCCTGCTCGCCTGGTCGAACGTCGCGAGCGTCATCTACTACACGATTTCTTTTTACTTCGTACATAAGCGCTACTATCGCATGTTCTTCACCGGCCTATTCGTCGAGGTCGTCTATAACGCGGTCATCTCGACGATCGTCCTTGGCTGGGACGCGAACGTGCATTATTTCATCATCATGGCCGCTTACGGCGTGTTCTTCATGCCGAACGTCAGTCGACTCGTCCGCATCGCGACGACGGGCGTCGCCATGGCCATCTACGGTTTCCTGTACGTGAATGCGACGACCGGGACCGAACCGCTCGCGCCGTCGCTCGAGCAAACACTCGGCCTCTTTTGCCTCTTGTCGACGATCGGCCTCATCGCGGTGCTCTCGTTTATCTTCGAAGGGTCTGTCGTCGAGGTGACGTCCGAGCTCGAACGGACGAACGACCGCCTGCATACGCTCGCTTCGCGCGACGGTCTCACCGGTCTTTACAATCGCATGACCGGATCGGCCCATATCGAGACGGCGATCGAGCGGTCCGTCGCGGCGGGTCGGCCTTACGCCGTCGCCCTCGCTGACATCGACCACTTCAAAGCGTTCAATGAACGGTACGGGCACGACTGCGGCGACCTCGTCTTGAAGCACGTCGCCGCCACCTTGACGTGGACCGATGCCATCTGTGTCCGTTGGGGCGGTGAGGAGTTCCTCTTGTTCATCGCCGGCCAATCGGAAGAGAAAGTCACGAAGACCCTCGACGAGCTGCGCACCCGTATCAAATCCAACGAGACGATCTTTGAAGGGTCGCGGTTACACGTGACGATGACGTTCGGCGTCTCTTATCGCGACGGCACCACGGAAGAGTGCGTCGAGACGCTCGTAAAAGAGGCCGATGACCGGCTCCGGGCTGGGAAACAGGCCGGAAAAGACCGGGTCATCACGTCGATTAGTTCATGAAGGAGTGATTTCTATTGAGTTTGTTTCGTCAACTCGGCCAAGCGCCGGCACAAGCCGCTTCACGCCGTTTTGACTTGAACGGATACGAGCGGATGCCCGGTTTCATCCAACGATTTTTGAACCATATGGCGGCCAAGCACTATTCGCAACAGACCGCCCAACGCTATTTATACGACTTTTTGGACTTCTTCCGATGGGTCGAGATGGCGAGCGCGGCAGAAGTCGACCCTTCCACCATCGAGGCCGAGTCGTTCATCGAGTTCGACCACGCCGGTGCCGACGCGTACGCGACTTACCTCGCCCTCGAACTCGACAACGCACCGAGCGTGATCAACCGGAAGTTGTCCTCGATGCAGTCGCTCTTCAACTTTTTGATCGAGAGCGGCGTCACGACGACGAACCCGTTTCAAGCCGTGGAGCGGCCGAAACGTGCCAAGCGCAACCCGGTCTATTTGACCGAGCAGGAATGGCTCGACTTCTCGACGCTCGTCCGCAGCAACGTCGGCATGTCCGACCGTGAGGCGGCTTGGTTCGAACGGAACCGGGACCGGGATTTCCTCATCATCCAACTGCTCGGACTCACCGGGATGCGCGTCTCAGAGCTCACCGGTCTCGATTGGAGCGATATCGATCTGACGACCGGGACGATCCGTGTCATCGGGAAAGGCGATAAGGAACGACTCCTTCCGCTCGCGGCCCCGTTGATCGCTCTGCTTGAACAGTCGCCAGGCCCGCGCGTCGGACCGTTACTCCAGTCGGTATCCGGGAAACGAATCGCCGTGCGGACGGTGCAGCATATGTTGAAGGGCCATATCGATCGGTTGAAATCGTATTTGCCTTTCCTCGTCCATAAACAAGTGACCCCGCACAAACTTCGCCATACGTTCGCCTCGCGCTTGGCGATGGCCGGTATCGACGTTTTGACGATTCAACAGCTGCTCGGCCACGAATCGGTCGCGACGACACAAGTGTATGCCCATATCGGGGATGAGAAGAAAAAACAAGCGATAACAGGTTTACGATAAATTATTATGTAAACCACATTCAAAAGACACGATTCCTATGTTTCAAGGAACCGTGTCTTTTCACAATTGTCGTGTCGACAAGATGACGATCGTGTGATCGAGCACCGTATAGTAAGCGTCCTCGAACGACTGACGTTCGTTCGCCTCGAGATGGAAGATGCTGACGCCCCCGCGTTCGCCCTCTGCCGATTCATGGACGAAGTATGTCCCGGCGAGCACGCGTTCGAACGGGGCCGTGTCCAAAAAGCGCGCGCCCGTCGTCGCATCGATGAGCTCCGTATGCTCTGCCGACTCTTCGACTTTGATGAAGATCGTCGAGCCGACATCATCGTACGTGAAGTCGATCGGTTCGTAAGCGCCCCAATCGATGACCCCGACCTCACGCAATACGTCAGGTGCCGTCAGTTCGTAAATCGTCTCTTCGTTCGCCTCATCGATGAACGCCGCGAACCGGAGATGCCCATCTTTCTCTCCGAGATACTGAACCGTGTCCCCTTCCCCGTGTAGCCGAATCAAGTCCTCGAATGGAACTTCTTCCGCCTTGGCCCAAATCGATTCGACGGCCTCATCGAGAGAGCAGACGAGGATCGCCTCCGAATGGTCGATCGGGTCGTCCGGGGAGACCCGGCCCGATTCTAGCGCGTCATAATAATCGAATTCGTCGAGCCGGGCGTTGCAGACGACATACGGGACCCCTTCGAACTCGGTCGTGAACAAATACAGTTCCCGGAAACGTCCGGCCTGACCGATGAGCCGCTCATCGCGAATCCGCTCTTGGCGGCCCGTCTCGGCGTCAAAAAGCCACGCCTCGTCTGTCGATTCATAGTTCGTCAAAAAGAGGAAGTAACGATCCGCGAGCGCCCAATAGAGTGTGCTGTTGCCACGTTTCTCGAACGTGGCGAGCACGTCTTCACGGCCGGAACGATAGTCGAGCGCGACGAGCTCGGTCCGGACGACACCCGACCGGTCCGGTGTCTCGTTCAAAAAGTAGACGCGGCCGTTGCTCATGAACAGTTTAGAGATTCCGTAGTCTTCATAAGGGCGCCGGTTGATCTTGGTGACGGCCCCGTCCACCTCATCGAAACGATAGATGGAGAAACCTGTCTCTCCTGACTTTTCGCGATAGTAGACGGATGAGTCGGTGACGGCGATCAAATCCTCATGGCTGATCGGCATCGCTCTAGCATCGACAATTCTCATAAGGCACCTCTTTCATAAGGAGACTCGAGCGGCTCGACAGTGACGAGTCCAGGCGGCCGTTTCGGGAACGAGACGCGTAAATGCGCGTATTCGATGACCGACTGATGGGGGTCGGTCTTCTCGATCCACCGGACACGTTTTTGGTTGGCGAGCGCATGTCCGATTTTCTCTTCAATTTGAAATTTGGAAATACCGCGGTACGCCACTTCCTGTATATACGTGGCCTCGTCCGACTCGAACTGTTGCCAAATCCCCATGACGAGTTGACCGAGCGCAGAGACGCGATGGTCTGGCAGCCGTACCGTCCGTAACGTCTGTTCGACCTCGTTCAAGC
Source organism: Exiguobacterium aurantiacum DSM 6208 (assembly GCF_000702585.1). GTDB lineage: Bacteria > Bacillota > Bacilli > Exiguobacteriales > Exiguobacteriaceae > Exiguobacterium > Exiguobacterium aurantiacum. The sequence continues at coordinate 1,882,407 of NZ_JNIQ01000001.1, read as the reverse complement.
AAGCATTCGGGTCATCGGCGACGGCGAACAAGCGCTTGGCAGAGTTGTTCATGACGCGATAACGGCGCTTGCCACTCTCGAGCCGAAGCACTTGGGCATATGGCTCGACCGGCACGCCGTGGAAGAACGTCTCCGTCCCGCCCCAGGCAAAACCGAACGAGGGATCGAATTTCCGGATTGTCCGCATGAAGGCGAGCATGAAGTCCTCGACTTCCCGCCGCTCGAGCCGGAGCCATTCCGCGAGTGCGAGCGGCCCTCGTTCTTTTGAGATGCGATCGACCGGGAAGAATAAATCCCCTTCACTAAGCCGGTGGGGCCGAAGCTCGGTCCCGTCAGCACGGTAGTCCGTCGCCGGTCGCCCGCTCCGCCCGGCGTAGACGATCCACTCATCATCCGTGCTCTCGAACGCGTACGCCTGGTGGGCCCATGGCGGCGTCACGTACAAGGCCGGATACTCCTCGTACGTCTCGAGATGCAAATAGGAGCGGTCGTTCCATACTTGGGCGAGCAGACGGACGATTTCTCCTGTCTCCGAGTCTTTCGGGGCGATATAGTTGCCGGTGTTACCGATATACGTCAACAAGTGGAAATCGTAGGCGTGGTACAAATGGCGGACGATCCGTTCGAACACAGCGGCGACCATGCGCTCGAACAAGGGATGCTCTTCGCTCCGGTCGACCGTCGTCGCGTCGACGGTGCACATAAGCCAGCCCATCCGTTCATAAAGCCGGACCCGGAGCGGATAGAAGATGAGCGGAGACGAGGACGCGTGGATCTCGGTCAGTCCGAGATTGGCCATATTTTCGACCTGGAGCGTGAAGCCGCTCCGTCTCAGCTGCTCCTCCATCTTTTTCTTCCAATTGATCGTCTCCATCGTCTCACCTGCTTTCTAGCGCCATGTTCGTTGGCTCGTTGTGAAATTTTTCCCGTTTCTCGTTTCATACAAACGCGTTTCCTGTGCGTTGTTCATTCTCGCCCACTTGCCGAATCAAGCGCTCGAGCGCCTCGTCGATGAGGGTGCGACGCGTCCCGAAGTTCAATCGTTCGAACGAGCGCCCGGATTCACCGAACGGCGTCCCTGGCGAGAGGAAGATGCGTACGTCTTCCTGTAACCACTTCTTCCGGGCGTCCGGTTCGAGGCCGAGCGCTTCAAAGTCGATCCAAAGCAGATAGCTCGCCTCCGGCATGAAACAAGTCAGATACGGCATCGACTCGCGGAAGCGACCGACGACATATGCGGCCTGTTCCTCGAGCTCGGCCGTCAATTGGTCGAGCCATCGTTCGGCCCGAGGATCGGTGTACGCCGCGATGATGGCCGTGTTGGCGAACGGTGTCGGCAACACGTGATGTTTGTTCTGTACTTGGATGATACGCTTGCGCCAGGCGTCGTCGGGACAGACAATGTACGAGGCGAACAATCCTGCGATGTTGAACGCTTTTGAGGGCGCACTCACCGTGATGACCCGATCGTCGAGCCGCCCGATCGCGACATGGTGCTGGGACGGGTACGTCAAGTCGGCGTGAATCTCATCGGCGACGATGATGACGTCATGACGTCGCGCCAACTCGATGACACGAGCGAGCTCGGACTCCATCCACACGCGTCCGACCGGATTGTGCGGCGAGCAGAGTAAGAACAGTTTCGCTTGGCGCATCGCCGCCTCAAGGGCGTCAAAGTCCATTTCGTAACGACCATTGACTTGGATGAGCGGGGCGTCGAGCAGTTCACGCTTCAATCCTGTCACGAGTTCATGGAACGGGGGGTAGACGGGTGACTGGATAACGACCCCGTCCCCTTCTTCGGTCAACGCCTCGACGATATGGGTCAGCCCGGGGACGACACCGCTTGAGAACAAGACATGGTTCGGGTCGAACTTGACGTCATGACGACGACTGTACCAGTCACTGACCGCTCGTTGTGCATCACGGGAGAACAGTGTATACCCATACTCCCCCGTCGCTGCCCGTGCTGTGAGTGCCTCGCTGATGGCGGGTGCGGTGCGGACATCGATATCAGCCACCCATAACGGGAGCACATCCGATTTCAAATGGAACCAGCGCTCAAGTCCATCCCATTTCACCGAGTCGGTGCCGGTCCGGTCGAGCGTTTGATGTAAAATTGATTTCATGTTCATCCCTCCTCCCCTTACTGTATCAAAAATGGACGGGTCCTTGTCGGCAAAAGCGTGGCGGATTTTCGAGACGTGGTCTATAATCGAACGAGACAATGACATGGAGGTGAATACGATGTCCGTGACCGTCATCCGCCATAAGCGGCGAAAACGGGTCGCATTTTATGTGACGGCAGAGGGTGTCGAGCTCCGCATCCCGGCCCGGCTCCCGCAACGGGTCGTCGATGCCATCTTGCGCGACCATGCGGATTGGATCGAGGCACGACTGGCCGCCATACCGAAAGCGAGTCGGTTGCCGGAAGACCGACTCCTCTATCAGGGCGACGCGGTGCCGCTCATTCGTTCAGGCTCCGCCCGCTCGTTCACATACGACGGGCAGACGTTCCGCTGTCCCGAACAGTGGGACGAGACGGCGTTACGAGACGCATATGAAGCTTGGCTCCGCACGAAAGCGGTCGGACATGTGACAGAACGCGCCTCCCGTTACGAGCGGTTGCTCAGGGTACGTGCGTCGAACGTTCGGATCGGCCATCAGAAGACACGTTGGGGCTCGTGCAGTTCGAAAGGCGCCATCTCGATCAACGTCCGCCTCATGCTCGCGCCGCCGGAAGTGCTCGATTATGTGATCGCCCACGAATGGTGCCATCTCGTCCACTTCGACCATTCAAAAGCGTTTTGGGAGGCCGTTGCGTCGGTCTATCCGAATGTGGCATGGGCAAAAGACTGGCTCCGACAGAACGGACATACGCTGCGCATATAAAAAACCAATCGAACGAGGGTGTTCCCCTCGGACGATTGGTTTTTTTGTTCAGATGACCGCAGTGAACTGCTCGGTCGTCCCGTTCAACGATTCCGCTGATTGTTCGATGCTCTCGAACCGACGCAACGTCTCTTCCATGATCGTCACGCTGGCATGGATGTCCTCGTTCGATCGTGAGACGCCGGCGACGATCGAAGCGAGCTCTTTGTTCATCCCGTCCGTGTTGGCACGCACCTCGACGACGGCTCGTTCGACGAGACGGGACAGGTTACGGACCTCGGTCGCGACGACGTTGAATCCGTTCCCGTGTTCTCCGGCCCGTGCCGCCTCGATGGCCGCATTGAGTGACAATAGATTCGTCTGGGCGGCGATTTCTTTAATCGTGCTCGCGATCTTGGTGATCTCACTCGCTTGGTCTTGTAGCTTCCCGAGCGTCGACAAGTTGACGTGGGCGTCCCGCTCGAGGCGCTCGATCGTCTCCTTCAATTGGTGACTCTCTTCCATACCGCTCTGGGCCCGTGCGTCCAAGTCTTCCGCCATGGCTCGGAACGAACGGGCGTACCGTTCGATCGTCAACTGACGTTCGGTAATGTCCGAAGCGATTTTGACGACACCGACGACTTCGTCCCCTTCGAAGATCGGCATGTACGTCGCCTCGAGCCAGACCGGTTCGCCACGTGCGTCGAGGCGCTCGATCTTGTCGGCTGCACTGAAACCGCTGAACAGCTTGTTCCAAAACGCCTGATAATCGGAGCTGCCGACGAATTGCGGTGTGCAGAACAAATGATGCTGCATGCCGATCATCTCGTCTCGGCGATATTTCATCGTCTTGGCGAACAAGTCGTTCACGTCGACGACGCGGCGCTGACGGTCGAAACGGATCATCGCCATATTTGAGGCGATGGTCGTGAGGACGTCAGGAGCTGTGAGCGTGCGATTGCTAAGTTGTGTCATTCCGATTAATCCCACCTTAGTTACATGAATCGTATTAGGACTTTATCCCTTTAATGTGTTGGAATTTCAGTTTACCGTGTGAGAAAAGTCCCGCCTAGTGAGGATTTGTACAGATGGTCAATATCTTGAGTTTGAAGTATTTACCATGTAGAATGCTTTTCATTAAGAAAGAAAGGAACACCCGAAATTGGGTATTCCAGGTGTTTTTCAGCGCTGGTTGTTTCTTCATTCGAACGCTTGGGGGAATACGTCCTGGAACGTCTCAGCCCCTTCACTCGTCAACTTAAACTGCCGCTCTGTGTCAATCTCTTTTATGTAAACATCAAGCTTACTTGACCTTTTGTGATAGGATAGCTCAAACTGTTGGCCACGGTTTCCTTGGAATAGCGTCAAATAGTTGTATGCGCCGGACTCACCGACTCGTTTCGTCGGGCTCGCTTCATTAAGCGCTTCAATCAATCGCTCATGCGCATCATGGCCGAGACTGATCGCATCCGGGTAATAAAACGGCACGTTCGGTTGATAAGCGCTTCGATGTAGATAGGCGAGTGACATAGGTTCAACTGCTGATGGTTCTCGTAACAGGGCGTTGGGGTGAAAACGAATCGAGAGCTTCTTCGTGACAATCTGTCCGTCTAACTCAAACGTTAATTCATATAATGGAGACGGTTGAAGAGGGTCTAATGTTTTTTCCTCAACTAACGCCCGTACCGAAACGTGGTCTGCCCCTTGAATGAAGTCGCTGTCGTGTATCGGGTGCGTCCCGTAGTATCTGCCATCATGTGAAAGGAGCATATAAGGTAAATTTGTACTCACATCATACCCGAGCGCGACGTATGTGTCTTGTTTAACGAGGTAAGGTGCAAAGTCGAAATACGGATGATAAATCCCTTCATCTCCGATACCGAATTCGATGACCCCATTGAAGCTAGGTGAGATTGTCATCAATGTTTCGGTGAACGGTCGTATTATCTGTCCTTGACCGTCTTCATAAATCGAGTCTTTACGCTGTAGCGTGTCCCGCGCCTCATCTGTGGCTGATTCGATATGAGGGCGTATTGGTATTTCGATTCCTTGCTCGTCCTTCAGAAAATCAGGACGTGTCTCAAGCTTGACGGCCCGATATCCTTCAAGATGATTGGATTGACAGAGCGCATAGAGCGACTCCCCTTCGACATATGCGACTTGGGTGAACGCGTACGTCGTTCCATCTTGCTCAGTGAAGGGCATTCGTGTTGCATAGGCGATACCGAGCATCGTCAAAGCCTCCCCTTCGATTTCAGAGACCAGCTCCTGCTCCTCACATTGTGTGAGAATCGTTTTCGGGTCGGCTTGTTGGACCTGTTCGTCCATCGTCACACGTTCGGCCGTCCAATGGGACTCGATATAATTATACCGCACGACATCCTCCGATTCATCGCAACCTGATAGCGTAAGGATGAGTCCGAAGGCGATCAAATAGAAGTATTTAGTTTTACATCTTTCTCGATTCATGGCGCCACTCACTTTCTCACTTGGGGGAAGTACGAAAAGAACGTCTCGGCCCCTTCACTCGTCAATTTATACGTCTGTTCCGACAAGAGGTCGGTGATGTACACGTCACGCTTCTTCGACCGTTGTTTGAACGAGATGGCGAACTGCTGTCCTTTCAAGCCGTCCACGATCGTCAGTAATGGGTACGCACCCGTCTCGCCGCCCCGTTTGACGGGCTCGGCTAGCTCGATCGCCTCGATCAGCTCGTCCATATCGGTGCCTGCCGCCTTGAGAACGTCCGGATAGGCGAGTGTCTCATCAAAATTGAACGGTTTCTTATGGACGTATACATACGGCTCCGCACCCCGATTCGCCAACTGTTCGTCTGCGAATTGCTGCCTCAGATCTCGGTCTTCTTCTGTACTGAACGTCCCTTCCCGATACGTCAAGGTCACTTCGGACGTCTCGCTCTTCCCCTCTTTCTTATAATGAAATGCAAAAATCGGGTAAGACACGTCCGGTATGAGGACATCCGCATCGAGCGGTAGCCGTTCGACCTCGAGTGACTCGAAGCGAGGGGCCGACTCCGTCGCATCGAACGTCACCTCGAGTGGTTGGGAAGAGATGTGTCCGTCCCCGTATCGCATCAAGATGTAAGGTAACGACTCGCTCTCGCTCGATGCGAACATCATCTGGATATCACCGATCCCTGTGGACGCCGGTTCAAACATATGAAGCGGGAACAACGGCGGCCAGCCGTCGATCGCAATCTCGATTTCACCATAGAACGCCTGTGAGTAAGAGAATACGGCATCACGGAACGGTTCGAGCTTGAACGGATGGTCCTGCAACAGATCCGCTTCAAGGAACGTTTCCTTGTCCGATGCTGAGACCGGTAACACGACTGGCGACCGGTCGACCGGTTGAGCAGTGACGACTTGTTCAGGGAACGATGGAACGACTTCCGCCTGAAGATACGGCGAGACCATGTCCCGGCAGACCGCGTACAGTTGGTCCCCTTCCACATACGTGACCGCCTTGTACATGAAGTCATCACCCGCGTTCGTGAACGGGGGACGGCTCACGACAATCGTGTCGTATACAGTCAGTTCGCCCTCGAGTTCCGTCGTCAATTCCCCCGTACACGCCTCGAGCACCGTTCCGACGTCAGTCATCGACTTCTTATCTGTCGTATAATGGCCGACAATCCAATGTTCATCGATGTAATCTAATTTCAGTGCGCTGTCCCGCTCGCTCCCACACCCTGAGAGGATGAGCAGACTCGTCACGATCGCAATCATCTTCGGCTTCAATCGTCCCGCCCCTTTTTATTTGATGAATTATAAAATTAAGTGCAACACCTGAACGTGAACGCAAAAAAGCCCATAGCGACGGCCTCGTGTAGAATGAAGTTACCACACAAACATTCAGACGGAGGAATCGCTATGAGCTACACCCATCTTACCACAGCCGAACGCGTGAAAATAGAGACCTATCTGGGGCTCGGGATGTCCATCCGGTCCATCGCGAGACGGCTCGGGCGACAGCCCTCGACCGTCTCGCGGGAGATCAGACGGAACCCCGGCTATACGGCCGAACGCGCACAGGAGCGCTACGCCAAGGCGAAGGGAAACTGCGGCGCCAAGACGAAGCTCGACGACATGATGCGCCGGACGATCATCGAGAAGCTGCGGGCGACCTGGTCCCCGGAACAGATCGTGGGTCGGCTCTTCGACGGGGAGATCGCCTTCTCGACCATCTATCGCTGGATCTATTCGGGGCTGATCGACGTGCCGGTGACCGTGCTCCGCCAGAAGGGCAAGCGCCGGAAACCGGTGGAGACACGCGGGCGGTTCAACATCGGGCTGTCCATCTCGAAACGGCCTCCGGACGTCAGGGGGCGCCAGACGTTCGGGCATTGGGAGCTCGATACCGTCGTCTCCGGGCGTGGGAAGTCGAGGGCGTGCGTCGCGACGTTCATCGAGCGAAAGAGCCGGTTCTACCTCGCCCTGCCGATCGCGGACCGCAGCGCGGCCTCGATGGAGGAGGCGATCCACACGGTCCACGCCGCCTTCCCAGCGGGCACGTTCAAGACGGCGACGACGGACCGGGGCAAGGAGTTCAGCTGTCACGAGCGCGTCCGGGCGACACTCGGCGTGCCGATGTATTTCGCCGACCCGTACTCGTCGTGGCAGCGCGGCAGCAACGAGAACGCCAACGGCCTCCTGCGCGAGTTCTTCCCGAAAGGATCGGACTTCGCGACGGTCGGCCAAGGCGAGGTCGTGGACGCACTCGCCAAAATCAACGGGCGGCCACGCAAATGCCTGGGCTGGAAGACCGCACACGAGGCCTTCACGGATGAAGTGTTGCGCTTAATTTGACAAACCGTCATTTGATAATCCAATTTTACCATTTTCTTACTAACGATGACATAAAAAAACCCGCCATGTCAGCGGGTGTCCCGTTCAGATGCTGTTATCGATCGCACGTGTCAGTCTCGTCTCGACGTCTTGGGCGATCGACTGAAGCGACTCGTCCTCGATCAGTTCAATCAGTTTCGTCGGCTTCGGCATGCCGACATGCGTCGCCCCGTCTTTCGTGAACACGGCGAGTTTGCAAGGTAGGAAGTAACCGCCTTCCCGGTGCGCCGTCAACACTTTCTTCGCTTCCTTCGGATTGCACACTTCGAGGATGCGATAGTCCCCATCGATCGCCTGCCCTTTTTCCTCGAGCGTCTCACTCAAATTGAAGTCCCAGAGCACGCCAAACTCTTCTTCCTTGAGCGTCCCTTTTAATTTTTCGACGACATCCGCCACCGATTGGTCTGTCTTCACTGTGTAGTCAAACATGTGTTTCCCTCCTTAGTTGCAGTCTCCCTCGTCATGTACCCGAACTCGTCCAAAACGAATCACGCTGTCCGAATAAAAAAGTCTATGTTATTTGAAACATATTCGCTGTCCGTCACGTATGGATGAGAGAAAATAAAACTATCCAACTTGACGCAAAGGAGAAGTGGTTGTGGTGACGGTCACCGTATTCACACATACTAGTTGCAGTTCTTCCCGCAAGACGATCGATTGGTTACGTGAACAGAACATCCCGTTCGTCGAGAAAAAATTGACCGATCAAGGGATGTCATTCAGCGAGTTCAAAGATATGCTCCGGCTCACCGAGAACGGGACGACCGACCTGTTGTCCGTCCAAAAGAGTGTGTACAAACAGGCGGCGGACCAGCTCGATGAGATGTCGCTCCGTGAATTGTACAGTTTCGTCGCATCGCATCCCCAGATTTTGAAAAGCCCGATTGTCGTCGACGACAACCGGATTCAAATCGGGTTCAGCGAGAAAGAGATCCGTACGTTCATCCCGCGTCATGACCGAATCGCCGAGCTGAAACGTTTGCTCGACAATAAGTAAGAGCCCTGCCGAAGCAGAGCTCTTTTTCTTATGCCTTCTTCAAACGGGCCGCCAAACGGTTGCCGAACGATTGAATCGATTGGACGAGCAAAATCAAGACGAAGATCGTCACGTACATGACTTCCGGTTCGAAACGGAGGTGGCCATATTGATAAGCGATGTCACCGAGACCCCCCGCCCCGACGAGTCCGGCCATCGCAGTCGCCCCGATCAACCCGATCGTCGCAATCGTCAAACCGAGGACGATCGACGAGCGGGCCTCGCGGATGAGGACGTACCAGATGATCTTCCGCGTCGAGATGCCCATCGCCTCATACGCCTCGACGACGCCGCGGTCGACTTCGAGGAGCGCCGACTCCATCAGTCGGGCGATATACGGTGCCGTGAAGACGATGAGTGGGAGCAGCACGCCTTGAACCCCGATCGTCGTTCCCATGATGAACCGTGTGAATGGCAAGATGAAGAACAACAAGATGATGAACGGGATCGAACGAACGACGTTGATGACGCTCGAGAGCGCGCCGTAGACGTAGCGGTTCGCCAAACGCCCGCTCGGACGCGTCAACACGAGCAACGTGCCGAGCGGCAGTCCGATGAACGTAGAGATGACGAGGGCGATGCCCGTCATCGTCAGCGTCTGGAGCGTACCGCTCCAAATCAAGTCACCCCAGTCGGCCCAAAACTGTAGCATGGTTCGTCACCTCCTTCACTTTCACGCCGCTCGCTTCGAGATAGCGGACGGCTTGGTCGGTCTGGTCGGCATCCCCGTCGAGATGGATGAGCAGGTTGCCGACGAGACCACGCTTCAATTTCTTGATGCCGCCCCCAATGATGTTCGGGAGGAGGCCGAACCGTTTCGTCAGCTGGGCGAGGACGGCCTGTTCGGTCTGGCTGCCGATGAACGACAAGTGGACGAGCGTACCGTGCGTGCTCAGTTCTTTGACGACTTCTTCCGGCACGTCGAGGTTCGTCTTCAAGAACTTTTGCGTCGTCGTATGCACCGGGTCGGCGAACACATCGAGCACGTCGCCTTCCTCGACGATCTTGCCGCAGTCGATGACGGCGACACGGTCGCAGATCCGTTCGATGACTTCCATCTCGTGGGTGATCAGGAAAATCGTCAACCCGAGCTCGCGGTTGATCTCGAGCAACAAGTCGAGGATCGATTCGGTCGTCTCCGGATCGAGCGCGCTCGTCGCCTCGTCGCTAAGAAGAATGTCAGGCTCATGCGCGAGGGCACGGGCGATGGCGACGCGTTGTTTCTGGCCACCTGAAAGTTGCTCCGGGTAATGCTTACGATGGTCGGTCAGTCCGACGATGTCGAGGTATTTGTCGACGCGCTGTCGGATCGTCTGTTTATCGAGACCTTCGAGACGGAGCGGGATGGCGACGTTCTCTTCGACCGTGGCCGTCTTCAGCAAGTTGTAATGTTGAAAGATCATCCCGATGCGGTGCCGGAGCTTCGAGAGTTCCTTCTTCCCTAGTTTCGTGATGTCTTGTCCTTCAATCTCGACTTGGCCCGACGTCGGGCGTTCAAGCAGGTTGATCATCCGGATGAGCGTGCTCTTGCCGGCCCCGCTGCGCCCGATGATGCCGAAGATCTCGCCTTTTTCGATCGTGAGCGACACGTCATCGAGCGCCGTGACCGTTCCTTTGTTGACAGTGAACGTCTTTTTGATATGTTTGAGTGCGATCATAGGACCTCCTTAAAACGCCGGGACAATCGAGCCGTTGAACGTCTCTTCGATGAACGTCCGAATCTCGTCAGAGTGGTAGTACGACTTGAGCGTCTCGACGACCTCGTCTTCTTTGTTGTCGGTCCGGACGACGACGTAGTTCGGATACGGGTTGTCGACCGTGTCTTCATGGAATAGGGCGTCCTCGTTGATCGAGAGCCCCGCCCCCATCGCGAAGTTCGTGTTGATCGCCGCGAGGGCGACCTCAGGGAGTTGCGTCGGGAGCTGGGACGCTTCGAGCTCGATGAACTCGAGGTTGAGCGGGTTCTCGGCGATGTCTCGTTTCGTCGCCTTGTCCGTCAATCCTTCCTTGAGTGTGATGAGGCCGGCCGTCTCATAGAGGCGAAGGGCACGAAGTTCGTTCGCCGGGTCGTTCGGCACGGCGACCTTGTCGCCTTCTTTCAATTCGTCGATGTCTGTCAACTTGTCCGAATAGAGCCCCATCGGGAAGGCGACCGTCTTGAACACGTCGTCGATCTTATAGCCTTTATCGGACTTTTGCAGTTCAAGGAACGACAACGTCTGATAGCTGTTCACGTCAAGGCTACCCTCGGCGAGCGCGGCGTTCGGGGTGTTGTAATCGTTGAACACTTTGATGTCGAGTTCGAGTCCGTCCTCAGCCGCGAGCTTCTTCACTTCCTCGGCAATTTGCTGGTGCGGCCCCCGGTCACACCGATCGTGAGCGACTCGTTGCTGAGCGCCTCGCTCGCATCAGATTGCCCACACGCTGAGAGCGCGATGGCGGCGAGTAATGATGTTCCGGCAAATACTGTTTTCTGTTTGATGTTCATGAATGATTCCTCCTCCAAAATAAAAGCCCGCTACTCACAAAGAGCGGCGGGCACGACAAATCGAAGTCGGACACGCTCATCTCCCAGACGTTTCGTCTGTTGGAATTAGCACCATGATCATAACGATCTGGTTGCCGGGTTTCACAGGGCCAGTCCCTCCACCACTCTTGATAAGCAATCGGTCTTATTTAATTGTCTTAATCTTACTCGTTTTTCTTTTATCTGTAAATAGTTTTCTGTAAATTTTCAAAAATTATTTTCAAATAGTCACTATCAAGCGGTTCGGGCAACTGTTGCAACGTCGTCTCCCTCATAACCGAGGCCACGAGACGTGGGATGTCGTCCGCAGAAAGACCGAGCGCGTCGAGCGTCGTCGGGGCCTCCACTTGCTCGAGCCACGAACGAAGCACAGCCACGTCGGGCGAGCGGCGCAAGGACTCCTGAACGAGCAATCCGAAACCGACCTTGTCCCCGTGGAGGAAAGCATGGGTCGTCTCGAACTCGCTGAGTGCGTTATGGACGGCGTGCGCGACGGCGACCCGTGTCCCAGCATCCCCGAAGCCACCGACAGCTCCGCCGATGGCGAGCACGTGGTCGACCGCGTAGCGCGTCCCTTCGCTGTATGAGCGGAAGGCGGTCTCGGTTAGCTCGATTTCGAGCAGACGATGACATTGCTTGGAGAGCGCGATTCCGGCATCGACACCCGCAACGGTCGAGTTATCACCGCTCAAATAGCGGGCCTCATAGAACTTCGCGACCGTGTCGATGACCCCGGCTCGGTAATAATCGTACGGTGAAGACGCGATGACCCGGGCGTCGACGATGACGCGTTCGATGATGACACGGAATACGTCGTACCGGTCGTAGCTCCCGTCTTCCCGGTACACGACGCTGAGCGGGGTGAACGCCGCACAGTTAGAAGCGAGCGTCGGGATGACGATGAGCGGGACGCCGTTCCGCACGGCGACGAGCTTGGCCGTGTCGACGAGCTTGCCGCCACCGATGGCGACTAAGACGTCCGCTCCGTCAAGGTCGACTCGGTCCGCCTCGCGATCCGTGCACTCGCCTGCGAACGATGTTGCCGGATACGCCTTCAAAGAAGGAAGCAGCCGTTCGACGACGGGGTAGCCGTGTCGCCCGCGCAACACATGCACCCGGCGGCCTCCGATCAGTTCGCCGAGCCGATCGAGGGCATCGTCGTCGTGGTCATACTCGAGGACGGCTTGACGAATCATGCCCGCACCTCCTCATAAGCGGCGAACAGCTGCTCGATGCGCGCGACGGCCTCGTCAATCTTCGGTTCCGGCGAGACGAGGCCGAACCGGACGTACTGTTCACCTTCCGCGCCGAAGAAATATCCTGGCGTCACCGCGACGCCTGCCTCATGGAGCAACTTCTGCGAAAACGACTTGGCATCTCCCTCCGGCACTCTCGCCCAGACGAAGAATGAACCTTTCGGGGCCGGGACGTCCCAACCGGCTCGACGCAACCCGTCCACCAATCGGTCCCGCCGAGCCTCGTATAGACGGGCCAGGTCATCGCGGACGGATTTTGGTGACTCGAGCGCTGCGACCGCCGCCTCTTGGATGGCCGAGAACACGCTGACGTGGACGTGGTCTTGATACGTGTTGATCGCCTCGATGATATCCTTGTTGCCGACGGCGAAGGCGACGCGCCAGCCAGACATGTTGAACGCCTTCGACATCGTGTACACTTCGATGCCGACCTCTTTCGCCCCGTCGGCTTGAAGGAAGCTCGGCGGGACATGGCCGTCAAAGCCGATACTGCCGTAGGCGAAGTCGTGGACGACCATCAGTTCCCGCTCCTTGGCGAATTGCACCGTCTCCTCGAAAAAGCGTGGCGTCGCGACGGCGCCGGTCGGATTGCTCGGGTAGTTCAAATACATGAGCCGCGCCCCGTGCGTGTCGAGCGTCTCGTAATCCGGAAGAAAATCGTTGGCTTCTGTCAAGACGAGGTCGTGGACGCGCGCCCCGGCGAGCCGGGCCCCGGAGATATAGTCCGGGTAGCCCGGGTTCGGGAGCAGGATGCCCTCCTCTGGTTCAAGGACGCATTGTGGGAGCGTGATCAGCCCCGATTTCGACCCGATCAAAATTGCGACCTCGCTCTCGGCATCGATCTCGACCCCGTACTCGTTCAAGTAGAACGTCGCCACCGCCTGTTTCAAACGGCTTTGCCCACGGAACGGGCCATACTGATGCGTGTCCGGATTCGCGAGCGCCGTCTCGAGCGCCTCACAGATCGGCTTTGGCGTCGGCAAGTCCGGCGTCCCTTGTCCGAGCCGGATGATGTCGGCCCCGGCCTGTTCGAGCGCGGCCACTTCTTTCGCGAGCCCGACGAAATGTTGGGGTGGTAAAGTTTTAAGTAAGTTTGAACGTCTGTCTGCCATGGATGGTCCTCCTATGCAAAAAACACCCCTTTCCACGGAAAGGGGTGTCGAGATACGGACGTATTCAAACAACCACCTTCCCATCTCTCAAGGTCACCTTGCTGGAATTAGCACAGTATTGGTATACAATCTGTTGCTGAAGCTTCATCGGGCCAGTCCCTCCGCTTCTCTTGATAGAAAGTGTTTATATGCGATTTATGTGTAATATGTCCTTTAGTAAACCAAACGTTACCAATCCTGTCAATCCTTATTTTGAAAATTGCTATGGCCTCTTGAAACCCTGAAAAAAAACGGTCATAGTAAAAGAAGAACGTTATTCTGAAAAAAATATAGGATGAGGGGATGGACTAGTGGAGCTAAACCGTCAGTTGATTTTGAAATTAAGTGTGATCGGCCTAATCTTTCTCGTCTTATGGCGAGTCATCAGTGAGCCGGACACGATCTCTCGCGTTTTACAATACACGTTTCAACTGTTGACGCCCGTCATCATGGGAATCGCCATCGCCTTGTTGTTGAACACGGTCCTTTCTTATATGGAAGAACGGTTCGCACTGAAACGATATCAAGGGCTGTTGATCGTCTACGTGACGTTCATCGGGTTGCTCGTCATCTCGGCCGTGACGCTGTTCCCGCGGATATATTCGAGTGTCTCGTCGCTCATCGAGGAGCTCCCGTTTTACATTCGCCAAATCGATGGGTTCTTAGGGCAATTGAACACGTTTTTACACGATTATAACGAGACGATTGCTCAGACGCTCGACTTCAAACGATTCGAGGAACGTTACTCCGGTTGGGTCGAGGCGGCCGTGTTGTCCTCGGTCAGCTACGTCTCGAGCTTCACGATGACACTCATCAACTTCTTGATCGGCATCGTCATCTCGATCTACTTGTTGAAAGACAAGGAAGTGTTCGCCCGCATGTTCAAGCGTCTGCTGTATGCAATGTTCCCGGTCGCCACGGCGAAGACGACGATCGACATCTTCCAGGAGATGGACTATATCTTCAAGCGCTATATCATCGGCAAGTCACTCGACTGCCTCATCATCGGTGTGATGGCCGTCGTCGGTCTCCTCGTTATCGGTGCACCGTACGCGCTCTTACTCGGTGTCATCATCGGGATCTTGAACTTCATCCCGTACGTCGGCCCGCTCCTCGGCATGATCCCGGCGTTCATCATCACATACTTCTATGACCCGTTCACGGCCGTTCTCGTCTTGGTATTCATCTTCTTGCTGCAACAGTTCGACGGATTGTGGCTCGGACCGAAGATACTCGGCGACAGCGTCGGCATCACCCCGTTCTGGGTCATCACCTCGATCATCATCGGCGGCAGTTTGTTCGGCCTCGTCGGGATGTTCGTCAGCGTGCCGGTGACGGCGATGATTCAAGTCATCTTGTCGCGGCTCATCGATTACCGGCTCACCCGCAAGAACTTGAACGAGCTCCTGTAGCTAGAGAAATGTGTTGACATATTGAAACTACCTGTCATACATTTGAAACGTAGACACACGACATTCACGAAAGGAGGCTGCCCCATGTCAGTCATGAACGTACCACAAACGAAACTTCATATTGACGGGCGGGCGCCTCGACTTTTCTGAAAAAGATCGGTTTTGCCTGCCCATCCGTGGCATGCGCAAATTTAAAGGGACGAGTATGCTTCCGTGCATGCTGCGTCCCTTTTTACTTTCTCATAAACAGGTGAACCCGTATGTATCAATCACTCAAGCGGCTCGACCGCAACATTTGGATCCGTTTTCTCGGCGAGACGATCACCGGCGTCATGATGTTCATGATCGCCCCGTTCCTCGTCCTCTACTATAGTGACAAGCTCGACAGTTACGTCCAAGTCGGGGTCATCCTGGCGACAGGACCGATCATGGCGCTCATCGGCTCGGTCATCGGCGGACGTTTCGCGGACATCTATGGCCGCAAGCCCGTCATGATGATCGCCATCATCGGGGATGCGCTCGCACTCGTCGGCTTCGCCTTCGCCGACTCGTTCTGGCCGTTGTTGCTTCTAAACGCGATGCTCGGTTTGACGAATTCACTGTTCCACCCGGCCGCGAGCGCCATGGTCGCCGACGTGACCGAACCGGAGCAGTTGAACGAAGCGTTCGGCTTGCTCCGCATGGGGCACAACATCGGGGCCGCGTTCGGTCCGCTCCTTGGCAGTGCCGTCCTCTTCCTCGACCGACAATATATCTTTTTCGCGGCGGCAGTCGTGTTCGGGATCTATGCGCTCGTCCTGGCCAAATGGATTCGTGAGACGTTGCCGGAGACGACCGAGCACGAGACGTTGTCGAACCAAGACGTGTTGCGCGTCTTCGCCCAGGACCGCGTCTTCCTCGTCTTCATTTTCGCCGGCGTCTTCATCTCGATGGGCTTTGCCATCGTCGAGAGCATGTTGCCGCTATTCTTGCGAGAATCGTTCCCGACGTTCACGGACCGGCAAAACCCGTTCGCATACTTGCTCGCCTTGAACGGCATCATGGTCGTCTTGTTCCAGTTCCCGATCGCCTCGAAGCTCGGCCAAAAACCGTTCGGGAACGTCATGCTCGCCGGGGCGACCGTGTTCGGTGTCGGCATGATGCTCCTCGCCGTCGTTCCGCGTCTCCTTTATTCAGTCGGCACGCCATATCTCATGCTCGTCTCGATCTTGCTCGCCGTCTATGCGTTCTATACGCTCGGGGAGATGATCATGTCACCGGTCCAACAGACGTTCATCGCCATGATCGCGCCTGAGAACATGCGCGGGGCCTACAATGGGGCCGCCAGCATCCAGTGGTTGATCGGGGGCGTGACGGCGCCGCTGTTCGCGAGCTTGTTCTTCAATCGCGGTGCCGGCCACGTCGCCCTCCTCCTTGTTGGCCTCGCCAGCTGCGTCTCCGGTCTCATCTACTGGCAGCTCGGACGTCGGGTCCGCGCGACAGAAGCCAAACAGAAGACGGCTTGACCTTAAGACCACACTAAACCCCGCTGTTTAGTGTGGTTTTTAGTTTCATTTCATTATAGTTAAATTTTGAAGCGGAAATTCGTTTTTACTTTACAAACATAACGGTTCTTTTTATGATATGAAAGTTGGGAGGGATCTTTCATGGAAAGAATCGATAAACAGAAAATCGTGGACAGCGTGCCACAAAAAGGTTTTTTCGGACAACCTAAAGGATTGTTCACGTTGTTCTTCACAGAGTTTTGGGAACGTTTCTCGTACTACGGGATGCGGGCCATCCTTGTCTTTTACATGTATTACGAAGTGTCCGAGGGCGGTCTCGGCCTTGACCGAAACGTCGCCTTGTCGATCATGTCGGTGTACGGGGCGCTCGTCTATATGTCTGGGGTCATCGGCGGCTGGCTCGCGGACCGCGTGTTCGGGACGTCACGGGCCGTCTTCTACGGCGGTGTGTTCATCATGCTTGGACATATCGTCTTGTCGGTACTAGGCAGCCTGACGTTCTTGTTCATCTCGATGGGGCTGATCGTCATCGGCACCGGTCTCTTGAAACCGAACGTCTCGAGCATCGTCGGCGACTTGTACCATGAGACGGACCGTCGTCGCGATGCCGGTTTCAGTATCTTCTATATGGGCATCAACCTCGGGGCGTTTATCTCCCCGCTCATCGTCGGACAAGTGCAGGCCGATTACGGCTTCCATTGGGGCTTCGCCCTCGCCGCCGTCGGGATGTTCATCGGGCTCGTCGTCTTCATCGTCACGAAGAAAGGCAATCTTGGGTTAGCCGGGTCCTACGTGCCGAACCCGTTGACGCCGTCAGAACGGAAAAACGCGATCAAATACTCGACCATCGCCGTCCTTGTAATCGGTGGACTGCTCGCCGTCTTGATTCCACGCGGGCTATTCACGATCAACACGTTCATCGGACTCGTCGGTGTGTTCGGGATCGCAATCCCGACAATCTACTTCATCGTCATGTATCGTAGTCCGAAGACGACAGAAATCGAGCGGTCGCGCATCATCGCCTACATCCCGCTCTTCATCGCCTCGGTCATGTTCTGGGCAATCCAGGAGCAAGGGGCGACGATTCTCGCCAACTACGCTGATCAACGGACGAACTTGAACTTCCTCGGTCTCGAGCTGCGCGCGGCATGGTTCCAATCACTCAATCCGCTGTTCATCATCATGCTTGCGCCGGTGTTCGCCTGGTTATGGGTCCGGCTCGGTGACCGTGAGCCGAGCATCCCGGTCAAGTTCGCGTTCGGCATCTTATTCGCCGGACTCAGCTTCTTGGTCATCTTGCTACCGGCTTACTTCGGAGGGCCGGACACGCTCGTCAACCCGCTCTGGCTCGTCCTCAGTTACTTTATCGTCGTCCTCGGCGAGCTCAGCCTGTCACCGGTCGGACTGTCGGCGACGACGAAACTCGCACCGGCGGCCTTCTCGGCCCAAACGATGTCGCTTTGGTTCTTGTCGAATGCGGCGGCACAAGGAATCAACGCCCAGCTCGTCCGCTTTTACTCGCCGGAGAACGAGATGATTTACTTCGGTGTCATCGGTGGCGCCGCCATCGTCCTCAGTCTGATTTTGTTCGCCCTCGCACCCGTCATCAAACGCTATATGCGCGGGATTCACTAAAAAGACGCCATTCCTCACGTTGGAGGAATGGCGTCTTTACTTATTACTTGCGGACTTGGATGAGCGACAAGTAACGATCGATCAAATCTTCGTTGAAATAGTTGTGGAAGCTGTCCGACTTGAGCGATTGAATCGACTCATGGAACGTCGATGGGAGCGAGGCGATGCCTTGGCTCTCGATTTGTTTCGCCGAGTACTCGAACAAGTCATCTTCGTTTGGTGCCGACGGTTCAAGCTGTTGCTCGATTCCTTCGAGACCGGCGTAGATGAGAGCGGCGAGCGCCAAGTACGGGTTCGCGCTCGGGTCCGGGTTGCGGACTTCGACGCGTGTCGCACTACCGCGCGATGCCGGGATCCGGATCATCGAGCTTCGGTTCGACGGGCTCCAGCAGATGTTGACCGGCGCCTCGAAACCAGGGACGAGACGTTCATACGATTCTGGGAGCGGGTTCGTGAAGATGGCGGTCGCACGCGCATGCTTCAAGATCCCTTCGATGAAATGACGGGCCGTCTTAGACAGACCGTAATCCGCATCCGGCTCCTCGAAGGCGTTGTCTGTCGGTTTTCCATCCTTATCGTTCTTCCAGACCGAGATGTTCAAATGCATCCCCGAACCGTTCACATCGCGGAGCGGCTTCGGTAGGAATGACACTTTCGCGCCCTTCTCTTGGGCGGCGAGCTGGACGATCTCCTTGAAGAACTGGATATTGTCGGCCGTACGGAGTGCATCGTCATACTTGATACCGATCTCATGCTGGGCCGGCGCCACTTCATGGTGGACCGCCTCGATATTGAAGCCGACTTCGCTCAAGCGGTTGGCGATATGTTGGCGTACCTCATAGCCTTTGTCTTCCGAGCGGGTCGAGAAGTATCCGGCCTCGTCATAAAATTCACCGTTCTCGTCAAAGATAAAGAACTCCGGCTCGGCCCCTACGAAAATCGAGTAGCCGTCACGGGCAGCACGCTCGAGCGCATCTTTCAAGACGTTCCGGGGATCAAACTCGTATCGCTCCCCTTCAGAAGTACAAACGTCACAGAAGAAGGCGAGGATGCTCTCGTCACTGTCTTTTTCGTACCGTGGACGATCTAAATCCGGGCGTAAGAATAAGTCTGAGTTTTTGATGGAAGAGAATCCGTCGATGGACGATCCGTCGAACATCGTTTTCCCTTCAAAGACTTCCGGCAACAATTTCGCAGACAGCGTCAATAGCTTCAAATCTCCGAGGACGTCCGAGAAATACATATGGATCTGGGTGATCCCTTTCTCTTCGACCGCTTTCTCAATCTCTGCTTGCTGCTTCCTGTAGCCATCCTTATCAGTTCCGAATAGATTTGCCATGATTCTAAAAAACCTCACTTAAGTTATTTGACAGGTCAACACTGTCATGACGTACCTTGCGTACGCTTCTCTTTAAGTCATAACCCACTTCAAAAATTGTTAAACCCCAAAATCGAAAACAAATGATCAAAGTGGCTCGAATGGCCCCATGTTGGTATGATGGAGGAAGACTGAGACAGAGAGGAAGAACACTGTGAACATATTTATGACAGGCGCGACAGGATTTTTAGGAGGACGGTTGGCACGGGAATTGATCGCACGGGGGCATCGGCTCTACCTGCTCGCCCGCTCACCGGAAAAAGTGAAGCGCACCTTCTCGACGACAGAACTTGCATCTATCGACGTCCTCGCCGGGGACTTGACGTCTCCCCTTCTCGGCGCCGATGACGCGTTCATCGGGACGAACAAAAAGAAGATCGACCTGGTGCTCCATATGGCAGCGCTCGTCAAGTTCGACGAAGAGCTCCGGGACGAGCTGTTCGAGACGAACTTGACCGGGACGAAACAAGCACTCGCGCTCACGAAAGCGCTCGAGTGCCCCCGCTTCTTCCACGTCAGCACGGCCTATACGCTCGGTGTCCGTGAAATCGGACATGAGACGCTCTATGCGACGGACCAGCCGTTCCATAACCCGTATGAGGAGAGCAAAGCCCATGCGGAACAGGCGGTCTGGGACGAGCGGCATCATCTCGACGTATCGATCTTCCGTCCCGCTATCATCGTCGGGGACTCGAAGACCGGCGAAGCCGACTCGAAATTCACGATGTACGGCTACATGCGTGCGCTCGAGGTGTTCAAGCGCCGCCTTGAACGTCGTGGTGCGCCGGACGGGCCGATTCGTCTCGTCGGCTCCGAAACGGGGACTTCGAACCTCGTCCCGGTCGACTACGTCGCTGACGTCCTTCTCGCCGCGATCGAACACGCTCGTCCGAACACGATCTACAACGTGACGAATGACACACCACCGCGCAACGAAGACATGCTCGACTACATGAAACACGCGCTCGCCTTCCCTCATCTACACATCACGGACACACCGACATCGTCTTTGAGCGTCGTCGAGCAGGCGTTCAATGACATGGTCAAAGTATTCAACCCGTATTTGAATCGCGACATCAACTTCGTCGATACGAACACGAAACAACTTCTGGCCGAGGCCGGGTACGCACCGCTCGATTTGAACGAACGGTCACTCAAACGAATCGTCGACGCCTATTACGATACGAAATCATGAAAAATACGGACCTGACGCGCGCGTCAGGTCCGTTCTGCATGAGTGCATTATGATTTGTCGCAGACGAGAACGATCTTGCCGTCTTGAATCTCGCCTTCAAGCGATTCGACCATTTCTTTTGTCAAGCCGAGGCTTTCCAACTGTTCGATCCGATCGTCTGAGTTTTTCGTGAATTTCGAGACGAGTGACTCCCAGAGCCCTTTCTCCGTGATGCGGTAAGGCTGGACGCCTGCTTCAGCGGCGAGGCGGAGCGTCAATTCTTCGTCTTTCGCGAATAAGTAAATGTGTTCGTTCACACAGCCGCCCGAAACCATCCCGTTCACTTCATGGTCGACCGACATCATATCTCGTACAATTCTCGTTTCTAACATTATTCATCCTCCTAAACGTTCACCTTCATAAAAATCGAATAATATACTATTCCCCAAAAATGAGACGTAAAACCCGATTTATGGTGATCATCGAAAAGGCATCCTCACACGAATCGAACCGACCAGCACTCAATCGCGAAATGTTCGACGAGCGTTTCAATCCGAGCCCGCTCTTCCTGTTCAGAGGCGACCGCTGCACACGTGGCAGTGAAAGATAGCGTCGTTCCTTGTTTTTGGATGTGCGAGATTCGGTAACCGGACTGTTGCAAGAGGGACGCCGTAATCTCCAATATTTCTTGTTCGCTTGATTCGAACGAATGGTGTGCTCTCATATTCGTACCTCCGACTTGATTTCCATGTTTGCGTCATATGTGTCCTCATTTCAATGATGCTATACTTAAGACAACGAGACAAGGAGTGATACGGATGCCGACACAAGACATGAATGCGATCATGCTCGATTACTTGAATGAGAAGGAAGACTATGAGGCGTTCGCCGCCAAGCTGAAACAACTACTTAGCGAATTACTCGATGATGCCGGAATTCAGTTCCATTCCATCGTCGCCCGGGCGAAGGAAGCCGAGAGCCTCTACGCCAAACTATCAAGGAAACCGTATCAATACCGGTCGCTCCGTGACGTGCAAGACTTGGCCGGTATTCGGATCGTGACTTATTTTCACGATGACGTGCGCGCCGTCGCCCAAATCCTCGAAGAAGAGTTTCGGATCGACCGCGAGCAGTCGATTGACAAGTCGACGTTGCTCGACCCGAACGAATTCGGGTATTTATCAGTCCACTACGTCGTCGGGCTGAACGAAAAGCGGCTAGCGCTCGGCGAATACCGCCGCTATGAGGAGAAGGAGGCAGAGATTCAAGTCCGGTCGATCCTGCAACACGCTTGGGCCGAAATCGAGCACGACCTCGGGTATAAGAATCCGAACGCGGTGCCGCCGGAAATCAAACGTAGCTTCAGCCGGGTCGCCGGACTGCTTGAAATCGCCGACTCAGAGTTCGTGAACATTCGAAAACAGCTGCGTACGTTTGAGCAAGAGACGGTCGAACGCATCGTCGAAACACCGGAGGAAGTCACGATCACCCGTGACAACTTGAACTACTATATCGCCAATGACATCACCGTCGAGAAACTCGATAACGCCATTTTCCAAAGCGACTGGCTGCTCGAGACGGACCTCTCGACGATCATCGAATTGACACGCATGTTCCATTATGCGGAGATCCGGACGTTCCAAGACTTGAGTGACACGCTCGAACATTATTTTAAACAAGCCGTCAATTGTGCCACCCTATTGCCGTCTTCTCTTTTGCCGCGCCAAGGCATGGGTGTCGTCTATGCCGTCCTGGCAAAACTGCTCGCCGAAGGAGACGATCAACAAATCGAGTTCTTCTTCCGCCGGTTTTATCCAGATTTGAAACATTATGATGAAATCATCCAACAATTACGCGTCCGGGAAGAGCCGACATAACTTTACAGACTTCATGTTTTTATTGTAGAATGTTTTTATGTACTGAAATATATGCAAATAATGATTTTTTAGTAGGAGGGACTTCCGAGGATGACAACACCTGTCCAAACAGCATCCCGCCGTCAGCTCGTCGCTGACGCCGAACGCGGGATTCGCATGAACTATCGCGGAGTGAAAAAAAACCTCCGGGCGATGTTCTCACAATATTTAACGCGTAACGAATTCTTCATCCTTCGGTCGCTCTGCCAAACGAGCCCGCAAATCGCATCGGCCTTGTCGAATGAGTTTCAATTTTCAGCGTCTATGATCACCGCTCTTGCGGACGAATTGACGAAGAAAGGACTCATTTCGCGCGAGCGCAGTGAACGTGACCGCCGTGTCGTCGAGCTTCAAGCGACAGAAGAAGGCCGGGCCTTGTTCGAGACGTTAGAAGATATGAAGATTGAGTATTTGATGGACGTGTTCAAGGACTTCTCGGACGAAGAAGTGATCGTCCTCTCAAAACTGCTCGATCGCATGGACGCATAAGCGTTCGCGGAGCTTGAAGTCTACATCAAAATAAGCCACAGACCCGTCACTAGGATGGGCCTGTGGCTTATTTTTTGGGGTCACCGTTCTGCTGACGGAGACGGCCCGATTCATTCCACCTTCGTTTTTCCTCTTCATACAGCTCTTGTTCTTGCCTTAAGCGTATGCCTCGGAGCTTTCGGTCAAACGTTCTGGTCGCTTTCTTACTCGATTTTGCAATCACATTGCGCCATATCACATAGCCCACCGTCGCTATGATCAGACTCCATCCGACATGTTCGACCGTCGTGTAGGCGAGAAACCACATCGCGAACCACAGTCCCACCGATGAGGCGTACTTATTAAGCATTGTGATTTCATTCACCCCTGCATCTTGTATTGAAGATTGCCTTCACCCCATTTAACAATAAACAACCCGGAGTAGCAATCACCCCGGGTTGTCGAGTCAATCGCGTATGAGTTTTGCTGTCACGATGATTCGATCGCGATATCCGTTCACTGGATCGTAAGGACCCGCACACGTGATCAACTGCAGGCGCTCGGATTGTGTCGCCGCAAATATCGAAGCGAGCGGCACATCTTCGAGCAAATACCGTTCCACAGCGACGACCTCATATCGGGCGACCTGATCGCTATGTTGGAGTGTCACCATCTCTCCTAGCTGTAACGTTCCAAGGTCGCTAAAGATGGCAGGGCCTTGTAGATCATCCAGATGACCAGACAGCACGACGTTACCGACGGCACCAGCTCTGGCACCGTATTGATACCATCCGACCTCGTTGACGTGATCCGGGGTGTCCATCCGGTCGAGTCGGTCTTTCCCGACCGGCTGCACCTTCGCATCGACGTCAATCGACGGGATGATCAATCGTTTCGGCACGAACGTCTCACGGTGAAACGATTGTCGCTCGACTTCGGTCGAGGCGAGCACGAGCGGCTCGGAAAAGCCGACCGTTTTCAGCTTCGGCGTTGCGTCAGGCGCATCGGCCGAGGCGGCAACCGTTAGAAACAGGAACGTCCCAATCACGAGTAGTTTAAGCGTCTTGCTGTTTACGACGAAAGACGTAGAAGCCAGCTGCTGCCGCACCGAGTGCCGCTGCTGCGAGCAACCAGTTCATTGAAGCTGTTTGTGCGAGACCGCCTTGTCCTGTTTCAGGAGCTCCGGCCATCTCTCCACCGTCTGCCGCGAGCAATACTTCAAACGCTGGCTCTCCTTCAAGAAGACCGATAGCGAATGCCGTATAGTTCTTACCACCTTCAAGTGCGACACCGTCAAGCGCTTTCACGACGTCTGTCGCTCCGGCTGGACGAATTTCAAGATCATACGTTCCAGCATCGAGCGTGCCGTAGTCAGATACCGCTTTGAACTCGAGGTTCGAGAAGAGCGGGTCTCCACCTTTCGGCGCGACGTCTACCGCTGGTGCGTCAGGTGAGAAGTGCGCAACGCGGACTTTTGATTTGCCGTCTTCGAAGTTGGCGTCATCTTCCATCGCTGCGATCTCGATGTTCTCTAATTGACCGATTGCTGCCGCTGTGTAGAACTTGCCAGCTTCGAGTGAGAGGTCAGCTGCGACGACGACCGTTTCCGTGTCACCGGCTGGTTTGATTTCAACGTTATAATCTCCCGCTGGAAGCGTCAGGTAATCCGTCAGCGCTTTGAACTCTGCGCCTTCGACCGCGACTTCACCGTTGACATACACGTCAACCGCCGGTGCGTCAGGTGAAGCGTGAAGCACCCGGACCATCGCATCGCCTTCATGACCGTCCGCGCTTACTGGTAAGACAAGTGCGAACGCAAGTGCGAGCGTTCCGAGTAAAGACATCAATTTCTTCATGTGAAATTTCCTCCTTTTTCCCTTTGGGTTGACCGATTGACAGCGTACAACAAGTTTGGTGTGATGCTGCATAGCGTGCTACATCTGATTGCTATGTAGCTGGTGACATCTTAAACTTAAGACAACGGAGCAACGGCGTAAAGATGACAGTGTGCCCATAATGTGCTGCGACGACTGTCCGGATGATACCGCTTTCTTTACACTTTTCTAACTACCCCCTCACCGCTAAAGAAAAACCCTGTGACGTGTATCGTCACAGGGTCAAATGTGTTCGCGCCCACTCGATGTCATTGACGAACAACGCGTCCACATCGAGTTCTCGGAACCGCGCCAATTGATCAAGCGTCTTGACGGTGTATGGTCGAACGAAGATACCGGCTTCGACTAACGCCTCGATCTCAGCGTCCGTGAACGCTCGTACACTAGGATGGAGCGCGCTCGCATCGAGTTGCTTCAAGTAAGCGACCGGGTCCGCGATCCGTCTCGAGGAGAGGACCGCCAGTTCATACTCGGTCGTCAACTTCCGTAAACGCCTTAACGTGTCATGATTGAACGAAGAAATCACAAGGCGATCGGCAGGAAAACCGGTCCGCTCGACGACCTCGATGAGACGCTCTTCGATGCCCGGATAATGTTCGATATCTGTCTTCAGTTCAAGGTTTACACACAACGTCGTCGGCATGACCAGCGCTAGAAATTCTTCAAGTGTCGGCACCGGTTCGTCTCCCCCGAAATGTACCGCGGCGTTAGCCGTTCGAAGCTCGGCAAACGTCAAGTCGACGACACGGCCACGCCCGTCCGTCGTCCGCTCGAGCGATTCGTCATGGATGAGCACGAGTATCCCGTCGCGCGT
Source organism: Exiguobacterium aurantiacum DSM 6208 (assembly GCF_000702585.1). Classification (GTDB taxonomy): domain Bacteria; phylum Bacillota; class Bacilli; order Exiguobacteriales; family Exiguobacteriaceae; genus Exiguobacterium; species Exiguobacterium aurantiacum. The sequence goes on along the minus strand of NZ_JNIQ01000001.1, from coordinate 1,856,501 downwards.
CATATGAACGTCCGTCTCGATGCCGTCAGCACCGGTATGAATGGCGGCGCGGAACGCCGACATCGTGTTTTCCGGATAGTGAGCCATCACTCCGCGGTGTGCGAAAAGCTTCATCGGATTGCCCTCACGCCGTTCCGTACTTGGACGTCAAATAACGGACGAGCGGACGGACCGAGATGTCTGCCCCGGTGACAGTGCGAATCAACTCGTTTGGTGTGAGCGTTTTTCCATGACGGTGCACGTTCGTTTCGAGCCACTGTTTGATGGGTGTGAACTCGCCTGTCGCGATCCACGTCTCGAAATCCGGATGTTCCGCTTTTAACGCCTCCGTCAATTGGGCCGCATAAATCAATCCGAGCGCGTAGCTCGGGAAGTAACCGAACGACCCACCGGCCCAGTGCACGTCTTGCAGCACGCCTTTCGCGTCGCTCGGGACGTCGACACCGAGATACTCTTTGTAAAGTTTGTTCCATGCTGCGGGCAACTCGTCGACAGAGAGATCTCCTTGGATCAGCGCTTTTTCCAGTTCGTAGCGGATGATGATGTGAAGGCTGTACGTCAGTTCGTCGGCCTCGATGCGGATGAGCGACGGCTTCGCCTCGTTCACTCCGGCATAGAACGTCTCAAAGTCGACATCTTGCAATGCGTGATGTTCGGCCTGCAGGTTCGGATAGACGCTCTTCAAGAAGGCGATGCTGCGACCGACGAAATTCTCAAAAAATAACGACTGTGACTCGTGAATCCCCATCGAGGCCCCTCCCCCAAGTCCTAGCTCATCGAGCGACTCGTCGATCTGTTGCTCATACGTCGCATGACCAGCCTCATGCATCGTCCCGAACAAGGCGTTGCGGAAATCTGCCTCATCGTATTTGGTCGTGATACGGACGTCCCGACGATTGATCGTGATCTCGAACGGATGGACGGTCGCATCGAGCCGTCCTCGGCTCAAGTCATAATCGACGACTCGCATCCAGTCATGACAAATCCGCTCTTGTGCTTTTTCGTTCATTGACCAATCAAGTGAAGCGGTGCCGCCCGGTAAGTTACGAATCAATGGGACGAGCTCGTCGCGGAGCGTCTCGAACAGGTCGTCAAGTTGCGCGACCGTCATACCCGGCTCAAAATCGTACAGGAGCGCATCATACGGGTGCGCGTCGTAACCGAAATAGTCGGCAAACTTTCGTTGATAAGTGAGGATCTTTTTTAAAAACGGCGCGAACATGCCCCAATCGTTCTGCTCTTTTGCCTTCTCCCACGCCGTTTCGGCCTCGGAGACGAGCGTCACGTACGCCTGATATTCACTCGCCGGGATTTTTGCGTTCCGTTCGTATTGTGTTTTCGCCACTTGGAGCGACCGTTTCTCGGTCGCGGTCAACCCGTTCGCCGCTTCCATCTCGTCGAGAAGCTGCTTGAACGAGTCGCTCGTCTGCCGCTTGAACGCCTCCGTCGACAAATACCCGATCGTCTCAGCTCGTAGCGGCGCCGATTGTTCTGGCATTTGTGTGCGCATATCCCAATACAAAAGAGAGATTGCCTCATCAAAAGCCCGTAGTTGTTTAAAATGGTCACGCCACTGTTTCGTCAATTCCATCTCAATACCACTCCTATGCGTTATGTCGTTACACTTCTACTTTATTATATTCGCTTCAGCTTGCCTATCGTTTCGACACATCCGCTCCTTACCCTATCAGTCCTCAACTCCCGCTTCCTTTAGTGGGAAGAGACGAATGATTTAAAAAATATTGACCTATTTCAAGAATTTTCAGACGAATCATGTGTCGTTTATCCATTATGGTAGAAAAGTAAACTATAAAGGGGCGAATGTATTGTGAATCAAACACGCAGACACCGAAAACAGACGTATATGATGCGGCGCCTCCTCTTTGGCTTCGCGCTTTTCGCCGTCATCGCGCTCATCCCAGCACTCGTTGGGTTCAAACGTGAAACGCCAGTCGAGCCGAAAGTCGCCGCACCAGTCGTGACCACGGTCAGTCAAGGGCCAGATTTCCCTGTGATTCCGATGAACGAATGGGAACAAGGACCGATCGCGGCCGTTGCCCATGACGACATCCTTGTCGGCGCCATGACGTTCGTCAATTTGACCGATGGCGTCATTCTCATGGATAAAAATGGGGAGGACCGTGTCTTCCCGGCGAGTACGACGAAATTGATGACCGCCCTCCTCGCTTATGAGAAGGCGTCAGCCTCGAACGAACTTGACGCTCCGCTCATCAACATCACATCTTCCACACTCGATATCCCGTGGGACAGCCATATCGCCCATCTCTCAATCGGTGACCAACTCTCCGTCCGCCAAGCACTCTATGCGACGTTGCTAGAGTCTGGGAATGACGCGGCGAACAGCCTCGCCGAATATGTGAGCGGTACGACAGGTGAATTCGTCGACTTGATGAACGCACGGGCGACCGTCTTAGGATTGACGGGCACCCATTTCATGAACGCCCACGGGTACTCGGACCCGGACCATTACACGACCGCGCGCGACATGGCCAAAATCACGTACGTGTTCGGCCGCTATCCGGAACTCGTCGAGATTGCCGGTACATATGAATACGAGGCAAACTTCGTTGACAAGGACGGAAACTTGAAACGGCGTTGGTGGTATCACCTTGGTTCTGCCGTCAACGAACGTAGCATCCATTACTCTGACCTCGTCCAGGCGACGAAAACCGGCTATACGGATGAATCCGGCTATACGATGGTCTTTCTAATGGAGGAAGCGGGCAAACAATATGCGCTCGTGACGATGCAGGCGAAATCCGGGCAGACGTTCCCGACGATGCGAACCGTCGAGCAGATCATATTCGGACGGGACATCCCGTAAACACAGAGAGGACTGACCTAGGTCAGCCTCTTTTTTTCGTGTTGTTTTTAATATGTAAGAGAAAGAATCAACGTTTAATGTTACAGAAAGATTACACAGGCGTATCCTGAGCATGACGAACATTCAGAAAATTTAAACTTTGTTTATGAAAAAAAGATACCTTATCCGTTGGTATAATGCGCTTTAGAGCCGTTTTTATGAAAAGATGACAGTTTGCAATGCCTTTCAAGGTCCGTTAAGGTTAGTCACAAGTTCGTCTTTACCGTTCGCCCACAGGACATTATGGGAATTACACCACAATGTTCACGCGAATGATTGAACCATATGAAAATGAAAGCGTACAGGAGGTAATACAATGTTATGGCAAGAATGGGTATCCATCGCGCTTTACCTCGTGATGATGCTCGCTATCGGTTACGTCGCGTTTAAACGGACGACCGATTCATCAGATTATATGTTAGGTGGCCGTAAAATGGGGCCAGGAGTTACTGCCATGTCAGCCGGGGCATCGGATATGAGTGGTTGGATGTTGATGGGACTACCGGGGGCAATGTATGCCACGGGATTGTCAGCAATTTGGTTAGCCGTTGGATTGGTCATCGGAGCTTACTTGAACTACTTGCTAGTTGCTCCGCGTCTTCGCGTCTTCACCGAGATGGCGAATGACTCGATCACGATTCCAGACTTCCTTGAGAATCGGTTCCGAGATCACTCGAACTGGCTACGGATTCTGTCCGCGTCTGTCATCATCATCTTCTTCACGTTCTACACGTCGGCCGGACTCGTTTCTGGCGGTAAACTGTTTGAAAGCTCATTCGGGATCAACTATCAGACAGGTGTCATCGTCACAATCAGCGTCATTATTCTTTACACGCTGTTCGGTGGTTTCACTGCCGTCAGTTGGACTGACTTCGCACAAGGTGTGATCATGTTCCTCGCCCTCGTTCTCGTACCGATCGTTGCGTTAACGGACGTCGGTGGGATGACGAACGCTGTCAATACAGCGACGGCGATCAATACAGACTTGTTCGACTTGTTCAAAGGAACGACGACGCTCGGTATCATCGGGCTTCTCGCGTGGGGTCTCGGCTATTTTGGCCAACCGCACATCATCGTCCGCTTTATGGCGATTAAAGACGTCCCATCATTGAAGACGGCACGTCGGATCGGAATGGGTTGGATGACCGTATCGATTGTCGGTGCTGTTATGACAGGACTTGTCGGCATCGCCTACTTCCGTGGTCAAGGGAACCCGCTTGCCGACCCGGAAACGGTATTTATCCGCTTCTCGGATGTCTTGTTCCACCCGTTCATCACCGGTTTCTTACTCGCCGCGATTCTAGCTGCGGTCATGTCGACCGTATCTTCGCAATTGCTCGTCACGTCATCGGCGTTGACGGAAGACTTTTATCGCAAGTTCTTTAACAAAGAAGCGAGCGAGAAAACGATGGTGCTAGCCGGACGGATCGGTGTCCTTCTCGTCGGTGTTGTGGCGACACTCATGTCGCTCAGCCCGTCAAACACGATTTTGACGCTTGTCGGCTATGCATGGGCAGGCTTCGGTTCAGCCTTTGGACCAGCGATCCTCTTGTCTCTTTACTGGAATAAGATGACACGTCAAGGCGCCCTCGCCGGTATCCTTGTCGGTGCACTCACGGTCATCCTCTGGATTGTCACAGGACTCTCGAACGTCATTTACGAGATGGTGCCAGGATTCTTCCTCAGTATGTTGGCCATCGTTCTCGTCAGCACGTTCACGAGCCAGCGTGAGCAAAAACGAATTAGTCGCGAATTCTCTGAGATGGAAGCAGAACTTGCTGCCGCCAAAGAAGAATAAGCATCAAAAGGCTCGCCCCATTATTCGGGGCGAGCCTTTCTTCTGTCATTGGATTCACATCGTCGAGGCGAGTAACCAGACACGAATGAAGAATGGAACGAGGACAAGGACGAACATCACGTTTCGAAGCGTCCGGTTCCGGTTCCAATAATAAGCCATGAGAACGAACGGATGAAGTGCGGTCAATTCGTAAGGGTTGAACCAAAACCAAGTTAAAATCAAGGCGATCAAGAAGTAGAGGACCGATCGTTGTTTCGTCGATCGATACTCCCGCCACATGTCGTAAGCACCTTTAAAGAATGCCAGGAACGCGACAATCCAAAATACGATGACAATAATATTATCCAATCAAACGACCACCTTAAGACACATTTTCAAAATAGAACCCACCCCAATAGATGTGCCGGTATGTGAACTCTTTGCCACTCTCGGCAGTGATGACGATCTCGTCCTCGGTCAATACGAGCACATGGACCGGCACCTCACCTTGCTTGAGCATCGGGCTGAACAGCTGAAACTGTTTGTTCAACCACTTCCGTTCGCTAAAATCACGGTAATGATGAAGTGCCAGCGTCGGGTGGACGAGAAATACTGCGGCAAGGAACGCGATTGCGGTCGGTGAGGCCGACACTTCAATCAAAAGCGAAATGACAAGGACGAGTGAGAGTACCCCGTAGCCGAACTCGAGCAGCTCCATCAAGGAGGCTCGACTCGCAATCACGTACTGAATGACACGAAACGCGACGTAAAGGATCAAACTGACCATCACGTACTGAGAAAATGGGGCGACACGCATCGAGACGTCCAAGTAGAAGAGAACCGGTAGCAACATGATCCACTTCCATAGTTGTAAGGCGAGGTAAAACAATGATTGATCGATGAAACGACGATTGTGTACGAGCCGTTGCATATCCATGTTTCCCACCTCCGATTGAAAGATGCGATCTTATCGATATCATTCCCTGAATCCTTGAATGATAACAATCAATTGCAGGTTAATCGGACTTTTCTTTTCGTTCGATGAGCGTGGCGTTCAGCAACCCGCCGAGCAAGATCACCGAGGCCGCCAAATAAAACCAGACGAGCAGCACGATGAACGCACCTAACTGGCCATAGAAGCGTTCATAGTTTGCATACTGTGAATAGTAGCTGAACACGTTCGAGACTGTCAAGATACCGATTGTGGCGAACGCTGCCCCTCCCCAACTGTCACGGATTGTCCCACGGTGGCTAGGGAGCCATTTGTAGACGAGTAAAAAGACGCTGAACAAGACGAGTGATCCGACAATCCAACGGAAATAAAACCAGATTTGGGCGTATGTCGCGACGATCTCATCGATGAAGATGATATGTGTCGAGACTTCCCGTAACGCCGCCTCGACGACCGGGATGACGAGCGAGAACGGTAATACGAACATAAGCGCGAGCGTGACCGCGATGTCTTGGAGCGCCCCTCTTAGAAATGACTTGTTGCGAATCAATCGATAGGCATCGTTCAGCGAACGAACGAGCGATTGCACCGCCATCGAAGAAATCCAAAGGGCAGGCAAGATGCTGATCGAGGCCAGACCGAGTCTTGAATCATCAAAAATCGCCTCGATGTTTCCTTCTAACAACTCATAACTCCCTTCTGGCATGATGAGAGCGAGCGCATCAATGACGTCCCCGCTCGTGAACGGCAGCAATCCGACGATTCCAAGAACGAACAGCAAGAAAGGAAATGTCGACAAAATAAAATAATAGGCCAACATGGCCGCTTGATCAAAGAAACGTTCGACAAAAAAACGCTTGAACACAGTAGTGAAGGTTTGTATCATGTTCTCTACTCTTTTCTTAAATAATTTTTATAAAATGAATACGGTATTTGAAATAATTATTTTCATATCGATTTAAAGCAAGGACCGCGACGCAGCCCTTGCTCTTCATTCAACCGATATGTTCCCGCTTCGTTTCCCATGCCTCGACGTGTTCTTTACCAGGCAAGTCGACGTCATCTCGACTGAAGTGCGGATCTTTTCCGGCCCGTTTCTGTGCGACGTAATCGTCGAGCAGTACGCGGGCAATCTTGCTCAGACGGAAGATGGCGTACATGTTGACGAGCGCCATCAAGCCCATGAAGATGTCGGCGATCGACCAGACGAGTCCTGCCGAACGAACGGCACCGAACATGACCATCCCGATTACGGCGATACGATAGATGACGAGATACACTTTCCGTTCTGAAATGAACTCGATGTTCGTCTCCCCGTAATAATAGTTCGCCAGTATCGAACTGAATGCGAACAACAGAATCGCAATCGTCATGAGTGACGTCGCGACCGGACCGATTTCGGTCAAGAGCGCTTCTTGCGCTAGTTCGATGCCTTGAAGCTCCTCTGAACCCGGGACACCAGAGATCAAGACGATCATCGCCGTCGCCGTACAGATGAACAGCGTGTCCACGAACACACTGAGCGACTGGATGAGCCCTTGTTTCACAGGATGGCTGACTTCGGCCGTCGCTGCGGCGTTCGGAGCCGAGCCCATCCCCGCCTCGTTCGAGAACAAGCCGCGGCGAATCCCTTGCAAGACGGCGGCACCGACCGCGCCACCGAACAGTTGTCGGAAGCCGAGCACCCCTTCTGAGAAGATGGCCGAGAACACGGCCGGTACGGCGCCAAGGTTCGTCAATACGACCCAAATCGCGAGCAAGATGTACCCACCGGCCATGACCGGGACGATGATCCCCGACAGTGTCGAGATGGAGCGGATCCCACCGAAGATGACGATCCCCGTCACGACGGCGAGGATGAGACCGACCCAAACCGTGTCGATGTCAAACACGTTGTTGACAGATAAGGCGATCGTGTTCGCTTGTACCGAGTTAAAAGCAAACCCAAATGAGAACGTGATTAAAATCGCAAACACGATCCCGAGCCAACGTTGCCCGAGTGCCCGTTCGATGTAATAGGCCGGGCCACCGCGCCACGCCTTGCCGTCATGGACTTTATACACTTGGGCGAGCGTGCTCTCGACGAATGCCGACGCCGCACCGATCAAAGCGATGAGCCACATCCAAAAGACGGCCCCGGGTCCACCGAGGGCGATCGCGGTCGAGACGCCGGCGATGTTCCCGGTGCCGACCCGCGCAGCCGTCCCGATGGCGAACGCTTGGAACGAAGATACTTGTCCTTTCTCATGCTTCAATCCTTTGACGAACAACAGCTTGAACATTTCCGGCAGCATCCGGAATTGGACGAATCCCATCCGGATCGTGAAGAAGATCCCGCCGGCAATCAAAACGAAAATAAGGACATACGTCCACAGCAAGTCGTTCGCCTGCATGATCAACTCTCGCATTTCCACTGAACATCCCTCCTCTTAAGGAATCCTTACCCGCTCCTTTACGCCAGGAAACGGTGCGTTCAGCGCGTGACCGCTTCGATGATCTGTTCGCACAGCTCATGGGTCGTCAGACTGTCACGGGCCCGGACGGAATCGTTCTCTTCCCCTTTGAGCAATTTGATGAACTCATCGATCATCGATGTGAATCCTCGCCGTGCCAAATTCGATTCCCACGGACTTAAACCCCGTTCGAGCATGCCGTCCGGGGTGTGGTCGAAGACGCGCTCGACGTCCCGAGATACCCGTTTCACGCTCGGAGACATCACTTCCATCACTTCTTCTGTACAACCGTTGTCGCGGTTCATGATTCCGATCGCCTCGACCCCACCGGCCGTGAACTGAATCTGAAGTTGCTTGAGCGTCTCCCCTTCATAACGGGGACGGACGGAGAGATGTTCCACCGGTTCGAGGCCCGTCAAAAACCGCAGAGTGTCGACGACGTGGACGAAGTCCTCGACGATGAACTCCCGCAGTGTCGCCGGTTGATACGTCCGATTCTTCTGGATCAACACGAGGTTCGGGGCTGCGACGGCCTTCAATGCCGTCGTCGCCGTCGCGAAACGGCGATTGAATCCGGTGACGAGCTCGACTTGATTCTTCTCGGCGAGCCCGACGAGACGAGCGGTCTCCTCGAGCGTGAACGTGACCGGCTTATCGATGAAGACGTGCTTTCCTCGTTCAAGCGCATAGGCGACTTGGTCCGTATGTACCGATGTGGTCGAATGAATCAACACCGCGTCCATCTCGGAGAGCGGCGTCTCCTCGAGCGTCCGATACTGTCCGGCGAATCGATATTTTGCGACGAGTTGTTTTGCTTTTTCTTCGTCCCGTGAGACGAGGAAAGTGTCCACCCCGTCCAATCCGGCGTAGACTGGCAAGTATGCTTTCTTGGCGACATCGCCAAGCCCAACGACGACTATTCTCATTACATCATCACTCCTCTTTTCGATTGACTGAATCGACCCCCAAGACGGTTGCCCAGGGGTCGATTTGTTTTAGCGAACCGCCAATATCTCGAAAGTCGTGATCGGCTTTCGAATCGCGTCTGACACGATTTGATAAAGGTCGGCGAGTTGCTCGTTATCATTCAAATCGGGCGTACGATCGAGTCGGACTTCGCACGTTCGTGACGTCTGCTCCTTGTCTTGAAACGCATATTCGATTGTGTATGTCTGCATGGCACGTCTCCTCTCTCAATGTATACGTATGTATAGCCTGGATCGAATCGATTGAGACGCAACAAGTGCCTGACCGAACCTTTCGGATGTGACATTCCCCAACTCCCAATCAGTTTGCTTGTATAACGTTTCAAACATTTTTAAAATGAACAAGTACTAATAATCCATAGAGGGGTGTCGAGATGATCCGAAACTTGATTTACTTCACTTTGCCGCTAACGATGCTTCTGCTAGTCGCATGCAACAGTGAACAAGATGCTTCTCTCACAGATGATACGGCTGAAGTTACCGATGTGCAAGAACAATCGGCGTCAACGACTGAGGCTGAGGACCAATCAGATCCGTCGGCACAAGAACGATTCTCAGGCTACACGTTACTCGAGGTCGATGGCGGTGACTTGTCTGGACATCGCGAAGGAAACGTCGTCGTAAACGTCGGATTCGGCGAGCGTGAATATTGGGCGTTCACAAATGAGCACGGACAACTTGTACGAGTTGTCGCCGCTGAGATCACCTTGCAGGACGAGGCGAACGAGGCTGTAAAGTCATCTGGCCGTTACTACGCCGACGAGGCGAAAGTTCCCGGCACCGAGCATGCCGAGTTCGATGAAGGGCACGTCATCGCCGACTCGCTCGGAGGCGTCTCGAACGCCTACAACATCACGCCACAAAACAGCACGCTCAACCGCCACGGTGACCAAGCCTACATGGAGACGATCATTCGCAACGCGGGCGGGGTCACAGACTTCGAGGCGCTCATCACATATCCGGACACATCGACCCAAATCCCGTCCAGCTATCAATATACGTACACGTTGAACGGGAACGTCATCATCGACCGGTTCGACAACGTCAACCCGGACGAAGTGAACGCAGCACTCGGCTTGACCGAGAAGACGCCAGAGACGGGCACACCGGCTGACCGCGGTGACATCTCGACCGTCGACAAGAACGGAAACGGACAAGTGACGATCCAAGAAGCGAAAGATGCCGGCTTCAGTATGCCGATCATGAGCGATCATTGGCTCTATCCGTACATGCGAGACAATGACAACGACGGGATGGTCGGCGAATGAGCTGACGGCAAACGCCAGCTCGATCGACGTACCGCTTTCTAGCGGGCGTCGTTTTTTCTTTCCATACGATGCGGTGATCTACCTACGATAGACAGACGAAAAAAAGACCGCAGACATCCGTCTACGGTCCGTCCGCTCGAGTTGCGGTCGTTTACTATTTACAAGCTGGTGCCAGGCCTACTGCTGCCTCACTTGTTTTCAGAAGTTTCCTCTTTCGGGCGTCTCGGAGGACGTTTGCCGAAGAACTGGTAGTACTGTTGATGTCGTTCCATCCGTTATCAATCATCATCTCTTATTAAGCGTATAAGGTAAGATGATTGGGATAATACCATAAACTATCTATGTAGTGTGCAATGAGGTGTGCAATGGCCCTATTTTGGGCAGGTGTGCAATTCGTTTTCATCTTCATATATATGGGTAAATAATTTTATGAAAACGTCACCTGTTTGCGACACGGGGAGGCAATAAAATGCAATTAGCTATCATCGGCACAAAAGAAGAGATTTCCGAAATTTTGAGATTTGTTGAAGGCATGCGAGTCACAGCTAAGGGTGAGCGCGTAATCCGCACTGAATTCACATCCCGAATAGAAGAACGGTCTCAACTCCAATTAGATATTCCTAATCACTCAAATGAGAAAGCAAGCTTTCTATAAAATGAGGGTTTTTTCTTATGCCTTTTATCATACCCTGATTTATTTATATGGACACATGACTATTTTCAATCTGGAGACTATGCTCAGTATGAGGTGATCATTATCCCAAGACCAAAGAAACATATAAGAATAGCCACTCCTGAAGAATTGAATTAGGTGGCCAATAAGTTAATGAATATGCTCGGAACTAGGGACGTCATATTTAGCATCAAAAAAATTCTGTCCTACAAAGTTCTCCTACACGTTAAAAGTCGTAGTGAATTATTCTCGATTTATGTAAGGTTCAACGGTAGGTTTGAAAATCAAGAAGTGATATATAGGGAGGACTTTATTGAACCTATAGTTTTAGAAAGTGATGAGCTCGAAGCCGAGCTGACTACAAACGTCTAAATCAGGTTTTACAGTGTGTTACTATGTTAAATATGAAATATAGTTAACTGGGGGCACTGTGATGGGGATAGATGTATTGCTCGGTTTAATTGATTGGAACCCTTCTTTTGGAATTACAGACTTAGTTGGTATAGCAGCGGCTGGATTGACACTTCATGCTGTTTTTATAAGTAGCAGGGCGGCGAAGAGTGCAGAGCAATCTTCACAAGCTGCAAAAGAAGCTACTAAGCACGCGGAAGAGCAAACTAAACTCTTGAAAGAACAGTATGAATATAGTCTTACTCCGAAGTTACTTCCTGATACTTTGACTATTCACCAAGATCCGATTACTGTAACGGGATTTGGAGAATCACCTCTTTATGGAGACCTAAACTTGAAAGTGAAGAACGTTGGAAAAGGCAACGCATATTATATACGAACCTGGATTGAGTTAGATGATGTCGATAAATTAATTGCTAACAAAGAAAATATAAGCTTTTCTCATTCGGCTTTTGATACCTATGCATATAAAATGGATTTTTTACCTGAAGATCGAATTGCTACACAAAGGCTTCGGGTGGATGAGAGCTTAACAGAAGGCAAAAAACAAATCCGCTCTAGCATAAGACATTTCGACATAGTCCATATCACCACACCTTGGGTAGCCCTGAATGAAAATCAGTATTATGATTTTCCCGTCTATGCATACATCCAAGCATTACTATTGCATTGTCTTTTACAAGATAAACGATTAAATGATTACAAATTTTCATTGTACATTACTTATAAAACGGAAGCCCAATTGGGAACGGATGTTGAAACAAAAACAAAATTCGACATTTATTTTTCCCATGGAAAATCAACTTTCGGGTACAAAGAATCAAGTGCTACACTTACTATATTTTTCTTGCCAACCAAATCTTAGTAACAAAAAAGTCCCTCCACTCGTCCGAATAGAGGGATTGATTCGTTTCATACTTTTGTATAACCGTTCCTTGTCTTTCCGGATTCATAAAGCCCTACTGAGGTTAGTCCTGCAATTGACCCTGCCCAGATTCGCACATAAATATCGACGGTCGTGAATGGCGCAGCCGAAATGCCCACGAGGATACCGATAAACAAAGCGACGAGCGGAATCAAGTTCTTCGGTATGTTGAATGATTGCTTCACCACCTCGTTCAATCCAATGATGACAGGTGCAATGAGCTTCCGTAAGGAGTTTTTCAAGGTCAACATCTACGAGGTCGCCGACGTCATCAAGCAGGAATTCGACCAAACGCTTGAGATTACGAAGTTGGCGCAAGCCGAGGAATATAATCGAACGCTTCAAATTTTGTCAGAGAGTGAAGCTGCTGCATCAAGCTCATAAAATACTGCACATTAAACAACCAAGACCCTTACCGTGTCTTTTATTATTTCAAATTATCTTTGCACTTTTTGACTAAACGTAAAAAAGAGCCTAGCGGCTCGAAGCATTATACAACGATATGATAGCTACACTTGAATTACGATTCCCACATCACAGCTCCTCATAGTCGTATTCTTAAAAATAGCTAAAAGTCCTTTGTTTTTTATAGCATCCTGGTTCCCTAGTTTAGCTTCAATCGAATCAGGATTTATTTTAATTAAAACACCTTTGTAATACAAATTTGCTCTTAGCTCAACAGTATTCTTTATTGAATTGACTTTAAAAATTAGATGGATTTTCCTAGAAGCCGAATTTATTTTCAATTCTCCTTGACTCCACTGTAAATCCCACACTTTATCGGTATTTCTATTTACAATCCACTCGTTATCGACAATCTCTGCAATCAACACATTTTTCTCGTCATAGAATTTAATATTTAATAATGGTCTTCCTAAATTGTCTTTTTTTATCTCAATCAATGGAAACTCATTCACAGTGAAAATTTTTGGGACATCTATAAAAGTACAAGATCCCAATTCGAGCTTAAGTGTATCGTAGCTCCCCAACCAAAATTGACTTCTAACTTCTTCGTTCGATAAGTTAAACGGATTTTCTTTTCTAAAATACACCTCTTCCACGGGAATGATATTGTTGTGAAAACTATTGTGATGATTCCCACACAATGCAACCAAGTTTTCCGCTTCGTGTTTTTTTACAATTGCGTGAGGTATGATGTGGTGATATTCAATGATTGGCATTCCACAAAAAACACAACCAAACCCAGCTTCTGTTCTAATCTGTCTTTTAAGTTGTGAAGGAATGGGGACTCTTTCACTTTTTTTGCTCATTTTCTTCACCTCAAATTTATTTTTATAAAATGATTAGCAGTTTATCTAATGTGAAAATAACTTAAATAATCAATATATAGTATTAAATTACCACTTATCTATCATAAAGTTAATTTTTTTAGGTTCATCACCAAAACGTGTGGTTGACCTCGGATTCTAAGAACAGTGCTCGGAAATAGAAAAAAAGCGAAAACCCCAGTATCGTAATTGTTGTCTAGACAAACCACGATTGGAGTTTTCGCTTTGTCCCAACAGTTTATCAAATTAATTCTTCCACTGCCACCGTTTTTTCAAATCGAGGCGCCCTCTGACGAGGAACCCCATGTCTTCCCGGTCTCTGTACGAGACCGGGACGTCGCATGTTCGGTCTGCGGGTGCGGGACGACGCGTCACGCCAAAACGCGACGCCGATTCCGTCACGGCTACGCCTGGGGAGTCGGTACGATTTGGATCGAGCTCGACATCCCGCGCCAACGCTGCGGGGCATGCGAACTCACGTTCGTCCATGACTATGGGCTCGGTTTGGGTCACTCCTCCACACGTTCTTTCCGTGAGGCCATCGCACGACGATGTCACGGGAGGACGATCGCGGACGTCGCCCGTGAATATGAACTCCCTTACACCACCGTGGAACGGTGGTTCTATCTTCATGCATCGAAAGGAATCGAGGAGGCGGATGCCCGTCACGTGCTCGTGGACGAGTTCGCCACGCGGAAGGGCCATCATTATGCGACCGCCGTCCTGGACGCAGAAAGCGGGCGACTGCTCTCCATCGTCCCAGGGCGAGACGAGTCGGCGGTCACGGCCGCACTCGCGTCGGTCCCCGGGACCGTGATGACCGTCGTCAGCGATTTCGCCCCTGCGATGGCGAATGCGATCGCACGCGTGTTCCCGGATGCGGACCATGTACTCGACCGGTTCCATCTCGTCCAGTTCTTCACCGAGGCACTCCGACGCCGGAGGCGTTTCTTGGACGACACGAAGCGCCAGTACCATGTCCGGTCAATCGATCGGTCACTCGCGCGACGCCCGGAGGAACTGACGGCCGAAGGTCATGAGATTGTCCGGGCATGCCTCGCCGAGGACAGGGTCACGCGCGAGGTTTACCGGGGCCTCCAACACATCCGCTATGTGCTGAAGGCGTCGAGCGACGTCCAAGCGAGGCGCCGGCTGTCAGATTGGCTGTCCCGATACCGGTTCCACCCGTGCGGGCCCCTGGCGAAGATCGCGAAGACGATTCAGGCCAGAGAGAAGGCGGTCCAAAGGACGATCCTTTCACGACTCTCGAACGGGAAGATGGAGGGGACGAACAACAAGATCAAGCTCATCAAACGGCGAGCATACGGCTATCGGAACCTAGACCGTTTCTTCTTGAGGCTGCGGTTAGAAATCGGTCGCACCAGTGTCAACCACGGATTATGGTGATGAGCCTTTTTTTAATAAATATGTAAATAAAATAAGCAGTTGGTACGAATTGAAGACAAAAAAGAGCCTTTCGGCTCGTTATCCTCAAATCAATTCTTCGTACATGTCATATACAATGTCTTTACACGTATCACACACATCATTTAAAAGATCAGATGCTTTGTCTTGTGGCAAATGGAGAATAGAAGCGTAACCTACATTGTCAAAAGTTTGATTAGACACATTGGCTAAAACCTTTGGACAATACCTAAAAGAAGCAAAATCTTGCTGATTATAATTTTTATCTGGATTAAGTAGGTGATGGTAATCTACGAAGAAAGGATAAATCTCATCATTGTTGTTAACCCCACACACTAGACGAATCCCTTGTGAAAAACCAAACTGCCATATGTTTTTAAGATACTCGGAAGAATAGTCAGCATCCGGATAAATCTCATTAATTATATCTTTTGCACGTTTTAATGCATTCCCATTCAGTACATGACAATGTGGAAATTGACGTGCATTCGGATTAGGGTAAAGACTTTTCCAATCCTTCATCAACTTCGGAAGTAAAGATATCATTATGAAGGCTATCTTTTCAGCATATTGCTCCGCATCCTTAAGATAGGTTGTCATACCGCCTTTGACTCTTGCTCCACGCATCCAATCTGGATTCGAGAGAAAAAATTGAGGATGATTAGCTTCTCGAGGTAGTGTTGAAGATTTTATTTCTTTCTCAGGTGATTTTACTCCGTCTGCAAAAGCATTGATATCATGTATATTTTTTCGAATAGGCTCCGGCATTATTATTTCCTCTTATAAACGAGATCCATAAGTCTCAAAAATCGTTTCATCATTGATGATGTTGTTACAGATGGCAATCGGTGACCGGTCCCCACGCGCCTCTTTCCAAGGCTCTTCTTGATGACTGATAGATTCAAGTTGATTTCCGTTATATTTGCCATAGACATCCCACACTTGAAACAAAATTTCTAAAGTCTCAGCTGTAAATCCTGCTTCATCAGGAACAAAGCTTTCATCTTTAGGAATGTTATTAGCTCCTCTATCCTTGAACTGATGATAAATTTTAGGGACAACTGGCCCATGAACCCATGCCTCGATTCTCTCATTAAACAAACGAATAGGAGCAGGATTATCTATCACTTTTTCATTTTCGAATACTAAGAACCACGAATAAGCATAATATAATAGTTTTTGAAGTTTTTTTGGTGTCATGTCATCCATACTTAAGAAAAACCTCACAATTTGCTGTACATCATACATAACTATTCCCCCTTACTAAATAATTCACTTCCGCTCGTTCTAAATTACGTTGACCAAGAACGTCTGTTCTTATTTTTGACTTATATTCGTATTAATAATAACAATAATGTTGCGAGAATGGTAAAAAAAAGTGCGAAAAGAGTAATCAGTTCTATTTTTAGTATTTCCGCGTTCATAATTTGTTAAACTTGAAACAACAAAAAAACGAAAGTACGTTCGTAATATTTGCCAGTGTAAAAGGAGGTTGACGTGAATGGCAAACATCAAGAAGAACTAGAAGACCGGCAAATGGGAGGTGCGGCTCTCACTTGGGTTCAACGAGGAAAGCAAGCGCGTGCAGCGTTACTTCTCCGACGAACGAAAGAAGACGGTCGAATATTGGGTCGCCGACCAGATCCGTGCGCAGAAGGAAGGCGAGTTCGTCAAGGTCCGTCCGAAAGGACGTGTCGGCGAGGTGCTCGATGACTGGCTCGAGTTTTACATCAAGACGACGATGGCCAAGACGACGTACCACTCATACACCAGTTTCGTCGAGAACGTGCCGGGCTGGTTCAAGCGTCTCAACATGGAGAATGTGAAACCTCAGCACTGCCTCCGCCTGCTCCGTGAATATCTCGATGCTGGCCTACAGCCGAACACCGTCAACATCCGCCGGAGCGTATATGTCGGCTTCTTCTCCTGGGCGCGCCGTCTCGACTATTACAAGGCCGACAACCCGATGGCTGCCGTCGAGAAACTGTCTGAGGGCTTGAAGGAATACAAGACGCTCACACCAGATGAGCTGAGACGTTACCTCGAGACGGCGGATGAGACGATGGCGAACGGTTATCGTACAGCGGTCCACCTGATCGTCTATACCGACATGCGTGCCCGCGAGGCGACGGCCCTCCGTTAGTCCGACATCGACCTCGAGCGCAAACAAATCACGATCGCCCGTACCGCCATCGAGACGAAGGGCGGCTATTCGTTCGAGCAGACCAAAGGGAAGAAGGTTCGGGTCGTCACCATCCCCGACCAGTTGAACCGCTTCCTCGAAAAGTCCAGGCTCCGGCAGAAGTATGACATGGTCAAGTTCGGATGGCGTAACGACGAGGACCTTGTCTGCCTCGGCATCAAGGGCGCCTATGTCTGGTACTCTGGGTTGCGACGACGTCATAACCTGACCGTCAAAACGGCCGAGGTTCCTGAGATCACGATGCGTGAACTACGACATACCCCTGCGACGCTGCTCATCAAGGCCGGCGTCCATGCGAAGGTCATCCAGGAACGATTGGGCCATGCAGATGCCAAAACGACGATGGATATCTACGCTCACGTATTGCACACTACTCAGGGAGACACGACCGAGCTCTTCTCCACCATGATCGAGGACGTAAAAAAAACCGCTCTAGGGAGCGGTTTTCGTGTATCTGCGGCAGAAAAAAATAAAAATTGTGCAATTAGTGTGCAATGGGTGATTACTTACCCTCTACAAATGGCTCTGTTGAACGTCTCGGAGGACGTTTGCCGAAGAACTGGTAGTACTGCGTCTCGATATTCCCGTTGTACAGCTTGCGGCGTTTCGTCGCCGGGCGGCCGTACGCCTTCTCGAAGTCCTCATAGCTCGTCAGCATATAGACGCTGTAGCCCGGATACTTGGCAAACTGTTGACCGATCCGTTCATACAAGTCGATGATCTCTTCTTCCGTCTGCAACCGTTCCCCGTATGGCGGGTTACCGATGATGACGCCGTACTCTTCTTTCGGCTTCAACGCGGCCGCGTCACTGTGGACGAACGTGATGGCGTCACGCACGTCGGCGAGTTCGGCGTTGTCCTTAGCGAGCTTGACCATGCGCGGGTCGAGATCGATGCCGTAGATTTTGAGCGGCTTGTCCCACTCGGCTTTATCGTTCGCCTCGTTGATCGCCTCGTACCATGCCTTCTTCGGCACACACGGCCAGTCTTGCGAGCAGAACTCACGGTTGAGACCAGGCGCGATGTTACGGCCGATGAGCGCGGCTTCGATGGCGAGCGTACCCGAGCCGGTAAAGACGTCATAGAACGGCATGTCCGGCTTCCAGTTCGTCAGCTGGATCATGGCCGCGGCCATCGTCTCTTTGAGCGGGGCTTGCGAATGAAGTTCGCGGTATCCGCGACGGTGGAGCGCCTCGCCCGACGTATCGATCGTGATCGTCGCCACGTCTTTCAACAAGGCGACCTCGATCGGATAGAACGCCCCCGTTTTCGGCAACCATTCGCCCGGTTTATTATAGCCGCGCTGCATCGCGTCGACGATCGCCTTCTCGGTGATCTTCTGACAGTCGCGAATCGAGAACAGCTTCGACTTGACCGAGCGGCCGTCGACGATGAACCGGGCGTCCCACGGCATCAAATCCGTCCATGAAAGATCGACGACCCCGTCGAACAGCTCGGTGAACGTCGTCGCCTTGAACTCGGCGACGACGAGCTTGACGCGGTCGGCCGTACGGAGCCATAAGTTCAGGCGAGGAATATCCTCCATCTCGGCGTCGATGTAGACGCGACCGTTCTCGACTTCACACGTATAGCCGAGGTCACGCACTTCTTTGGCGACGAGCGCCTCGATGCCCATCGCCGCTGTGGCGATCAATTTTCGTTTTGCCATAGTATCCCTACTTTCTATTTGTTCGTCCTAAAATGGTCAAGTAAAAAGGAGCTCAAGTAGGATTGCTTGAACTCCTGGTCGATGTAAGATAAGAGACTATGCTGCCCTGTAAGCCATGTTCTGTACTCCGGTGCTCATAACGGTCTCCCTGGCACGATGGAGTGACAATCATCTATCTGCGCCGTCTGGCGCCCTCCGTCCCGTTCGGTTCCGGTCAGGAAGTTCCCCTACCATAGTTTGGGTTTCTCGCTCGTGGGGTTTACCTCGTTCCACTCTGAACGTTTCCGGTCAGACTCCGTCACTGTGGCACTTTCAAGAAGCTTGCACCATATCCGAGGACTTAGGTGCTTCTTCTGCCGTCAACTTGCGTTGCCTACACTTATCTTTTCGTGTAGCACGATCACTACAGCCATCACAGGCTGTGCGAGCATGGACTTTCCTCAAAGCTTGCGCCCCGCGATTGTCCAGACCTCATAGTCACTTCACCCATTGTAGCCGATAAACGTCACGTTGACAACCGACAAGCTGAACTTGATTTTCATGGCGGTCAGCGCTAAAATAAGGCGTGTTCCATTGAACAAGGAGGGATTTTGATGCGTCAAGATGCAAAGAACGGTTGGATCCAACGGCTGACCTATGTGATTGAAATCGATGACATTAAAGCGCTCCACCCAAATAACGGCGTGTTCGCCTTCTATCGTAAAAATCGACTCGTCCAAGGTTTTGAGCCGTTCGACATTAAAGCACCGAACGAATTGTCAAAACGGCCTTACCATTTCGATCACCATAACTTGGCCCATCTGCATGAACGTTTTCCTGAATCGATCCCGCTATTCGATGCATCGGTTCAGACGCGCCGTGACTGGAGCGACCTCGTTCGTGTCGGCCTGTGTACCATCATCGCCGACGGGAAATTAAGTTTTGAACATATCGATGACAACGGGAACGTGCTAGAAGCGAGCATTCGTTGGACAGGTGAAGCGATCACCATCGACTGACATATGAAAACAACACCACCCCACCCGATGACGAGACCGTCAACGGGTAAGGTGGTGTTTTTCATGTCTGTTCGATCGTTTCGACCGGTTCTTCAACCGGCGGCGCGGCCGGCACGTAAGTTTTCGAGACGACACGTTCGGAGATGTCGGTCGGTTTCAAGACGACGGTCAAGTTCGAGCCCGTGTCACCGCGTACCGGGAACGTGCCAGGCACATGGAGCGCCTCGTAGACGGTCTTCCCTGTCGCATCAAGCACCGTGACGACCCCTTTACGCGTCGTCGTCAACTCGAACGTCTGCGCGTCGGCCGCTTTGACCGCTACACTCGTCTTGACCGGGTTGACGTACGTGACGTTTCGGCTAGAGGAGCGCTTGTACTTCCCGTCCGTGACGACGGCCGTGAGCCGATACTGTCCGCTCGGTAACCAGTCCCCACCGGCATACATCGTGAAAGCGCCGCCGTTCGCCGGTAGCGTCTTCAGTTTCCGTGTCCCTTGATAGAGTGTGTACGTCGTTTTCAAGTTCGGTCGGTTCATGACGGAAAGTTTCGCTTCTTGGACATACCGGTTCGTGAGCGTCGCCGGGGCTGAGATAGACACCGGGCGCGGCGTCGCGTCGAGCAGCCGTTTCGTGTTCAGCTCCGTGTATGGCTTACCGCTCACGCGCGGCATTTTTTGAAACAACCCGTCGATGTCCGTCGGCGTCAAGAACGGGTTCACCGATTTGACGAGCGCGATGCCTGACGTCACCATCGGCGCGGCCATCGACGTGCCGTCCATGAAGATGAAACTGTTCTTCAATCCGAGCGACAAGACGTTGACACCGGGAGCCACGACTTTCACTTGGCTGTCCATGTTTGAGAATGCGGCGACCCGGTGCTGTGAGTCGACCGCCCCGACGGCGATGACTTCTTTCATGTTCGCAGGGAACGATACTTTTGTCGCACCGTCGTTACCGGACGAGGCGACGATGACGACACCTTTAGCCCGTGCCCGTTTGATCGAATCGGCGAGCACGCGGTCGTAGTCTTGGCCGCCGAGCGATAAGTTGATGATCGTCGCGCCTTTCGCGACCGCCGTGTCGACGGCTTTCGCGACCGTCCACGAATCCGTGAACTCCGAGTTCTTGCCGTAAAAGACGTTATAGAAGTGATAGCGGACGTTCGGGGCAAGCCCGGCGATGCCATATTTATTATGGAGGCCTGACATGATACCGGCCGTATGCGTGCCATGATAATCGACACTGTATGGACCTTTCATCGAATTGACGACCCGCGGGACGTTCAACAACTCTTTATGGGTCCGGTCGGCAGATGAATCAATCAACGCGACGACGATGTCGGCGGCTCCTCGAGTCGTGTTCCACGTCAAGTCGGTCCCGGTCTGTTTAATATAATACTGGTTTCCGACACGCGGCTCCGCCACGACGTAGCCATGCTTCTCGAGAATCACTGGTTTTGACGCCGCCCCGGCCGTCGTCGGGACGAGTAACGTCAACGCCGTCAACAATAAGATTTTTTTCATTGCCTTACGCTCCATTTCAACTTCATAAGATGGCTCCATTATCTCAAATTCCAGATTGGATTTCCCTTTTTTCTCAAAAAAAGAGTTTGACATTTTTTCGACAGTTTACCAATAGTCCGGGACATCCGCGTGTTCCATCTCAAAATCGACGATTTTTCCGATCGTCAAGTACGTGTAGTAGCGCGCGAGTTCTATCCGGTACGGGTCCGGAGTGAAACCGTCCAAGTCCTCACCGAGCGGAGAGCCGTCAATCGTCTCGAACTGCTGACAAAAGAACGATTCCGTCTCGTTGTTCCAGACGATCGTGTCCCCGATGTATCCGCTCCCGAAGCGGATGTAATCGATGACGGAAGGGACGATCACCTCGGCCGGGAGCCGCTCACTCATGCGACCGACGAGCTCGTAGCGGTCACGCTCCGCAAAGACTGCCTCTTCGAGCGATGTGCACTTCAACACTTCCTTGTTGATCTCAATCAACACGATATAGTCCCCAGAGTCAATCGACAGCTTCATCTTTTCACCTCATCCCACATCCCATTGTTAGCTCTATCTTAACAAATATTCGGAGAAAAACACCGAATTCCTGTGAACCTGTACAATTTTTCCATTCGGTGGATTCATACAACATGAAGAAATCGGTTTTTGCTATACTAGAGTATATGACTTTAGAGAGGAAGTGCAATATGGCCAAACGTCCATTGACCCCTCGCGAGAGCGAGCTGATCGCGACCGCCTTGTTCGTCGTCGGCACCGTCCCTTACAACGGGCACATCGACCGGCTCGAATCACTGACGCTTCGCGACGTCGCCGATGACTATTTGTCTGGGAAGCGCTCTGTCGCCGAGGCGATCGACGCCTTGGACCAATATATCCACGTTCGTCGCCATCGCTTCAAAAATGTCACGCCCCACAACTTGTGGACGCTCGATGACCGGACCGAGCAAGAGGCGCTCCGCTATATCGTCCGCCGGCCCGAGTTGAAGAAAGGACAGACGCTGAACAAGAAGAATCAACCGTACCAAGTCGGCCAAGACGTCGAGTTCAAAGTCGATAAACATGTCGACCGTGGTCAGTTTCGCATCTATATCGGTAAGCAGAACGGGTTCACGTTCAAGGCCCAATCCAAAGAGAAAGACAAGTTGAAAGCGGCGAGCGGTTGGATCACGCACATGGACTTGAAAGACCGGCTCGTCTTCGTCAACCTCACCGATTTCGGTCGTCAACCGATCGACCCGGAGATTAAACAGGCGCTCGAGGAAATG
The DNA here is from genome assembly GCF_000702585.1 of Exiguobacterium aurantiacum DSM 6208. Taxonomy (GTDB): domain Bacteria; phylum Bacillota; class Bacilli; order Exiguobacteriales; family Exiguobacteriaceae; genus Exiguobacterium; species Exiguobacterium aurantiacum. The sequence goes on along the minus strand of NZ_JNIQ01000001.1, from coordinate 1,833,804 downwards.
AGCGCCTCTCTCCTCGGCTGGTTTGCCACGGCGACACTCCCGTCCGAGGACGAGGCGAAGACGGCGAAACAGATGATCGCCACGCTTCAACGCCGCGATCAACCTTACTGGTTCACATTGACGTCAGCGATGAACCATCCGAAGCCCGAGCACGTGAAGCGCTGGGGAGCGTTCGTCAACTTGCTCGTGAAGGCGAGCGGCGGGGACGCCGCGGCGATTGAGACGCTCGAGACGCAAGAAGATAAATACTTCAAAGACGCCTTTTTGCGGGCGATGAGTGCCTTGCATGGAGAACTGGCACCCAAGTGACTTCGATTCAAGCGGTAACGGCCACGGCCTTGCCGCTTTTTCACAGTTTAGAAAGGAAGAGTCCGATGCACGTATTGATTGTAGAAGATGATGAACATATTCTTCGTCTGGTTGACGAGACACTACGACAGGCTGGTCATTCGACGACTTTGACGACAGATCCGACCGTCGCTGAAAAACTGTTCACCGAACGGCCGACCGATGCCGCCGTCGTCGATGTGTTGCTCCCGGGAATGGATGGACGTGAACTGTGCCGTCGGCTGAAGAGCATGCTCGACGTCCCGGTCATCTTGTTGACCGCACTCGGTGAATGGGATGACAAACGAAGCGGCTTTGAGCACGGCGCCGACGATTACATGACGAAACCGTTCATTCCCGATGAACTGTTGTTCCGGCTCCAGGCGGTCGCGAAGCGATATGAACGGACGGCGCAGACGATCGTCCAAGCCGGCCCGCTCACGCTCGACTTGCGTGACTATCGCTTGAACGTCGACGGCGAGACGATTCACTTGCCGAAGCGTGAATTCGAGCTGCTGTATCAACTTGCGGCCTTCCCTTCGCGCGTCTATAGCCGCGATGAACTGATCGAGAACGTCTGGGGCATAGACTTTGACGGGGACGACCGGACCATCGACGTTCATATAAAGCGGCTGAGAAGTCGTCTCCAAAGCGAACAAGTCGTGATCCGGACCGTGCGCGGGGTCGGCTACGCCCTTGAGGTGATGACATGAAGACGCTTTATACGCGAATCGTCTTGACGGTCTTCCTCATTCTAATTGCCTCGGGGGCCGTCGCCCTCCTCGTCAGTAACGTCGCCTATTACGTCTGGTGGCAACCGACGTATAGTGAGAAGACGGAGCGGACGGCGAGCGCTGCCGTCGGCTATTTCGAGAATCATACCGACCTAGACGAGGCCGCCTATTACTCACTCCTCGCGAGGACCGGCTATCAACTGTTCGTCGTCAAGGCGGACGGACGCGTCATGCGCTACGGGGGAGAGTTCCGAAACGAGACGATCGACGATGCCATCATCCGTTCTGTCCGTGAAGGCGTCGTTTACGAAGGGATGCGCGACTATCCGTTTCACCTTTTTCTGCTCGGTCTGTTCGACAACGAAGTCGTCAACACGTACGGCTTTCCGTTGATCGGTAGCGACGGGGTCGACGCGGTCTTCATGCGCCCCGACCTGTCCGCACAGATTCGTGAACTCCACTTATTCGTCGGTCTCTTTTTCGGCACATTGACCGTTCTGGCGTTTCTGTTGATTGCGCTCTCGACACGAAATATCGTCCGGCCCGTCAAACTGCTGACCGAGGCGACAGCCTCGGTCGCATCAGGGACACGACCTCGCGATTTACCGCTCGGACGGACCGACGAGATCGGGGTGCTCGCGAGACGATTCGATGATATGGCCCAGACGATTGAGATGTCCGAGGCAGAGCGAAAGCGGTTCGTCTCGAACGTCTCCCATGAGTTCCGCTCCCCGCTCACGTCGCTTACCGGGTATGCGACGAGGCTCGTCGCCACGACCGATGGCGAGGCGAGCGACTATGCGCGGATCATTCGGGATGAGACGGAACGGTTATCGGGTTTGACGACACAGTTGCTCCTGCTTGCCCGACTCGATGAAGCGGATCTCGCCTTGGAGTCGGACGTCACCATCGCCGATTCGATCGAAGAAGTCATACGCGGCCTGTCGTTCCAACTCGACCAGACCGGTGTCGCCATCTCGACCGATCTCGACCGATCCATCGCCATAAAAGGCGACCCGATCCTGCTGTCACAAGTGTGGGCCAACTTAATCCAAAACGCCCTCCACGCCTCGTCTGAAGGCGGCATGATCCGCATCCGCTTGGAACAACGCGAGCGTCCGACCGTGACGATCGCCGATGACGGGGTCGGTATGGACGAAGCGACGAAAGCGCGCCTGTTCGAACGTTTCTTCCAAGGAGACGTGTCCCGGTCGACGACCGGGACGGGACTCGGTCTGTCCATCGTCCACGATATCATCGCCTTGCACGACGGAACGATTCACGTCGATTCGACACCCGGCCGAGGCACCGTGTTCACGGTCATGTTGTAGTCGTTCATACTCTGTTCATATTCATCCGCTATGCTTCCTTCATCGACATGAAGGAGGCTTTTTCTATGCAATTAGGAATGAAAGAAATGTGGCGCCAACGACGCCGCTACTCACTGATTTTCGTCATCACACTCCTCATCGTGCTGTTGACGACGCTCATCACCGGACTCGCCGACGGACTCGCCTACGACAACGGGGCAAGCATACGTGAACTCGACGCCGACACGTTCCACCTGACCGCCGACGCGGAAGGCCAATTGACACGGTCGTTCATCGAACAGACACGTAGAAGCGACACGATGACCCCGCTCGCTGTCAAACCGCTCACGTTCGGGAACGAGACGAAGCAAGATGCGACGTTGTTCGCGTTGCCGGCCGATTCTCCGGTCGGACCAACGCTCGACCTCGAAGTCGGCGAAGTGCTCGTCGACCCGACTTTCCTGCAGACGTTATCCGTCGGTGATACGGTCGAAGATTTCACGAGCGGCTATCGGTTCACGATCGTCGGGACGACAGACGGTCGTTTCAGCCACGCCCCCGTCGTCTGGACGACGATGGAGACATGGGACGCGTATCAACAAGTCACCGGCGGACCGGCGTACGTGTCGGCCTGGCTCGGAGACGGCGACGGCGACACCGCCCTCTCGACATTCACACGGCAAGAAGTCATCGAGGCCGTGCCGGGCTATTCGGCCGAACAAGGAACGTTCGCGATGATGCGCGGATTTCTCTTGGTCATCGGGGCGTTCATCTTGACGGCGTTCTTCTACATGGTCACATTGCAAAAGTTGCCAGAGCTCGGAATTTTGAAAGCAATCGGCATCCGGACGCGAACGATCGGCACCGCGCTCGTCAGCCAAGTGATGGTCACCGTCATCCTCGCGAGCGGTGTCGCGGCTCTCGTCACGGCATTGGTAGCCGGGGTCGTGCCGCCTGACATCCCGTTTCAATTCGAGGTAGTGAACGCCCTGCTCTACAGTGCCCTCTTCTTCGTCATCTCGCTCGCCGGCTCGACGCCGCCGACGCCTTAGGAGGTCGAATGAAATGAAATTGATGAAGATTCATCACGCCTATGAACAACCGATTCTATCCGGGGTCGATTTGACCGTCTCTCCCGGAGAGTGCATCGCCATCGTCGGACCGAGCGGGAGCGGCAAGAGCACGCTGCTCCAAATTCTCGGGTTGCTGAAACGCCCTGACGCGGGGGAATTGTATCTCGGTCCGGTCGATGCGTTCACGCTCGATGAAGAAGAACGACGGAAATTGCGTCTGAACGAGGTCGGGTTCGTCTTTCAAGACGCCTACCTCGTCCCATACTTGACGGTATGTGAACAACTCGAGCTCGTCCAAGCCGAGGCAGGACTTGACACTGACGCGAGACGGCTATTGACCGACCTCGGTCTCGGTCATCGGTTGGACGAACTGCCAAATCGCCTTTCCGGCGGCGAACGACAGCGGGTCGCCGTCGCCCGTGCCCTCATCAACGACCCCTCACTCATCTTGGCCGATGAACCGACAGCGAGCCTCGACTATGCGAACGGGCGACTCGTCATGGAACGCCTGGCCGCAGCCGCGCACGAAAACGGCAAACAAGTCATCGTCATCACCCACGACGAGCGCATGCTTGACGTGTGCGACCGCGTGCTCCGTTTGCGTGATGGCCAACTCGAAACATTGTGAAAGGGAGTGGCGTTCGCCACTCCCTTGTTTTGTCAGCCGGCCTGATGCCGTCGTAGGTTACAGACGTCGTCGAGATGATGCGACAACCAAGCGCTGAACACGATGCGAACGGAGAACGTCCGTAACGCATCGATTTCCATCTGTTGAATCGTGATCAATCGTTCCTCGATATAGTTCGAGACGAGGAAGATATCCGAGAGCGCGAGCAACGCCTGAACTGCCTCATACGGCCGGACACCCGCATCGTCGGCGAGGTCCACGACATTCACATGAACTTCACGACCGCTCCCGCTCAAGAAACGCTCGATCAAGGCATCGAGGACAGGCGCCAGGTCGTGGGACGCGTGCGCCCCACGTCGATAAAACGAGATCCCTTCCTCCGTCACATCGTCCACTCGTCCCCCGATGCAAGCTTGTATGAATCGATACATCGCCTCACGCGTCACGTTGATCCACCCTCCCTAAATCTTCTACCGCCTCAGCTTAACGTGAATCGATGAACGTGACGACCGGCGATTTGTAACCGTTCCGTCGCCCCTCGTCATCAGAGCGCTTCACGATATGTGTTGGAACGTGAACGCAATGAGTGTTTTCGGGTACAATAATGAGGAAAGGAGCGATGTTCATGCAACTAAAATGGAAATACGGGCTCGCGACATTATTCACAGGCTATTACGCCATCAGTTATTATGCGTTCAAACGAATGACACGGGGGAAACGTAAGACGCCAGAGATGTTGCTCGCGCCGTACACGACAGAGGACCAATCGTTTTACCACGACGTGCCGTTTGAACACGTCTCGCTCCGTTCTAGAGACGACTACCGCCTATATGGTCGGGTGTATCGCAACGGTGACGCCCGGAAGTGGATCGTCTTCGTCCATGGCTATACGGCGTCGCACAGCTTCATGGCACCGCATTTGGCCATGTTCCACAAGCTCGGTTACAATTTGCTCGCCGTCGATTTGCGCTCACATGGGGAATCAGAAGGTGTCTACGCCTCATACGGCTACCATGAGAAACACGACATCGTCGATTGGGTCGACTGGCTGCGTACGAACGAGACCGTAGAGGAAGTCGGGCTGCACGGTGTCTCGATGGGTGCCGCGACGATCCTTCAGGCCGGACCGCTCACAGACGTCGACTTCTTGATCGCCGAGTGCCCGTTCGACGACATGCGACAATTGATGCGCCATCAATTGAACAACTTGCACCGGCTGCCTGGCGACTTATTGTTACCAGGCATCGATTACTTCCTATGGAGCCGGGCCGGTTTTCGGATGAACCAAGTACGCCCGAAACGAGACTTGGCGGAAACGTCCGCCCCGATCTTGTTCATTCACGGCACGCGCGACGATTTCGTGCCAACGTGGATGTCCGTCGAGATGAACGCCCTCAACCGCCAAAACGAGATCGCCCTCATCCACGACGCCGAACATACGAACTGCATTTTAAAAGACCGGGACGCATATGAAGACGCCGTCACCCAGTTTTTGACGCGTCGACATGAATCGGTCCAGCGATGAGATCGAGCAGCATGTGCAGTACCATGAGCGGCCACAGGACGCCCATCACCAAATAAACGTAGCCGAACAGCGCACCGAGCAGCCCGGTGACGACGATGCCACGCACCCCTTGATAGGCGTGAGCAAGACCGAACAAGACGCCACTTGCCAAGGCGAGCGACACATCGGAGAAATCGACATATAATGTGAGCGTGTAGAGCAAGACACCGCGAAAGATGAACTCTTCCGTGACCCCGGCTGTGAACGAGACGGCTTTCCACGCCTTCGCCTCATCCGCTGTCCTCGGGAGAAGCGCTTTCTCGATCTCGAGTTCATAGTGGGGACGGAGCATCTCCCGAAGGCGCGAGGAGGTCAGCACGGATAAGTAAAAGACGGAGAAGGCGCCCATGAGGACGCAACAAAGGACGAAATAATTCCACGCCCGTTCGTCGGTCGCCTCCGGCATGAACCCAAGTCCGACCGCCTCGGCCGGGACACCGAACAAGAACACGAGCGCGACGAGAAGAAGCGTCAGCCCCCATGCCGACTTGATCGCTTCTTCGTATACGCGGCTCCTTCCGAGCGAGGCGATCATCGACTTCATCAAGCGGGCATTGAACAGTTGAATGATCAATAAATAGGCGAGAATGACGGTAAAGACGATTCGTTCGAGCATCGATATCCACTCCTGTCCTTCCTGTTAGCTATATGCTACACTATTCGGGTATTGTCTAGAAAGCTAGGAGGCGGTATCTTGAAACGATTGATGCTGCGACTGACCAGTATCATGCTTGTGGCGGTGTTGTTCTTCGTCGCAATCGGCTGGTTCGGTCAACATGAAAAAGTGAACAACGCGCTTTACCGTGCCTACTACGGGGACCATGGTGTCCCTGCCGACCACGTCGCGGTGTATGAGGATGCGGCCGACGCGTATGACGTCGATTGGCGTTTGCTCGCCGCCGTCCATCGTGTCGAGACGATCTTCTCACACAGCTCCTCGATGCGCTCTTCGGTCGGGGCGATCGGACCGTTCCAGTTCATGCCACGGACGTGGCTCGGCTGGCAGTATGACACGGACGATCAGAAAGGCGATGTGCCAGAAGACGAGATCGATTTGACCGATTTAACTTTAATCGAGCAATATGGCGGTCTCGGCCGTGACGGCAACGGCGATGGACAAGCCGATCCGCACAGCCTGATCGACTCGGCGCATACGGCAGCCTATTATTTGAGTGAACACGGCGGACAGACGAGTGATTCGTACGAGTCGATTCGTTCGGCCATCTTTGAATACAATCGAAGTGAGCAGTACGTCGACAACGTCATGTCGTTTTACGACCAATACCAGACCGAGGTCACCCTGCTCCCAGGAGACGGCAAGACGACGAAGCAACAAGTCGCACGGTACACGATTCGCTATTTGGAATGGTTCGCCAAGTTGACGTGACAGGAAAATTACCAGTTGAAGTGAGGAAACGAAATGAACACGCAAATCGAGGAAGTGACGATTCGAGTCAAGTCGATTTTCAACGACGATAAGACGAAACGTTATATGCGCTCTTACGAGTTCACGGATGTCGTCGACGGCGTGATCTGTGCCGTCATCATCTATTCGCCTCGGATGAGCGATGCGTTCTTGTCCGGGACGACGACACAACGCGCCTATATGCTCATGCGTAACCATTTGGATCAGCCGATTCGAGAAGTGCGCGTCATCAGCCTCGTCCCGACGCTCGCCATCAACGACAACTTGCCGTACGTCGAGTCCCAACTTGACGAGGTGAACTATCATTATGTCGAAGAGACGCTCGACGACGTCGAGAAAAGCGGCGGTATGGCCATCGTCGGTTGGGGGTCACCCGGCCGGCTCATGCATCACGCGACAGCCTACAAGTCGCTCTTTGCCGATCACGAGGCGAACATGTTCTGTATCGGCACGACGTCAAAAGGCGAACCGCAACAAATTCGTATGGCCAACGAGAACACCGTGCTCGAGGCGTTCAACAATGAATCTGTGAAACCGAAGTTTCGCATCGTGAAAGAGACAAAACAGGATGACTCCGAGTGAGTCATCCTGTTTTTTTAGCGTACACCTATCCATACACTTATTCCGAACAGCGCGACGAGAAGAGCCGCTAATAAAAAGTCGTTCTTTGTGACCGGGATCACCTCGTACGAAGAACGTCCTTCCCCCGTAAACCCGCGAGCCTCCATCGAGAACGCGATTCGTTCGGCTTGACGAATCGCCCCGGCGAGCAGCGGGATGAGCAGTTTTGGCGCGTGACGGATGTGATCCCGCCTCGTCTCCAAGCGCACACCTCGCAGCGCATGTGTTTCGTAAAGTTGCATGAGCTCGCTCTTTAAAATCGGGAAAAAGCGAAATCCGACGAAAACGCTGTAGGCGATCTTTGGCGACAACTTTCCTTGCTGCATCAAGCTGTAGACGAATCGCTTCGGGTCCGTCGTCAGCGTGAAAAGGAGCGACAAAACCGTGAACGCCAACACGCGCAAGGCGAGTGTCAGAGCGAGCATCACGTTCTCCTCGGTGACGTCATTGCCGAACAGCGTGAACACGACTTCCCCGCTCGCCTCTCTGCCGAAGACGAGTGTCGTCCATAGCGTCCCGACGGCGGTCAATAAGAATGGGATCATGAACAGCCCCCATCGCTTCCAGCTCACGTCGGCGAAAAGCGTTTGCAGGAGGATCGTGCCGAGAAATACAGCGAGCGGTGTCCACGGATTGTACATAAAAGCGAGACCGAACATGAGACATGTCACGGTCATAAACTTGACGGTCGGGTTCATCTCATGAAATGTCATGACCATCCCTCCGTCAACAGCCCATGCCTCCGCAATAATTCCGGGTCGTCCCATAGCGAAGCATCATAAGGGCCGCTCAACTCCCCCTCATGCATCAAATAGTACGTGTTCGCGACCCGAGCAAAACTGAGGTCGTGTGTCACGAACAACACCGCCTGTCCCGCATCCGCACGTTCGGCCATCAAATCATGGAGCGCTCGAAGCGAAGCCTCGTCTTGTCCTGCCGTCGGTTCATCAAATGCGATCAATCGTTTCTCCGAGAGCATCATCACCCCGATGGCGAGTCGCCGTTTTTGACCGTGACTGAGTGAGAGCGGATGCGCATCCCGCAACGGTCCGAGCCCGAGCCGCGTCAACATGTCTTCGATCGGACGATCGTGCCCGTATTTGAGTTCACTTGTCACGTCA